>JAJEDY010000083.1 GCA_022821275.1 Candidatus Latescibacterota bacterium | reverse complement strand
GAGTGTTTGGGGACCGTAGATGTCTTTGAGCACGAGGTTGAGCAATTCGGCGCGTTTAGACACCCCTCGCGCAATATGGGTCCAGTCATTAGCCTGAAGCAGCAGGGGGATGGGATCGAGTTCCCAGGGGTGGTGCAAGCCATCGGGGTCGCCGTGTACGTTGTATGTAACGCGGTTTTCACGCAGCAGCAATTGCGCTTTCTGGTGGCGGCGCGCCAGTTCTTTGCTGCCCATGCGTTCTATTGCAGAAAAAAAGGGATGCCAATGGGCGCGTACTCCATCTTTTTGGTCCCACATTTCGTCGTAAGAATCGGGTTCAAGAGAGTATCCGCCAGGTATAATATCGGCAATTTTAGATAGGGTTTTGGGCAAGACTGAATCCTACGATAAAAACGCGAATCAACGGAGCGGGGTACAACTGCGTCAGCAGTTCATCAGCGAAGGGAGTTCGCTCTGACTTTGGGAGGTTGGGGGGGCGTCTATGAACTGGCCTGAGAAGCGGCCAGTCATGCTCGATTTACTCGCCTTCATACCCCGCTCCGTCTATTCGTCTATTCGTTGGCGGTCGTGGAGGAAGGCGAAGTTGTAAAGAAGGTCTCGAAAATAGCGTTGTCAAGCTGGTTGAGCCGGGTTTGAAATGCGTCGAGGTATTCGTGCAGACCCCGCGTGATGATTTCATCTATACTGGTGTAATCCAGTTCGGCGAGCAGGCGACCCAGTACTTGTTCGGACGTGTTTTGAAAAGAACCTTCGGGCGTACCCGATATGGTGTGCAACGATTGATTGGCTCTGGAAAGACAGTATCGAATAGCGCGGGGAAATTCGCGGTTTAAGAGCAAGAAATCGACCACATTGTGGGGTTCGATAGGGCCAAATTGCTTGCGATACATTTCGAGGGCACTGGCAGATTTGAGCAATGCCGACCACTGGATATAGTCAAAGGGCGTGCTCGCATCCCCAACTTCGGGCAATAAAAAGAAGTATTTGACATCGAGGATACGCGAGGTTTTATCGGCGCGCTCTAAGGCCTGACCCAGTCGAGCAAATTGCCATGCTTCATTGTGAGACATGGTGTTGCGCTGAATGCCTGTGAACAGATGACTGGCCATGATGATATCTGTAAAGTAGGCATGGGGTACATCCTGTGCCTGGAGTTTGTCGATGTTTTGCACCTGCAAGTAGAATTTGTTAATCTGTTCCCACATTTCCGTTGAAATAATTTCTCGAATGGCGCGCGCATTTTCACGGGCGTTTTGCAAGCAGGAGAGAATAGAGTTGGGATTTACGGGACTAAATGTCAGGAAGTCGATGACGCTGGCCTGGTTATCCGTGGCGTAGTTTTCGTAGAACAGGTCCTGATCGCCTGTGGTGAGCACGAGCGGTTCCCACTGCCCTTTGGCTTCAACGGGTAAGTCGAGCATCAAGTGACAATTGACCTCGATGAAGCGGGCCACATTTTCGGCGCGTTCGAGATAACGGCTCATCCAGTAAATAGATTCTGCAGCGCGGCTTAACATAATATGGCTCGGCGTTAGTGCGTTTGTGAAAGGTACCTGGACGGGACAAATGGATCGTCACTGTCGTATAATACCCAGGTGTCTTTGCTTCCCCCACCTTGTGAAGAGTTGACCACCAGAGATCCTTTTTTAAGGGCCACGCGCGTCAGCCCGCCGGGCAAGACATAAGTATCTTCGCCATTGTAGAGGATATAGGGCCGCAAATCGACGTGCCTACCTTCAAAGTGGTCTTCTACCAGACTAGGGCTTCGCGAGAGTGAAATGGTGGGCTGTGCAATATAATTGCGTGGGTTTTGGGTGATGCGGTTGGCAAAGTCTTCGCGTTCGGCTCGTGTGGAATTCACGCCAATGAGCATGCCGTATCCGCCCGACTCATTGGCGGCTTTGACCACGAGGTTGTCCAGGTTTTCGAGTACATGCTGGCGTTGCTTGTCGTCCCAACAAACATAGGTGGGCACATTGGGCAGCAGGATGTCTTCGTTGAGATAATATTTGATGATCTGCGGCACATAAGCATATACGACCTTGTCGTCGGCAACACCTGTGCCGGGCGCATTTGCGATGGCAACTTGACCGTTTTTATAGACCTCCATGAGGCCGGGGATGCCCAGCATGGAATCGGGGCGAAAAACTTTTGGGTCGAGGAATTCGGCATCAATGCGCCGATAAATAACGTCAATGCGCTGGAATCCACGGGTTGTTCGCATCGCCAAAAAACCATCGGCAACGACGAGGTCTCGTCCTTCGACCAATTCGATACCCATTTGTTGAGCGAGAAAGGCATGCTCAAAATAGGCCGAGTTGTAGATGCCGGGTGTGAGTAAAACGACCGTTGGCGATGTGACATGGGAAGGAGATAGAGAACGCAATGTATTGAGCAATTGAGCGGGATAGTCATCGACGTGTCGCACATGAGAAGCTTCAAATACTTCCGGAAATATGCGTTTGAGAACCTCGCGATTTTCAAGCACATAAGACACGCCCGAAGGACAGCGCATATTGTCTTCGAGAATGTAAAACTGGCCGTCGCTATCGCGCACGAGGTCAATGCCGGAAATGTGACACCACACATCTTTGGGCGGCGAAAGGCCGATGCAGGGTTTTAGAAATTCTTTGGCCGTATCGATGACGTAGCGGGGAATGATGCCGTCTTTGAGGATTTTTTGCTCAGCGTAGATGTCGCAGAGAAAGAGGTTGAGGGCCTGAATGCGCTGCACGAGGCCATTTTCGATGTAGGTCCAATCGGTATGAGAAACGATACGCGGAATGATGTCGAAGGGAAAAATTTTTTCAACGCCAGCTTCATGACCGTACACGTTGAACGTGATACCCATGTTCATCAAGGCCAATTCAGCGGCTTGATGGCGTTTTTGGAGTTCGTCTTTGGAGAGCTCGCCGAGTTTTTCGAGGAGCAATTGCGCGCCGGGATGGGGCGCATTTGGAGATTCAAAGAGTTCGTCGTAAAATCCACCGAGTTCATAAGATGAAAAGTCCATGTGTTCACCATCCAGAAAAAGAATGGCTTACGTGACGTGGTGAGAAAAAATAATAAGGTGGTGGAGAACACCTGTCAATTGTTTTTTGGGTGAATGATGGGGCGGGATTTTAGGATGAGAAGATGAAAGACAGGAGGTATCCGCAGGCATGTCCCTGCGGGTGTAAGCAGGGATGGACGCAGAACCATCACATTGACCACGTACTGCAATTGTAGTATATTTTTTATTGAATCGTAAAATGCGGTTTTAGTCTATTATTTTTTTCTACTTCAGGCCATTATTTTCAGGAGGTATGGTTATGGCTATCGCTACTCAAAGTTTCGAAGATCGACTCATGGACGGGGATATGACCTTAGATGTTTCTCCTGAGGTGGATCCGGGCAATCTGGTATATTACAAATTGTGCTCTGCCGATGATTTTAAAGAAGGCGAAGGGAAGCCGTTTACGGTGGATGGCACCCACATCGCCGTTTTTCGCTACGAGGGGAGCTTCAATGCGGTAGATAATCGATGTCCGCATATGGGATATCCGATGTCCGAGGGCAGCGTGCGGGACGGGGTCCTGATCTGTCACTGGCACCACTGGGAGTTCGACCTTAAGACGGGCGGCTGTTTCATAACTTCCGGAGCTGGAAACGATCTGAAGAGCTTTCCCGTGGAAGTACGGGACGACGGGTGTCTGTACGTAGGGCTTGCGCCGGGCGAAAAAGAGGCGGCCAGACGCCGGCGGATTGACCGGGGGAAGTATATTCTCGAGCAGGGTCTGAAAGATCGGAGTTCGCTCTTGATTGCCAAGGCGATTACCGCGCTAAGGGCTGCGGGCGCCACGCCGCAGGAGATAATCCAGCAGGGACTTTTTTACGGGGCATATAAATCGAATGAGGGTTGGTCATCGGGGGTGGCCATTTTGACGCTGGCTGCAAATATGTGGGAAGATGTGGCCGAGAAGGATCTCAATCTTTTTTTGGTCCACGGGCTGACGCAGATTTCCAGACGCACATCAGGAGGTTCGCGGCGTCAGGGTTTCCCTTTGCCCAAAACATCGGACGAACCAGACCTGGCGACCCTCAAACGCTGGTTCCGGCGGCTGGTAGATCAGCGCAGCAGCAGCGCTGCACAGCGTATTCTGATGACCCTGTACGACCGGGGATATTCACCAGAAGAGATTGCGGATGTCGTTTTTACCACGGCGACGGATTTCTATTTTACCGGGGACGGTCACGCGCTCGATTTCGCGAATAAGATGTTCGAGGGCTTAGATTATGTAGGTTGGGAAGGGGCGAATGAAATTTTGCGGCCAATTGTGGTAGATTTAGTGGGCAGGGTACGACACGAGGAGACCGCCCGGTGGGAAGATAGTGTGCCGGTCTTAGAAGATATTTTCACCCGTCTGGACGAGATATGGGAAGTAAATCAGGAGAACGAGGCTCCGCTGGATATTTCTGCTTTTACGCAGACGTTGCTGGGAGAGGAGTTCGAGCCGATTGTCGCCGAGATTGAAGAGAAACTGCGCGAGGGTGTGAAGCCCACGGATATCTGCCGGGCAATGACCTATGCCGGGGCCGTCCGCACGGCGCGGTTCCACCTCAAGAACGAGGGGGACTGGCACGATGTGGCGAATATTTACTCTTACGCCCATGCCCTCTATTGCGCTTTTCATCTGGCGCCGAGCGCCGAGCTTTTGCGCGGCATTTTCCACGGCGCTGTGTTTATGACCTATTTGCGCTGGCTCAACATGCCATCGGCCCGCTTGCCCAGGGAAGGACAGCGGCTGGACGAAATGTTCGCCTCTGAGGACGAGATGTTGGACCGGCTACAGGAGTTTGCGGATTTCCAGAAGGTCTTCGAGGCTGAGGTGCTGGTAAGCCAATACCTGGAGGAAGGATACGATATCGCGAAGCTCAGGCATACTTTGGCCCATATTATGTTGCGCGAGGATGCGGAGTTGCACATGTTCCAGGTGCTGGAGGTGGCGTTCAGGCACTACGACCTGTCGGACGATCCGAAGGAGAAGCGCATTCACCTGCTGGCGGCGACCCGGTATATTACTGCCCAGAAGGTGATGAAGGGGATTCTGTGGTCCACGGAGAACGCGGAGCGGCTACAGCGCGGGGAACTGCTAAGCGAGCGGGATGATGATAATTAGGACAGGGCTTAGGTGAAGGCAGAGGGCTGAACAGACAGTAGCAGGTAATATCCTGCTACTGTTTTTTGTGTGTATCGCTATCTGATCGGCAGAAATTTTCCACCTTGCCTTGCCGATTCTTCGGCTGCAATGCAGGCATTGGCAACGGCGAGGGTATCGTCTGTTGAGATGAAGTTTTCTTCGTCGTGCGAGAGTGCATCGATCATATTTTTAACAAATGCGTGATTTGAGGGAGGGAGTTTGGGTTCGTAAGTGCCCGATTTGTTGGAGACAATGAGCACATGGTCGTCGGCATAGGCGCGCAAGTGTGCCGAGCCTTCGGTGCCCATAATAATGAATCGCGTATCGCCGAAAGATCGCGCATCGTTGGGCGTGAGCCAATCGGCAGTGGCTGTGGCAAGTGCGCCATTGTCGAGTTGAAATGAAGCCTGGACGTGATCGAATGTGAGGCCCGTTTTGATGTGTTTTTTCAGTGTGCCAAGCGCGTGAACACCCGTGTATTCTGCGCCGGTGAGCCAGCGAATCTGATCTACGCCGTGGCCTGCCAAATCGTGGAATGTACCCACATATTTGTCCGCATCGAAGTAGAGCGCAGGGGGATTTGCGCCGAGTTTGTGCGGATGTGTGGTGATGAGGCTTACGAGGTCGCCCAAATCCCCGTTTTGAATCGCCTGTCTCAATGCGATAAAGGCGCCATAACTGCGGGAGGTGAAAAAGGTGGAGAGTTTGATATTGTTGTTTTTAACAGTAGTTTTGATGCGTTGTAATTCTTCCGCCGTTCGGCAGAGCGGTTTGTCGAGCAGCATGTGGACGCCAGCTGCGGCACACGTTTCAATGACATGCGTTTTTTCGTGATGTTCGAGACCCTCAATTACCAGGTCTGGCTCTGCTTTTTCGAGCATCAGGTCGAGTGTGGCAAAGCGGGTGATGTTGTGGTCTGCAGTATATTTTTCGCAAAGCACGTCATCGGATTCTACAATACCGACGATTTCGCCATTTGGCGCGCTGACTGCCGAGTGAAACATACCGCTTATATGTCCGTAGTGCATGCCCATAATACCGATTTTCATAATAGCGTCCTTCCTACGCTCGCCACTTGCGCGATTCGAGCACCGTATGTGTCAAGAAAAGAAAAAAAGCCGCGGCACTAATAAAAAATACCACGTCGTGTGTATCGACAACACCGTGAATCATGTCTCGGGTGTGTTCGATGAGGGAGAGAAATTTCAAAATAACAAAAAATATGTCACTGGCAAAGCGCGCGGCCCAGTCGATAATCCACAACAGAATTAAAAAGAAAAAAGACAACACAGCCGCAATAATCTGATTCTCAGTCAAAGACGATGCCAAAATGCCCACACTGATAAATGTGGCACCAATTAGCACCACAGCCAGCGCACCGGAAAAAACGGGACCCCAGTCTAATTGCGCGTACATAGACAACACGCCAATATAGCCGAAGGCCATCGCTTCGATTAGCAAATACAATACATAACAAGCGAGAAATTTTCCCATCAAAATTTGTGCTGAAGTAATCGGAGAGGTCATCAATAACTCATACGTGCCCCCGCGTTTTTCTTCGGCGTAGAGACGCATTGTGAGCATTGGAATTACAATCATCCAGATAAAAGTCTGAAATTCAAAAAATGGTGTGACAACCTCTGTATTGACGTTTAGTAGAATTTTTTCTTCGCGTTCTGCCAATTTCAGATATACGGCCATATCGTGAAACTCGAGCAACTGGTTGCGAAAAACAAAGCCGCTAAATAGCAAAAACACACCGGCCATCACATAGGCGATTGGCGAGCCAAAATACGACCGCATTTCTTTGCCGAAAATCGCCATTACATTGCCCATCACGCCTCCTTTTCGTACATGGTCAGCGCGTGAAAAATTTCTTCCAAAGACATGGCTTCACGCTTCATTTCCACCAGTCCCATGCCCAATTCGACAATGCGAGCCGATACTGCGGCACTCAAATCCGCTTCTGCTGGCCAATGGACGTGCAGTCCATTGTTTACTTGCGTCACGTCGCTAACCCCTTCAATTGTGGCAATGGCTTTGGCAGCAATGTCTATATCGCCCGATATCCGAACAAAAAATCGCGTTGTGTCGCGCATATTCGCCGTGAGATTTTCAGGCGTATCAACGGCGACAATTTTACCTTCGTGGATAATGATCACGCGATTGCAGGTCATTTCGACTTCGGGCAAAATATGCGTGCTCAAAATCACCGTGCGCTCTTGGGCAAGTTCGCGGATCAATTGTCGCACCTCGATGATCTGATTGGGATCGAGGCCCGAGGTCGGCTCGTCCATGATGATTACTTCGGGGTCGTGCAATATCGCCTGTGCCAGTCCTACCCGCTGTCGGTATCCTTTGGATAAATGACCGATGAGTTGCTCGGTGCGATCCACGAGTCCGCATTGAACGACGATTTCATCAATTCGCTGCCTGGCTTCTTTTGGCGCAACCCCCTTAATTTTAGCGATAAACTCCAGGTATGTTCGCACGCGCATATCGCGATACAGAGGCGGTAATTCAGGCAAATATCCAATGCGCCTTTTGACTTCTAATGGATTGTCAAAAATATCGTAGCCGGCAATGCGCGCCGTGCCTTCTGTGGCGGGCAAGAAACAGGTGAGTACGCGCATGGTCGTGGTTTTGCCCGCGCCGTTTGGTCCCAGAAAGCCGACAATTTCGCCCTTGCCCACTTGAAATGAAATGTCGTCAACAGCCGTAAACGCGCCGTATCGCTTTGTCAGGCGATCAACTTCTATCACGTCTCACTCCTTTATCCCTTGATTTTTTTTGCCCGCATTCTGAAGAATTGCATCAACGGTTCGTGATATGCCCCTTGAGTCGAAATATTTACGGCGTCTAAGCCCATGCGCCGAAACAACACTTCGCGGTCATCGCGCTCTTTTTGCGTCAGTTTTTGAAATGCATCGCGCACTGCTGCATCGCCAAAATCGACCATGATGCCTTCGCCCGTCTCGGCATCTTCTAACTCCACTATGCCAATTGCAGGTAGATCGTACTCCCGCGGATCTTCCAGTGCTATCGCTATCAGGTCGTGACGCCGATTGGCAACGCGCAGTGCTTTTTCGTAGTCGGAAGCAAAAAAATCCGATACCAGAAACACCACACTGCGCCTGTAGGTCACGCGATTCAAATATTCCAATGCCGCGTCGATATTTGTACCGCGCCCCGAAGGTTGAAAATACAACAACTCTCGAATTACGCGCAACACATGCTTTTTGCCCTTTTTGGGGGGAATAAACAACTCGACTTTGTCGGTAAAAATGATCAGTCCCACGCGATCGTTATTCTGAATTGCGGAAAAGGCGAGCAGAGCGCAAATTTCGGCACCTATCTCGCCTTTCATTTGTGACACCGTTCCAAAGTCGCCCGACGCACTCGCATCCACCATCAATATCACGGTGAGTTCGCGCTCCTCGTCGAACACTTTGACAAAGGGATCATCCATACGCGCTGTCACGTTCCAGTCAATTGTGCGAACATCATCGCCGGGCTGATATTCTCGTACTTCTGCAAACGCCATGCCCCTGCCTTTAAATACCGAATGGTATTCGCCAGCAAAGATCGTGTTTACCAGATTGCGCGTGCGCAACTCAATGCGCTTCACCTTTTTGAGGATTTCAGTTGGTATCATGGGAGAAACTATCACGGCACTTCAACGTGATCGAATACTTGGCGCGCGATTTCTTCAGAGTCGATTTCTTCGGCTTCTGCCTCGTATGTCACCAGTATCCGGTGGCGCAACACATCCATACCAATGGCTTTTACATCTTCGGGAGTGACATAGCCGCGATGGCGCAAAAACGCATGTGCTTTGGCAGCACGGGTCAGGGCGATAGACGCGCGCGGCGACCCGCCAAATTCGATCAGGGCGCGCAAATCACCTAAACCATAAGCTTCCGGATCGCGGGTTGCCAACACGAGATCGACGATATAATCTTTGATTTTATCATCCACGTAAATCTCATCGGTTACGCTTCGCGCGCGAATGAGGTCGTCAGTTGTTATAACGGTCTCGATCTGTGGGGTTGCATCGCGACTCATGCGATCGACAATGGCGCGTTCTTCCTGTTTATTGGGATATGTTACCCGCACTTTCAGCATAAAACGATCGACCTGTGCTTCGGGCAGTGGATAGGTCCCTTCTTGTTCGATGGGATTTTGCGTGGCAAGCACCAAAAAGGGATCGGGCATGGCAAATGTTTCGTTTCCAATGGTAACTTGACGTTCTTGCATGGCTTCGAGCATGGCACTTTGCACTTTTGACGGTGCGCGATTAACCTCATCCGCGAGTACGAGTTGGGCAAAAATAGGCCCTTTTTGAGCTACAAATTCGCCCGTCTCCCGGTGATAGACCATTGTGCCGATCAAATCAGCGGGCAATAAATCAGGTGTGAACTGAACGCGTTTAAAAGACGCTTGAATCGCCCGGGCTAATGAATTGACTGCCAGGGTTTTAGCAAGTCCAGGAACGCCCTCGAGCAGGACGTGACCATTGCACAGCAGACCGATTAGCAACCGCTCGATCATGTCCTGTTGTCCAACAATGACCTTGCCCACCTCGGCCAGTAACCGATCGACAAACGCGCTTTCGCGCCCAACCCGTTCATTGATTACTTGAATATCTTGTCCAACTGTCATTGTATCACTCTCGGTTTATTGGTTTGGTACGCAACCACTGTTCGGGCGTTTTACCCAAATTTGCAATCGAAAATTTGGCATCATCTACCAACCCGGAGTTTGGGTATGTATCAATCACTTGCTGATAGGCCAGCCGCGCCTGTTTGTAATCGCCAAGTTGATCGTAGATGTAGCCGATCATGAACTGTGCCTGTTCACAATATCGGCTTTGTGGAAATCGCGCGATCAGAGTTTCGTACCGCGCAATTGCTTCTTTGGGTTTTTGCTGATTCAACAACACCCGAGCCAGGGCTTGTAATGCTATCTCGGCGCGGGGATCTTCGGGAAACCGAGCCAGAAATTCCGCCAATTTGACTTCGGCTATGGGATGTGACGCCATATCGTGCGTGGCTTGTTCGCCCTCTCGAAATAGCAAATCCGCAGACTGATCTTGCTCCCCACAGGCGACAAATAGTGGCAAAAAGAATAGAAATCGAAATCTGTGCATCTTTTTCCATCTCCTTTGCTTATTCAAACTTTTTCAAAAACGCTTTTACCCAATTCGAGTTCCGTTTTTTTTTCTTACATAGTACGATCAGATTGGACGGTGTATATTAAAAAAACGTCCTATTTTCGTCAAGATTTCTGTGTGTCTGAGAAGCAAAAACGGGATACCCACCAGTGCTAATCCACCGTATTCTACCCATTGAACCCAGACAGCTTCTTCCCATACACCGCGGGCCTGGTATTGGATCAAAATGTGGTAGGATAAAACCACCAGAAGTGAGAAAGCGATCCAGGGCGGATGCCGAAAAAAAACGAGAAATGGGATTAACCACACGACATACCAGGGATGGAGCGTAGGGGTCAGGAGAACAAAGGCCGCCACAGTCAGATATGCACAGCGCAACACGGGAATCCGCTTCCAAATCAGCAACAGTACAACAACAGAGAAGAGCAGACCAATAATGCCGCGTGCTATCTGTCCATTGCCGCAAAGCAGAATGAGTATATCGAATGCTGCGCTGTTAAACGACCAGTGTTGTGTATAAGTGCCCAGGCTGCCAAAGACAGGTGCGCCAGCCCAAGCATAGGGCAAATATCCTATGAGTACGACTCCGGGCACCAGGAGCAGTGCCGACCAGTTGGTCGGCAGCCATCCTTTCCAGCGCACAAAATACGGCAAAAAAACAAGAGGGAGAAATTTTACCAAAATAGCCCCACCCAACGCACTTAGCGCGATACGGTCTCGTCCTTTTAAGTACAAGTACAATGCGGCTAATAAAGCGACGATGCCCAGCGATTCTATATGTCCATTTCCTGCGATTTCTACCACGACCAGCGGATGCCAGAAGTAAATTAGAACCCATTGCGGTCGCTGCTCAAAATGCCTGAGCAAACAGACTATAAGCCATCCCGCAATCAGATCGGCACACAAGAGTAGCATCTTGATGCCCAGTATGCTATCCGAAATCCCATATCCTGCCCAGAATGCCATTTGGGCAATAGGCGGATAAATGGTGGGCAATTCGGGATGGTTAATTTGGGGGAAAATGAACGCGTCTCTCAGATGTAGCAGTTCTGGTGCCGCAGGTGCAAACCGGTAGGGATTGATGCCCGCCCACTGTACGCGTCCGTCCCACACGTAGCGATAAATATCATCGGATAGCGCGGGGATGGAAAACAAAAGGCTAAGGCGAAACACAGCGGCGGCAATCACAATAGCGGCCAATGGCACATATTTGCAATGCCAGACGGCAATGAGATAGGCCACAGATGCAATACCAAAAAGAACAAAAAAAACCGGCACCTGTTTGCCCAATGCCGGCATTGCAGCAAAACTGCCCGCCATGACCAACCCCATCAAAAGAGGCACGATCCATCGCTGCATAAGTATCTCTTAGCGCAATATGTTCATTACCGCTGGTCTTGCTCAATATGCCGCCGATGCGTATTAATTTGCAATACGATTTTGCCCTGCTTAAATACGCGAACTGTTCCCGTTGACTTAGAAATAGCCAGGGCGATGGCTCGGGTGGTTTTGGTAATCGCCGCTGCCGCCACATGCCGTGCGCCCAATCCCTTGGGTAAAGTGAGGCCGCGCACACTCGCTGAAATATAGCGCCCTCCGGATAGGATAACCCCATCTTCCCGAATGATAAATGCGCCATCCATCAGCGATACTTCTTTGACACCTTCGTGAACATCGGGATTGCAGATATTTTTTTCTTTTTCGGTATATCCGCGAAAAGGATCAAATGTCATGGATCGCGAATGGTGCAAAACCCGTTTGGAATCGCCAATGACAAATAAGGTGCCGACCGGTTCGCCTTCGCGACCTTCCTTCCCAATATTGATGGCGAGATCGAGCGCGGTTTTGACAACTTTGAGCGGTAAATTGCCCGCTATGGCTGAAATTTTTGCTGAATCGTATATATCAAATCCCGTACTGGTATCCATCACCGTTATCGCATCCACGCCCTGCGTGGTCAGCATGCAACTCAGGCATATCAATCGCGCATCTCGGCGGATGTACCCGCTCTCTAAGCCCCTGATAATGCATTGTCGCAAATGTTCGTAGTGCGTGCTATTACTCCTGCGATAATCATAAGTCAGACGTTGCACGCCCTTTTCTTCAATACCGCGTAAAAAGTGTTTTTTTCGCGTAACGACCAGGACCTGACAGGTGGTGTTCAACTCGTGAACATCCGCGTGGCTCACGCCGGAATTGGCCACGAGTAGGATCATGTCAGCGCAGGTTTCCCGTGCCAAATTTTTGACGGTACTCAGCAAAGACTGCGTGTGATTTTCGCCTGATTTAGCCATAAAATGTTTTTATTAGAAGGTCATTCCAGCTCTGTGAACACGCCCCCAAACTCCCGTTTAACTACCGCCGAGACGAGAAGCGCCGTCGCCGACCATAAGACACATTTTCTTCTTGAGATATGTTTTGCGATGTTATGCCCCCTCCTCGTTCTATATCCAAAAATTCCCCGGGAATGTGTTTGGTCAATACGGTTGGACCACAATCGTAGAAATGCACGCCAGCCTGATGGGCGCGTGTTGCAGCAATGCGTATGACAGCTCCTCGGCGTCCGGGTCTGGCACTTAATCGCGCGGCGACTTCGGCATCAAACGACAAATGTACATAATCGCGATCATCCGGCGCCAGGCCCTCAGATAACAATCGGTCAACATCGGCAGAATCCACTCCCTTGTACAAAAATTCGGGTGGTTCTGATGGATCGAGCCCCAGATCGATGGAAAAACTGTGTCCATAACGCGCGCGAATGCGGTTTTCCACAATCTCGAAACGTTGTTTTTCTCCATCATAAACCACTTTTTTAATATCTTCAAGAGTAAATGTCGAATTTCGGTCTTGAAATGCACGTAAAACCTCGTCGAGATCGGCAAATCCATAGCGATCGACTTGCAGTCCAAACTCATCGGGCCTGTGCCGCAACATCAATGACAACAATTTGGAAATGTGTACAATTCTCGGTGCCATGCGCTTTCTCCGTAATAATTAATCTTTATGAAAACACCACATCTTGCGCGGCATCCACGTCCTGAACGCCAATCAACGACAGGCCATCGGGAATGCGCGCACCACTCAAATTTGCTTTGGCGGCAATACACCGCGTGAAACCCAGTTTGCGCGCTTCGGTCATTCTGCGTTCAATTTGGCCTACAGCACGCACTTCTCCACCCAGCCCAACTTCGCCAATTACAACCGTATCGCGGGACATCTGCCTGCTGCGAAAGCTCGACGCCATAGCCATAGCTATACCCAGATCGACAGCGGGTTCGTCAATGCGCAAGCCCCCAGCGACATTCAAGAAAATATCCTCAGTCCCCAATTGAAGGCCCGACCGTTTTTCGAGTACAGCGATTAAAATTGCCATTCGCCGCGCATCAAATCCCGTGGCCACGCGCTGAGGATACCCGAAATTGCTGCGGCTGACCAGTGCTTGTACTTCGACCAAAATGGGGCGTGTGCCTTCAATTGTGCAAACAATGGCTGTACCTTCTCGATCGGCCTCGCGCTCGGGCAAGAATACCTGTGAGGGATTATCCACTGCGAGCATCCCCCGATCACACATTTCAAAAATACCGATTTCGTTTGTCGAGCCAAATCGGTTCTTGGCCGCTCGCAAAATGCGAAACGCACCGTGTTGTTCGCCCTCCAGATAAAGTACGGTATCGACGATGTGTTCGAGTACGCGCGGTCCTGCAACGGTGCCTTCTTTGGTGACATGCCCGATTAAAAAAATCGATGTGCCCGTGCGTTTGCCCAGTGCCACCAGTTTTGCAGAAGATTCTCTGACTTGCGCCACACTTCCCGGCGCACTTTGTAAATCTGGGCTAAAAATGGTCTGTACCGAATCGACCACAACTGCGACGGGTTGCATTTCTTCGATGTAGCCGCAAATCAGATCGAGATTGGATTCAGAAATCAAGTACAATTCATCGGATAATGCGCCGATTCTTTGGGCGCGCATCCGCGTTTGGCGGGGGGACTCTTCTGCGGATACGTATAGTGTTTTCATACCCGAAAACGCGAGTTGTGCAACGCCTTGCAAGAGCAATGTGGATTTGCCAATGCCGGGATCGCCGCCGACAAGCGCGGCCATGCCGGGCACAATGCCGCCACCCAATGTACGGTCAAATTCGCCAATAGCTGTCTCAATGCGGTCTTCTCTGCCACCCACCACTTCCGTAATGGGCTGCGGCGGATTTGCTTTGACCCATTCATCCGCGCGTCTGTTTTGTTTTTCCGCGGGCGATGCCTGTTCTTCGACACAGGTGTTCCATTCGCCACAGGATACACACCGCCCAAACCACCGTCCCGCTTCAGCACCGCATTGCTGACATACATACCGCACGCGCACTTTGCCCATGGGCTATTTCCTCAGGGAAATTCGCGATAGATTTCGGGCTCTTCAAAGCGAAGAGACTCCGCTATAAAGGTCAAAAAAACGCTGCCAATCGGACCGTTGCGTTGCTTGCCCAATATGATCTCGGCCACGCCTTCTTGTGTATTGCCCTCTTCATCTACAATGCCATACACTTCGGGGCGAAAGAGAAACATCACCACATCCGCATCCTGTTCTATCGAGCCACTTTCGCGCAAATCGGCCAGTTGTGGTCGCTTATCCGTGCGACTTTCCACAGCCCGCGACAATTGCGCGCAGGCAACGAGCGGAATATCGAGTTCTTTGGCGAGGGCTTTCAGGGACCGCGAGATAGAGGCGATTTCCTGTTCGCGGCTGCTATAATTTTCAGATGTGGTCATCAGTTGCAGATAATCGACGATGATTAACCCAATATTGTATTCGGATTTTGCACGGCGCGCTTTGGCACGCAGTTCCATTACGGAAATAGCAGGCGTGTCATCGATGTATAGGGGGGCTTCAATGAGCTTTCCCGTCCAGTTGGCTAATCTATCCCATTCATCATCCGACAACTTACCCGTTCGCACACGGTGCGAGTCCACGCGCGCTTCTGAACACAACAGTCGCTGTGCGAGTTGCCCTATTGCCATTTCCAGGGAGAAATAAAGTACGGGGGTACCGCCCTTCACGGCAGCATTGCGCGCCATGCACAATGTGAGTGCTGTTTTGCCCATTGATGGACGCGATGCGAGGATGATCATGTCCGAAGACTGCAAGCCCGCTGTGATTTCATCCAGGTCCGTATAGCCCGTAGTCACGCCTGTCAGCGCGCCGCCATGTTCGCGCGCTCTATCAATGGCTTCATAAACCTCGGTAAGTGCAGATTCAAGAGGTATGACGCCTTTGCCCAATTCGCCTTCGGCAATTTGAAAGACC
The DNA here is from genome assembly GCA_022821275.1 of Candidatus Latescibacterota bacterium. GTDB lineage: Bacteria > Latescibacterota > UBA2968 > UBA2968 > UBA2968 > VXRD01. Next base: position 224,598 of record JAJEDY010000083.1, on the reverse strand, counting down.
CGTTGTTCGGCGCGGTCGATGAGTTCGCGCACATCCTCGGTTTCTTCATAGCTTTCGGTAAGCGTTTGTGTCGCCGCGGTAATCAACCGCCGCCGTTGCGCCTTTTCAAGTACGATCTGCGCGTGGTATTCGGCATTGGCTGCCGTGGCCATTTCACTGGCGAGTTCGGCAATTAAAACCGCACCGCCGACATCGTCGAGTTGACCTCGGCGCACGAGTTCTTCGGCGAGTGTCACCTGATCGACAGGCTCGCCGCGCTCTGACATTTTTTGTATTGCCGCATAAATTCTTCGATGTGGGGTATGATAAAAAGCCGTTTCATCGCCTAATACTTCCACCACGCGATTGATTGCCATATTGTCGATCAACATGGCACCCAATACGGCGCGTTCGACTTCAAGTGCCTGGGGCAGCGCGCGTTCAACTGTATTCGATGTCGGATTTTGGGTAGCCATCAGATTTCAGTTCCATCGTAAAGTTTGCGAACCAGTTTCAAGTCTTCCCACGCAGGGCGCTTCCAGTGTGCATTTCTCAACAGGGCAGCAGGATGATATGTGGGAACCAGTTTCGCGCCCTGGTACTCAAAAATTTTCCCCCGCAAACGCCCCATCGACTCGGTGGTCTGCAACAGGGTTTGCGCGGCAAAACGTCCCAAAGTACAGATCACAACCGGCGCAATCAGGTCAATTTGTTGTATTAGATAAGGTTGGCAGGCGGCAATTTCATCGGGTTTGGGATCCCGGTTATTGGGGGGCCTGCATTTGATAATATTGGCGATATAGACGTCTTCGCGCGTCAAACCCATGGCTTCGATCATTCGCGTCAACAATTGTCCGGCGGCCCCCACAAAAGGCAGACCTTGTCGATCTTCTTCCGCACCGGGTGCTTCGCCGACAAACACGAGGTCTGCATTGGTATTCCCACTTCCGAAGACGACTGAGGTGCGCGTTTGCGCCAGTCCGCATTTTTGGCAGTTGCAAGCCTCTTGACCCAAAATAGTCAGGGGATCACTGACTAACCCCTTGTCAGTGCAGGCAGCGTCCGACTCTCGATCATCTATCAGCGCAACAGAAGCGGGCGCGTAAGCGAGTTCTCGCGATAGAAAATCGCGTGCAAGTGCGAGGGTTTCCAACAGATCGGAGGATTCATTCATGCGCGTTCTCCCAACGCGACACCAGCCAATCCAAAATGCGGTCTGCCACATCGCGTTTGGACATCATGGGCAATGCGACAGGTTCTCGGTGGGGTTCGATAAATGTCACGACATTGGTATCGACGCCAAATCCCGCACCTTCCACATTTAATTCATTCAACACAATCAGGTCGAGGTTTTTCTCGTGGAGTTTTTTGCGGGCATTTTCCAGCGCGTGATCGGTTTCCATAGCGAATCCGATTACGACCCGCTCTCCCTTGTTTTGTCCCAGGGAAATTAAAAAATCTTCGTTGGGCAACAGATGGAGTGAATGACCGCCATCGCGTTTTTTGATTTTTGATTCGGACACATGTTCGGGGCGAAAATCGAGCACTGCTGCGGTCATAATTAGTGCGTCGGCATGCTGATATGCGCGGACGGTCGCTGCTTTTAAGTCGGCAACTGTGCGGATAGATTCGGTCTGTACACCGGCGGGGGTGGTGAGTTCTGTCGGTCCGCTGATCAACGCGACATCAGCACCTCGACGGCGCGCTTGTTCGGCAATAGCATAGCCCATTTTACCCGTTGAGCGATTGGTGATAAAGCGCACGGGATCAAGGGGCTGCTCGGTTCTGCCCGCTGTCACTACAAGGCGTTTTCCGGCAAGTGATTGCGTCGCGCCCATCATACCGCTGGCCTCATCCACAATTTCATGAGGTTCGGCCATGCGTCCCATTCCCTCGACACCCGATGCGAGCAATCCCGTTCCCGGCCCAACCATTCGATAGCCGTCTTTTTTTAAGAACTCGACATTTTGCCGCACAGCACCGCGTTCCCACATCTGGGTTTCCATTGCCGGGGCAAGTAATACAGGTGCTTCTGCAGCCAACAACGTACAGGTCAACAGGTCATCGGCCAACCCATGGGCCAATTTGCCCATGCAATTTGCAGTCGCTGGCGCGACAATGATCAGGTCGGCCCACTTGCCCAAATGTACGTGGATAACATCGGGATCGCCGTCCTTCGGAAATAAATCCGTATAGACGCGATGGTGTGAGAGCGCTTCAAAGGTGAGGGGCTGCACAAATTTTTGTGCAGCAGGTGTCATGATCACCTGAACCTCTGCACCTGCGTTCTGAAGAAGGCGTAATAAAAATACGCTTTTATAGGCGGCAATTCCACCGCTAACGCCCAGAAGAATCCTCTTTCCCGTCAGCATAGCTCACCTGAATTTTCTTTTCTATAATTCGATCCAGCGCAATGGTGGTTATTTTTTCTTCACCTTCGGGCACACCCGCAACCAGCCTTGCTCTATTCAACCGGCGCGCTTCTTTTGATGCCAGCAGTACGGCTTTATAGGTATTCATATCCTCTTCAACTGTTAATTCTTCGGAAAAAAATACGTTCGACATAATGCTCTCCTTATTAGAAATGGGACTTTTGCACTGCAATCTCGAGTTTTTAGAGACCCAATCCACGCAAACACATCCGCTGTGTGCGCCGTCGCTCTGCGCGAATAATAGCGAGCAAATCGGCGATGGCCTGTTCCAATTTGTCATTTACGACTACGTAATCGCTGTTTTTTGCCTGAACAAGTTCAGAAATGGCGTTTTCCATACGCAAGCGAAAGGCCGAAGCGCTTTCAGATTGCCGCGCATTGAGGCGCTCTGCAAGCACATCGAGAGAAGGCGGCACGACAAATACGGTTACGCAGCGATCTCCCAGGACTTTTTTCCACGTAGCCACGCCTTGCACATCCACATCCATCAACATCACATATCTACCACACAGAGCTTTTGCAACCGCGTCGAATGTCGCGCCATAAAGATGTCCGTGTACTTCGGCAGACTCGATAAAATCGCCTTGCATTTGCATGGCTTCAAATTGTGCAACTGTCACAAAATGACGGGCAATACCCTGTACTTCGTCATCTCGTGGTGGTCGCGTCGTTGTCGTCACACAGCGCCGTACGCCTGGGTCTGCACGCAAAACCTCCTGGCACATCGACGTTTTTCCAACTCCCGATGGCCCGGCGACTATCACGGCAAATGCGGCGGGATTATCGCTCAGATTTTGCCGTATCCGTTCAACATCAATTTCTTCTGATTTAATCATCCGCGATTTTTACTCAATGTTTTGAACCTGTTCTCTGATTTTTTCAATTTCTTCTTTGATATCCACGACCACATGAGCTATTGTCGCATCACCCGCTTTGGATCCTATGGTATTGGCTTCCCTGAGCATTTCTTGCAGCAAAAAATTGAGACGCCGACCAACGGCTTCTTTGCGGTCGAGCATCCCGAGAAACTGCGCGTTGTGACTGTGAAAACGCACACATTCTTCTGTTATGTCGCTGCGATCAGCTAAGAGGGCAATTTCCATCAACAACCTGCTCTCATCGATTTTTTCAGGTGTTAATAATTGCGCCAATTTTTCCTCTAATCGCGCCCGAACCGTTTCTATGCGCTCGGGTGCAAGTGCTTCGACGCGCTGGAGAAATTCGTCGAGCACTGAAATGCGCATGCGGAGATCACGGGCGAGTTTTTCACCTTCTGTTAGGCACATGGCCCGACAGGCGTCAATGGCTTGATTGAGTGCAGCAGATACCTCTTTCCAAAGGGCTTCGGTATCGAGTTCGGGAACTTCAAATGCGAATATTTGAGGCAATTGGGCAATTTGCATCAAATCGATATCGCCCGCTATATCCGCGCGAATTTTTTCGATCCCTTTGAGATATGCAGCCAGCACTTCGGACTTGAGTACGGGAAGGCCCTGCTCTGATGTAGCACCCTGCAAGGTGATACTTACATCGAGTCGTCCTCTTGTAAAGACCGATAAAACCCGTTCTTTGATGCGAGGCTCAAGCTCAGACAAAGAACGGGGCATGCGTACAATCACATCGCCATAGCGTCCATTGACTGACCGAATTTCAACAATAACGCGGCCCACTTCCCCTTCTGCAACACCCTTTCCAAAACCGGTCATGCTGGCGATCATACCCGCCCCCACCTGCTGGCAAATGCAGTAATAAATGTCTGAAATAATAGCCAAAAAAGATAGTCATTTTATATATTATTGTCAATCAAACTGGACAGAATTACGGATTTGAGGTTGTCAATCGCATTCCCTCACACCTCGCAATTGGGGTTATCAGGCGGTGCGTTTCTATAATCATGTCTTAGATTGACTTGAACAGGGCAAGGAGGTATATTCTTATGCTTTATGGCGTTTATTGAACTACGTATGACCGTTACCTGTCTCCATTCACGACTTCCCTTACTTGTTGCAACACAAAAACATGAACCTCCAGAATATTCGAAATTTTTCCATTATTGCACATATTGATCACGGAAAATCGACTCTTGCTGACCGCTTGCTCGAACAGACGCAAACTCTGAGCAAATTTCAGATGCAAGATCAGGTGCTCGACAGCATGGACCTCGAACGCGAGCGGGGTATTACCATCAAATCGCACGCCATTCGCATGGATTACACGGCGCCAGATGGGCAGATTTATGAACTCAATCTCATCGATACGCCAGGTCATGTCGATTTTTCTTATGAGGTCTCGCGCAGTCTCACCGCATGTGAAGGTGCGCTGCTCCTCGTTGACGCGGCACAGGGCGTGGAAGCCCAAACTGTTAGCAATGTTCTGCTCGCCATGGAGCACGATTTGTTCATCATTCCCGTGATTAACAAAATTGACCTGCCCGGTGCTGAGGTCGATCGCGTCGTGATGCAACTCCACGATTTGCTCGGTGTCGAAGAAGAAGAAATAGTCAAAATCAGTGCTAAAGAGGGCATCGGGATCGACAAATTGCTAACTGCCATCATCGATGAGATACCGCCCCCTGAAGGGAATCCAGATGCACCGCTTAAGGCTCTTATTTTCGACTCCATTTTCGATCAATATCGCGGTGTCGTGGCTTATGTGCGCGTTTTTGATGGGGTTTTGAAAAAAAACATGCCCATTCGCCTCTTTTCGACCCACCAAAATTACGACGCCGAAGAAATCGGTACCCTCAAACTCAAACGCATCAAACAACAAAGCCTCAGCGCAGGCGAAGTCGGATATCTCATCGCGGGCATCAAAGACCTTGAAGACGCTCGGGTCGGTGACACTGTCACCGGATCTGCGAATCCCGCCCCTCATCCTTTGCCCGGCTACAAGGAAGTCAAATCCATGGTCTTTGCCGGACTTTATCCCGTATCATCAGATGACTTTGAAAACCTTCGCTCTGCGCTCGAAAAATTGCACCTTAATGATGCGTCATTGTCCTACGAACCCGAAACTTCGACAGCACTCGGTTTCGGGTTCCGATGTGGCTTTCTCGGTCTGCTCCACATGGAAATTGTCCAGGAGCGACTGGACCGCGAATTTGACATAGACATCATCACTACTGTGCCCAATGTAGAATATCGCGTGCGTCTGACCAGTGGAGAGCAAATTGATGTGCAAAATCCCGCTGAGATGCCTCCAGCGGGAAATATAGAAGATATTGCCGAACCCATGCTCGATGCCCAAATTCTGGTGCCCTCTGAATATGTGGGCAATATTATGCGCATTGCACAAGACCGTCGGGGGCATTACCGGACGACCGAATACATTGACCCCACCCGCGCCCTCTTGCGCTATGATTTGCCGTTATCCGAAATTGTGCTCGATTTCTACGATCGTCTCAAATCGGTCTCGCGCGGTTATGCGTCGTTTGACTACGAATACAAAAAACACCAGGCAGCAGATCTGGTCAAACTCGACCTGCTCATCAACGGCGAACCTTTAGACGCACTCTCTGCAATTGTTCACCGGGACAAAGCCTATGAATGGGGACGCGCATTGTGTCAAAAACTCAAATTACTCATTCCGCGTCAGCTCTTTGAGGTTGTTATACAAGCGGCAATCGGTGCCAAAGTGATCTCGCGCGAAACCGTGCGTCCTTTCCGCAAAAACGTTACTGCCAAATGTTATGGCGGCGATATTACCCGCAAGCGCAAACTTCTCGAGCGTCAAAAGGAAGGCAAAAAGCGCATGAAACAAGTCGGTGCAGTAGAAATTCCTCAAGAGGCGTTTCTCGCTGTCTTGCAGATGGAAATGTGAGGGGAAAATGCCCTCTCAAAAATCCGTGACTATCGAATATATCAAAGCCATCTTACTCGCGTTTGCTCTCGCGCTTTTTCTTCGAATATTTGTCGTGCAGGCATTTCGCATTCCTTCGGGGTCGATGGAAAATACTTTGCTGGTCGGAGATTTTTTGCTGGCGAATAAATTTATTTATGGTGCTCGCATTCCTTTTACCGATATTCGCCTGCCCGCGTGGCGCTCGCCAGCTTCTGGTGATATTGTCATTTTTCAGTATCCCAGAGATCCATCTCGCGACTTTATCAAACGCATTGTTGCAGGTCCTGGGCAGAAAGTTGAAATCAAAGATAAAATTCTTTATGTTGACGACAAGCGCGCGATTGATCCGTCCAAAGCCAAATATATCGATTCTGTTATTCTCAAACGGAGATCGGTAGCCAATACGCGGGATAACTACGGACCTGAGATCGTGCCCGAAGACTGTTATTTTGTGATGGGCGACAACCGCGATAGCAGTGAAGACAGCCGATACTGGGGCTTTCTCAAGGGCGATCTCATTCGAGGAAAAGCATTTATTCTCTACTGGTCCTGGGTGCCAGATGCTCGTGTTCCCGCATATAGCAACGTGACATCTCTATTCAGTATCGCGCTCTATAATCTGTTTCATTTTCCAGAACGCGTGCGCTGGCAGCGCATTGGCATGCTCGTGGAGTGAAACGTCATGCATCTCGGCCTTTATATCCATATCCCATTTTGTCACTCGCGCTGTCCGTATTGTGATTTTGCATTTGTCGTGGGCAAAAATCACATGGCGAACCGCTATACAGATGCGGTGATTGTCGAAATGCAAAACCGCATGCAAGCCTTCGGAACGCCGCCTGTGTTCAATACGCTATACTTTGGTGGAGGCACGCCCTCGGCAATACCGCCTGGACAATTGAATCAGATCACGGCAAGTGTGAAAAGCGCGATCGCTCCCGATGCAGAGATTACGGCGGAGGCCAATCCAAATGATCACAAGCACTTTGAAAAATTATATGAATACGGCATCAACCGCTTGAGCCTGGGCGTGCAGGCATTTACAGATCGCGCACTCAAAGCACTCGGTCGATTTCACACGGCATCAGATGCGATAGTTGCGTTTCAAGCTGCCCGCGATGTGGGGTTTGAGAATATAAGTATCGATCTCATATACGGCGCGCCAGGACAGGTGCCTGAAGAATGGGCAAAGAGTCTTCAAAGGGCCATTGAGTTGTGTCCCGAGCACATCTCGGTGTATGGCCTCACAATTGAACCTCAGACCAATTTTGCGCGCCGCTTCCAAAAAGGGCAATTGGATGTGCCGCCTGAAACCGATCAGGCCGAGATGTATATGTACGCTATTGACCGACTCGAGGCTGCTGGGTACACTCATTACGAAATTTCCAATTTTGCCCGACCGGGATTTGCGTCGCGTCACAATCTCAACTACTGGCATGATCGCCCCTATCTGGGCATTGGTTTATCTGCACATTCATATCTCGACAATTGCCGGTCCTGGAATGTGCGCGATCTCACAACTTATATGCAGCATATTGAGGCAACCGGATATGCAGTGGAAAGAGAAGAAAAGCTTACACCGACGCAACATTTTTTGGAACGCATTATGCTGGGGTTGCGCCAGCGCCAGGGACTTCAGGCAGAGTTTTTGAGCCATCCAAAAATTCACAAACAGTACATCGCGATGGTAAATCAGCACTTGTTGGAACAAATTGATAACCGCATCCGCCTGACACGGCGAGGACTCCTGCTCGCCGATCTGGTATGCACCGAACTCGTTAGAGAACTATAGATGGAATTTCGCATCCGCTTGCCCGGTTCCACCGCCAATCTCGGCCCCGGTTATGATGCACTGGGCATGGCGCTGTCCATTTACAATTATATCGGGATAAAAACCCGTTCCCAACCGGGCGTGTCGTTTAGCATTGAAGGTGAAGGCGAGGGTGTTTTGCCCGCCGATGAGGAGAATTTATTCTATCGCGCTGCGCAATTTGCCGCCCAACGCGCAGGCAGAACACTGCCCGGGATCGATATCCACATGCACAATACCGTGCCCCTTGCCCGGGGATTGGGCAGCAGTTCAACGGCTATTGTCGGCGGTGTTGTTGCGGCCAATCACCTCTTATGCGAACCCTTTTCGCAGATGGAGATGCTCGATATTGCCACTGCTATTGAAGGCCATCCAGACAATGTCTCGCCTTGCTTGCTCGGCGGTCTCACTGCTTCTACTATGAATGACAACCGCGTTGCATGCGTGCGCGCCCTGCCCCCGGAAGAATTGCGTGCCGTGGTCGCGATTCCCGAATTTGAACTCAAAACCGAAGACGCTCGCAATGTTTTGCCCAATACCATTTCTCACCGTGACGCCGTTTTCAGTACAAGCCGGGCGTGCATTGTCACGGCAGCGCTGATCACGGGAAATTTTGAGCACCTCGCCGTTGGCATGCAAGACCGCTTGCATCACCCCTATCGGGCAAAACTCATTCCGGGCTTTGATCAGATACTTTCAGCAGCGGTCAAAGCGGGGGCATGGGGTGCCGCGCTTTCGGGCGCAGGGCCAACTCTCGTCGCGCTTACAACCCAAAATGCCGACTCTATTGGACGAGCTATGATTGGTATTTGGGCAAAAAAAAACATACCAGCGCGTTATCGCATCCTCGAAATTGACCCATCGGGAGCTACCGTCACATGATCATCTCTATGGCATATCCGGGGCGTTATATGCATTTTTTTTATTTTGCGCTCGTGGGCTTGCTCATTTTTGACTTTGCGTTTTACCCTTTTGTTGCACACGCGCAATCTCGCCGTCGCGACGCGCGCCAGAGTGAAGAAAAAACCGAACGACGAGAACCCACCAGACCTTTTGCTGCGCCTTCTGTCGAAAAAACAGATCAAGAAGCTGCGCCACTGGTTGAAATCAAAAGCATTGGGAAAGCGGCCTACGATGCAGTTATTCGCTCGGGTCGCTATATTGTCGGACCGGGCGATGTTTTTGCCGTGGTTGTAAATAGGGGTGAAGAAATCGAAACCTTTGAAGTGCCCGTCGGCGCGAGCGGTAGTTTGCTTTTACCGTCTATCGGCCCTGTTCCCGTTGCGTTTTTATCGCTGGCAGAAGCCGACAGCGCCATCCAATCGGCGATCGAAAAACGCTTTTATCAACTCGACATCTCCATCAGCCTCGCGCAACTCCGCACATTTCCCATCAATGTGGTTGGCGAAGTGCATATACCCGGTACCGTTGCGGTCAATGGCGTAGAGCAGGCATCGCAACTCATCCTCAAGGCCGGAGGCCTTATTGACGATCCAGACCGCAGAGGCTCCAGCCGCAATATCCAGATTATGCGCCTCGATGAAAATGGGCAGTGGCACAATACGGGACACAGGGTTGATCTCGAGCTGTGGAACCGCACGGGTGACGAACAGTACAATCCCTTTATGCTCGATGGAGAACAAATCGTGGTGCCCGCTGCTAAGAGCGATTCCATCTATGTGACAGGGGCGATACAACGGCCCGGAAGTTATGAATTTGCGCCCGGTGATCGCGTGTCCGATCTCATTGTTCTGGGGAATGGTTTGCGCGCCCATTTCCCCCCAAAGCGCGCCCATCTTTTGCGTCTGTCGGAAGATGGCGGTTGGACACCCGTAGATATTGACCTCCCGCGCGCGCTTGCAGGCGATCCCGAGGCCAACATCCCCGTGCAAATGGGTGATAAACTCTATGTTGTTGGCGATACAAAGTGGGTTTATGTCGAAGGCGAGGTAAAATTCCCCGGTCCTTTTCGCTTGAAGGAGGGCCTTCGTCTCAAAGAATTATTACAACGGGCCGAACTCACCCCCGAAGCATCCGTGGTTCAGGCGTCTCTTATTCGCAAAGTCAATTATGAACAGACCGCAACAGAAGACGATCCCGCGCTCGACCGGTTGCTCGGCATCCCCCGCACACAGCGCACCGATGCCGAAGAAGCCCTCATCACCCTCAAAACCCAGCAGCTTTCGGGGCGTTTGCCCGTTGATTTTGTAGCGCTCATGGCCAGCGACGAGCGGCATAATATCCTCCTGCAAGATGGCGATGTCGTCCGCATTCCCAGATTTGTGCCTTCTGTGCGCGTGACAGGTGCGGTCGTTGCGCCTGCGAATATTCCTTATGACGCGGCACTTACGGTTGGCGGTTATATTGACCTCGCTGGCGGTTTTAATACACGCGCGAAACGGAAAGATATCATTATTGTTGAGGGCAATACGGGCAATGCCATAGATGCTACGTCAGAATCGATCGTGCGTCCCGGCGATGCGATTTTTGTCCCTCCACGAGAAATCGTGCCGGGGCAGGGCTATCGGATTTTGAGAGAAGCTATTGCTATGGTGGGTGCTGTTGCATCGGTTGTTCTAACTATTACGGTGATACTCCAGCAATGAATATGGAATCTGAACGCAATATCCTCGATTACATTTACGTCCTCGTGCGCTGGCGGCGCATGATTCTCACTTGTTTTTTTGCCGTTACACTGGTGACAGCGGGTATTTCTTTGATCTTGCCCAAAGCCTACCGCGCTTATGCCAGAGTTTATCCCCCGCAAGATACTGGCGGTGGTCTCGGGGGGCTATCTACCCTTTTGCAAGAACTACCCTTCAATTTGATGGGGCTGGGTGGTGATGCCGTGTCTGCCACAGAATTTGTTCCGGTCGTTGAAAGCGAAAGCGTACGCCTATCCGTTGCAGAGCGCTTTGATCTCGCCACGCGCTATGGTGCCAGCCATCAAAGCGAATTGCTCGATATGATATCCAATCGCCTGCAAGTCGATCTCTCTCGCGAGCAATTTCTCACGATTTCCTACGAAGCCGACTCCCCAGAATTGGCGGCAGAATTGACCAATGCTTTTGTTGAAGAACTCAAAAACGCGCTTGAACGGCGCAATCAAGACAGAACGCGTGCCTATCTGGCTTATCTCACAGACCGGCTCAAAGAAGCCGAACAGGACATGCTCGAAGCCGAGCGGTACTATCGGGATTTTCAGAATAAGCACATGGTATTAGACGTTGAGGCCCAGATCAAAACACAGTTAGAAACCGCTTCCACTCTTATCGGCTCGCTGGCAGAACTGATTATCAAGCGGGATGCCCAATCAAAACTGATGACGCCAGACAATCCCGAACTCAAAAAACTCGATATAGAGATCCAGACCACGCGCGAGGTGCTCGATGATATGCTTATGGGGCAAGCCCCCGATAGCCTGCGCAGCAGCGATTTGGGTGGACAATTGCCAGAAATTTTTAAGCCTTTCCGACAGTTGCCCGAATTGGGTCTGACCGCGCTACCACTCATCCGCGATATTCAAATACAGAACGCCATTTATCAGTTTGTCAAACAAGAATACGAAAAAACGCGATTCGAAGATGAAAAAGGCACGCAGGTGGTCACTGTCCTGGATTATGCACGACCTCCCGATACGCGCAGCTATCCGCGCCGCAGCCTTATGGTTGCTATTGCGGGAGGCCTTAGCCTGATATTGAGTTGCTTATTTGCCTTTGTATTTGAAGCTCTGAGGAATTTGACGCCAGAGAATCGGGCCAAACTCGATGCCATATCAGAGGAATTGTGAGTAAGCGAGGTATTTCCATGTCTGATAATCAGAATACAATTCTCACCACCACAGTTGGGTCTTATCCGTTGCCCGACTGGCTCGTGGCAGCACCGAGTGAAACCGCCGTTGTGGATGCCACGCGCGTTATTTTCGATACGCAGCGTCAGGCGGGGATTGATCTGCCCACCGATGGTGAGCTCTACCGTTTTGATATCAACCATCCCGAAACCAATGGCATGATCGAATATTTTGTGCACCCTATGGGCGGTACGCGCGCCAATTTTGGGCGTACTGAGGTCGAGACATTTCGCCAACGACAATCTATGGACTTTCGCGCCAAACCCGCTGCTGTTGTCGATGATGCGCTCTCAGAAGGGGCACTCGACCTGTTATCCGACTGTTTGCGCGCGGCAACCGTCGCAGGTGGTCCCTTCAAATTTACGCTTACCAGCCCCTATATGCTTGCCCGCACTTTGCTCGACAATTACTACGGCGATTTTGAAGCCCTGCTCATGGGGGTGGCAGATGTGCTGGCCGATCAGGTGCGCGGCCTGCCATGCGCCTGTGTACAGGTCGATGAAGCCAATATCCCGGGCAATCCTGAGGACGGGCCTATCGCAGCGAGGGCGATTAATAGGGTACTCGATGCGGTTGATCCCGATACTGAAAGAGCTGTCCACTTTTGTTTTGGAAATTACGGTGGGCAAACCATCCAACGCGGTACCTGGCGTGCGCTTACCGATTTTCTCAGCGATCTACACACCGATCACCTCGTGCTCGAACTCGCGCATCGCCCGGATGATGATCTGGTTGCTCTGAGAGAAATTGATCCGCGCATCAAACTGGGTATTGGCGTGGTTGATATCAAAGTCAATCACGTTGAAACTGCCGAACAGATTGCCCGACGCCTCGATCAAGCCGAGAAAGCACTCGGCCCAGGGCGCATCGCATTTATTCATCCCGATTGCGGATTCTGGATGCTCAAACGCTCGGTGGCTGATCGCAAAATCGCAGCTCTCGCACAGGGCAGAGATCTCTATTTAGGGAAGTGAGAAGTGTGAGGGGAGAAGTGAGAAGATAAGCAGTGGTATCCCGTCCTATACATCCTATCATGCGATATATTTATATATTTTTTTTTAGTCTGCTGATCTCGGAAGCAGATGTTTTCGCTCAGGCACGCGGTACGATTGTCACCGTTGCCGGTGGTGGTTTGGAAGATGGCGATAATGTGCTGGCAACTGATGTTGCGCTCAATCGCCCGCTCGGAATTGCGCTCGATACGCGGGGTAATCTCTATATCGCGGATACGGACAATCACCGCATTCGACGGGTGGATGCACTAACGGGTATCGTTACTGCGGTTGCGGGTACTGGGGAACCGGGATTTTCGGGCGACGGTGGGCCTGCAACAAGTGCATTGCTCAATACGCCCAATGCCATTGCGGTCGATAGTGCTGGCAATATTTATATTAGTAGCGGTGGCGCGAGTGAAAGTGATGTTCATAATCGACGCATTCGGCGTATTGATCCTTCCGGTATTATCACTACGGTTGCGGGTACTGGGGAAGGTGGTTTTAATGATCTGGTACCCGCACTACAGGCCACGTTCCACGAAATTGTCGCGCTGACGATGTTGGGCGATGTCGCTCTTTTGATCTCCGATGGCGAGGATGGACAGGGCAACAACCGCGTGCGGCAATACAATCTGGCGAATAATACCATAGGCACAATCGCGGGTAATGGCAGTGCTCAGGCATCGAATATTCAGGATCGCGGGCTGGCAACTCGGGCGGGTTTAACGCCTGGGCAATTGGCTGTGACGGGTAATGGCGATCTTTTGATTGCGGATTTTAACAATGGACGCATTCGGCGCGTTAGCAGGGCAACGCGAGACACGACCGTCGTCGCCGTGATCAATACCGTCGCCGGGCGGGACGCGACCTCTTCGGAAAATCTGTCAGAAGATCTCTATAAGGGCGATGGCGGCCCGGCGACAGGTGCTTTATTTTTTTCTCCTTTGGGCGTTGCTGTCGATGAATCCGGCAATATCTATATCGGCGATACGGGCAATAATCGCATTCGCGTGGTCGAAGCGGAAACGAGCCATGTGTTGACCATCGCGGGAACGGGTATTGCGGGCGCGGGATCTGAAGATACCCTCGGCCTTTTGTCCGATCTGGGGCAGCCCACGCACTTGCTGATTGATGGCAATGGCGATCTCATTTTTATCGATGCTTTCAACAATCGCATCCGCAAACTGCGCGATCCCAAATTCCGCATGCCCTTGTTCAATGTTCTCTCCGAGAATATCGATTTTGGCGAGGTTAGCGTTGGCGATCCCACCGTGAGCCGTTTGCGCGTTGAAAATCGGGGCAATGTGCCCGTTCGCGTTGAAACAGCGATTTCCGATAACTCCGCGTTTCGCGTTTTGTCGGCATTGCCCCTCGAAATCGGCATTGCCCAAACCGCCGACATTGAAATTGTGTTTGATCCTGTACAGGCTGGCTCTATAGAAGGGCTTATCACCCTCACTACCGATGATTCGCGCACCCCTTCTGTCGCTGTCACGGTGCGAGGTCTGGGGGCTGAACCGGATATCGGACTCTTTCCCACAGATGTCTTAATTTTCGATCCCACCCTCACCGGGCGATCTCAAATATTGTCGGTACGCATATCCAATCTCGGCGCCGGTGTGCTGATCGTTCCCAACGCCACGACGACCGACTCGCAATTTGTTGTGGAACAAACCGATACCTTGCGGATTGACGCGGGGCAAAGCCAGCAGCTTTCCATCGCATTTCGCCCACAAGCCGAGGGGCAGCACGAAGCCACGCTCACCATTTATAGCAACGCGCTGGCAAACCCCACAGCCACACTCACATTGCAGGGCATTGGGGAACATGCCCAACCCGGCGGATTTGTCGATGAGGCCCCCAACGCGGGTTTGGGCGATACGGGCGGGGGATTTGGCGCGGCGTGGGCAGATTTCGACAACGACAATGACCCCGACCTCTACCTCGTACGCAGCAGAGAGCCGAACGTTTTATATCGCAATGACGGGAATGGATTTACGGATGTTGCGCCAGCACTGGGCATTGACGATTCCGGCGATGGCAGCGCGGGCGTCTGGGGCGATTACGACCGCGATGGGGATCTCGACCTCTATGTCACCAATTTTGGTGGACCGAACCGTTTATATCGCAACGATGGTACGGGATTTACAGATGTGGCGTCAGCGATGGGTGTTGACGATTCCGGCGATGGATATGGCGCAGCCTGGGGCGATTATGACCGCGATGGGGATCTCGACCTTTATGTCGCCAACTTTGGCGCGAATCGCTTTTTCCAGAACAATGGCAACCGTTTTTCCGAACTGGCAGATAGCCTGGGCCTGAGCGATACAGAAAGTGGGATTCAACCTGCCTGGAGCGATTTTGACAACGATGGCGATCTCGATCTGTTTTTGGCAAATAGCGGTCCCAACCGTCTCTTTCGCAATGATGGCGCGCGCTTCGCGTCTATAGAAAATATTTTTAATCCCACCGATGAAGGGCCGAGTTTTGGCGCGGTCTGGGGTGATTTTGACAACGATGGCGATCTCGATCTGTTTATTCCCTATTTTGGCGCGAATAACAGGTGTTATACAAACGAGGGCAATGGCGCGTTCAGAGATCGCGCGACGGAGTTGGGCCTCGCCCACGATGGACGAAGCCGAGGCGCGGTCTGGGGCGATTTTGACAACGATGGCGATCTCGATCTCTATGTCACCAATAGGGGCCAGCCCAATTTGTATTACAAGAATGTGGATGGGCATTTCGCCGACATATCCGATTCTTTGGGCGTTGCCCTGAATGCGGACAGCCGCGGCGTGGCCCTTGCCGATTACGACAACGATGGGAGACTCGATTTTTATGTCGCCGTGCAAAATGGCCCGGACGCCCTCTTTCGCAATCGCGAGGCCAATGGCAACTGGATCGCAATTCGGCTTCGCGGTACAGAAAGTAGCCCCGATGCGATTGGCACGCGTCTCGAAATTGCGTTCAGAGACAGAGATGGCAATAACCGCCGCGCCATTCGAGAAATCACAGGCGGCGCGTCCTTTTTATCGCAAGACGCGCTCACGCCCGTGTTTGGTGTGGGCAGAGCCGAATATGTCGAGGTACTCACCCTGCGCTGGCCCAGTGGCATTGTCCAGGAATTTCGCAGTGAGACCGACGATTTGTCGGTCAATCGCGTTCTCCACATCGCCGAACAACCACTTGCGTCTACAATATCCTGCGATTTCGATGCCGATGGTCGGCTCGACTTCAGCGATTTCGCGATCTTTGTCCATGCCTTTGGCTCTGCGGATATGCGTTTTGACCTCGATGCCGATGGTCGGATTGGATTCGGCGACTTTTTGCACTTTGCGAAGGTTTATGAGGCGAGAAGTATCCGCAGATGACGCAGAAAAAACGCGAATAATTTGAGCGTTTTACATAGATTTTTTATTATGATAGCACTACCGACGCCTCAAAATATCAATCAGGCTGCCGATATTGTTAAAAACGGTGGCCTGATTGCCTATCCGACCGAGACTGTGTATGGTCTGGGAGTCGATCCTCATAATACTGAGGCTATTCGGAAAATTTTTACTGCTAAAGGACGTGCGGAGGACAAGGGGATTATTCTTCTGATTCGCGGTTTAGATGATCTTTCAGCGCTTGTTCGCACTGTATCTCCGACGGCTCAAATACTTATTGAGGCATTTTGGCCGGGACCGCTTACTCTGGTTTTTCGCGCTAATCCCGATCTTTCACCCGCTTTGCTCGGCGGACGCGATACGGTGGCTCTCCGCCATTCGAGTTCGCCTATTGCCACCGAATTGCTCACTGCACTCGGCGGTCCCCTCACGAGTACGAGTGCCAATCGCTCTGCCGAACCACCGGCGCGTTCTGCAACCGAAGTGGAAAACGCACTGGGCGATCATCTCGACCTCATTCTCGACGGCGGACCTTCTGGAAGTACGCTCCCTTCTACGCTTGTCGATGTTTCTACCGACAGCGCGACTCTCTTACGCGAAGGCGCTATTTCCGCCCAAAAACTCAGGGCGCATATTTACTTATAAAAAATAAAAGGCGAGAAAAATTTTCTCGCCTGATCACGAACATGGGAAGCCATATTTACTTTAAAATGAAACATTACTCATCACATAAGCCCAGTGCATGTCCTCGTTCAATCGGCCCAATGCCTTGATGGCATCTCGCGCCAGGGCAATTGTATAACCGGTGACAAAGGTTACATTTTCGCTGTATTGATATGATAGTGTTAAATCGAGTTCATCTGCCAGATGACCCGATTCTAAATTGCCTTTTTGGGCGAGGAAGAACACATGTCCGTCTGCTGCCAAACGCACCTGCTCTTCTTCATCCAGCGGTACGGATACTTTTATGGCAAAGTCCTGGAGGCCGAGATTTTGAGTGTGGACGGGTATGTTGAGAAATAAATCGGCAAAACCGTAGTATTTGTGATTGGTTGCGAAGAGCGTATCAAATGATTTCCATTTGCTGTCTTTTGCATTGCCGTCGCCAGATAAATAATCATACCACAGAGTCAGGCTGCCATTGCCCAGTGTTGTGCCGAGCCTGCCGCCAAACATAAATGCCGAGCCATTCGGCCCGCGCCGTTCGCCCGTTTGGAAAGAGCCTTCCACACGGTAGGTCCAGTTCGACTTTTCGCCGTAGATGCGCGCGCCGAGTGTCCATAGCCGCGTATTGTCACTTCTGTTGGAGCCACTGGGAGATACGTGATGGTAGATGCCATAGAAATCTGCGGATGTGCTCGCTCCTGAGGCGGTAGCATACAAAGCGGACAGATAGGCATTGCCGCTTATATCTTTGGCTGTGGTATCGGATAGACGAACACCAACTCCTTGAACGGTGCCCCATTGGGGTTTGGCGGTTACGATAACGCCATCGAATGCACGCCCTTGTTGTGCCCATTCAACTGCGCCGATTATCCGCTGTCCGCCCAATCCTATTGCCTGTCGTCCAATGCGAAGGGATAGGGCTGTGTCGCCCATATCTTTGATATCCACATACGCCTGATGAAAGTCGAAATTGTCGGCATTATAATCGGTGAAGGTATTGGTTTCTTCACCCCACAGTCGAACATCCTGCAATTGGATAAATACATTCACTGCCTGCTCTAAATTTGCGGTGATATTTAGCCGGGTACGCATGGATGTGAATACGTCGTACCCATTGCCAACGGGATCTCGAAACTCTGTGCGAGGCCGAACTTGCCCTCCAAACTCGATATCTGTGGCTTCGACACCACTCGCTATAACTACAGTTATCGCTATACCAACCAACCATCTCGATAGCATACCAGCCTCCTGGATACAAATCTTTCAAATAGAGGTCACGCCAAAGTATAATATACTATAAAATTTTAGACAATAAACGAGTATCGACATAGATATAAGGTAATAACACCCCGTTGTAGGGGCGGTGCCCCTGTGCCCGCCCGTCATTATAGAAGCGGTATCTTTAAGATATAAAAAACATCCGTTTATCACAGCAAAGTTCCCTGAACGGGTTCATCGATAGGGCGATTCTGAATGCGCTGGGTCAGGGTCGTGTGGCGCTCTGCAACCCGATTGTTGCGAACAGCCATCCCCAGAGCCTGTTTTGTGCCTGCCAGTATGACCAGTTCTCGCGCCCGCGTAATAGCTGTGTACAGTAAGTTGCGCTGTAACATCATATAGTGTTGTGTGGTCAAAGGCATTACCACGGCGCGAAATTCCGCGCCCTGGCTTTTGTGTACACTCATAGCATAAGCGAGGACCAATTCGTCCAATTCCGAGAACTCGTATTCTATGATGCGGTCCTGGAATCGCACGCGGAATATATCATCCTCTATTCCTTGAATGCGCCCAATATCCCCATTAAAAACATCGCGGTCATAGTTGTTTCGCACCTGCATTACTTTGTCGCCTACCCGAAACCGGATACCGCCCCGCGTCATTTCTTGTCCTTTGGGATTCAACTCGTCTTGCAAGACCCGGTTGAGATTGTTTGCGCCGGTCTCTCCCCGATACATAGGTACGAGTACTTGAATATCTTCAATACCGTCCAGACGATATGTGCGCGGCAAACGCGAGGCACACAATCCACAAACTGTCTCGACGACCTGATCGGGTTCCGAAACTTCGAGAAAAAAGAAATCCGAATCGCGATCATTCTGCAAGTATGGCATTTCGCCGCGATTGATCGCGTGGGCATTGGTAATGATACGGCTCGTTTGTGCCTGCCGAAAGATCTCGTTGAGTTCCACGACTTCTACAATACCAGACGCGATTACATCTTTCAATACATTTCCCGCGCCAACCGATGGCAACTGATCGACATCGCCCACCAGAACTACCGAAGCACTGATGGGAACAGCGCGCAATAGACTGTTCATTAGAACTGTATCGACCATGGATATTTCATCGACGATCAGAGCTTCGATCTCCAGAGGGTTTTCAAAATTTTTCTCAAACGTCATTTCAGACGGGCTAAATTTTAGCAATCTATGGATGGTTTTGGCCTCATGCCCGGTTGCCTCAGACATTCGTTTGGCCGCACGTCCCGTTGGTGCTGCCAGCGCAATTTTTTTCTTTCGCGCCTCTAAAAGTGCGATGAGTCCCTTAATGGTCGTCGTTTTGCCCGTTCCGGGGCCTCCTGTCAATACCAGCAAATTGTGCGACAATGCCTTTTCCAATGCCAATTTTTGACGGGGCGCGAATGTTACCCCATCGCGCTGTTCTATGACTTTGATCTCCGCCGGGATATTGCCCAGTTCAATACGTTGTACCTGGGATAATTGATAGCACCGCGTTGCCGCGCCCTGTTCGGCATAGTACAAATGCGGTAAATACACCCGTTTGTCATCAACGACTACCGATTCTTCGGAAAGCAATTGTGCCACGCACGGTGCGATTGCATCGACGGGGACATCAAGCGCTTCGGCACAAGATTCGATGAGCGCGTCTTCGGGCAAGAAAACATGTCCTTCTTTGTCTGCGGCTTCATTGAGTACATGCAAAAGACCGGCCTGAATGCGTTGGTCCGAATGTGCGGGAATACCCATTTTTTGTGCGATGCGATCTGCTGTCAAAAATCCAATGCCCCAAACATCTACCGATAGGCGATAGGGATTTTCCCGAATCAATTCAACGGCTTCATGCCCGTACCGCTTCCATATTTTTACGGCGTACCCCGTGCCCACTTCGTGCGATTGCAAGAATAGCATGACATTGTGGATCTCGCGCTGGTCTTCCCAGGCTTTGATTATCCACTTTGCGCGTTTAGCTCCCAATCCCTCGACTTCGACCAATCGCTCGGGATCTCTTTCAATGACATCGAGTGCTTCTTTGCCAAAGTGATTCACAATCCGCTTTGCCGTGACTGGTCCGATGCCTTTGATCAATCCCGATCCCAAATACCGCCGCATTCCCTCTACGGTAGATGGATACACGGTCTCGTAGGATTCAATTTTGAACTGTGCGCCATATTGCTTATGGGTTGTCCATTCGCCTTCCAATACCACGGTTTCGCCCGGGTTGATCGACAGCATTTCGCCCACAATGGTCGCCAGACGGTTGTCGTAGGCGGTGGATCCCTCTACCTGCAAACGGGCAACCGTGTATCCATTCTCTTCGTTTTGGAATGTAATGCGATCCACAATTCCGCGAAGTTGAGCCATCTAAACCTCGACGAACACGTTCTCCCATCACTGAATCGGGGTGGTAGAAGAATTATACGACACTTGCCGCGGTTTTACAAGTTGTATCAAATTTGCAGTACACAAAATGTATAAAATCCGTATATTATTGAAACACAACGTTTAACGGCTACGTCACAACGGAAAAGAGGTTGGCCCAAAAGTATTGACACACCGCATGTACCTGTCGGTGTGATCTGGGGTCCTCGCGCCGTCCCGCCAAGAACTCGCGCGAGGGCCTTTCTTTTTGGTACACGAAATGGTTGCCTTCGGGCCAACCATGTCACAAATTGAAATTTCCCTGAAAAACAAAAAGCACCTACCCGTCCCTTCACCAAATCGCCAAATTTGACGCAAGGAACAAGCAGGTGCCTCGTGGACTGGTATGGCAACGCTGCTGAAACGCTGTGCGTTCCGAGAATATTGTTTTTCTCACAGGCCAGTCGGCAAAAAATATAGCCAATCTCATATTTGGGGTCAAGGGAGAAAATGGGAGAGATGAAATGAAGCGGTTTTTCATCGTTGTTTTGCTCGGATTGATATGGACGGTTCATGCAGAAGAAGACCGCAAGACGATTTTGTTTTTGGGGGATAGCCTGACCGCGGGTTATGGCTTGGATAAAACGCAGGCGTTTCCCGCGTTGATTCAGGCAAAGATCGATTCGCTCGGGTGGGCGTTTGATGTGGTTAATGGTGGATTGAGTGGCGAAACATCGGCGGGAGGGTTAAGACGGGTCAACTGGTTGTTGCGGCGAGAAATCGATGTGCTGGTGCTGGCATTGGGGGGCAATGATGGTTTGCGGGGGATTCCCACGACTGAAATGCAGCAAAATTTGCAGGGGATTATAGACCGCGCCAAAGAGAAGTATCCAGATATTCAGATCATACTTATGGGTATTGAAGCACCTCCGAATTTGGGAGATACATATACGACGGCTTTCCGGGCGGTGTTTCCGGCTCTTTCTGAAAAGAATCGCGTGCCTTTGATACCCTTTTTATTGGAAGGGGTTGGAGGGGTTCCAGAGCTGAATCTACCAGACCGCATTCATCCCAATGCTGAGGGACATCGGATTATAGTAGAAACCGTGTGGCGCGTGCTTAAACCCATTCTGGAGAGCGGTGAGAAGTAATAGCCGAACCAGTCCCTATCCCCAGCCCCTCTTTTTCATCTGCGTCATCTGCGTCATCTGCGGATCACACTTCGCTTCGCAAAATTTCGAGCGGCGGTCTGCCAGCTATGCCGCGACTGTTGAGCATGCCGACTAAGATGGTGAGCGCGGTGACGAGGGCAAAGACGCCGACAATGGCCGCAGTGGGCAGGGCAAAGTGGATGTCAAAAATAAAGACGGTGACAGCCCAGGCACCGCCAATAGAGAGTATGAGTCCCGTCAGGGTAGCGAGTGCGCCCAGAAAGGTGTATTCCAGCAAGAGTATGCGGCGAATCTGTTTTTGAGATGCGCCCAAAGTACGCAGCAAAACGGCTTCTTGAATGCGTTGATAGCGGCTGGTGGTGACTGCGGCAGTTAGTACAATGAGTCCGGTAATCACACTAAAGAGTGCCATGAAGCGCACGACAAAGGCGATTTGTGAGAGTACATCGTCAACGGTTTTGAGAATGAGGCCGAGGTCAACAGCCGATACATTGGGGTATTGTTGTACCAGTGTGCGTTGCAATACAGCGGATTGTTCGGTTGTGTTTATGCGCGTGGTCAAGACGTGAAACTGAGGAGCGGTTTCGAGTACGCCTTTGGGAAAGACGATAAAAAAGTTTGGCTGGATGCGCTGCCAGTCAACTTCTCGCAGGCTTTGTACTGTGGTCTGAATGGGCACGCCCTGGACGTCGAAGGTCAGGGTATCGCCGAGCGAGACGCGAAGCGAGCGGGCAATGTCGCGCTCAAAAGAAATGGGGATGGGTTCTTCTGTCCGTTCTGCATCGATCCAGGTGCCGCCTACGAGGCGTTCTGAATCGAATAGGTTATTGCGATAGGTCGAGCGGTATTCGCGTTGTATTGCCCAGCGCCGCACGTCGTGTATTCTGCCGTAGGAACGCGCCTCTTGACCTTTGATGCTCTTCAGACGCATGGTGACTATGGGGGCATGGTGAATGATGGGTAGATTCTGTTTGCGGAGCAACGCGCTTACGCCTTCAATCTGATCGGTTTGCACATCGACGAGCACAAAGTTGGGGCGGTTGTCGCTCCCCGCGATGGCAATTTGAGCGAGCAAGGCGTGTTGCACAATATAGAGCGTGGTAATGAGAAAGGTGCCCAGGCCCAGTGCGAGCATGAGAATTACGGTCTGATTGTGAGGGCGGTAGAGATTGGCCAGACCCTGTCGCCATACGTATTGCCAGGTTGTGGGAAAGAAACGGCGAACGGTTTTGATGATGAGCCACGATGCTCCTGTGAGCAGCCCAAAGGCGATGCCAAATCCAAAGGCAATGCCAATCCCGATTTGGATACTGCTGGTTTGTACAATGCCCAATCCCGCGACTATGAGGCAGATCCCACCGACCGTCATCAATTGCAGGGGATCTATTTGGGATCGCACATTTTCAAAAGATGCCCGCAAGGTGTGCAGGGGCGATGTTAGACGTATCGGCAATAGGGGGAGCAGGGCGAAGAGCAGAGATAGACTCAGGCCAATGCCAGTGCCTTGAATGATCGCCCAATAGGAAAACTGAATATCGAGTTCAATGGGGAGAATTTGTGCGAGAACACCGGGCAGGAGATACTGAATGCCCACACCGAGGAGAGAACCGCATCCCGTGCCAATAAGACCCAGTGCGATGGCCTGGATGGCGTAAATGCAGAGGATCTGATTCGATTGCACGCCCATGCAGCGCAGGATGGCGACGGTTGTTATTTTTTGGCGCGTATAGACGTGAATGGCACTGGCAACGCCGATACATCCGAGCAAGAGGGCGGCAAAGGCGACCAAACTGAGGAAGATGTAGAGATTATCCAATATGCGATTGAGGCGTCTTTGACGGCTGGCAACGGTTTCGGTACGCAAATTTTGGTCCCCGCGATAGGGGCGAAGTTCGCGCTGGATAGATCCGATTCTCATGCTGCTATCAAACTTAAAATAGGCGACATAAGACGCCAGACTGCCAAATTTGATGAGGCCCGTTTTATCGAGATGCGATAGGGGAATGTACACGCGGGGTGCCACTGTGGCAAAGGCCATGGCTTCGCCCGATATGTTTGTGATGCTTCCGCCAATGACAAAGGTGTGGTTGCCAATTCGCACGGAATCGCCGATCTGAGTGCCAAATTGGACGAGTAAGCCCTCGTCGAGCAGCGCGTGATGGGTATGCTGAAAGGTATTCACCGCCTGTAACGGATTGGTTTCAAATGTGCCGTAATAGGGAAAGTCGCCTTGTAGTGCACGCACCTGTACCAGGCGGGTTCCGCCGCTTTTGGGAAAAAAGACCATCGAGGCAAAGCGCACTTCTCGGGATTGCTCCCCACCCCATGAGTTAAATAGGGAGTCAACCGCAGGGGCGAAAGCGCGCTGGCTGCTGACGCGCAAATCAGCACCTAAAAGTGTGCGCGCTTCATTTTCGACAACGCGTTGCAGATTATCGCCCAGAGCGCGAACTGCGACGAGGCCACCCACGCCGAGCAATATGCACGAAATAAAGAGCAGCAATCGGCGGCGATACGTGCGGCTATCGCGCCAGGCCATGCGCCAGGTCCATGCGTTGAATAGTGGGCTGGAGGTCTGATTTTTGATGCTGGTGATTCGATCCATAGATATAGGGCAGAGAAAGGACTGGGACTAATCTTTGGCGGTTTCTTCATCCGCTGTGACTTTACCACCTTGCAGGTGGATGATGCGCTGCGTGCGTGCGGCGATATCGTGATCGTGCGTGACGAGGATGAGGGTCGTGCCCGCTTCTCGGTTGAGGTCAAAGAGCAAATTGGCGATGGTATGGCTGCTGTCGGCGTCGAGGTTGCCCGTAGGCTCGTCGGCAAATAAGATGTTCGGTTGGTTGATAAAGGCGCGTGCAATACCCACGCGCTGTTGTTCGCCACCCGATAGCTGGGTGGGGTAATGTGTCAAGCGGTCGCCCAATCCCACGCGGTTGAGCAATTCTCTCGCTTCGCCAAACACACCGTTTTTACCGCGTAGCTCAAGGGGAACCGCGACATTTTCAATGGCGGTGAGGGTGGGGATGAGTTGAAAACTCTGAAAGACAAATCCCACGTATTCATTTCGCACGGCTGCGCGTTGGTCTTCGTCGAGGCTGTCGAGGGCCATGCTGTGAAGGGTGACTGTGCCCGATGACGGGCGATCAAGGCCAGCACACAGACCAAGTAGCGTGGTTTTTCCACTGCCCGAAGGCCCTACTATCGCACAGGTTTGGCCTTTGGGAATGGTGAATGTGACGTTGTCTAAAACGGTGAGCGGATGTCCCCCGCTCGTGTAGGTGCGGGTGAGATTTTGAACTGCGAGTGCTGCGTTTGGATGGCTCAACTGATTACCCCTTGCGTCTCTGGTTGTAATTCTTACCTTTGTGAGACTTCAAAACATAACATAGAGTTCCATTATGTGCAAAAAATGAGTGGAGGAGACATGCAAGCTGAGATTGTGATGATTGGGACGGAGTTGTTGCTGGGCGAAATTGTAGATACCAATGCCACGATGTTTGCCAAAGCGCTGCGCGATATTGGAATGGATTTGTTGTATAAAACGACTGTGGGGGACAATGAAGATCGGATTGCCGACGTTTTGGATATCGCGCTGGATCGGTCAGATGTAATTCTGACATCGGGAGGTATTGGTCCTACGGTGGATGATATGACACGGCAATGTGTGGCGCGTGCAACGGGACGCAAGCTCGTTTACAGTAAGGTATTGGAAAATCAGATTGCGTCGCGGTTTCGCAATTTTGGCCGTGAGATGGCAGATAATAACAAGCGACAGGCGTATATTCCCGAAGGCGCAATGCCCCTGGAAAATCCCATGGGTACGGCGCCCTGTTTTTTGAGTGAAGATGCCCAGGGGCGCGGCTGTGTGATTTCGCTTCCGGGTGTGCCGAGAGAATTGGATCATATGTTGCACAAGGTCGTGATCCCGATTTTGATCGACCGCATGGGCGGGAGCAAAATTACCAAGGTGCGCGTGTTGCGAACATGTGCGGTGGGCGAGAGCAATATTGATCGCACAATTGGGGATTTGATGACTGGGAACAATCCAACAGTGGGATTGGCGGCGCATGCTGGGCAGACGGATGTGCGTGTTGCGGCAAAAGCGGATACAGAAGAAGAGGCCGATGCGTTGATCGCGCCGATGGAAGCGGAACTCAGGAAGCGGCTGGGGGTTGCGATTTACGGTACGGGGAAAGAGACCGTGGCCGAGGTCGTGGGGGCGTTGTTGCGGGAAAAAGGGTTGACAATTGGGGTGGTGGATACGCTGACAGACGGCCAAATCGTTCGGGAGTTCGAAGAGAATGGTGCAGGTGATGTGGTGGCCGCGCAAAGAGATGCTAATATGGATGGAAAGGATGATCCTCGCGCTTTGACGGAAGCAATGGCCCGGGCGGTTGCGCCCGAAGATGGCGTGGGCCTGGCAATGGTTGGCCCTTATGATGGTGGCGGGACGTTTATGGCTGTCTATGGCTCTAATCCGCGATCACGAACATGTATTGAGAGCCGCCGATTTCAGAATTCAGATCACATTCGCCGATGGTTGGTTATTCAGGGTTTGGATCTGGTCCGCCGCGCGGTGTTGGGCAAGTTGGCGTCGCCAGCAGATTGAGTTTGAACAAATGGGAGGGATGTAGTGCGAAACGATGTGTCTTTATCTTATTCGAAAAGTGGCGTCAATATTGATGAAACAGATGCTGTTAAAAGAGATATGGCTTCAAATATCGGGCGCGGCGATTCGAGAGTGCTCAATAAATTAGGGGCTTTTGGCAGTCTGGTCGATGGTCGGTTTGAGGGGTATGATCACCCGATTCTCGTGCTAAAAACCGAGGAGCCTGGTTCGAAGCAAAAATTGGCGTTTGAACACGGAAGCGTAAGGTCTATTGCTTATGATCTGGTCAATCATTTGATCAACGATATTATTGTTATGGGTGCGGATCCTTTTTATGTGCAGGATTGTATCGTCTGCGGTAAACTCGATCCCCCTGTTGTCAAAGCGCTCGTTGGGGGGATTGCCGATGCTTGCGAGGCACAGGGATGTACATTGACGGGTGGAGAAACATCCGTTCAGCCAGGGGTTGTCGAAGATGGGGTGTATATTTTAAGTGCTTCGGCTATTGGGGTTGTCGATAAGGACAATATTATTGATGGCTCTGAGATAGAGGAGGGGGATGCGGTTCTCGCGCTTGCATCCAATGGACTGCATACCAATGGCTATACGCTTGTCAGGACATTGTTGAATAATAAGCCAGAGTTGATAGACCGGGATATTCAAGGGGTATCTTTTCTCGATGTGATTTTGCGCCCACACCAGTGTTATTATCAGCCTCTGAAGGGCCTGTTTAAAGACGAAGGGTTGAAGGGTCTGGCACATATTACCGGTGGTGGTATTCAGGATAATTTATCCCGCATTCTTCCCAAGACCTGTCAGGCTGTGATTGATCTCGCACTACTCCAGGTTCTCCCCATTTTCGATACGATTCGCGCAGAGGGTTTGGTTCCAGAAGACGATATGCTGAGAACTTTTAATATGGGTGTAGGGATGACACTTGTGTGCGCCCAAAGTTCTGTGGCGAGGATTAAGGACCACCTGCAAAGCGCAGGATGCCAGGCTTATCCCATCGGACGCATTGTCAAAGGCGAAAAAGGCGTTGCGTTCACAGGAAAAGTTCGGTGGTGAGAGGATGAGATAGTGGAATAATTGAGAAAGGACATAAATCTTGGACACACCATATCGCACCATCGACGTGAAGCCTCTATCCGGGGCACTCGGCGCTGAAATTGAAAGCGTTGACATTGCGTCAGGGCTTGGCGATGAACAATTCGCTGAAATCTATCGGGCCTTTGCGGATTACAGCGTGATTTTCTTTCGCAATCAGTCCCTCACACAGGAACAACACATCGCATTTGCCCGACGCTGGGGAGATATCAATGTCAACCGATTTTTTACGGGCGTAGCGGAAAATCCCATTATCGCCGAGGTGCGAAAAGAACCCGATCAGGAAACCAATATTGGTCGCAACTGGCACACCGATCATTCTTACGACACTGTTCCCGCACTCGGCTCGATTCTCTACGCACGCGAAGTTCCCGAGTTTGGTGGCGATACGATGTTTTCCAGTATGTACAGAGCGTACGAAACCCTCTCGTCAGGATTGCGGAAAACGCTCGAAAGCTTAAATGCCCAGCACTCCAGCCGACATGTTTTTGGCGTAATGAACGGCAGAAAGCCCGATCAAAGCGGTCGGATTGGCAATCCCGAACTCGCCACACAGGACGCTATTCATCCCCTGATCATAAAGCATCCCATTACAGGTCGCAAAGCGCTTTACGTAAATCCCATATTCACGGTTCAGATTGAGGGATGGAAAAAAGAAGAATCCCAATCTTTGCTTCAGTACTTGTACCAGCACGCTTCCCAACCGGATTTTACATGCCGGATTCGCTGGGAAAAAGATGCCCTCGCTATTTGGGACAACCGCGCCACCTGGCATTGCGCGCTCAATGATTATCAGGGACAGCGACGCCTCATGCACCGCATCACGATTGAAGGTGTGCCGTTGAACCAGGAGTAGCTCATGCAAATCCTTCTAAAACCCAGAGAAAATCCGTCATGAAAATTGTAAACGCAACCCGTCGCAGTCTCAACATTCCCTTTTACTGTAAACGGGTCGAACGCGCTATGCACCGCGCTCAGACTCACGACGAACGGGTCTATCTCTACCGCATTGAAACCGACGAGGGCATCGTGGGCTATGGAGATAGCCTATCTGTTAGCGATGTACATACGCTGATCGGTCAGAACCCCTTCCAGATCATGCACAACGACGCCATCGGCTTTGGCCCACAACTCGCTGTTCTGGACGCTGTTGGAAAGGCCGCTGATGTGCCCGTCCATGCCCTGCTCGGCACCAAATTGCGCGACCGATGCCCCATCTCCTGGTGGGACATTGACATGTCACCTGCCGACTGGGTCGCAGAGGCCAGAGAATCTCTCAAACGCGGGTACACTTCCTTCAAAATGAAAGCCCGCCCCTGGCGAGACATCCTCCAGCAGATCGAAGCCGTCGGCAAAGTCGTTCCCGCAGATTACAAATTCGACATAGATTTTAACGGCTTTCTGCTCAACCAGGCAAAAGCGGAGATTATCCTCCAGCAACTCGACAATTACCCCAATGTCGGCATCTACGAAAGTCCCTTCTACCTTTATGGCGATCTCACCGGTGCGCGAATTCTTCGCGAACGCGTATGCAAACCCGTTGTCGAACACTTCCGAGAAGACTGTTTGCACGCCCATGCCTGCGACGGCTTTGTCATTGGCGGTGGCGTCACAGAAGTCCGCCGGCAGGCCGCACTCGCCGCCGCTTTCAACAAACCCTTCTGGTTACAAATGGTAGGCACAGGAATCACTACTGCCTTCGCCGTACATCTCGGCTCTGTCCTCTCTCACGCCCAGTTGCCCTACATTACCTGCCACGAACTCTGGAAACACGACTTGCTCAAAAAACGCCTCGACGTGATTGACGGCCACATCCAGGTCTCCGATGTTCCTGGTTTGGGCATTGAAGTCGATGAAAAAGCTGTCGAAAAATACACGGTTGATCCCGACACACCCACACCTAAAAGACTCTACCGCCGCGAAAAACGCATCCTGCGCATCTCGTGGCCCGGTGTGGCCAAACAGAAGCGCGTCTGGGAATTTACCGATGAAGCCATCTACCAGAAGACCTTCTACGCAGGCAGCATCCCCGGATTTGAACGCGGTGTTACCCTGGAAGTCATCGAAGACGACCACAGCGCGACTTTCAAAAAAGCCCATGCCGCGCTGGCAAAACGCGAGGCAACCATACCCGCCCTGACGTAAATTAAAGTTAGGAGAACCATCGATGGCATCCGTAACCTTTAAAGGCGTCTTTCCCATCCTCGTCACCCCATTCGATGACCATGGCAACCTCGATCTGGAATCTTTTGATCGAACGGTACGCTTTATGGCCGACATCGGTGTAAACGGCGTTACCATCATTGGCGTACTCGGTGAATCCAACCGAATGCTGGATTCCGAACGGGAACAGCTTATTAAAACCGCTGTGGATGCTACAGGCGGGCGCATCCCCGTTATTGTGGGTACGAGCTACAGCGGCACGGGGGCGACCCTTGAACTCAGCCGGATGGCCGAATCTCTCGGCGCCGACGGTGTGATGGTTACCCCCTCGCGCGAATCCGTACCCAATGAAGATCGCATCTTCGAATTTTTCCAGCAGGTGGCCGAAGGCATCTCCATTCCCATCGTTGTACAGGACCACCCCGCCTCCACCCAGGTCCACATGTCCGTCTCTCTCATCCTGCGCCTCGTCCGCGAAATTCCGCTCGTCGCCTGCATCAAAGAAGAGGCCGTGCCCACCCCGCCCAAGATTACTGCCCTTTTGAACGGCATTGGGGACCGTGCGGTCACCATCCTCACCGGCCTCGGTGCTCTCTACGGCGCCTTTGATCTGGCCCGCGGCGCACACGGTTTTATGACCGGTTTTGCCTTTCCCGCAGTTTTGCTCGCCCTGGTCCAGGGCGCTGAAAATAAAGACTTTGACACCGTACACGACATCTATCACCGATACCTGCCGCTCATCGTGTACGAGCAGCAGCCAGGGGTGGCTCCCCGCAAAGAGATTTTCCGCCAGCGCGGCCTTATCGCCAGCAGCTACGTGCGCCATCCCGGCACAAATATCGATCCAATCACTGCCGATCACTTGAAATCACTATTGCGCAAAATGCTGCCCGGTGTAGATATTACGAGGCCTATTGAGGTGTGAGATGTTCTTCCGTGTGGCGTAACCTTTCTATCAGGTCTTTATATTATGCACACCAGCACCCTCTTAATGTCCCAGGACTTTGAATACTGGCAATCTGGCGAAAACGGCCTCACTTGCGTCGATTTTGAGACCTTCTGTCCGGACTACCACGAATTGGACCGTACGGGTGTCATCTCTCCCCATCTCGAAGACGGCATACTGCACACCGGGTATGCGCTTCTGGCACTGACCACCGCCTTTTACGATATCTGGCGCGCACGCACGGATGATTTTTTTATTTATCCCCAGCACTTTGCTATCCTGGACATCACCAGAGAAGGCGTCAACACGGGATGCGGACGCCTGCCGCTTGAGAAAAGTACGCTGGGCGGTCCCTGGGGCAACTTAGACGTCTGGCCCGACTCAAAATGGATTCCCGTCCACGGCAGTGTTTCCGGCATGCTCAAGAAAGCGTTTGACCTCCAGGTCAACCGCCTGTTCTGGCCCGAAACCTTCCGCCCAAACCGCAAAGAAAAATTTCTACCTGCTTACGCGGCCAAAATGCTCCGTACCCACCTGAAAGCTGTCTATTATTACAATACCTCCGAACCCAATATCGAAATTCATGCCGCTCAAAATGTGCAAAACCTCCTTCAGACGAGCCTCAACAGACTGTCCGACATAGATGGCCTATCAATACAACACTTTCTTCAGCGACAGGTTCTCGAAAACCCACAGACCGATCATCGTTATGTCGAACAGTATCGCAAAGTAGATCTGGATCATTTTTTCAACGACATGGCAGATTGCTTTGAAAATGTCTGATTGTGCCTCTCATAATTATATCTTGCGGAGAATCCTTTGGCTAACGGTCAACTCTTACACTTGCTAACCGCCCGCGCCGAGTCTAAAAATCCCCTTCGCGTGGGCCTCATCGGCGCTGGAAAGTTCGGCACCATGTTCTTGGCTCAAGCCCGTCGCGTTGCGGGGCTGCACGTCCTGGGTGTGGCCGATCTATCCCTGTATCGGGCGCGTGAAGCCCTCACGCGTGCTGAGTGGTCGCCCGAACAATTTGCCGCAACCGACTTTGATCACGCTCTCAAAACCGGTGCCACCCATCTCACCGATGACGGCGATGCCCTCATCCGGGCGGACGGTCTGGACGTTCTGGTCGAAGCCACGGGCAATCCTCTCGCAGGCATCCACCACGCCCTTCAGGCCATCGAATACGGACGCCACCTGGTCATGGTAAATGTGGAAGCAGACGTCCTGGTCGGTCCCCTTCTGGCCCAACGTGCAGCATCCGCTGGCCTCGTGTACACCCTTGCCTATGGCGACCAACCCGCTCTGATCTGTGAACTGGTTGAATGGGCTAAGACCAACGGTTTCGACATTGTCTGCGCTGGCAAGGGCACCAGATACCGGCCCGCGTACCACACATCTACTCCCGATACTGTATGGGAACACTATGGTTTTGATGCTGAAACCGCTGCAAAAGGCGGCCTAAACCCCCGTATGTTCAATTCTTTTTTGGACGGTACAAAATCCGCCATTGAAATGGCCGCTGTCTCAAATGCCACCGGTCTGAATCCCCAGCCCGAAGGCCTGAAATTCCCGCCCTGTGGCATTGACCAGCTATCCGATATTTGCCGGCCTCATAGCGACGGGGGACAACTTTCCCACAAAGGAACCGTCGAAGTCGTCTCCAGCCTGCAACCAGACGGAACCCCTGTAGATCGGGATCTGCGCTGGGGTGTTTACGTCACCATCGAAGCCCCCGGCGACTACATCCGCCGCTGCTTCTCCGAATACGGTCTTCCCACTGATTCCACGGGACGTTACACGGCCATCTATCGCCCCTACCACCTGGTTGGCATGGAACTCACCACCAGTGTCTTGCGCGCTGGCTTGCGCGGCGAAGCCAGCGGCGCACCTGTTGTTTTTAATGCAGACGTTGTTGCCACTGCAAAACGCGATCTCTCCCAGGGAGAAGTCCTGGACGGCGAAGGCGGATATTGCGTGTACGGCAAACTCAGGCCAGCCGATCAGGCTCGTACATCCAACACCCTGCCCATCGGTCTGGCTCACAATCTCAAGCTGAAACACAAAATCGCCGCGGGGCAACCCATACGCCAATCCGACGTTGAATTGGACGAAAACAACGCCATTCTCGGCCTCCGCCGGGAGATGGTACAACGCTAGGAAAGGGAGCAAAACAATGAACAATGAACAATCGCTTTTGCCACCGAAAATTTCATTTTTTGAAAAACGATTGACAATAATTCTTGCTCGGGATGACGCGATGGTATGCGCTTTCTGTCCTGAATTGGATTTGGTGACTGAAATGGCAACGCCCGATGAAGCACTGGAAGATATGCTGGAAGCCATGCAGGATTATGCTGGGGAATATTTGGAGGACTTAGAAATTTATGAAAACAGCCCTAATCGCGCACACCACTTGCCTTATATCCAGGCAATTGCTGCGTGTAAAGATGTCTGGGATATTCGCATGCTAATTGAAATTCACCATGGCCGTGTACAGGTTTGACCAATTTCGCAAAGTATTGCGCGTTTTGGGATTCGCAAAAATTCGATCTCGGAAACACGAAACTTGGCGCAAAGTGCTCGTAAACGGAACGATTTTGCGCGTTCGCATTAGCCATAAGCATGGGCGCGATATCCCCCGGTGGCTATTTTATGAAATGCTGCGACAGGCGGGAATTAATGAAAAGAAATTTCGAGAATTGATGTAGGTCGAGAGCCCCGACAGTGTAGAGCTATCGGGGCTTTTTTTGTGGATACGTTCCTGCCTACGACGCATCTGTGCGGAATAGAGGGCGAAGTTTTGCGAGGATGGCGTCGAGTTCGCGGTGGTCGTCTGCGTCCATTTTTGTGCTGCCGGGTGCGCGCATGCCACTCGTTTTGAAGATGCCTCGGCGAATGAGTACTTCTTTGACCAGGCGGAGACCGAGGATCTGGATCAGGTTGGTGAGTGGCAGAAGTTGATCGAAAAGATCGCGTGCTCTGTCTTCATCGCCTGATTGAAAGGCATCCCAGATATCAACGTGAATATCGACAACCGGGGCGCCGGGCATAAAGCCGCTGGCGCCTCGTCGCATTTCTGAGATCATCCAGCGGCACCACGCCCCGCCAAAAACGCCCTGACAGTGATCCCCTGCTTCGGCGACAATGGCGCTGATGTGATGGGCACTGGGATTGGCTTCTTCTTTGACGTAGATGAGGTGCTCGACTTCGGTGAGCAGGCGAACGAGTGCGGGAGGTTGCATGCCGACACCTGCATTCTGGATGAAAATGGGCACTTGTCCCGCGGTGGAAATGGCCTCGAAGTAGCGGAGGTTTTCGTCGGGGCCACCGCTACCCATATAGGGGGGCATGGCGATGACGGCGTCGGCACCTGCGCGTCCGGCATGGGCGGCGTGTTCGGTGGCTGTGGAGATATTGGTGCCGGCCACACCGGTGATGACGGGGATGCGTTTGTCGGTTTTTTTGACGACGACTTCGACCAGGGTTTGCCGCTCTCGGTCAGAGAGGTATTGAAATTCACCACCGAGTACGGGAAAGACCAGGCCGCCTGCACCGGCGGCGATGCAGAAGTCGATTTGCCGCTCCATACATTCGATGTCGAAGTCGCCGGATTCGGCAACGGGTGTTTGTAATACGGGCAAGATTCCGCGGATGGGGTCGCTCAAGGTGGTCTCCTGTGTTAGAATTGCTGGCTGCTAATAATCGTACGATAGCGAAATATTCCAGCGGCGGGAGAGGCCGAGGAATACGCGAGCGCTTGCTGCGTCGTGATTGTTGCCATCATCTGCATCGGACACATAGCGTTCGTCGAGTAAATTGAAGACGTGTAATTGCAGTTTCACTTTGCCATTTCCAAATGTATTGCCGGGCAGGGTGTAGCCCGCATGCAGATTTATCAGGTTGTAATTTGGGAGTTGCCAGGACTGTTCTCGGTCGCTGGCATCTGTTCGGTTGGCGGGATCAAATTTGGCGTAGTGATCCATAAATCGCCGCAGGTTCAGCGAGGCGTAGAGGCCGCGTGCGGGAAATATTGTACCGCTCAGCGCAAGGGTCTTTTGCGCCGAATCGCCCACTTTTAGCCCTTTGGCATAGACCTGGAAATTGCCGATAACCGATGGATCTTCTTCGGGCGAAAATGTGACATTGGCATCGTTGAGCCATTCCCAATTGCCCAGCGATAACATGCCGCGTACTTCCAATTTGGAATGGGGACGCGCTTTCAAGTCGAATTCTATACCTGTATGCCGTGCGTCAATGCCGTTTAGCAAAAATCGGAAGCGCTGGTCGAGTTTTTCACTGTAAATGCTCTTGGGCCACGAGCGGTCTATCCATCTGGTGTAATAGAAATTTGTGTTTGCCGTCACCACGCCGCGTTTGAAATAACCGGTACCCAACTCAAAGGAGGCGACTTTTTCATTGAATGTGGGATCGTAGAGGCTGTTGTCGTAGTGATAAACGGAGTCGAATTTGGGGGCTGTTGAAAGCCAGCCGATGTTGGCATATATATTGACTGCGGGGGTTGCGTTGTAGTTACCGCCCACTTTTACGGTGTAGCCTTTGAAGTTCTCCCAGTCTGTCTGGTCCCAGTCGCCATTGACCTTTGCGCGGAAATAGTCGATGCGTTTATAACCAGTTAGGGATGCTGATGTGCTCAGAAATGACGTAAAATTGTTAAATCGACCTTCGAGTTGGGCAAAACCACCGCCCCAGCGCGTGAGGCCGTCGTTGTGATAGGAGACTTTGTCTCCGAGTCGCTTGACGGAGGTCGTGGCGTTGTTATCCCAGGGAAAGACGTAATAATCGGCGCCGAGCAGGTTGCGCACTTCGCGCCAGTGTTGCCCTCTGTAATAGCGCAAATCTATGCCAAAGGCCAGCGTGTAGATGTCGCTCAAACGGTGTTCGGCCGTGCCCAAATATCCATACCAGAAGTGCTGGTTGACCGAGTTTCGGATGACGGTTCTTGCCGCAATTTCATTGGCACCTACTTCGCCTGCGCCCACCAGATCGGGATGGGATTCCGACGCTGTTTGGGTGTTCAATTCATCGGCAACGCGTTGCCAGTTGATGCTGCCATCGGATAGCGAGCGCGGGTTGGTCCCCAAGCGCCCTGTGCCGCCGCCTTTACCGCGCGAAAAATAAAATACATTGGACAGGATGAACTGCTCGTTAGGTGTCCAGTACCAGTTCAAATTGATCTGGGGTTTGTGGTAAAAATTCTCGCGTTCCATGATGATTTTGCTGTTTCGCGCATCGTGTACCTGGCCATTGTAGTACTCCTGATAGGATGAGAATGGCGAGCGTCCCCAGTTGGGGTTGTAATCGATGCCGTAGTTTATAGCCTCCGTAACATCAATCCCCAGGGAGCGGGCGTAATCGGCATCAAAGGTTGCGATGGATTGCTTGTAGAGGCGATGCCCGTGGCGTTGCGGCGCGCCT
Source organism: Candidatus Latescibacterota bacterium (assembly GCA_022821275.1). Taxonomy (GTDB): domain Bacteria; phylum Latescibacterota; class UBA2968; order UBA2968; family UBA2968; genus VXRD01. Next base: position 188,596 of record JAJEDY010000083.1, on the reverse strand, counting down.
ACGACAAACAGGTCAATTTTGTGTGTCTCAGATGCGAAAAAGCTCAATGCGCCAAAATAGGACCACGCCGATGTCCACGTCTGATCGGGTAGGCCATCGCCAGTTTTGCGGGTGAGACCCAGGGTGAAAGCGGTTTTGCCGTTTATCAAACCCGATGAAAAATTGACTGTGGTTTTGTAAAAGGCGTTGTTTCCCGCCTCCTGTTTGATTTTGAATCCGCGCTGTTGACGGGCGATGTCGGTGACAATGTTCATGGTGCCACCTACTGAGGCGATTGCCAGATTTGAGGCACCCAATCCGCGCTGGACCTGGATAGATGATGTGACATCGCTCAGCCCATCCCAGTTGGACCAATAGACCCAGCCGTTTTCCATATCGTTGACCGGTACGCCATTGATCATGACGGCGACGTTGCGCTGGTCAAATCCCCTCACATTGATGCGAGAATCGCCAGGACCACCACCTTGCTCGGTTGCATAAACGCCCGGTGTATCATTCAAAATCATCGGGAGGTCGCGCGAGCCGAGTTTGCGCTCCATATCGGCTTTTGGAACGTCTGAGAAGGCAACGGGTGTTTCGCGCAGTTTGGCGCGGTCGGCAACGACGGTGACTTCTTTGCCTCGAAATGCCTCGGGTATGAGTTCTACAATTAACTCGGCAGCATCCGCTTTTACAATGATAGAACTGCGATACTCTTTGTATCCTACAAAACTTATGACGAGTGTGTAGTTGCCTTCGCCGACTCTGGTGATCTCAAATTGTCCATCGAGATCTGTAGCGGTTCCTCGCCCGATACCTTCTAAATATACGTTTGCGCCCGGCAGAGCTTCTCCTGTCTCAGCATCGCGTACTTTACCTTTTAACTCAGCGGCAGACAGGGTGGAGTGGGCCAGGAACAACAAGGATAACACCATAACAATTTGTTTCATAGGGACCTCCATGATAGTGGAAATTGGGGCACGTATTGGATAATATATACAATGTCCCGTTGACAACAAGTGCGTTCGAGTAGAATGTAGGGTAGTGAGTTGCAAAACTGCGTAATACCATAATATCGTTGTATTACAAATGGGTTACAGTTTTGTCAAATAGGTGAATTTTAAAATTCGCGGTCTGGTACTTTCCAGTTGGCGTACCAGACAGAGTCTTCTGGAAGAGTGGCGTCGTCTGACCAGAGGGCATAACCTCCAATTTCGTGGATATGCCAGTAGTCGGGCGGGGCGACAATGCCGCCGTGTTTGTGCGCGGTGCGAACGGCAATGCCGTGGGCTTTGAGGGCGTCGAGTCCCACGGCATTTTGTGGGCCGTGTGGCTCGCACAGGCCATACGGAAAATAGACGACTGGACGGGTTTTGAATGCAGCTTCGAGTTCATCGGGGAACATGCGCTCCCAGCGTACGTCTCTCACGGTGGAGTACTCCTTTTGAGAAGTTTATTGCTACGATTCCAGATCGTGGTGCAGTTTTAGTTGGGCGATAAATTCTGGTGTGAGTGTGGTTCCCGAGTTTTTGAGATGGTTTATGACATCGTTGCCGAGTGTTGTGTTGAGATGGTAGTGCTGTACAGATTCGTTGATTTTGATGAAGCCTATGCGGTTCATCAGGTCCGGATTTATGGTGCCGTTGACGATGGGCGCGTGAAGGGTGCAGTTGGTGAAGCGCGTGCCCAACGTGCTTTGCAAAATATAAAATTGATCGGGTACTGTTTCCACGTCGGGTTGGAGACGGCACTCGGTAAATACGAGTTCGCCTCGCAAATTTGGCGCGGTTATGGTGTTCAGGCTGCACCGTTCAAAAGTCGCACTGGCAATGCAGTTGCCCAGGTATGCGCTAATATTTTCACAGTCGATAAATCGCATTTTGGGATAGAGGGCGAGTGCATCGGCATAGTCAACCGTTGATTCTCCACCGATCAGGATATGCACCTGTTCGTCATCGTCGGCAATTTCCTGAGTGAATTTTTCGAGTTGAACATTGTCGCAGATGAGGGTGCTGTTGGCGTGGAGTTGCGTGCCATCATAACCGCCATTGCCGCGCAGGTCGTAGTGGTTTGGATTGGGTATGCGGATGAGGCGAACGCCCTGTTTTCTGCCTTCGACGGTGATGTTTCGAAATTCAATGCGATGGGGGAAGAAGAGGCGGTCATTGTTTTTGGTTTTGGAAAAGGAAACGGTGTCCATGAGCCAGCACGGTGCAGTTGATGCAGGTGCAGCGCTGTAATCGATGAGCAGGTCTTCGATTGTGACAGTGCGTGCAAAGCCTATGGGATACTGGTAGTCGAAATCGGACGGACGACAGGATAGGACAGAAACGCGGCCATTGCCACTGGGCATTAACCGGCAGCCGCGGATGCGTATGTGTCCGTCCCATTTGGCGCCATAGTCGCGCCGGAAATTGACAAAATAGTTGCCGTGGCGCGTGGTGTTTTCGATTACCAGTTCACCGCCACCTGTCAGGGCGATGCCTTTGAAGCCAATGGTGCAGTTGCTGATGTAGAGGTTCCAGCAGTGAAAATGCACATCGATGCGGTTGAGGCGGCAGTTTTCAAAGCGAAAGTTTTTGTTGAGGTTGGTGCCAAAAACACCCCATGCGACCCAGCCACCTTCTGCTGTAATGTTGCGAAAGGTGCAATTGAGCATCCGCGCACCGCCAATGCCATAGGTGCCCGCACCGAGCACTCTGTCTTTTTCTTCGCGATTTTTCTCCCAGGGCATTGCGCGGATATTTTCCAGTGTGACGTCGTAAACACCGCTGAATACGTAAAAGCCGCGACGGGGGTGCATGGAGATATCGCTTTTCCCTTTTTCCAGGCCCATCCATTGTTCGCGGATGATGGTGCGGCTGCGTTTTATGGAGATGCCGTGGTGGTGATACCGCCAGGAACTACCGCTTCCGCTGTCGCCAGAAAAGTAAAATCCGCCGCCTTCGACAATGAGGTAATTGTCGTTGCAGGGTATGGCGGTGATGTCGGTGAAGTTTTTGAATTCCCAGGCAATGTCGCCAATAATGCGGCCCTCTTCTTCAACGTAGAACAGTTCTTCGCGCCCCCATCCCGCCTTTGAATAATTGCCTGCCCGAATGCCTATGCGATCATCATCATCTTCTGCAATGATGAGGTGGCCTGCATATTGTGCCAGTTCGGGAATGAGTTGCACGCCGGGTTTTAGATTTTCCAATAAAGCCGCTTTGATGGTTTCGTCTCGCGTGAGTTTTTTTGGCGGGTGATCGTTGAGAATTTCAAAGCGCGGCTCTCTTCGGCTGTTGTACTGTTCATCGATGTGAAAAATTGTTTGCCCCCAGGAGACGTTGGTCTTGATGGGTATGTCATTGGTTTGCGTGATCCAATATTCGCCGCTTAAATTCACAATGGGGACTCTGTGTGCATTGGCGTATTTATGTGCCAGGGTGATTTGCACGCCGTCGTCGTTTTTACCGTCGCCAATCGCGCCAAACATTTTGTAGTTCATGGCTTTATTTTCGTGCAAGATGGCGACTGTGCCATTGTCTAATGCGATGATGTCGGCATCATTTGGCTGGCTATTTGCATCTGTTTTTTCGATGTGATACAGGGCTGCGCCGCCGTCGCCGGGAACGTAAAAGCCCGCGGTTTCTACCCAGTCGCCTTCGCGGATTTCGGGCGCAGATTTCATAGCTTGAACGGTGGCGTAGCGCGTTATGGATGCACTGTTTGTCGTGTTCACGGCGATCTCCTGAGACAATGCGTGCTGTGTGAGGACAATACCGCTGATACCAATGCCAGCGATTGCTTTGCGTCTGGATAATTTACGTGGTTGGTCGGACATAATTTTCCCTAAATGTTTTTTATTGAACTTTTCCTCGCCCGGCAACCTTCCATACGTGTTCTACATTGCCATTTCGCACGGCATAGACTTCGTCGTGTAGATTGGTGGTCATGCCCTGGTGCAGAGGAATGACGGAGAGGCGGTCACCTACGGTGAAGGCGTGGTTACATTCCGAGACATCGACGTGACCGTGTTCGACGGACATGCCGTAGATTTTGGCATTGGGGTGTTCAACGATGTGCCCATAAGGCGTGGGGGCATAACTGGTAAATGTTTTTTGCCCGCCATCGATGATGACGCGGTCAGGTGTGGGTGTGCTGACGACGGTAACTATCATGCGTTCAGCACAGGTGATGGGGTTGGGCGGGTTGTGTTCGCGGTTGATGCGGCGCAGGCCCTCAAAGACGTAGGATCCAATGCGGGTTTCGGTGCAGCCGATGGCTTTGGAGACTTCGGCAGTGCCCGTGCCACCTCCGCTGATGGTGTTGAGCGCGATGCCCGCGTTTTGAAGCAGGTCGCGCGTTTGGTCGATGAAGGCTTTGGCGCGTTCGTGACTGGGATAGGTCATGATGCCCTGGAACTGGAGGCCGGGCATGGTTGTAACCTTTTGCGCGAGTTCAAGCGCGGCTTTGGGCGATTGTACGCCGCAGCGATTGCCTCCGGTGTCGCATTCGATGAGGATGTTGATGGCGGCGTGGTTTTCTTTTGCACCATCGGACAGTCCGCGCGCGGTGATTTCCGAATCGACGGCAACGGTCATGGTTGCGCGTTTGCACAGTTCGGCGAGGCGTTTGACTTTGATGGGTCCGACGATATTATAGGGGATGAGGATGTCGGGGATGCCGGCTTCAACCATGACTTCGGCTTCGCCCACTTTTTGGCAGACGATGCCAATGGCCCCCGCAGCGAGTTGCATTTTGGCGATTTCGGGGATTTTATGCGTTTTGGTGTGTACGCGCAGGGGAATGTCCCATTTGTCGCACGCTTCTTGCGTTTCTCGAATATTTTTTTCGAGGATATCGAGGTCGATGGTGAGCGCGGGCGTGTCGAGGTCGTGTATGGTCATGGCAATATCTGTTCTTAAAAGGTGAAAATCGGTGTTGTGCGGGGATAGGCAATGTACGTTGGTCAGGGAAGGGCGTCAAGTGGTTGTAAGTATGTTTAATCTCGTCGATAGTGCATTGACAATGTGCAGGTCGTTTTGTTATTTGAGGGGCGAGGGTTGGGGAGAATGGGCTGGCTGCTGGTAGCTATTTAACTGAGGAGGCAAAATGGCAGATAAACTGAAGGTGGGTATTGTCGGAGTGGGGGGTATTGCGCGGACGCATATTCCGGGTTGGCAGGCTTCGGAACACGCCGAATTGGTGGCTGGAAGCGATATTAGTGAAGATGTGTTGAAGGATTGGGGTGAACAATACGGGATCAAAAAACTGTATGTAAATCCGGAAGATTTGTTTGCCGATCCAGAGATAGATATTGTGGATGTGTGTACACCAAATAATTATCACGCGCCTCTATCTATTGGCGCGCTGGATGCGGGTAAACACGTGATTTGTGAAAAACCTCTGGCACCGAGTCCTCAATTGGTGAAAGATATGATTGCCGCGCGCGACTCGTCGGGCAAGTTGTTGATGTGCGCGCAATCGTCGCGGTTTGCGGGGTCATCTCTGGCGATGAAGCGGGAATTGGATACCGGGGTTTTGGGAAATGTGTATCACGCGCGATGCTGGATGTTGCGAAAGTCGGGTGTGCCCGCGCGGCCGGGTTTTATTATGAAAAAGCACAGTGGTGGCGGGCCGTGTATCGATATTGGCGTTCATGTGTTGGATTTGACGCTGTGGTTGATGGGCAATCCAAATCCCGTAGCTGTAACGGGGGTGGCGAAGGCGGAGTTGGCACATCAGGAGGGCGCTTTCAGTACGATGGGGCGCAGTGGAGGTGCGATTCCCGAAGAATTTGATGTGGAGGATTTTGCAGCGGCTTTTGTGCGGTTTGAAAATGGGGCTTCGCTTATTCTGGAGACGAGTTGGATGTTGCATCAAGGTCCCTCGTCAGAACGACAGATATGGCTTTATGGCACGAAGGGTGGCGCACATTTGCCCAGTAGTGAGATTTATTATTCGGATTATAAGACGCAGCAACATCACAAATACGCATTGCAAGATACGGGCGATATCGCCAAAGCGCACGCGCTGGAATGCATGACGTTTGCCGAGGCGATTGCAGAGGGCAAACCGTCACCCGTACCGGCTGAACAGTCGCTACAGGTGATGGCGATTTTGGATGGGATTTATCGCAGTGAGGAGGAGGGGCGTGAAGTGGATATAGCGGAAGATGCAAAAATAAATGCGAGTTAATAAACTTTATCGTCTTTGTTTTTCTTTTCAAGGGTATTTTCCCAACGGCGTTCGGGGGATTGAGGGGCGCGATCGATGAGTTTGTTGGGTTTGCCCATCTGTTTTACCAGATCAAAAGCATCGTAGAGTTCACCCACAACGGTCATTGCGCGGTAGTGCAGGGTGTCACCTGAGACAGTGATGACCTGATAAAGCTGTGTGTTTTCCCCACCGCGCGTCATCCAGCGGTCTTTTCTGAGTTTGTATTGTTTGGGTCCGCTGACCGATACGACGTACACAGTGCCTTTGGTTGAGTCGCGCACAGTTACGCCGCTGCCGATGTTATTCCCTCTGGCATACGTGTGGTCGTGACCCTGAAGTACCAGATCGACGGCGTATTTGTCAAAGATGGGTTTCCACGCTTCGCGAAGGTCTTTGTTGTCGCGACCGTCGGAAGCGGAATAGACGGGATGATGGAATGTGACAAAGGTCCATTTATTGGGGTTGTTTTCGAGCACTTTTTCCAACCAGGATGCCTGTTCTTCACGACCTTCATTGGAATTGAGTGAGATGATGCGCGCACCCTGATAATCCGTGTAATAGGTGGTTTCCGCAAAGCCTTCGGGTCCATTTTCGGGTAGGGTGAAATGCGGACGCCATAGAACAGAAAGGTGGCGTTTGTCCCCATTTTTATAGTATTCGTGATTCCCCGGCGTAGAAATGCTGGGGATTTTTGCATGGATCCAGTCGCCAGATTCAAACCATTCCTGCCATTCGCTGTCTCTGTTGGCACGATTTATGAGGTCGCCTGCGTGGATGATAAAGTCGGCATGGGGTGCGTCGAGAACAGCGGTTCGGATGGTGCGTGCCCAAAGAGCGAGCAAATTGTTTTGTGCATCGCCAAAATAGATGAAGGTGAATTCATCTGGTTCGGCAGAGGCTGTGCGAAATTGATACCAGGAACTCCAGATGTCGCCACTGCCCACGCGATAGGCATAGAGGGTGTTGGGTTTGAGACCCTTGAAGGTGACCGAATGGAAATGGGCGGTATTTCCATTGTGTTCCCATTTTTCTGTGCGCGCGTTTTTGCTCCAGGCCCATGTGGTAAAATTGGCCGAGGCATCGGCTTTTGCAATCTGGCCTTCGGCTTGTGTGATGCTCGTGTCGGTGCGCCAGGTGATCGATGCTGTGGTGGTGGGATCGTCCGACCAGTTGAGTACAATGCGGTCGGGGATTTGCGAGGGAATAGAATCTACAGCCGCGCGGTAATGTTCGTTTGCATAAGCCGGGACTGTGAATAGGGTCAGAAGGATGAGATAGATCGAGCGCATGGGGTTCTCCTGGTGAGAATGTGGAATTGATGTTTTGCTTATAAAGATACAATGTGTTCCAAAGTGATTACTCCCAACGATAGAGCATTTGGGCTTCTTGGCGGTCAAGCCTGTCTGCGAGCGGACTCGCTCAGGCAGGCCGCCTGACTTTGTAATCCCAAAGTCAATATGTTTATCGCAGCATTGAGATCTCTGTCTGCTGTATAGCCACACTTTTTGCAATGATGCACACGATCAGAGAGGGCTTTCTTCTCGCGGTGTCCACAAGAAGAGCAATCTTGTGAGGTGTATTCAGGATCAACAGGCTTGAATCCAATACCAGCTTCTTCCGCTTTGTATTCGAGACAATGCCGAAACAGGAACCACGCTGCGTCTGAGATGCTTTTTGACAAGCGACGATTTTTTTGCATCTTTTTAGCGTCTAACTTTTCTGTTGCAATAAAGCCATACTTATTGACGACTTTGCGAGCTTCTTGATGCACAAAATTGTGTCGTCTATTACAGATACGCTCGTGCACTCTGGCAACAGTCTTACGTGCTTTCTCTCGTTTCTTTGGCGACACTTTTTTTACTTTGTCCCACTTGCGCTGTGCTTTGGCAAGTGCCTTTTCCTCTTTTTGAAAAAAGCGAGGATGAGCGATCTTTGTCTCGTCAGAAAACATAGCAAATTTCTCAATGCCAACGTCAATACCGATGGCAGAGCCAGCGTCTGTTTTCTTACTTACGTCGCCTATATCGCAAGAGATAGTAACAAACCACTTGCCCGTCGCTGTACGCCTGAGCGTGCAAGACTTAGGCATACCCTCAAGTGGTCTGTGCTGGACAATCCGAATACAGCCTATTTTGCCCAATCGCAAGCCTTTCTCATCCAGTCGGCATCCATTGGAAAACTGAGGATAGGTGATAGAATCATAGCGATTCTGACCCTTGTATCTGGGAAAGCCTGCTTTCTCGCCCGTCTTTTTCCGCTCTTTGAGACGGCGGAAAAATCCTTTGAACGCCCAATCTACTCTCTGGCATACTTGCTGAAGAACTTGGGAATAGACAAGAGAAAAAGATTTATGCTGTTGTTTCAGCATTGGCAATGTCGCTTGTTGCTCATAGCGCGACAAACTTTCTTTATTCTTTTCCCATGCTTGCACTCTGGAACACACAAGCTGGTTGTATAGCAAGCGACATTCTTCAATGTGCGCCAGTAGGGTTTTCTCCTGTTTTTTCGTTGGGCGCAGTCTGTATTTGAAGGACTTAAGCATAAATAAAATATACACTTACGCACATATTTGTCAACTCATTTTTCGTGGAATTAATGGACGAATCTTGTTGATTCACCGCTCACATCGCCTTGTGCGATGTGCCCCAAGCTAAAGCACCGCCCTATAAGCATGTCCCTGCGAAAGCAGGGATCCGTAGAGCCACTTGCAAAACAACGCTTGCTAACTCGCGTCTGTTTTCCAAAGCTAAAGTATTTGGGACTTACGGGCTATTTGTTAAAAAGGCGAAACGCGCTGTTATTTAGTCAATTTCAAGAGAGATTTCGTTGTTGAGTTGTTCGCGTTCGGAGCGAGAATCGGTTGTGGCATAGTGGAGTATGAGTGCTTTGCGCCATGTGTTTGTGTGATTTATTTCGCTGTGGTGCAGGGTGCAGCCGTGGTGAAAAATGACAGATCCTGCGGGTACGGGACAGGCGACGGATTCGGGGAGAGCGATATTTCTCGTATCGGGTATGTGATGCACGGGACGGTCTGGATCATGGGCGATGTCGAAGATGCCGTGTCTGTGTGAGCTGGGTACATAACGCATACAGCCATTGGTATCTGTGGCCTCGTCTAAGGCAATCCAGGCGGTGACGAGACCATTGATGGGTTGTACGCGAAAATAGCTCTGGTCCTGATGCGGCGGTTTTGCCTGACCGCCTGGGGGCTTGAGCAGCATCTGGTCGCGAAAAACGCGAATACGCGGTCCGATCAAGCCGCGCACGAGTGCGAGTAATTTGGGATGTCTGGCAATGGGGTGATAGGCGGGATCAAAGCGCACGACAAATGCGAGAACGCGCACACTTTGATTTTGCGCTTCAAGGTTTGATTTGTCTTTTACGGTATTGCCTTCAAGGCCTATTGAGATGCCCTCAGGTGCGCGGTCCGGGTTGGCTACAATTTCGTCGGTGCGCTGTATGACGTCGGCGAGTTCTTCTTTTTGAAAGAGGCTTTTTACGACGAGATAGCCGTGGGTGTCGTAAAATGTTTTCATACTGGGTTCAAACACGGTGTTCTCCTTTGACGCGGAAAATACGGTTTTGAACACAGTATGTCAAGCGTGTGAATAGAGGTAGGCTCTCTTATCTCTGTCATTACTCATACCGTAGTGCCTCCACCGGATTCGCCCGCGCAGCTTTGATGGCTTGATAGCAGACGGTCAGAAGCGCGATGAGCAAGGCGATGAGGCCGCTCAGGATAAACGTGCTGATGCCCAGGTTGATGCGGTAAGCGAAGCCTTGGAGCCACTGGTCCATTGCGTAATATGCGATAGGCCAGGCGATGAGATTGGCGATGAGGACGAGTTTGAGAAAGTCTTTGGAGAGCAAGCACACAATGCCTGAGACAGAGGCACCGAGGATTTTGCGAATGCCGATTTCCTTGGTGCGTTGTTGGGTGGTAAACGCAGCCAGACCAAAGAGTCCGAGGCAGGCGATGAGGATGGCGAGGCCGGAAAAGATTTGAAAGACGTGGGACATTTGTTGTTCCCGGTTGTAGAGCTTGGCGTAATCCTGGTCTAAGAATGTGTAGTTGAAGGGCTGATTTGGTGCGAGCTTTTTCCAGGTTTCTTCAACCGCAGAAATGGTTTCTGCGACATTGCCGGGGTGGAGGCGAATGGCAAGGTACATTGGAAGTCGGTATAGATAGGGCAATACGAGCGGCTCAATTTCCTGTTTGAGTGAGCCGATGTGGAAATCGGATATCACACCGATAATCGGGCCTTCGGTTCCGCTGCCTCTTTTGAGTTTTTTGCCGAGTGCAGTTTGCCATCCCAGTGCTTTGACGGCGGATTGATTGACGAGAAATGCAGAGACATCTGTTGCATGTTCTGTGGGAGAAAAGTTGCGGCCTTCTAAAATTTCTATATTCAGTGCTTCGACGTATTTTTCATCTACCAATGTGTATGTGAGGGATGTTTTTTCATAATTTGCCGGTTGTTCGGGTACGAAGAGCATGGAATCAAAATCACGCCCCGGTACGCCCGTATTGAGTGAGGCTGTAGCGACCTGTGGTAGTGTTTCGAATTGGTCTCTGAATGTCATGGCTTGTCTGGGAGAGGTCAGGGTACGCGGTATCTCCCGGAGTATGAGGACGTGTTCCTTGTCAAATCCGAGGTGTTTATTTTGCGTGAAATGAATCTGGTCGCGAACGACGAGTGTGCCGACCAATAGACTGATGGAAATGCAAAACTGTGCGATGACCAGTCCATTGCGAAGATAGGCTTTGCCCGATGAGATATATCCTTTGAGCGCTGTAACAGGCCAGAATGAGGAGAGGTAAAGTGCTGGATACATGCCGGATAGGAGGCTGACGACGATGATGAGAGCAAATAATCCAATGAGCACATGGGGCGCGATCAGGCTGCCCATTGTGAGGTGTTTGTTTGCAAGGCCGTTGAGCAGTGGTAGCCCCAATTCGCATAATCCAATTGCCAGAATACTTGCGAAGGCGACGCAGATGGTGGATTCGGAGAAGAATTGGCGAATGAGTTGCGAGCGGTGAGATCCGAGGACTTTTCGAACGCCGACTTCGCGGGCACGGGTTGATGAACGCGCTGTGGAGAGGTTGACGAAGTTAATGCAGGCGAGTATCAGGACAAAAATTGCGATGAGTGAAAATATATAGACATACATGATGTTGCTGTTTGCTGTGATTTCATATTTGAGGTTTGAATGTAAATGGATGTCTGTGAGGGATTGGATGAGGTAGTTGGTGTGGTAGCCGGGCATAGGAGGCATTTTGCTCAAGATGTGTTCGCGAACATAAGCTGTAAATTTGGTTTGCAATTCCGAAGCAGATGCCCCGTCTTTTAACACGAGGTACGTATAAACAGTGGCCGATCCCCAGGCGGATTTTCTGCTCTCGATAATGGGAAGTGTTTTGAGGGGGGCGAGAAAGTCGAAGTGAAAATGGGACTGGGGTGGGAATGCTTTGACCACGCCCGTTACTTGGAGTGATTTGCCATCGTTGAGGTCAAGGGTTTGTCCCATTGGGTCGCGATTGGGAAAGTAACGCTGCGCGCTTTGTTCTGTGAGGATGACAGCGTTGGGGGCATCGAGTGCTGTTGTGGGATCTCCCGCGATGAAGGGGACGGTAAAGACATTGAAGAAGCTGCCTTCCGCGTAGTAGAAATTTTTCTCTATGACATAATTCGATTCTCGGTGGATAGTTTGGCTTTCTCGCCTCAATCGCGTGCTGTGAACGACCTCTGGAAATCGTTCTTTTAGAGTTTCAGATATGGGAACTTCAACATAGGGAATGGTCCATTCGTTGTCGCCGTATCGGCCGTTCCACAAAACGCGATAGATTTGGTCGGCATTTTTGTGAAATTTATCGTAGCTTAATTCGTCCTGTACAAAGAGCATGATCAACATGCAGCACGCAATACCAACGGCGAGTCCAGATATGTTGACAAAAGAATAGACTTTGTGACGCAAGAGTGTGCGGATGGCGACGGTGATGTGGTTTTTGAACATGGTTCCTCCTGGAAAAAAATAAGATAGGCTATCAAGTGTTATTTTATTATTAGCAATAACCGTGCCAAAAATTATTTGTGTATATTTTTCAACAGGTTAAGTGAAAAGAGGGATTTGACGTACCCACACAAGTGTCCGATAATGATACAGTGGTGTCCGTTTTCGGACAGTTTGGACACCAATAATCTATGTCTTGACATTAAACTAATTTGAAGTAAATTCCAAAATGGTTCAACTAATTTGGAGGAAAGTTCAAAATGGTACACTATTTTCGGCATTTAAAAATCGATTTGCCCGACCGACAGTCGGCTTTTTTGTGGGGACCGCGAAAAACGGGTAAATCCACATATCTCAAACAGGTGTTTCCCAACAGTCTGGTCTATGATTTTCTAAAGACGGATTTGATGCTGGATTTCAGCCGGCGACCAGCCATGTTGCGCGAGCAAATTCTCGCACAATCCGAAGCATTATTGGCACATCCGATTATCCTGGATGAGGTTCAACGCGTGCCGCTTTTATTGGATGAGGTGCATTGGCTGATAGAAAATAAGGGACTGCGTTTTATTTTATGTGGTTCCAGTGCGCGAAAGCTCAAGCGGGGACGGGCCAATTTGCTCGGTGGACGCGCCTGGCGATATGAAATGTTTCCATTGGTGACAGATGAGTTGCCTGACGGCGATATGGATCTCCTGAGGATTTTGAATCGCGGTCTGATTCCCGATCATTTTACCAGTACGCAATATCGCCGTTCTCTGAATGCTTATGTGCAGGACTACCTCAAGGAAGAAGTTTTTGACGAGGGGTTGACGCGCAATATTCCGGCATTTTCCAGATTTTTCGATGCAATGGGATACTCTCATGGCGAGCTGACTAACTTTTCTAATATTGCGCGAGAATGTGGCGTGAGTTCCAAGACCGTGAAAGAGTATTATCAAATTCTCGTCGATACGCTTTTAGGCAAAATAGTTGAACCTTTTAAGAGACGGCAAAGCAGGCAGGTTATTTCCAGAGCGCCCAAGTTCTATTTGTTTGATGTGGGTGTGGCTGGACTACTTGCAAAACGGCATTTGGAGGATGCCCAGGGCATGATTTTTGGCAAAGCGTTTGAGCATTTTATTTTTACCGAATTAACGGCACACGCTTCTTACAGTGTGTTGTATTACGATGTTCATTTTTGGCGCACGAAGTCGGGATTAGAGGTTGATTTTGTGCTGGGCAATGGCGAGGTGGCAATCGAGGCCAAAGGTACAAGCCAGGTAGATAACAAGGTTCTTCGACCTATGCATGCATTTATCGATGAATTCGCGCCGAGGAAAGCTATAGTTGTTTGCAATGAAACGGCAGAACGCGTTGTTGGCCCAATTCGCATTATGCCCTGGAAAGTGTTTCTACAATATCTATGGGCAGGTGATGTGATTTCATGAAAGGCGCAGGGTCCCCAGTTGAAATCGGCGGGGATCACCGAGGCGTTTGTCCAGAGCCTCGGGTGTCCAATCGGTGTGGGTGAGTGCCCAGTCGATTTCGCTGGCGAGTGGGCTGTCGAAGATGCCGGGGTCGTCTGCGCCGATGACGAGGTTGACGTTTGATTTGAGGAATGTGTGGATGGGGTGATGGGCGGGATCGGGCACGCCGCCGATGCGGAGATTGGAGGTTGGGCACGTTTCGATGACTGTGCCGAGTTGTGTGAGGCGGTTGAGAACAAATTGCTGGCGGTTGCGGATTTCTTTGAGGCGTTGGGGATTGTAAGGGCGCTCGACTATTTCGTTGGGCGCTCGATTTTTCAGGATTTGTCGTTCGATTTGGAGTGCGCTGGCGTTCACTTCGATATCGTAAGCCGAAAGCTCTGAGGCGTGGGTGAGATCGTAAGCGATCTGGTCGAGGCGTTCGCTGGCCAGTTCTCCCACATGTGCATCGGGGCGGCGTGTAATCGCGACTGCCGGGTCGAGGCCGAGTGCTATGGCGTGGCCCAATCGTCTGGCACCCATTTCGGCAGCTTCGTGACACCAGCGTATCGCGCTTTCGAGGGATTTGTCAAAATAGCTTTCGCCCACATGATAGGTAATTTCGAGCGCGCGTTCGGGGCGTTGTTGGTTATCTTTGTGGACGCGCTGAAAGAGTTCGCGGTTGTCTTTGGGAGGGTAGCCTTCTTCGATGTCGGCAAAGTCAATGCCGACGATGGTGGAGATGAGTTCGGGGTTTTCCTCCAGGAGTTCTTGCACCCATTCGTAGTCTTGTTGTGCGGTCTGGCGGTGCAGGGTGATGATGTAACGCGCGGTTGTGTTATTTTGCGATGCGTTTGAGAGGATTCGGGCATTTGTGCTGTGAAAGTCGATGAATGTCTCTCGCGTTTCCCCACCGCCGCTACAACGGTATTCGACAAAGGTGATACCTCCTTTGCAATGTCGGTCATGTGCTTTGAAAAACGCCTTGATCAGAAGTTCCTGTCTTTTGGGCGGGTGTTTCAAAAGGCTGATGATGAGGTTGAATTTGGCTTTAAACCGACCAAAGTCGCCCCCGTCTTTTTCGGTGTAGATGTAGTGTTCTTTAAATTTGGCAAGTCCCGCGGTTGGATTGGATATGGCATCGCGATAGAGCGCGATGGGATCCGGGCGAATACCATAAGCTTCTTCATAGGCGTCTGTAAAAGGCGTCCAGTCAATGTCTTCGTAAAGGTTTTTGCCGAGTTCTATGAGGTCTTCGGCGGTCAAGCATCCACCGGGGTGGACGTGGAGTTCACAAGTTTTGGCTAAGTGGAGTGGGGACATGTATTATTCCTCTGGATTCGCGCGGTTTGAGCATGTTACACACAGAAAAGTTAAGAGAATTTGCAGGGTGAGACAATAGAGAAAGACGTACATATTTTCAAATTGAGAAATGTCTCAAATTGGGACAATTCACCGCTTGACGCGGCTTGTTATTTGTGATATTT
Source organism: Candidatus Latescibacterota bacterium (assembly GCA_022821275.1). Lineage (GTDB taxonomy): Bacteria > Latescibacterota > UBA2968 > UBA2968 > UBA2968 > VXRD01. Next base: position 173,469 of record JAJEDY010000083.1, on the reverse strand, counting down.
TATGAAGTGAAATAATTGTGCAAATGGAGGCTTACATGACCCTACAGTTGTTGATTTTTATCGCTGCAATGATTTATCTGTGTTGGGTATCCCTTCGGTATTGGAAACGTCGCAATCGCAAAGATGGTCCGCTTATTGAAGTGGTTGAAAATAAGCCCGTGAGTAAGCCGTATAGACAAAGACGTGTGCAAAAGAAAAAAGAGTCCGATGCCGACCGCGAGTGGCGCAAGCGCGTGCAGGACGAAATTGAAGATATGACAAAATAAAATCGCGGATTGAAAGCCATTTGTTCGCAGTGTTTAGCCTTCCTTTGCAAAAATAAAACCTCATCCTACTTGGATGGGGTTTTTTACTTGCACTTGAGCGATTTGCTTGCTACGTTACTCGTGAGCGAGCAAACCCTTTGAATGGGATATTGAATATGCGCGAATATTTGATTATTGATGGGCATCTCGATATGGCGTTTAATGCGCTGTTTTACCGCCGGGACCTCACGCAGTCTGTATATGTGTTGCGCGAGCGCGAAGACAGTATGGTGGGGGGATTATCGACCCATCCAGATTCGCTGGAGAAACGCCAGGGACCACAGCCCAAGCGGTTTACGCCAACTGTTTGTTTGCCCGAGATGAGAAAAGGACGCGTGGGGATTATGCTTTCGACCATTATGTGTCGCGTGCAAAATCCACATGATAATACGCACAATGCGGTGCGCACACAGGATGTGGCTTATGCGCGTGGGCAATCTCATCTGGCGTATTATCGGGCGCTGGAACGGTGTGGGGAAATTCGATTTATCAAGTCTGTTGCAGATCTCAATGCCTGTGTTGCTGACTGGGAGAATCCATCTGAAGATACGCCCGTAGGGCTTATTTTGTCGATGGAAAGCGCCGATCCGATTCTGGGTCCCGATCAGGTGGGCGAATGGTATGAAGCGGGACTGCGCTCTGTGTCTTTGACGCATTTTGGTGCCAATACGTATGGGCATGGCACGGGTACGGTGGGTGGGCTATATCCTCCGGCTTACGCGCTGATGGACGCGCTGTCTGAGACCGATATTGCGCTGGATCTGACGCATGCGGCAGACCTCACCTTCTGGCATATTCTCGATTATTGGAAGGGACCAGTGCATGCCAGCCATTGCAATTGTCGCGCATTGGTGCCGGGGCAGCGGCATTTGTCGGATGATATGATTCGCGCGATCACGGACCGGGGTGGCGTAATTGGGATGGTTTTTGCCGAGCAGATGTTGTCTCCTGCATGGAATTGGGACGATCCGAGTACGCATTATACCACGGCAACCCGACCGATGAAAGCAGTACTCGAACACATCGATCACATCTGTGAACTGACTGGCAGCACAGATCACGTGGCTTATGGGACGGATCTGGACGGTGGTTTTGGGCTGGAGCTTTCGCCCACAGATTATCATACGATTGACGATTTGCAGCGTTTTCTAAATCTCATGCGCGATCACGGCTATGGAGAAGACGATGTGAAGGGGTTTGCGCATGGGAATTTGGTGCGATTTTTTACGACGGCATGGGGATGATATGTCCGATCATACTTACTTTATTGTCGATAGCCATTTAGACCTCGCCTTTTGCGCGATTCAGGTCAACCGCGATCTCACGCAGCCCGCCGCAACTGTGCGGGTACACGACTCGGAACCAACTACGCGCAGTTTTGGGTCGTGTACGACCACGTTTCCCGAGTTGCACAGGGGGCGAGTGGGGATTGTTTTTGGTACGGTGATGTCGCGTATTGATACCAATGATCGCTGGACGCGCACGGGGATGTGGGATCAGACGCAATGTCACGGTGTCGGGATGGGGCATTATGCCTTTTATAAGGCGATGGAACGACGGGGGATTATCCGGCAGATTCATACGGCTGAGGATTTGGACGCGTGCGTTGCGGCATGGGCACAGCCTTCGGCAGATACCCCCATCGGTCTGGTACTGGCGATGGAAAGCGCCGATCCGATTCTCGATCCCGATCAGGTGTCCGAATGGCGGGATTTGGGCTTGAAAATGGTGAGTATTTCGCATTATGGCGTGAGTTCTTATTGCCACGGGACAGGGACGGAAGGGGGATTGTTGGATCGGGGCAGGCCATTGCTCAACGCGCTCAAAGCCGCGGGGATTATTGTGGATTTGACGCATACGACCGATCGGGCTTTCTGGGAAATTCTCGATTATTACGACGGACCGGTGGCTGCAAGCCATCACAATTGCCGGGCATTGACGCCGGGGCAGAGGCAGTTGACAGATGATATGATCCGCGCAATTGTAGAACGCGATGGGGTTATTGGCGCGGCTTTTGATGCGTGGATGCTCGATCCAGAGTGGAAGCGGGGCGTGCCGTGTTATGAGCAGACCACAAAGGCGACGCTCGAGACGGTGGTCGATCACATCGATCATGTGTGTCAGCTTGCTGGCAATGCGAATCATTCGGGTATTGGGACGGATCTAGATGGGGGATATGGCCAGGAACAATCGCCGCGAGATTTGAATACAATTGCCGATTTGCAGAATCTGGTGCCCATTTTTAAACGGCGCGGATATTCACGAGAAGATATTCAAAAGGTGTTGTCGGGAAATTGGGTGCGGTTGTTGAAATCGGTGTGGGAAAAGTGAGAGGATACAAAATGTCAGAGCGACCTAATTTGTTGTTGATTACGACAGATCAACAGCGCGGAGATTGCCTCGGGTGTGATGGGCATCCGGCGCTGGAGACGCCGTATCTCGATGAAATGGCCGAACGGGGAGCGCATTTCCCCCACGCCTATACATCGGTGCCATCGTGTACGCCTGCACGTGCGGGGATTATCACGGGGATGGATCAATGGAATCACGGGCGGCTGACAATGACGGGAAGCCACCCGCTGGAATATCCGGCGACATTGCCGGGAGAACTCGCAGCGGCGGGATATCACACGCAGGCTGTGGGCAAGATGCACCATGCCCCGCAGCGCAGGCTATATGGTTTTCACCACATGGTGCTGGATGAAAGTGGGCGGCGGATGGGAAATTTTATCAGCGATTATCATTTGTTTTTTGAGCAGCACAAGGAAGGTGCTTACGGGTACCGGGATCACAGTATCGATTGGAATTCATGGATGGCGCGGCCCAGTCATTTGCCCGAGCATTTGCATCCGACGCACTGGACGGCGAGCGAGGGAATTAAATTTTTGGAGCAGCGCGATCCGACCAAACCGTTTTTTATGTGGCTTTCATTTGCACGTCCTCATTCGCCTTATGATGCGCCTCAGGCGTATTGGGATATGTATATTGACAATGACAATATTCCCAAAGCCGCTGTGGGAGACTGGGCAGCAGAGTTTGATAAAAAGATCGCGGATGTCAATGCGCCGCGTTCGCACCGTTCCGATGTTGAAACACACAGGGGACGCGCGGGATATTACGGCAATATCACGTTTATCGATCACCAGATTGGGCGCGTGCTGTACGAGTTGCGCCATCGGGACCCGCAAGCATATCGCAATACTTTGATTATTTTTACATCTGATCACGGCGATATGATGGGCGACCACCACCACTGGCGAAAGACGTATGCGTACGAAGGGTCTGCACGCATTCCGTTTATTGTGAAATATCCCGATACATGGGGCGATGTGGCGCGAGGGGTGAAGTGTGATCATCCGGTGGAGTTGCGCGATGTGATGCCCACCTTGCTCGATGCTGCCGGGGGCGATATACCTGCGTCTGTAGATGGACGGTCTCTTCTGGATATTGCGCGGGGAGATGACGAGGGGTGGCGTGCGTTTGTGCAGGGCGAGCATACGACGTGCTATACAAGAGAGCACGGCATGCAATATGTGACCGATGGACACGAGAAGTATATCTGGTTTCATCACACGGGAGAAGAACAGTTTTTTAATCTGGATGACGATCCATTGGAATGCTGCGAATTGTCCAAAGACCCGGCTTACGAAACGCGCATCGCGATGTGGCGCAGGCGATTGGCAGAGGTGAATGAAAACCGGGGCGATCCGAGAGGACAAAATGGAGAACTCGTGCCGCAGCCCGATGGCGCGCTGAGTCTGTCGCCAAATTATCAGAGATGGAAAGACGCCGCGCAATAACTGTGAGGATGCTATGGCCCCAAAATACTGGCTTGTAAAGTGCGAGTACGATGTGTGCTCTTTTGAAGAATTGAGCAATCGGCCCAGTGGGATTGGGTACTGGCGAGGCGTGCGCAATTATCAGGCGCGCAATTTTATCCGCGACGAAATGCAAAAAGGCGATCAGGCACTTTTCTATCAGTCGAATTGTAAAAATCCCGGTATTGCCGGTATTGTGAATATTGTGCGTGCGGGATATCCCGATCCCTCTCAATTCGATGCGCAGCATGAGTACTACGACGAGAAGGCTTCCAGAGAAGATCCGCGCTGGTTTTCCTTTGATGTGCAATGGTCAAAAGCATTTGAGCCTTATGTCAGTCTGCAAGATCTCAAGAACAATCCCAAGCTCAAAGATATGAAGGTGGTTCAGCGCGGGCAGCGGTTGTCAATTCAGCCGGTGACAAAGGAGGAGTTTGATATTGTGTGCGAGATGGGCGGGCTTTGATATTTCAAAAGAGGCCAAATTTCTTTGAAAGCATAAAAAGCAAGTGAGACTTGATAAAAAGTTGGAAGTTTACTACTATTCTCTATTAGTTTAAGGAGGTTTTTTTTATAAAACTTAAGCCTGTGTTTCGATAACTGACCTGGATAATTTGTGAGGTGATAGAGTGCAAATACCTTCCTCCTATCAGCCCGGGTACAAAGAGGCCCTTCTGACCGATCCCGACCTCGCCAAAACATACATCCAGCACACGCTCATCGGCGATCCCGATGCCGATGCTCTGATCAATGGATTAGCCGGTATTGACGAGAAGCAACAGGGCGTATTTATCAGGGCTGGAATGGATCTGGATGAGGAAAAACTGCGTGATGCGCCTCAGGCAGTACGGGCGTTTTTTGAGAAAATCGGGACTCCGCCCGCGTGGTTTGATTCCGATTCAGTATATCCCGGATGCCGTGGCTTCCAAGCCTATTCGGATCTGTTTCTCACCTCGTTCGTCGTGGATATTATTGTACAGGGTTTCACGACGCTGATCAGCCAATCGTTTTTCACCACAGGAAGGCTGACCGATTATGGGGTGCGGCGGCTAAAGCAAAATATACTTCACCTTTTAGAGATTATGTTGCCGGGTGGCCTGGAGCGACATGGCGAGGGCTGGAAACTGTCTGTCCGTCTGCGGCTGGTGCATGCACAGGTCAGGCGGCATCTTCTCGCTTCTGAGGAGTGGGACCATGAAGCCCACGGCATGCCGATCAGTGCTGCCCACATCGCGCTCGCGTCCTGTAATTTTTCCGGGATGCTGTTGCGGTCAGCCACGCGAATTGGCGCACGTCTAAACGATGAAGAACGCGACAGTTTTATGCAGATATGGCGCTATACCGCGCATCTGATGGGTGTGCCCGATGCACTCTGTTCAGCAATGAGACCGAAGCCTGCGAAATATACCGCGTGGGTTACATCTGCGAGCCGCCTCCCGGTCTGGAAGCTATTGCTATGGCAAACTCGGTGATTGCCTCGGCTCCTTACGTGATCGGTATTGAAGACGAGAAAGAGCGAGATAATCTATCTGGTTTTGGGTACCGCCTTTCCCGAACGTTGATTGGAGACGAACTCGCCGACCAACTCATGTTTCCAAAAAGTCGAATATCCAGGACCGGGACACTGGTATATTTGCGGCTGAGGCGCAGAATCCAGGATATCCTCAATGTCCTGCTATGGTGGAGACCGGGGCACCGTACCCAAAACTTCATGGCCTTGCTCAACGTATCTACGCTCGAAGAACATAAAATCAGTTACCGATTGCCCGACAAGCTACACGCAGACGAGTCGAAGCCGTGGTGAGGTATGACGGTCTTTATCCACTGGCGGTGTCGATAGTGCCAGGCATTCGCCTCGGTGAACAACTCGTCTTCGCACTTAATCCGAAATGGTCGAAGGAGTGACTACTTTTGCAATTAGAACGCTACACCGATGCAGTTTTGCGCTATCGCTGGTTGGTCGTTGCGCTCGCAACGCTGGTCATGTTGGCTATTACGGCAGGTGTTCGCTTCATCACCGTTACGAATGATTACCGCATTCTGTTTGGCGAAGACAATCCGCAACTCGCCGCGTTCGACGCTCTGGAGAACACGTATTCGGCCTCCAAAGCAGTACTGATTGCCGTTGCGCCGCGAGATGGCTCGGTGTTCACTCGCGAGGTGCTTGGCGCGGTTGAAGAATTGACCGAAGCCGCCTGGCGTGCGCCTTATTCCAGTCGCGTCAATTCCCTTACCAATTATACCCATAGCGAAGCACTCGATGACGATTTGGTTGTCGCTCCGCTCGTCGATGACGCATCTTCACTGAGCGATGCCGATGTGGCGCGTATCGAAGAGAGCGCGCTGAATGCAATCGAAATTGTTGGGCGTCTGGTGTCTCATGATGGGCGCACGGCAGGGGTGGCGATTAATTTCATCTTGCCCGAAAATGCGGACCAGGCAGTGATCGAAATTACCGATTATCTCAATTCGGTTCTCGACAAGGCCCGTACGAGTCACCCGGATATCGATTATTACATGACCGGCGATGTCGTCATGGATCGGACTTTCGCCGATGTTACGAAGAACGACATGGAGACCCTGACACCTATTGTGTTTCTCATCATTGTAGGTGCCACTATTATTCTCCTGCGCTCGATTCTCAGCACTTTGGCCATTGTCGCCGTGCTGGTATTTGTCATCAATACGACCATGGGATTCGCCGGGTGGAATGGCGTGGTGTTCAGCCCCACCAATGCTGGCGTGCCGATTATCGTCATGGTGATCGCCATTGCTGATTCAATACACATTGTCACGAGTGTTTTACTGGGTATGAGGCGCGGTCTGGACAGAAATGCGGCGATTGTCGAATCGATCCGCATCAATGCCTATCCGATATTTATCACCTCGGTCACGACGGCGATTGGGTTCCTCAGTCTGAATGCTTCAGATTCGCCGCCTTTTCACGTTCTGGGCAATTACGTGGCATTTGGTGTATTATGTGCGCTTGTGTACACCATGACGCTATTGCCGGCATTGCTTTCGATTCTGCCGTTGCGCGCCCCCCGTGTTCAGTCCGAGGGAACTGTCTTTTTTGATCGCTTTGCCGACTTTGTCATTGCCCGGCGCAAATTTTTGCTCTGGTTTGTCAGTCTGGTAGTCATTGTCCTGATAATCGGCGTTCACCGCATCGAACTGAGCGATAATCTGGCGCAGTATTTTGATGATCGCTACGAGTTCCGGCGCGATACGGATTATATTATTGAAAACTTGACGGGTGTAGATAAGCTGGAATATTCACTGAGTGCAGGGCGCGAAGGCGGTATTACTGATCCGGATTATCTGCGCCAGGTCGATGCTTTTGCCGAGTGGTACCGAGGACAACCCGAAGTGACCCATGTCCAGGCATTTTCGGATATTATGAAACGCCTCAATAAAAACATGCACGGCGATGATCCCGCTTTTTATCTCTTGCCCGAAGACCCGGGTCTCGCGGCGCAGTATCTGTTGCTTTACGAGCTTTCGCTTCCGTTTGGCAGTGATCTCAATGATCGCATAGATGTTGCAAAATCCGCTACGCGCCTGAGTGTCGTGACCAGGAATGCGTGGTCACGAGATCTGCGTGAGCTCGATAAACGCGCACAGGCCTGGCTCCAGGCAAATGCGCCCGCTTTTGCAAACGAAGCATCGGGTCTGAGCATCATCGCTGCCCATCTGACGCTGCGGAATATCAATAGCATGTTGCGCGGTACGATTACTGCGATGGCACTTATCTCGTTCATTTTGATCTGGATCTTCAAGAGTGTTCGAGTCGGTCTCCTCAGTCTTCTGCCCAACTTTATTCCCGCGATTATGAGCTTCGGCCTGTGGGGCTATCTCGTCGGTCATGTGGGCATTGCCTCTTCGGTGGTGATTGCCGTTGTTTTTGGGATTGTCGTGGATGATACGATTCATTTTTTGAGCAAATATCTGAAGGCTCGACGCGAGGGCCGTCCCGCATCCGAGGCCGTGCGCTATACTTTTAACACGGTGGGCCATGCGTTATGGACGACGACCGCAGTGTTGTCAGTGGGATTTCTGGTGTTCGCCACATCGGGATTTGAGGTGAGTTGGGCACTCGGCCTTTTGGTCACGATTACGATTGTCTTCGCGCTTGTTGCCGACTTTTTGCTTCTTCCAACTCTACTGATTGCCATTGATCGGAGAAATTCATGATACCAATACGACCAATACACCTGTTTTTCGCGCTTTGTCCAATTATTTTGTTTTGTCTCGGCGTGTCATCACCCGCTCGTTCCGAAAGTGCAGAGGAAACCGGGTTGAAAATCGCTCAGGATTCCCAGGATCGCGAGAAGGGTTTTGGCAATTTTACGGCTCAGCAAACCATGATGTTGCGCAACAAACACGGGCAAGAGAGCCGTCGCCAACTACGGGTAAAGGTTCTCGAGGTCTCCGAAGATGGCGACAAGAGTCTGTTTGTGTTCGATGAACCGCGCGATGTCAAGGGAACGGCGTTGCTTATTCACGCGCATAGGGAAAGCGCGGACGACCAATGGCTTTATTTGCCTGCTCTGAAACGCGTCAAACGCATTAGTTCGTCCAACCAGTCCGGCTCTTTTATGGGAAGTGAATTTGCTTATGAGGATCTGACCCCTCAGGCTGTGGAGAAATTTACCTATCGTTACCTGCGCGACGAGGCATATGGCGATTTGACATGCACGGTTACAGAACGCTTTCCCGTGGATAAGAAATCGGGCTATAGTCGCCAGGTGGTCTGGCGCGATAAGGATGAGTTACGCGTCTGGAAAGTAGAGTATTACGACCGCAAGGATGCCCATCTGAAGACACTCACTCTGGGGAATTACGCGCAGTATCTGGCGCGTTATTGGCGTGCTGGTGAGATGACGATGGTCAATCATTTAACCGGGAAAAGTACGGTTCTGACCTGGACGGATTTTGAGTTTCAGACTGATCTCAACGATCGCGATTTCACACAAACTGGGCTGAAACGGGTGCGTTGATGTTACGTCGTACCGCTCTTCATATTTTACCTTTCGGTGCTGTCTGGATTTTGGTTCTGGTCTTTGCTGTTGGCGCACATGCCGAAATTGGAATTGACCGCGATTTTTCCGGGCGCGTGAATGTCGAAAGCCGATGGTTTCCCAAAGCCGGTGCCTTTTCCGGTCAGGGGGCGCATGCCATCGGCTTTGTTGTATTACCCAAACTCTATCTCGCAGACGCCGAGGGTAGAAGTTTCACGCTGTCACCGTTTTTTCGCTATGACAACGCGGATTCACGCCGTACCCATGCCGATTTGCGCGAAGCCTATTTTTTGGTATTCGGCGAAATTGGCGATGGTGAATGGGAGTTGCGCGTGGGTATTGACCAGGTCTTCTGGGGCGTTACAGAATCGCAACACCTGGTCGATATTGTCAATCAGATCGATCTGGTCGAGCATCCAAACGGAGAGGCGAAGTTGGGACAGCCGATGGTCAATATTACCTGGTCCAGCGATTGGGGGGTAGTGGAATTTTTTGTTTTGCCGTATCACCGGGCGCGCACGTTTCCCGGCAAATCCGGCCGCCTGCGTCTCCCGCTCGTGGTGGAAGATGAACATGTCGAGTATGAGAGCGAGGCGTATCTGGATTTCGCTGCCCGGTACAGTCAGAGTTTCGGTGCTTTCGATGCTGGTGTGAGTGTGTTCAACGGTACCAGTCGGGAGCCTTTTCTAATGCCGGGTGTGGATAGTAGTGGTATGCCGGTATTTGTACAGTACTATGATCAGATTCGTCAGTTTGGGTTGGATGCGCAACTCACTGTTGGTTCCTATTTGTTCAAGCTCGAGGCTATGCAACGTGCGGGCGCTCGAAATTTGCTGGGTATGGAAGAAAATTATGTGGCTTCTGTCTTTGGCGGTGAATACACGTTTTATTCCGTGTTTGATTCGGCTGTTGATCTCATCTTGCTCGGCGAATGGAATTACGATGGGCGGGGGCGCAATGCGACCCCGAGTCGCTCGCCCAGTACGCTTGAGAACGATTTCTTTTTTGCCACGCGGATTGCATTCAACGATGTTCAGAGTACTGAAATTGTCGCGAGTATTCTGGGGGATGCGGGCCGTTCCACACGCGCACTATTTGTCGAATTGGACCGGCGTCTCTCTGACCAGTTGTCTCTGGACATAGAGGCGATTCATCTTCTCAGTATCGACAAAGCAGATATCCACTACGATACGCGACGCGATAGTTTTGTTGACCTGAGACTGACTTACAATTTTTAGTTGTTGCACACTCTGAGTAAAAAATAAAACCCCCGTCTGAAACGTTTAGACGGGGGTTGTTTCGTTGTATGAAGGGCGATCACCTCGCGACAGGTCTCATACCCGGTTCGCCCGCGTGGTAAGACGCCAGGCACCAGGGGTCCCGAGTTTCCCTGCGGAAGGTGCGAACTTTTTGCCGCATGACTTCGGCGATATCCTGAACTGCGGGATCGTCTATGATGTTGGTGGATTCCATGGGATCGTTTTCAATGTCGAAGAGGGCTTCGGCGTCCTGATGCAGAAATTTTTCCGTGCGGCGTTTGCCCATTTCCAAATTTTCGTTGCGTATGGCTTGCCAGGTGGGCGAGGCCCACAGGTCACTGGGCAAAGGGGTGGTGAGTTCGGGATAGAGATTGCGCACGTATTTGTATTTGCGTCCGCGCAGAATCCGGTAGGGATAGTAATTTGTGACTTCGTGGAAGGTGTGGGAAAAGAAGGTTTCGTCAAACCCATCGGGATGTGCCTCATTGAGGATGGGGACGAGGGATTTTTCGGGTAGCCCTTCTGGGGGTTCAACGCCGCACCATTCATAGACGGTCGGGGCGATGTTGTTCCAGTTGACGAGGGCGTCGCTGACAACGGCCTCGGCATTTGGGCGCACAATAATGAGCGGGCAGTGATGGCCCGTGTCAAAAGAAGAGGCTTTGCCGCCGGGAAAGGGCATGCCGTGGTCGCTCATGACAATGATCAGGGTGTCGTCAGTTCGTCCGGCGTCTTGAAGTGCCTGTACGGCCATGCCAATGCCAGTGTCGAGGCGAGAGACGGATTGGTAGTATTCGGCAAATTCGCATCGCACGTCTGGATGGTCGGGCAAAAAATCGGGGACGATGACTTCCTCGGGCGAATACGTGACTTCGGGGACGCCGGGATAGATTTGTTTGTTGCCGAAGTCGCGGTGGGGATCGGAATAACCGACGTGGAGATAGAATGGCTGGTCGTTGTCAATGCTTTCAAAGAATTTTGAGATGTTGTCTGCGATAGAGCGCACGTTGCGTCCACCGCCAGTTTCATAGTTCCAGGGATAGACCGATTCGGGTTGTACGTGGAGTTTGCCGACAACGCCGGTGGTGAATCCAGCGGATTGTAGTGTTTTGGGAATTGACGGCATGTCGAGTTGCGTGTGGAAGTTGTGGATGCTGTGTGAGTGTCCGTATTGTCCGTGCGTGTGGCTGTAGTGTCCGGTGAGCAGGTTGGCACGGCTGGCTGCGCACGATGGGGTGGTGCAAAAGGCGTGCTTAAATAAGGTGCCTCGCGCGGCAAGTGCATCTACGCTGGGCATTTTGATGATGTCATTGCCATAACATCCGGCAATAGGACTCCAATCGTCGGCTATGAGTAAGAGGACGTTGCGGTAGGACATAAGATCTCCTTTTAATTTCTTATTGAACTGTTGTCGCGTTTTCGCTCATCGGCAATGTGTTCGAGCATGCGCTGCACGCGGTCGGTTTGTGAGGAGGTAATATTTGTCGTTTCGTAGGGGTCGGAACCGATGTGAAAGAGTTCGGTTTCCTCGGGAGTTTGGCCTTCTTCATATATCAATTTCCAATTGCCCGTTCGCATGCCAAAGGACGATCCTCTGAAGTTCCAGAAGATAGACCGTTCTTCGGGTACGGCGATGTCGCCCGTGAGCAGGGACCAGATGTCTTGTCCATCCCATTGGGGGTCGGTATTGGGCGTGTAGCCGATGAGATTGGTCAGGGTTGGCATCCAATCGGTTATGTGGAGGGGGTGAAAGCATTTGCCTGGCTGGAGATGAAAAGGCCAATTGATCAGGGATGGGGTGCGAATGCCGCCTTCGTAGAGTTGAGATTTTTGTCCTCGCAGGGGCAGGTTGCTGCCCAGGCGCGGCATGTCTTCGTGGCGGCCCGGGTATTTGTCCGTGTCGTGAAGAGGACCGGCAGGGATGGCGCCGTTGTCCGATGAGAAGATGATGATGGTGTTTTCGCGCTGGCAGGTGAGGGCAAGGGTTTCGACGAGTTGGCCGATGGCGTGGTCCATCTGGCTGGCGTACGCGGCATAGGTTTTGAATGAGCGGTCTTTGTTGTCGTCGGGATCGTAGCGCCGGTCTGAATAGCGGTCTATCCAGTGTTGTGGTGCTTTGATGGGGGTGTGAACAGCGGTGAAAGGGACATAGCAAAACCAGGGTCCTGTTTGTTCTTCGATCCACTGGACAGCTTCTCGTGCGATGAGGTCGGTGACGTGACCGCGCTCTTCGACGAGTTTGCCATTGCGGTGCCAGGTAACGCTGTAGGGTCCTGATTTGTAGCGGTGGTTATACGGGTCAACGCCGCCGGCCAGACTCCCATAGCTGGTATTGAAACCAAATTGGTTGGGACCGTATTCGGGAGAGGATCCCAAATGCCATTTTCCAAAGAGGCCAGTTTCGTAGCCCGCATTGCGGAAGGATGAGGCGAGTGTTTCGTACCCATCTGGGAGGACGGGGGCGTTGGATGGGACGGTGGCGTGGCGTCCAAAGCGGCCGGGATGGCGTCCCGTGAGCAGGCAGGTGCGGGTGGGAGTACACATGGGACAGACGTAGTGCTGGTCGAGTTCGATTCCCGTGGCTGCGAGGCGGTCGATGTTGGGCGTGCGAATATGCGAGCCGTGATAGCTGACGTCGCCCCAACCCATGTCGTCGGCGAGGATAAAGAGGATGTTGGGTTTTTCAATTTTTCCAGATTTTGTCATGTCGGGTATCCTGTTGAATAGTCTATAAAATCCACTGTCTGATTTTGCCGTTTTCCCTGTGTTTCGCATACCACAATAATAGGATGATGATTGCGACACCTGTGCCATCCCATACCACATCGGTCCAGACGCCAGTGCGACTGGGTACAAAGGATTGATGATATTCGTCCAATATCGCATAGAGAATGGATATCAGGACGCTCCACACTACACAGGAGGTAAATCGGTTCTTTGTCCATAGAGATCGGAAACACAAATAGGTCAGAATTGCATATTCCGCTATGTGTGCGAATTTGCGCGCCGCATGGTGTATTCGTTCACTAAAAAAGAAAATTTTTTCAGTGTTCTCGAACGATAGCAGGCCACTTGAACCAAAAAAAATTAAAAGTAGCCAGACAAATAGGGCGATGCGCCAATGCGTTGTTGTCATGATTTTTCTACCCTACTGTGCTGTTTTGAGAGCTTGTATCGCGTCGTCGGTGGCGTCAATGACATGGGCGCCCGCGGGTACTATAAATTCAAACCATTTGTCATTCAAATCTGGATTGATGGTCAAATTGTGAAAGGTCTGCGTGATGATCTCATTGTCTTCGGCATCAAAAAAGCCTATCCGGCGCAATAGGCCATCTTCGGGATTGATGAGTAATTGTGCTTTGACAGGGGGGTTAGGCAGTTGCGCATGTAAGAGATTGACTTTGGGCTTGGCTTCAAAAACGCGGTGGGGGCGTTCTTCAAATATTTCGTCTGCGGTGTAGCGAATACTCGTCCATTCCAAACCTCTAAAGGGACGCAAGGGATCGGCCTGGTCTGCATCGGCTTCGAGGTTGGTTATGCGATAGACGCGCCCCAGGTTCACTTTAGAGACGATTTTTTCTTCGCGATCATAGGTCCACATCAATCCGCCATCAGACAAACGTTGTGAAATAATCACCTGATCTTGCACGGTGTCGAGACGCATCAGGTTGGGGCGCTTAAAGGTCGCGCTGGCATTGAGCGTCAGTTCTTGATCCATAACGCGAATGATGGTCGTTTGTTCGGTCTTGCAGGTGGCGATTTCTCTGGCATTTTTTTGAATTTCGACCATTATTTCATCGGTTTTACCATCCCCTGTTGACATTTTGTTTTCGTTTTCCGCGCTGACCTGAGTTGTGAGGATCAGCATTGCGATCACCCAGCGTTTCATAATTTGCTCCTTATGAGAAATTTTATTCTTCGCGCTCGCAAAGGTCCGACCACGCCCGATTTTTCATTGGATGATTTGAGCCGGATTGGACGATTGGAGATTGTGGCACATTGTTTGGCGAACGCGCTTTTTTATTCTCAAAATATACGAACAGATACCGTTGTGCATCTCGTCTTTGATGGACCTTCGGACCCGCCGAAAACCGTGCGGTTTGAGAGTGATCATTTAACCTATCTGGGTGGGTTTGATGAACGCACGCTGGCAGGGGCTGTGCAAAAAGCACTATCTGCTGGCAAGGGTTTGTCACTGGGCGAAGAGCGACAGGTTGATGACGGTCTATTTGTGGCGAAAAAGGGATTTGAACGCGTTGTGCAAGAGCGCACGGAATCACTCTATGTGCTCGAGCGCAGAGGTGTTGATATTCGCACAGTGACATTTCCCCGAGATGTGACGTTTGTTTTTTCAGACCATCTCACAATGCCGAAAAAGACGGCTAAGTATTTGCGACGCCTCGGCGCAAAACCGATTTGCGTGGGTCCCAGAATGTTGTTTGCCTCTCAGTGTATTGTATTGCTACACAATGAATTGGACCGACAGGGTGTTTGGTAGATTTGCTAAAAGAGTTTGAATGACGCGCCGATGTGTCCGGAAAATCCGCTGACAACATCATTTTGATCTTCGACAAATTTGATTCTGGCAAATAATCCGAGTTTTTCACCTATTGGAAATTTGTATCCCAATTCCCCACCTATAAAACGCCCAGAAGTTCCATCCGATATTACACGTCCAATACTCGGTCCAAAAAATAGCTTGTGGGATTCAAAGTCGCGCATGCCAATTGCATAATTGAGACTCGTGCCCAGCGTATGCATCATCGGGCTGGCAAAACTTATGTCGTAAAATGGCGCGAATATGAATGGGCCGGGCAGATTGACATGGATAGAGGCGTGCAGAGCAATCCCGCCAGCGGAATCAAAACGCGGGCGAATACTGTCGTTCCACATAAAGCCTCCGCCCAGGTTTACGCCGTCGATGAATGCGGCATCGGCATCACCCATATTAGCATACAAAACACATAGCGCGAGGCAAAAACTTTTTAGAATTTTCATAAAATCTCCTCTACAGTTTTCATTTTCTATACTCGAGATTACACATATCGCTCGTCCAATGCTTCGACCACATCTTTTACGCGCTGAGATCCATCGCGAGGCAAAATAAGCAGGGCATCACCCGTATCGATTACGATTAAATTCTCGATATCGACCAGCGCGATTACTTTGTCTTTGCTGCCATAAACCGTTGTGTGTTTTGCATTGATCGATAGCACATTGCCACGCAGCAAATTGCCATTTTCATCTACTGGCAACACATCTGTCAAAGCACCCCACGCGCCGATATCGCTCCAATCGATGTCGGCTTCTATGGTCGCAATATCTGACGCGCGTTCGATAATTGCATGATCGATGGCGATGTTTTTCATCTGTGGATAGACCTCGGCAATGACGTCTGCTTCTCGTCCCACTTTGGTCGCGATGCCTATTTGTTCGAGCAAGGCATACATCTCGGGTTCAAATTTTGCAAAAAGATCCAGCATTGTCCTGGCTTTCCACACAAACATATTGCTATTCCACAGATACTGGTCGCTCTCCAGATATGTTTTTGCGGTTGTTGCATCGGGTTTTTCTGTAAATGACTTTACGGCATAAATCGGCTCGTCATTTATCCTTGCAATCACATCGCCCTTTTGTATATATCCAAAGCCGGTGTCTGCACGCGTTGGTTTTACACCGAGTACAAACAGGGTTTCAGCGCGATTCTCCAGAGCGTCTTCTGCTACTTTGAGTAGCCGACAAAATTCCTCTGGTTTGCCAATGTGGTGATCAGATCCCAAACTCGCAATTGTACATCCGGGAAAACGAGCTTCCAACAAGGCGCACTCAAGCCCGACCGCAGGCCCTGTGTTGCGGAGTGCCGGTTCTAAAATCGCGTTTTCAGCAGATAAGTCGGGCAATTGTTCTCGAACACTATGCAATAGTTCAACGCCTGTAGAGACATAAAGATCATCTATTTTAGCGAGTGAACCGAGGCGGTGAACCGCCTCTTGTAACATCGTGCGTTTACCCGTTAAAGCGTGAAATTGTTTGGGCCTATTCTTGCGACTTAAAGGCCACAGCCGCGTACCAATACCACCTGCGCGAATTACAAATTTCATGTTCCATATCCAGATATCATAAAGCTAAAAGTAATATTTCTTGCAAGGGGGTACAACCGAAACCTTGCAGCAAAGGCCGTCTTTTTATATCTTTATCCAAATCCACACGCATCATCGGGGGTGCTCCCCCACAACAGGAGTTGACTGTTATGGCACTGACTGCCACTACTTTGGAAGAGACCTATCAACAGATGGCCGAGCGATTAGAGGGCATTGTGCCCGATATCGAATTGCGCTACAAAGCAGAATTGGCTTACGAAATCAATAAGCTAAAAAAAGAGCGCGGGGCCATTATCCTCGGGCATAACTACATGGAGCCGGCACTTTATCACTCTGTGCCAGATGTCGTGGGCGATTCGCTCGAGTTATCGCGTAAAGCCGCAGAAACCGACGCCGATCCAATCGTCTTTTGCGGCGTGCGCTTTATGGCTGAGACTGCAAAAATTCTCAACCCCGACAAAACCGTGCTCTTGCCCGCGCGCGTTGCAGGCTGTTCCCTGGCCGCGAGCATTACTGCAGAAGATGTTCGCAATCTGCGCGAACAATATCCGGGCGTTCCCATTGTCACGTATATCAACACGTATGCCGATGTCAAAGCCGAGTGCGATATTTGCTGTACATCGGGCAATGCCCACAAGGTTGTTGAATCGCTCAATTCGGATACCATTATCTTTTTGCCCGATGAATATTTAGCCGCCAATGTCGCGCAGGAGACCGATAAGCGCATTATTTTTCCCACAATAACGGGATTTTCCGATCCCAAACCCGGTCTTGAATACGAAATGATCGGTTGGCATGGCAGGTGTGAGGTACATGAGCAATTTACCGTTCAGGATATTGAAAATGTGCGCGTACAGTTTCCGGATGTCGTTGTTCTATCCCACCCGGAATGCAGCCCTGAAGTGGTCGCTGCGTCCGATTTTTCGGGCAGTACCTCTCGCATGGTCGATTATGTGCGCGAAATGGATGCCGAGCGATATTTACTGCTCACAGAATGTAGCATGGGCGACAATATCGCAGCGGAAAACCCGGATAAAGAAATGGTTGGCCTGTGCAGCATTCGCTGTCCACATATGAACGAAATTACACTTGAAGATACGCTCAATGCACTCGAATATAACGAGCAAATTATCGAAGTACCCGAAGAAATCCGCGTGCGTGCATTAAAATCCGTGGAGCGCATGCTGGAGATTGTATGAGCCCTTAAAAAACACAGTTATGCGATACCAAAGGCCCGGTAAATTCCGGGCCTGTTTCGAATTGAGCATCAGACCTGTGAGTTTCTGATCAACGCTCAATCTGATTCACCATCGTAAACTTCTGTTTGGAACAGATTGTTTTGAAAATCGAGGTACTGATTTTTTGTCATCTCTGGTTTGTAATTTGCAAGTACGGCTTTTGCTTCTGCCGCGCGGTCGTAAAGCAGATCCACTGCTATCAGTGCCAGTGATTTTGCTGGTTCTACATATCCCATCTCTTTATCGGAAATATGCCACTCGACGCTGTGTCCTGGTCCCGTAGCTCCCGACATATAGGGATGAATCGCGGGCATAATACAGGATATATCGCCCATATCAGTTGAGCCAGTTCTGTGGCCTACTGAGCAAAATTCATCTTCTCCCAGACGCGCTCTGGCATTTTTTTCATAAAGTGTCCGCAAATCTGCATTGTTTTTTAATGGCATATATCCCGGTAGTGTTTCTATTTCTACTGTTGCGCCAAGTGCCATTGCGCCGGCCCGAAGTGCGCGATCTACTTTCATGCTGGCATCGAGTATCCCTTCTGCTGTGCGCCCCCGAACATAAGTTTCCATACAAACTTCGTCTGGTATGACATTGACCAAATCCCCGCCTTTGGTGATGATAGGATGCACTCGGATAGCATCGTGATCCTGGAATGTTTCGCGCTGCGCGTTGATGGCACTCAGGGCAATTTGAGCCGCATTCAGGGCATTGATGCCCCGATGAGGTGCGCCGCCAGCGTGTGAGGCTTTGCCCACAAACCGAATCATTTTTGCTACAAATCCGTTAGATGATGCGGAAATAGCGGCTTTGGTCAGTGATTCATCGCTATGTGTATGAATCATAACCGCCATATCGATGTCGTCAAAATGTCCGTGCTTGATCAATTCTGGCTTGCCACCCAAAAAGCTCAGTTTTCCAGACTTTACCAGATTCAGACGGTATTCAACCTCCACAAATTCCTCTGCTGGCACGGCAAAAAAGACGATCCTTCCCGCCAAATTGTCAACTACGCGCGCATCGACCATGCCCATCATTGCCCCCATCAATCCCGCGATCTGTGCATTGTGACCGCAAGCATGTGCTGCACCCGTTTTGGGATTGGCATTGGGATGGCCAGAAACCACGAGCGAGTCGAGTTCGCCAATTAGTGCCACTGTTGGTCCAGGCTTACTTCCCTGCAACACGCCTTTTACACCTGTAATTGCCAACTCGGTTTCATGTGGTAAGCCAAACTCGTCCATTGTTTGTGATACGAGCTTTGCTGTCTCAAATTCTTTAAACCCCAACTCGGGATTTAACATGATATGATCGCCAATGCGACAAATCTGATCTCGACGTCGATCAATAGCTTCACAAATGCGTTTTTTGATTTCGGATTTTGTAGGCATATTTTCTCCAGAAAACGATGGTGAGGTACTTTTTTCTTTTCATCTGATTTTTAATAATAATATCAACAAAAGAGGTGTTACTATGGCCTGTAAAAGTGTAAATCTGACCAGTACCTGCGTATTGGACCAGCCCCATTTTTGCCGGACGTGATCGTGCAGGGGATAACGCACCTGTTTGAAAATGCCGATTTTAAAAAAGCGCAACAAAGCGACTTTCAGAAGACCTGTTGCGCCATTGACCAGTACGACTCCTGCAACTATAATAATCAAAAACGGATTGCCACACGCCAGGACCAGCATGCCGAGTAATAAGCCCAGGGGACGAGATCCAGCGTCGCCCATTAACACGGCACTTGGATTGGCATTGTGCCACAAATAGCCCACCAGACAACCCGTCATGACAAAAGCCATTACCGCCCAATTGGCCGCCTCTTTGTAGTGTGGTACAAGCAGATATTGGGCGATATCCCGGTGTCCCACAATGACGTATAGTGCACCACCTAAAAAAATAAATGCCAACATGCACAAGCTGCCCGATAGACCATCCACACCGTCTGTACAATTTGTGGCGTTAATAGTCATCCACAACAAGCATGTAGCTATGGGGATATAAATCCAGGGTGGCACAATAACCGACGTCTTAATTAGTGGTAGCCACACTTCGACTGGTGCCATCTGGCATACTACCATAGCACCAAGAATGGAGATGACCAGATCGAACAACCCCATGCGGTATTCACTCCATTCATAGCGGTCATCGAAAAATCCCACCAGCATTGCCAAAAACAGGCATCCCAAAGCGGCCAGATATCGCGTTCCAAGCGGTACAAATAAGAATCCGACAACTATAAAAATAGAAATGAAAATAACGCCTGCCCCTACGGGTTTGCCTTTATTTAGTGCGGCGCCAACAGCATGCTCACGTCCCTGGTCCTGTGGTAATCTGTGCCACAATTTGGGTAAAATCCTCCAGGTGAAGACGCAGGCGAGCGCGGTACCTGCACCAACCAAAAATAGATAAGAAGTGAAGAGGCGAAATGGCCCATAGATGTCCAACAATTGCTCACCCAGCCAGTAGAGCACAGCACAAACTCCTGTGTGATATGATTTGAAAAACGAAACAAATCAAGACCAATGTAAGGTCTCTATGATTAAAGGGCAAGTCTGAACTCATAGCCAATCCCTTTGCGGGTGATTGTTTACCCATTTTAAAAGAAAAACCTTGACGCGAAAACGCAGACTTTCTATTTTGTGATCATTATGAACGCATTGATCAACAACCCGGTTACTTTTACTAATCCAAACGCTGTTTTGGCCGGGGATGCGTTTGCCCACACCGCCCATCATCACACTCATCAGGCTACGTCTGCGACATTTTGCATGACGCGCTCGGCGGTGGATATGTCATAATAGTTTGTCCAATGAAATGAATAAGCCCGCTGTCGAGAGACAGTGGGCTTTTTTTGTGGAGGATTTGGCGATGAGTGGTTTCGCCTTGAGACATGAAGCGGTTCACATTCTTTTTTTAATGACCCGACAATAATAGATTCAATTTTTGAAAAATTCAAATAAGGAACCTCTCATGTCAAACGAAGATATTCTGGTATTTGGTGGGACAGGCAGCAAACGATTGACTCAGGCAATTTGTGCTACGCTCGAAATCGCGCCTGGCAAAAATGAAACCTTGAGATTTTCCGAAGGTAATCTCTTCGTGCGCATTCTCGAAAACGTGCGTGGTCGGCGGGTCTATCTCGTACAGTCCACGGGCTATCCCGCCAATGACAATTTTATGGAATTGCTGTTCTGGATCGATGCATTCAAGCGCGCAAGTGCCGATACTGTCACCGCTGTTGTGCCTTACTTTAGCTATGGCAAAGGCGATAAAAAGGATGAACCGCGCGTTTCCATTCGCGCTCGCGTATGCGCCGATGCCATTGAGGCAGCAGGGGCAGATCGCATTGTCACGATGGATCTACACGCGGCACAGATTCAAGGTTTTTTTAGAATTCCCGTGGATGATCTTTATGGACTGCCCGTTCTGTGTGACGCAATGCTGGCCAAGAAGAAAGAAAATCTTATTGTGGTTTCTCCGGATACGGGATTTGCCAAACAGGCGCGGAAATATGCGTCTTATCTCAAGACCGGTCTGGCTATTGGCGACAAAGAGCGCGTTGCCCACGATGAAAAAGCTGAGATATTGGATCTGATTGGCGATGTGGATGACAAAACAGCTCTTATTGTTGACGATATGACCATCTCAGGGGGCACGCTGGTGCAAATGGCTCACCTGCTCATGGAACAGGGTGCATTAGATGTGTACGTCCTCGTTACACACGGTGCCCTTTCACCTGAAGGCGTTGCTCGCATTGACGACAGTCCGATTCTCAGGGTTTTAATGACGAATACCATAGAAACCCAACCCTGTGAGTTGACCGATAAATTTGAAGTCGTTTCAGTTGCTCCGCTTTTTGCCGAATCCATACGTCGCATTCACAACAAAGAGAGCGTCAGCGTTTTGTTTCCCAATTGATCTTGGAGAAAGGAAATTGCTATGTCTATTGATTATCAACTCGAAGAAGGCACAGAGATCCATCTCGATTTTGAAAAGCTGCGAAAGGTTGCACAGGCTGATCATCCCGTGATTCCCGTTGCGGTACAGGATGTGGATAGCAAAGCCATTCTCTTGATCGGCTATGTCAATGAACTTGCGCTTGACTATGCGCTTGAACACCGCGTGGCAACTTTCTGGAGTACATCGCGCAATGAACTCTGGATTAAAGGGGCCACATCTGGCGATATGCTCGAATTGGTCGATGTGCGCATCAACTGCGAGCAAAATTCACTGCTTTATCTCGTGCGCCTCAAAGGCGAAGGATCGTGCCATACGAAAGAAAATGGGCGAGCGCGGTACGGTTGTTATTACCGCAGTATCGATAGTGGAAACCTGAGATTTGTAAACCCCAAAACCATACCGGAGTAAAGTTATGCTATCACAGGCCGTTACCCGAATCCGTTCAGATCAATGGCGGATACTCAGGGATGTGCGTCTTCGCGCACTTGAAGAAGCGCCTTATGCTTTTGGGACAACGCTGGCAGAAGGCCAAATAAGAACCGATAGAGACTGGCAGGACATGGCGAGAGACCATGCTACTCTGTTGGATCGCGCATATTTCATGGCTTGTGTGAGGGATAATCCCTGTGGAATGGCGGGGTGTTATCGCAGAGCATCAGACATAGTAGTGCTTACCGCGATGTGGGTTGCGCCCAAATTTCGAGGACAAAAGATCGGTGAGCAGATTGTGTGCGCCGTCATAGAATGGGCACGAGAGGGTGGGGCTACCACGCTCGAAGCCTGGGTTAGTGAAAATAATCCAGCGCGTTTCTTCTATCAAAAAATCGGATTTGAAGATACCGATTTAATCGAACCGCTTCGCTCAAATTCCAAAATTCAGATGGTTTTGATGAGGCGCGATATTACACCCTGAAATCCGGGTTGATTCACACTCTTATCAATAGTATATTGCTCACATAGTAAAGGTGTAAAAATGGGATCCATTCCGATAAATCAGAGTACCCAACGACAGGAGGGAGAAAACGTGGGTTATGATCTCAAAGTTTTTTCGGGTAATACCAACCGGCCGTTGGCCGAAGATATTTGCAATATTCTCGACACGCGGCTTGCCGAAGCCACTGTGACCCGTTTTTCAGGTGGCGAAACACATGTGCAAATTGATGAAAATGTGCGCGGCTGCGATGTTTTTATTGTTCAACCTCTTTGTGCAAATGAAGAAGAAGGCATTTCGCCTAATGACGCTTTGATGGAGCTTCTCATCTTGATCGATGCTGCGCGACGCGCCTCTGCGCGACTCGTCACAGCGGTTGTGCCCTATTATGGCTATGCGCGGCAGGATCGCAAGGACCGCCCTCGCGTGCCCATCACGGCCAAACTGGTCGCCAATATGATTTATACAGCTGGAGCGCGGCGGGTTTTAACCCTGGACCTGCACGCCAATCAGATCCAGGGTTTCTTCGACATACCCGTTGATCATCTCTACTCCATTAATATTTTAGGCGAATATTTCAGGCTGAAAAATCTCAAAGATCTCGTTGTTATGGCACCCGATGTGGGCGGTATAAAAATGGCGCGCGCTTATGCCGAACTGCTCGGTGCGCCATTGGCTATTGTAGATAAACGCCGCTGGAGTGGTCAAAAAACCGAAGTCCTGAATGTCATTGGTGAAGTGAAAGACAAAAATATCGTCATCGTTGATGATATTATCTCTACCGGGAGTTCCCTCATTGAAGCTGCCTCTGCACTCAAAGACAAAGGCGCGCGCGATATATGCGCCACCATTGTTCATCCGGTGCTGGCAGATCCCGCTGTTGAACGCGTGGCAAATTCCATTCTTACAGAGCTTGTCGTTTCCAATTCCATTCCCGTGCCCAAACGCGCCCAAAATGGCAAAATCAAAATTTTATCCGTCGCTCCCATTCTCGCCGAATCCATTCGCCGCATCAACAATGATGAATCCGTCAGCAATCTCTTTGCCAATGCAAAGGTCGAGGGTTAGAATGGGCTTGATTTATAAAATAAAAACCGACCTGATGATGAGGTCGGTTTTATTTTTTGCGTTATAGGTCGGTTCTGGCAGCGAAACTCATGGTTTGCCAATGTTAAAGCCAATCCCCACGGCTGTGCGCAGGGCACTTGCGTCTTCTTCCTCGCCAATGACCCAGCGAACCTCAAATAAAATCTCCATTCTGCGGTTCAACAATTGTTTTTCCATGCCGACCAGAATAAAGTGAAGCGCGGCCTGATATTCGTTTTGAAATTCGTTGATGATCAACCGCTCGCGCCGCACCCGGTTCACCCCCAATCCACCGCCCATATACGCATATGCGGTTCCCGATTTGTGCGGCCATAAGTACTTTAGATAAGCCCCACCACCTCTCGCCTGAATCTCGGTGCCGTCAAGATCGGATCCGCTTCCCGTCTCAGCACCTATCTCGAGGCGGATATTGGGCGAAAATACGGTTGCGATATCTGCTTGAAGAACAAAGAAATGCCGCGTGTCATTTGCCTGTACAACATCTAAACCGACCTTAGTAGCAAGATTGTAGAGCTTAAAGCCGGCCTGGGCACTTGATGCAAAGATAATTAAAACAAAAAATCCGACACCAGCAAAAACCCTCATAATAAACTCCTCACAGCACTTTTTGGCAGTGACGGATAAATCTTCTATCTACACGACGCCAGTGCTAATTGTTTGAGATAAGAATAAGTATATATTCCCGTATCGTGTCCATCTGTCCAGCGAATTTGGATGGCGTAATTTCCAACTGGAACGACATCTGATAGATCTGCTGATGGGGTTTGTTCTGCAGTAATCATCTGCAATTGCTCGTCTTGTTTCGCCCTTAGGTCTGCACACAATGCACACGGGCAGGCTTTTCGCACGTCGGATAATTTCACGCGCAAAATCCCATCATCTGCCCAATCCATTTCGAGCCATCCCTTCGCGCGTTCAACGTGAATGCGTCTGGGTTTTTCTGACACGCCCCGCCTCCTAACGCCTCAACCGATGCCTCAATCCCAATTCCTGAAGCAAAATACCATACTGCTCGCGCAGATCGTTTTGCAGAGCAAAAGCGCGGTTATAGGCGATTGCCGCATCTTCAAAAAACCCCTGAGCCGTTAGCGCGCGCCCCATTAAAATATAATTGAGCGCGTAATGGGGCATGCGCTCTGTGGTCTCACTGGCCATATCGAGAGCCTGCTCTAATCGTCCCGTTTTCAGGTAAATCCAGCCCAAACCTTGATAGGCTGCGATGACATCGGGATCCAGGGCAAGCCCTTGCAGATAATATTGCTCTGATAGAATTATATCGCCTATTCGCTGATATAAATATCCAAGCGTGACCAAAGCGCTTGCGTCAGTCGAGTCGTGGACAGCCAACTGCTGGCAGGCGTCAATTGCACGATCGAAATCTTCCATTCGCAAATAAGCCGATATGAGGAGGCGCAATGCTTGCGTGTGTGCGGGATTTTTTTCTAAAATATCGCGCAAGGCGACAGCAGCACCACCGGACCTGCCAGTTTCCAGCGAATCGACAACACTTTTCAATGCGGGGTCGAGAACTATTGAGTCATTGCTTTCAAACACCTCTTGAGCATTGGAAATCTTTGCACCCAAAAGTATCACAACGATTATTCCCAGTCGCAATATCATATATTTTTCCTGACAATACCAAAGCGTTGCATCAATGCGAGGTGATGGAAACAATATCCTCTATAGATACAAGGAGCGTCCGGTGTAGGGCCATTGGACGGATGACTTTGGCAAACTCAGTCGAGTTGTCGAAGTTGTATCCCACACAAAGGGATTGACTATGGGAAAATCAGTAGAGGTATGTGGCAAAATTGCACGATGTAATCGCCAGCTTTGGCGTATAGAAAGGCCCGGCTCGTAAATTTCAATGGCCGGGCGATTGCGCCACATGATAAGAACAAGGTCGGAGTCGATCTCGATCCGCTGACAAATCAATTTGAGTATCAGATAAGCACCTGCCATTATTTTGGTCATAGAACACTTTTCTATTTTGATCACTAACCACTCTTGCTACCAAACGCGGCGACAAAGTTGAGAAAATCTGTAAAATCAATTGTCCCGTTGCTGTCCAGATCCATACGGGCATCGAAACCTTCATCAGATGAAGACTTGCCAAATTGCGCGACAAAGAGGAGAAAATCTGTAAAATCGACTTCGCCACTGCTATCAAAATCACCAGGTAACATAGTCGGTGTTGGAGGTGTTGGAGGTGTTGGAGGTGTTCCCGTATCCGTCGCTTTTGCAAAAGTAATTACGATCCTGATTGGATCATCTGGCGGTACGTGCTGAGAAAGTGCGCCCATTGCCAGGCCTCTTACAGATTCGGGTAATGAGGCCAATAATTCTTCTAAAAGAAGCGGGCGTATGATCTTCAGTGAATCCGCCGTTGCTGTGTACGTATAATTGAGTGGGTCTTCATTTTCGCGGGTTATGGTGAGTGCATGGGTATCGGATGCGACTGTATAATTTCCCTCGTATTGGCTCGTATCGAGTACAGAGACCGAGAGAGGAACCAATAGCACTGCAGAGATATTGGTCGCTGTTGTGTAGTCAGATTGAACACTGCCATCTGACCCAAAAGTTATTGTGCCGTTGATTTCGCCTTCAACTGTAAGAGGCGATACAGCCTGCACGAGTCCGGCCGGGACATAAGCATCCAGTCCGACCTTCTCAGCTACCCAGGAGCCGACGATCTCGCCACCTTGAGGCTTAGGGGTCTCTGGTAGGATACCCGCGTTTGCTTGTCCCAAAATTATGAAAGCCGTTATAAATAGAACGCAGTTTCTCAGCATCTTAAACCGCCATTCTTTGACTGCGACGCCAAATTTTGACCCTTTCATATCCCTCCTCCATTATTTATTCGGTTCTTCTAAAACACACGATCACTTTCCAATTTACGCAATTCGCGTGTCTCCTGCAATACTTAACTCATCTTGTTAAATCTTTCATTGCGTGCTATCTTGCAAAACAACACCTGTGAAAGGAGCGCGTATGCAATATCGAGTTATCGTCGATGTCGATCTTCCCGATGAAATTCCAGAGATGATGAATAACCGTTGCGAGTTGCATATTTTGGCGCACGGCGATGTTTCAGATGATAAATTCGCGTCTGCACAAGGGCTGCTCACTTATGGACACCCGATTATCGGTGGTGATTTTATGGATCGCATGCCCAATTTGAAAGTTATCAGCAATTTTGGTGTTGGTGTAGATCACATTGATCTCTCAGCGGCCAAACAGCGCGGGATTCCGGTGGGCAATACGCCCAATATGCTCGATGGCGCGACAGCCGATATGACTTTTGCTATGCTTATGGCCGCTGCCCGCAATATCGTTATTGGCGACCGGTTTGCCCGCAGTGCGGCTTTTATGCACTACGATCCGCGTATTTTGATCGGTCACGAAATCCACGGTACAACATTGGGTATTATTGGTATGGGCAATATCGGCAGGCAGGTTGCGCGACGAGCACAGGGATTTGACATGAATGTGCTGTATCACAACCGAAAACCAGATCCCAGAGCTGAGGTCGAGTTGAGTGCTACGTATGTATCCCTCAACGATTTGCTTGAGCAATCGGATTTTGTCACTTTGAATGTGCCCCTGACTGAGGAAACGCGAAATATGATTGGTCGAGATCAACTCAGGCGAATGAAAAGAACCGCTATACTGGTCAATCTCGCGCGCGGAGGCGTTATCGATCACGATGCACTCGTAGAAGCTCTTGAGAATAATTGGATCGCAGTTGCCGCGCTCGATGTGACCGAGCCAGAACCCCTTCCACGCGATCATCCCCTCCTGTCCATGGACAATGTGGTTATCGTTCCCCACCTGGGTAGTGCCACACGCCAGACGCGCATTGCTATGGCCCAGCGTACAGTAGATAATCTTCTCGCGGGGCTTACGGACCAGCCTTTGATCACTGATGTAGTGTGAGATAGTTAATATTAGAAGGGCGTGAGGAAGGTGAATCAATCAGGAGGAAGAGGATGTTCGGGGCAGGTGCTTTCACGTCTCACCTAATTCAATGCGTTGACCTGTGTCATTTGACCGGTATGCCGCTTCAATGATTCTGGCGACTTTCAAGGCATCTTCTCCAGAGGTTGGAGCCGTGCCTTTGCCCGCCGTAGATCGAATAAAGTCATCCAAAAAAGCGATTCCATAAGCCCCGCCATAAGCATCGATTTCGGGTAGCGTATAATCAAAGGTGCGCTGAGATGCCGTGTACCAGTCTTCTGCAACGCTTTCGAGATACAATTCTGATGGGCCACCTGAGGGCGTCCAGAACACGCGACCCTCGTGACCGCGAAATCCCATATATGTATCGTAATTCGGCCCCATATAACCCGCACCGCTTATTGATAGTTGATAACCGGCCTGCATACTGCCCAGCGCGCCGTTGGAGAACCGGAAGGATAGAGACGCCACATCTTCAACATCGATGTCTTCGCCGCTGAGCGTATCGACAACCGCAGAAACGGAGACGATGTCCGCGTCCATGATATAGCACAGCAAGTCGATATAATGGCAGCCCAACCACGATAAGATGCCGCCTCCGGAGATCGACCGATCAAATAGCCAGTGTTTGGGGTTGCGAAATTTTACCTGCGATGTGACCATCCGAGATTCACAGGATGTCACGCGACCTATGGCACCCCCCCGGACGACTCTTCGCGCTTCACAAGAGGCGGGATGATAGCGATTCTGATACATAACGCCCAGTTGTACGCCCGCTTTTGCCGCGCCATCCACAACCTGAGAAACAGCGGCAACCGAAGCGCCGATGGGTTTTTCGCTGATGGTGTGAATGCCCTGCTCGAACAAGCGCAGGCAAAGGTCTGGATTCCGATCGTTGTGAGCGCAAGCCACACCAAAGGCTATATTTTCAGAGCCTAAAAGTACGCTGAGATCGGAATAAGTGCCCGCGACTTTATCTGTTGAGTTAAAGCTGTTCAGAGCCGAGGGGTCGGCATCGTACAGAATAATCTCATCTACCAGTTTAGAAGCCTGCAGGGTCTTGAAATGGGCTTCTGAATGGGGATGTGTCAGGCCAAATAAGCCAGCGCGAACCGGTTTCATCAGATTGTCCTCGGGAAAGGTCTATAAATACGGAAGTACTTCGCTCTTGAGCGCGTTGAGATATGTCCATTCTTCACCGGGGTCCTGGAAGATCAATGTATAATATCCCGAGAATTTGGCTTTGCGCGTCAAGTCCAAACAGGCCAGGAATTGGTCCCGCAACATTACACCATCTTCGTAATCCGCTTTGGTGTGAATCGTATCTGCAAACGGCAAGACTTCTGTGAGATCGGCCAGTTTGTGTTCTCCCTTGAAGTTACCGAGATCGGTACACAATCCGATTTTCCCTTCGCATCTGTTCAAAATGTCCAATAGTGGGGCTGCGCGCTGGGTCAAGCGCTTGAAATTCTCGGTCATGACGCGTACGCCACAATTGCAGGCATAGTCCGATAATTGCAGGAGATTTTGAGTGCTGAGCGCTATGGATTCCGCGTCTGGCTCTGCTTCGCCGGCGATTACGCGCACATTCGCCGCGCCACAGGTGGATGCGATGTCGATCCATCTCCGAATTTCCGCCAAATCCTTTTCTCTTTGTTCGGGATCGGGATGTGTAATATCCCAGGCGTCGATCAAGATGCTGTAGAGCGATACGCCGTGTCTGGCCAGTTCTGCGCGCAGGTCTGCGATAAATGCATCATCTGTTGTGGGGAAGTGAAAATGGCAGATTTCCAAATGCCCAATGCCATGCGATGCCACTTCGCGGGGAACATCGAGTAGCTTTATGCGCCCCGCATCGCCATTTCGATTCACAAATCCATCGGGTGTGCGATCGTACCACGCCCTTCCCAAAGCGCGGTGCAAGCTCCAGGTGGAAATAGATAGTTCTGGCATATTACTACCTCCAGTAATCAGTCGAGAAGATGACGGTTTCTCATATCGTCTTGCAGCCCACTTTTTCGGATAGCTGGCAGATCGCCTGTGCGGCTTCGTCAACATCTGATTCGGAAATGCCGATGTGCGGGATCAATCTTATCAGATGTGCGCCGATGACACTTACGCGTATGCCGTATTCGGCGAGTAATTGGTCGCCAAAATCGCGGCCGGAAATGCCCAATTGGGCCACGTCAAAGCGCACCATATTGGTTTCTACGCCTTCGACATCAATTCCAATTCCGGGTGCCTGTGCAATACCTTTTGCCAGGCGCTTTGCATTGGCGTGATCTTCTGCCATGCGTTCGACGTTGTGTTCTAAGGCATAAATACCAGCAGCGGCAATAATGCCGGCCTGTCGCATGGCGCCTCCGATGCGCTGTTTCCACTGCCAGGCATTTAGAATAAATTCTGAAGACCCCGCCAGCACAGCCCCCACAGGCGCACCCAGGCCCTTGCTCAGGTCGATCCACAGGGTATCAAAAGACTCGGCATACGTTTTTGGTGCAATGCCGGATGCAACGGTTGCGTTCAAAAGCCGTGCGCCATCCATGTGCGTTAAAGTACCTTTTTCGTGCGCGAGGTCGCATACTGCGCGTATATGTTCGAGGGGCCATATACGTCCCCCCGGCATATTTGTGGTTTGTTCGACACAGACGAGTCGGAAGGGCGGTCTGTATCGCGTTGAGGGCACCATAACCTCTGCCATCTGCTCGGGTGTGAACATGCCATTTTTTCCGTCAATGGGATACAGCGTTGCGCGAGCGAGCACAGCTGCGCCGCCGGCTTCTGATATGAGCGGATGTGCGGTGCGATCTACTAATATGAGATCTCCTGCACGGCAGTGAACCGCATAAGAAATCTGATTGCACATCGTTCCCGATGGCAAAAAAAGGGCCGCCTCTTTGCCCAGCATCTCGGCGACCATATCCTGTAGGGCATTTACCGACGGGTCTTCGCCCTTTTGCTCATCACCCACTTCTGCCCGACACATAAACTCGCGCATCGCTTGTGTTGGCACGGTAGATGTATCGCTGTAAAGATCAATTTTAATGTCGGTCATTTACCTGCTTCCTCCAGGGCCAGATTTGAAAAGATTCAGAAACCGATCTTCGTAAAATGAATATAGGTTCCAACGGTCCAGTTCTGCTTTGAGTTCATTGGCTTTTTTGTGAAACTGATCATTTTCTTTCACTTCGCGAAACATTTTTTCAATGCGTTCCATAACGGACTGAGGTACTTTATCCTCTTCGATCTTTCCACCTGGAAATTCGTTTTCTGGAATATCGTCCATGTGGGAAAATGTCTTTTGGATCTGCATCTCAATATCTTCCATTGTGCCTTCCATTTTTTCGGCAGCGTCGTCAATTTCCGACATATCGACCGAAAAATTTAACAAATCTGCCAAAGTCAGCACAATCTCTTTTGAAGCTTTGGGGTTTGGGATAGGTGCTGCGTATTGCGGCATGGTTCCCAAAAAACAGGCTGCATTGAGATCGCGTTTTTGAGCAAAGCCCAGCAATAGACCATTAAGCCCTGAGACCATCCCTTCTTTTAATATCTCCACGCCATGCGATGCCAGTAAATCTCGAAATTCAGTATTGTTCGCCACCCCCAGCACCTGTGCACCTTCTTTGTGACTGGACTGTGTGAGATAGGCCGCTCCTGTGAGAACGGTATCGATGCCGACCCTTTGTCCCACATCCAGAATTTTGTCCAATAATTCATCGCCGGGTGCTCCGCCTATTTGCGCCTCGCTTTGAAAAATAATCAGGTCGTGTTCTTCTACGGCATAAAATATATGGGCAGGCGGGTCGGGGAAGCCCGCTATCCCATCTTCTACGATCATGGCTTCGGGCGGGAAGTGAGATTGCATGTCTATTTCTGCAAATGCGACGGCATCGAGTTTGCGTCGGATATAGTCAATCGCACCGATTCCGACGCTACCCATACCGGGCCATCCGGCAATCAATACGGATGCCCGAAAGGAGCGGGGCAATTCTTTCAATACGTTTAATTTCATTTTGCAACCTTTCCACAAGGGACAAAGCGTTTTAGAAATAATATCAAATTACAGACCTGGACACAACCATATCAATGCCCGGAATGCCATTTTTCGAGCGGATGAGAACGATCGGGGTTTGGAAAAATAACGCGTTGTCCAGAAATTTGGGATGCGTACGCCCCGTGAATCATTTCCAGTGCCCAACGCGCATCTCGATCACTGGATATGGGTGCGCGGTCACATTCTATGGCGTCTATCAGGTCGATAATAGCGCGATAATTTCCCGTCTCTTGCAAGTGATCACCCGCAAGGCCGAGTGTCTGCCACGCATGGCCTCCTGCCCAGGGTGACCACAGTCCATCTTCGTAAATGGATATTGCTTCGGCGCCTCCGCTTATGGCTATCCGTCCAGTTTCTCCGACCAGCACCAGCCCATAGCCCTGTCCTTTTCCAGCTTGATTGGCCCGCGAGACAAATGAGCCATCCACGCCATCGCCAAAAGAAAATAGGCTGACCACGCCATCGCCCGCAATAGCGCCAATTGGCTCTGTGGCTTCCCGCATATCCTCGGGTGCGATTTCACGGTCGCCAACGGTCACGCGTGCTGTCATCCACAGGGGATCGCCACTCAAAAAGCGCATCATGTTGAAGAGGTGTGTTCCCAATACCAGCATGTCTTCGCCGCCTCCCCGATGGTCTTGCTTGCCATACGCATGCATGGAGAGGAGTTTTCCAATTCGATTTTCCCGTATTAAATCGCGTATTTGATGTACTTGTCTGAGGTAAACAGCCTGATGCGCTACGGCAATTTTGCGGTTGTGTTGTTCGGCGGCAGCCACGATGCGGTCTGCGGACGCGAGATCGCCTGCGAGCGGTTTTTCCGCATAGACATGGCAGCCAGCTTCGATACACGCCACGATCATTTCTTCGTGACAATCGACCCACCGGGGGCACACGCTGACAATATCGAGGTTTTCTTTCGCCAGCATGTCGCGATAGTCCGCATACCCTCGCTGGGCTCCGGCATCTGCAATTGCCTTTTCTCGTCCGGCCGCGTCTGGATCGGCTACGGCGATCATATCGATGCAGTCGATTTTTTGATAGGGTACATGCAGGCCATGTCCAAAATTGCCCTGTCCAGTCCGACCGATAGCACCGGCGCGATAGCGTTTTGTTGCCATTGTGACTCCTCTTAAGGTAAAAATACGACGCCCAGTGCCGCGTTGGGATTCTGGATGAGTTCTTCACATGCTTCGGGTGCGTCATCCAATGCGACCCGATGTGTAATGAGGGGAGCTACTTTTAGGTGTCCGGAATCCATGAAGCGCAAGCATTCCTCCAGGTTTCGCCTCGTTGTCCATTGCATAAAAACGGATGGATAATCCGCACCGTGCTCCCATTCCTCATCGTGATAGCCCGGTCCCGTGCGTGCGGCACTGCGTACATCCAGATTGCCCAGCGCGGATGCAAAGCCGTGTTCAATTCGAGCGCCGCCCACAATGACAATGCGCCCCATCAAGTGCGTGTCGGGCGCCTTTTTGATCATTTTGCTAAGCGTGATAAAAGCCGGCGTGCCATCGCCGCCAAAAGCAATTACACCGCCATCGATACCATAACCGCGCGTAAAAGTGCGGGATACTTCTACCGGGTCTTCTTCTGTGATATTGACCCCGCGCAGCAAGCCACAGGTCGCGGCTTTTTTTAGACGCATGGGCAATTGATCCAGGCCCATGACATAACATCCCGAAATGCGCGCCCACTGGCAGGTAAATTGTCCCACAAGCCCCAGGCCCGCCACGGCGATGTGTTCGCTGAGTTGAAACGCGCCGCGTCGCACGGCATTTAAGGCAGTTGCGACCAGGTGAATAGACGAGGCGTCCTCATCGCTGACGCCATCGGGAATGGGTACCGCCATATTGCGTGGTACACAGGCATGGGTTGCATGTTGGGCATATCCGCCTCCCATACAGGCTACGCGCGTTCCAAGAGGTATGTCTTCACACCCTGCCCCTTGCGCTACGACCACGCCAGCATTGGAATATCCAAATGGGCGAAGGGCGGCATCCGATGGATTTTCTCGCCGCCTTTTCACCCCACCCAATTCTGTGCCAGGGCTGACCATGCTCGCCGCGACTTCTATTTGAACCTGGCCTGGCTCTGGGTCTGTGACCGGTTCTTCAAGGACCGAAATCCTGCCCTGCCCGTCAATCGCTGCTACCTTTCGCATTGCCATTGGTGTCCTCACATTGCCACAATTTGTTTCATGCGTTTTGCCATCTCAATTTGTATGTCCCGGTCACCGCCTACTTCGTGGATGACATATCGGTCATAGCCAATATCGCGCAATCCTTTCATGACTTCTGGCCAATCCGTATCCCCATCCATCAGCGGTACAAAATTGCGTTGCTGACGAACAAAGTCCTTAAAATGCACCCGTTTAATCCGGTGTTGAAGCCCTCGTATCCAGTGCTCTGGATATCCATAAAACATCATATTGGCTGTATCGAGATAAATTCCGACCCAATCGTTGCCTACGGCATCGACAAACTCCCGTGCTTCTTTTGGATTGAGTAAGAACTTATTCCACACATTCTCTATGCCAACGGCAACGCCTTTTTCCTCGGCATAAGAGGCGATCTCTTTCATCGAGACCAGAAAATCATTCCATGCGTCTTCATAGGTCCCGTCAACTGGAAGTTGGCCCGGGTGGAGTAAGACGGCGTCGGTCTCGACCAGATGTGCCACGTCAATGGCGCGGCGCAAGCTCTTCATGCCTGCTTCGCGTTCTGCAGGGTCTCGGCTGAGAAAATTGCCCCGATTATCATATCTGGCAATCGCACTGCTGATTTCAATGCCCGCGTTATCACACCGTTTTTTGACACCGCGCACCTCGTGGTCACTCATATCTACATTTGGATCACCTTCCGGTGAAAATACCAGTTCGAGTGCCTCGTAACCCGCATCACGGCACAATTGCAATGTTTCATCCAGTGTCAGTTTGCCCAGGATAATTTGTGTCACTCCTATTTTCATCGCCAGTCTCCACTAGATTGGGTTGTGTGTTTCGGGGATATTTTCGCCTCTGTTTTGCAACTCTTCGGCGATTTCATCCATCAGGACAGCCAGTTCAAGGACATTTTCGCTCGTGACTGAGCCAAGAAATACACCTGTGTTTCCATCTGTGATTGGGATTACGGACAGCGAATGATCCGTCATGCGCTTGAGCACGTCTTCAATTGGCTCATCGGGCTGAGCCTGCGGGAAATCTGTGCGCAACACAGTGCTCAGGCTCAGGTTTGCCCGCAAACGCGAGGACATTGCCTGCAGGCGAGGAAGCGAGACGATCCCTACAACCTCGCCGCGATCAACCACGAGATAATCCCGTTGATTTGGCACGGACCAATCATTGATAAAATCCTCTGCCGAGAGCGCAGAATTGGGATATGTGCGCGTGCTGTCCATGACGTGGTTGACGGTAATATCCCGCATTGCGCGGCGGGCATAAGAAAGCGGTATGGCGGTGGGTAGCTTGGCGCGATGCGTTTTTTTGGCTCTGGTAATTGCCAGGTCAATGGCTTGCGGCATCAGCACAATATAGCCGAACATCATGAGCACGAATAGCGAAAAGACATCCTTGCCGATTACGCCGTTCTCGAAGAGGACGAGGAGGAGGGCGATTTCCGCCACGCCCTTTGCCATCAATCCCGTAGCCTGGGCGAAGGGATTGTCCAGACGCGCCATATAGGTACCGATAACGGCACCGGCGAATTTGCCCAGAGACGGGAACACGACCAACGTCGCGATGGTCGCGATTGGCAAGGTTAAAAAAGAAAGATCCAGGTGCAAACCGGCCGAAGCGAAAAAGAGCGGGACAAACAAGCCTTCTGCAGCGCTTCGCAAACCGGGCAGGACGTCTTCGTGGACCTGACGGGGCATACTCGACAGGGCCGTGCCGAAAAGCAACGCGCCAATGGAGCCGTGCAGGTGGAGATATTCGGCACCCACTACCATCAGGAAAAGGCCGCCGATCAGCAGCCCAAACGACAGTTCGGGTACATTTAAGACCTTCTGCAAGAAGACAATCGCATGGGGCAGTAGTCGCGCCGATATGAACCAGGCCACCACTGCAAAACTCGCCATTTGTATCAACAGAAGAAGCACACTATAAAAACTCAGGTCGTATGTCTGTGCGCCAATTTCGCTGATGGAGAACCCGACCACGAGGAGGGCGATCAATTCGGCGATGATAACTGTGGTGAATATCTCGAGGCCGATGGGTTGTTTGAAATGTCCTTTGTCGGCGAACACCTTTGCCACAAGCCCCAGGCTGGACAGCGAGAGAATGCCAGCCAGCGCCAGTGCCTCTGTGAAATTGAGGTTGAGGGCAAAGCTGATGTTGAAAAGGTTTGATGTGAACACCAAAGCGACGATGAGTGAGATGAGCACCGACACGGTGGCTGCGACAAAGAACCGTCCGCGAATCGTTGCCACAAAGCTGGGGATGTCGATTTCATCGAGGCCGACCAAAAAGAAGAAGACGAAGATGCCGATGCCCAAGAACGTCTGGAGTTCTGGCGTTGGCTCGACGATATTTGTGATGGGGCCGAGCAAGGTGCCCGTGATTGTATAGGCGACGATTGAGTTTAAGCCAAAACGGTTAAACAGACCCTCGAAAATTTTGCATACGACAATAAGCAGACCAAGGGGTAGCAGGGCGTCAATCATAGATAGAGTCTCATGTTTTTGGAGAGTTTAGCATCCCGGAGGGATGACAGCGAATAGGATATAAATGTTTAATATGAAAATAAATCGCTCAACAAAAAAAGCAAGCCTTTATCACGCCCTTTGCCCCGCGTTTATATAATGCTTGACAAGGCATTGTTTTTTCGCTATCACATCGCCTTGTTCATGCTGTTTGCAAACCGCCATCACGTACAACACAATAACTCTGGAGATTGCGCTATGAGGCACACATGTATTCTATTTGGTCTGATATTTCTCGTTGTGGGCTGTGAGCCAGCTGAGTCGCCGACACCAACGGAACGCTCTATCACAATATGGTGGGCGCAGTGGGATCCCGCGGATGGACTTCAGGAATTGGGGAATAAATTCGAGCAGGAAACGGGTATTGCCGTTAAAGTCCACCAGATTCCCTGGCCGTCTTACCAGGATCAAGTCTTTCTCAATTTTGGAAATAATAAAACGGATTTTGATATTGTGATTGGCGATAGTCAGTGGATTGGACGAGGCGCGACACGCGGCCTTTACGTCGATCTGACGGACTGGCTGCCCACGGCAATTGATATCGACAAAATTCATCCCCGTGCTGCGCGTTATTTGTGCGAATACCCGCCCGGCGGTGGCAAATTCTACGCTGCGCCCTGCGAGACCGATGCCGTTGGATTTGTCTATCGCAAGGATTGGTTTGAAGACCCTGCAGAGCAAGCGGCATTTAAAGAGAAATACGGGCGCGATCTGATGATTCCCGACAATTGGGATGAATTCCGCGATCTGGCTGAATTTTTCCATCGTCCCGATCAAAAACAATACGGCTGTGCGCTGCTCACCGGGCGAGGATATGATTCAATGACGATGGGTTTTCAGATGTTTATGTGGGGTTTTGGAGGCTCGTGGGGTGAGTTTGGCGAATTTGCGGTGGATGGGTATGTCAATAAACCGGAAGTGGCAGAAGCCCTTGCGTATCTGAAAGAGTTGCTACAATACGGTCCCAATGGCGCGACCAATTTCGACTATGGCAAAACCTTTGAAGCCTTTATCAATGGTTCGACGGCTATGAGCATGAATTATTTCGCCTTTTATCCCGGCATTGTGAAACAGATGGGGGACAAGGCGGGATTTTTCATGGTGCCCAAAGCTGGCGACAAGCGCGTGGTGAGTCTGGGGGGGCAGGGATTTAGCATTTCGACCAAAACATCCGCAGAGCAACAGGAATTGGCTAAGCAATTCATCGCGTGGTTCTTGCAAACCGATATTCAAAAAGAATGGATTACCAAAGACGCCGGATTTACCGCCAATACGGATATTCTCAATAGCGAAAAATTTCGAAATGCATCCCCGTACAATCGGGCTTTTGCAGAGTCGCTCGATTATCTCCAGGACTTTTGGAATGCGCCTGTCTATAACGAGTTGCTCGCGGTTTCTCAGCGCTATTTGGGCGAAGCGATTGACGGGGTTACGCCCGCGCAGGAAGCCCTCGACAAAATCGCTGCCGAACACGAGCAGATTTTCAAAGATGCTGGTTTGTTAAAATAATCATAACTCAAATAGGAAAGTACAACTCTATGTCCTCTTTCAAAACGCCTGAAGACATCAAAGTGGGTGTTATCGGCTACGGCGGTGCATTCAATATGGGCCGTCAGCATCTCACATTTATGAAAAAGGCGGGTATGACGCCTGTTGCGGTTGCAGAACTCGACGAAAAGCGCTTGAAAGTCGCACGAGAAGAATTTCCCGGTATTGAGACCTATACATCTGTGTCTGCGATGCTGGACAACTCCGATGTCAATCTCGTTGTGATCATCACCCCGCACAATACCCATGCCGAATTGGCATTGCAATGCCTGCGTGCAGGTCGCCATGTCATCAGCGAAAAACCGCTGGCGATCACGACTGAAGAATGCGATGCGATGATCCGCGAAGCCACAAGGCAAGACCTCCTTCTTTCTACCTATCACAACCGCCATTGGGATGGGTGTATCCTGAATGCCCTTGAACAGATTCACTCGCGCAAGGTTATTGGGGAGGTCTATCGCATTGAAGCACATATGGGGGGATACAACCGACCGGGCGACTGGTGGCGCAGTAGTAAGAGTATTTCAGGAGGTATTCTCTACGATTGGGGTGTTCATTTGCTCGAATACTCGCTTCAGATTCTGCAATCGGATATTGTGGAGGTCACCGGGTTTGCACACACCGGTTTCTGGGCTGATGAGACCCGCTGGCAGGCCGATACCAATGAAGACGAGGCCACGGCTGTCGTGCGTTTCAAGGATGGGACCTGGATCAATCTCACGATGTCGAGTATTGCATCTGCCCCCCGCAAGGGCTGGCTCGAGATTACCGGTACGGCCGGTACTTATATTTTTGATGGTGGGACGTACGAAATTTTGCAGATAAAAGATGGGGCAAAGGTCGTTTCCTCTGGCAAAAATCCCAACCACCAATACGATAAATACTACGATAATATTGCCGCGCATCTCTCGACGGGTGAAGATTTGATTATCACGCCCGAATGGTCCCGCCGTCCCATTCACATCCTCGACCTTGCCTGTAAAAGTGCTGAGGCTGGACAAACGCTCAAGGCGAAATACGCATAATGCGTGCGGTCTGATCTGTGGACAGATATACATCTTTGTACCTTGCAATTGTCTGCTTATTGCGGTATGATTATATCCTATATCGCACATCAAATTCTATTAAAAGGAATACATCATGGCCTCAGTAACTGTTCCACCAACTATTTCCGCCCAAATGCGCGAAAAGTATCAACTGACTTCGGACTCTCATGTTCAGGTTGTCGCTGAGGCAAAGGAGCGGTTACTTGCTCTGGAAGATGATTGGGATGGGGAAGGGGCGCCTGCTTACCGTGAACAAACTATAGAGGCCGCTGCTGCTTTTTTTTATCAACTGGTGGAGAGATCTGAGTTAGCAACGCCGGTAAGGATTCTGCCAGCCAGCGAAGGGAGCATTGATCTCCACTGGAAGACAGCGCGGTTCGAGCTTTTGGTCAACTTCCATCCTGACGGTTCGGTATCCTACTACGGGGATGACTATTGCGAAAATGTCATTCAGGGCAAGACTTGTCCCAAGCCTGAGGTTATCGCGTGCTGGATGGAGCATCCTGGTGAATAAGTGGCCGACAGAAGAAATACCAGATACGGATGTACTTTACTATCGCATCCACAAAAGACGTTACCTGGAAACATCGCGTGCCTTACCGGCGGATGCGCCGAAAGACGAACTCCCGCCTAACCTCTTCAAGTTCATAAAGGGTGACCTGTCAGTTGACTGGTCAAAGTATGCGGTCCCTCAGGAATCTAAAGATCGAGCCAGAGTGCCCGCTGACAATGGTATTGTGGAGTTTGAGGCTGGTGATGTACGCGCTCGTGCCCATAAAGTAGTACATACTCCTGAGCAAAATCACCGCGCTCATAGCTCTGTGCGCGGTGATGAACCCGAAGTGCGGATTACTTTGAGCCGCATTGCCCAATGGACTATGGGGTTTGGGCCGGAGAGTATCGGTCTATAAATACAGATTTCGCTTCACCCACACGAGCACTATTGCACGAACATCCCATGGATAGTCACGCCAGCCCGTAGAGTGTCTTGTAAATCATCAAATAAAAAAAGAAAGTGGCCCATGTCTCTCGACACAGGCCGCTTTCTTTTTTTATTACTGGTCTAAATACCAATCCGCTTTGGAAAGACTGTTACCCCCCAATTCACATACTGGTCTCGCTCCTCAGGTGTCTCCGCACTCATGCCCACTCTCACTTGTGTGTCTTTCACCTGATCGAGCACATGTTTTACGCAGTCTTCTACCGTCCGATATGGAAATTGGGGATGCGCTTCAATACTAAACATCAGATCGTTTGGTCCAAAGTTCAACACATCCACCCCTGGCTTGGCTAACTGCGCGGCATTGATTACTGCTTCGACAGATTCAATTTGAATTGCCAACCATCCGTAAGCATTCCACCATGCGGCATATTCCAACCGGTCTGGCCGCTCGTCCAGCCTCACCCGATGTACGCCGCCCCAACTGCGCTTGCCCTTCTGGGGATAATAAAAGGCGCTCACGGCTTCATCTATAATTGCCTCGCTTTCGACTTCTGGCACCATAATCCCCGAAGGTCCCAGATCGAGATAATTGCCGATCAGATAGGCGTGGCGGGTATGTTTAATCCGAATCTGAACGGGCAAATCCAATTCCCGGGCCATGATACAGAAAGCCACCAGGTGGGCTTCGTTAAAAGGCCCGTGTTGTGCATCTACATTTAGATAGTCACATTCGTGTTTTGACAGAATATCTGTCAGTTCTCCTTTTTCAATATCCATTGGCACGCCAATAGAATGTATTATTTCACCATTTCGAATTCGCTGTTTTAGGTTTTTTTCTGACATTATGCACCTCTTGTTCAGTCCAATCCGTAGAGTTCCCGGGCATTCTCGGACATAATTTGTTTTTTTACATCTCGGTCCGATACATAGCGCAGTGCCTGGTCGGGCGAATCAAAATCCCAGTGCGGATAATCGGTCGCAAACATCAGTTTGTCATCCATGTCCATGTGCGCCAGCATCTGCTCGAAATACGCCGGATCTGAAGGTTCTTCTACCGGCTGTGTGGTCAGATAGAAGTGGTCCCGGATATATTCCGAGGGTAGTCGCTTTAAATAGGGGACCTCCATCTCGAGTTTGCGGTACCAGTTATCCATTCGCCACATCAAAGGTGCTATCCACCCAAAACCGCCTTCGATCAGGACGATCTTTAAACCGGGAAATCGTTCGAAGACACCTTCGTACACATAGCTCGTAACCTGCGCTTGAAATGCCATGGGCATCCCGCCGTGATCCTGAATATAATGCGCAGCCTTGCCCGCACCCGTAATTGGGCCAATGCCCGTGCCACCAAAGTGAATGCCGATGGGGAGGTCGTAGTCAACGGCTGCCTCGTAAATTTTCCAGTATTTACGTCGGCCCAATGGTTCCATTGTTCGCGCCATGAACATCAGTTGTACAAATCCCGGGTGATCGCCCAGGCGTTCAATTTCAGCGACGGCGAGATCGGCGTCTTCATACGCGACAGTGAGCGATGCGCGCAACCGCTCATCTTTTTCAAGCCACTCGGCTATTTGCCATTCGTTAACCGCCTGTGCAATCGCCGCTCCGTATTCCAGGTTTTGTTGCCCCCCAGCAGGCGATAGCGGATTCAATATGCCGTAGTCCATTTCCCAGGTATCCAGCAATTGTTCCTGCATAAAACCCAGATGGGATCCCGGTGGCCCCTCGGGGGGGAATGCATCGTTTCTCGCGGCAAAGGGCACAGCTCTCGGACAATTGGAACCTGCGCGTCTGCGTCCTGCAATGCTCAGATGGTAATCTTTCCACGCACTGGGCATATAATCTACCCAGACCTCAGTGGCGGGGGATTGGTATCCATCTACATTGTGAATATCGCAATCGATTACCGATAGCTTTTCCTTTTTTCTGATTTTTGGTTCCTCTAACATTGTCATTGCCATAGCGGTATCTCCTCACAATTTGTAAAACGTTCGTGCATTTTCTCTCAAAATTTTTTCCAGTAGCGAATCGGATAGCCCTTTTGGAATGGCGTCATCCGGTCCGTCGAAATGCCAGTGCGGATAATCGGTCGAAAACATCAGTATTTCATCCGAGTCCAGTTGTCCGATCATTTGCAACAGGTGTTCGGAATTTATGGGTGCGTCCATCGGTTGTAGCGTCATGCGTATGTGTTCCCGCACGTAATCCGATGGGGGGCGCACAACCCAGGGGGTGTCTCGGCGCAGGCCCTTCCACTCTTTGTCCATGCGCCACATCCATGCGGGCATCCACACAAATCCACTTTCGATTAATACTACTCGTAATTCGGGAAACCGCGCAAACGCCCCCTCGGAGATCAGGCTCAGGACTTGTGCCTGAAAAATCTGCGCCATATCTGCACATTCTTCAATATAGGTCGAAGGCCAGCCTACGGGTGTAGGAGGGAGCGATGAAGCACCACCAAAATGAATGCCTATTGCCAGATTGTGCTTGACTGCGGCCGCGTACATCGGATTGTATTCGCTTTTTCCATACAGGGAATAGGATCGGACCGGAAGAATTACTTGTACGAAGCCAGGGTGATCGCCAAAGCGTTCGATTTCTCGTGCGGCGAGGATGGGATTCTGACTGGGTACGACCAATGAGGCGCGGAGACGCGCGTCTTTCTCCAGCCAGTGATCGATCTGCCACTGGTTGACTGCCGTTGCAAGCGATGCTGCGAGGTCTTCGTTATGCACGCTTTGCACCCAGTAGCCACACGCCAAGATCCCCACTTCCACATCCCAGGGGTCGAGTACCTGCTTTTGTATCAGGCTCAGATCGGAACCCGGGGGACCATTTGCTGGTCGCGTGCCTTGCCGCGCAGATGTGGGCGCACCACCAGGATAATCATTCGCGCCGGGACCTCGAAAATGGGATTCGCGAATATACGCGATCCAGTGGTCTTCCAGATATGGAACGAGGGTTTCCAGGGATGCAAACGCATTGTGAATGTCGCAATCGACAACGGGTCGGCCAAGGCCTGTAAAATTAGTGGTCATTCTTGCTCCAGCAGAATGTTAATCTCGCGGGCGAGGGTTGGTAGATTAGTCTTAATCACATCCCAAACCAGCCGATTATCCACATCGGCATAGCCATGGATAAGAACGTTGCGAAAAGAAATGATTCGTTGATAATTGCTAATACGAGAGGCGAGTGCAGGGTCAAGTTTTGCAAGTTGCGCCATAGCTTCGCCAATGATTTCAAACTGACGCTCCACCGCGGAACGCATCATGGTATCACGCTCGTAGTCTGCAAACTTC
Organism: Candidatus Latescibacterota bacterium; assembly: GCA_022821275.1. GTDB lineage: Bacteria > Latescibacterota > UBA2968 > UBA2968 > UBA2968 > VXRD01. The sequence goes on along the minus strand of JAJEDY010000083.1, from coordinate 130,166 downwards.
TTGTCACCAGTGAACTCTCTCAGTAGCCCAATGGCGTACTGGATATCGTACAGGTATTTCTTGATCTCAAGCCTCATAAATCAGCCTCTTGGTTTCCTCAATGGATTGCCGGAAATACGGGTTCTTGATGGCTGAATCGACTACCAGATCCACGGGTTTACCAAAGAGCCGTTCCAGGGCTTCCAGCAGACCGAAGTAAGTGTCGGCATAAGTACCTTCTGGTAACGATTGGAATTCCACCACAAAATCAAGGTCGCTTTCCTCTGGTTGGTATTGGCTGGTTACGGCCGATCCGAACAGGTCAAGTCTAAGCACACTATAACGGAGACACAATTGCTCCAGTTCGGCGGTCTGTTCGCTCACGACTGAAATCATTATCAGTTCTCCTGGTTTCGGCGAGGTGTAAGGCTCTGTATCTACAATACTTTATTTAAAAAATAGATGCCTACATGTTATTCGACTGGTGGTAGCGTGTCGGTAATTCTTAGACCTTTTTATGATCCCAATAGTCCAAAGCAAATTCTAAAATCTTTTCTTTTCTTTGATCTATTGAATCCTGATCCCATTGCCCTGTTTCTTGGTTGAGGAAATCACTCAACTCATTTTGCGTCTTAAGAGGGGCTTTACGGAAATAATTTTGATCTTTGTACTCGAAGGGACGATTCAACTTGCTGCTATTCGCAGATTTCGGATCAATTGTCAAATTTCCAATACAATGAAGATATATCTCCTGAAAATCTTTGCTTATCTCTGGCAGGATTGATTCAGAGCCTTCTATAGTAACCTTGTTCTCGTTAGGATTTTGAGGGATGATATGCTCAATTGAGAACTTTGTCCGAGAATCACGGTTAGAAAACTCATCGTAGGACATTTCAGAAAAGATCGGTTGCTCTTTCGTTCTGAGGTGATTTTCGTATTTCCAAAAGAGATAATTCTGATTATTACGATCTACCTCATTGTGAAAGTTAGGCGACGAAAGATAGCGACCAAATTCGTCGTTATTGCAGTACGAGTCAACAAACCCCTTGAGATGATTGATCAGATCCCCGAAATTACCATTAAAGTCCCTGGCCCTTCTGGCAAGATACTCACGCCCCGTAATTGGGCGACGCCTCCGAATACCGAAGACACGGAAGCAAATAATCTCTACCAATTGAACAACTCGTTTGAAATTTTGCTTCCCTTCTGAGTTGTCTTGTTTGTAGGCTTTGATAAGCAAGGGATAAAAATTCGCCTGACGGTTTAGTACAAAAATATCGCGGAGATGGGGCTCTCTATTCAGAAGCAACTCCTTCATAATTCTAAAGCTTTCCTGTAATTCGTGGCTGTACCTGTCCATGAAAATCTTTGCCTCTGATCTATTTCTATTGTCATTGACAAGTTTATGCACCTTATTCTTGAGAGTTTGAACATAGTTCTGATACTCACTCCTGTCATTCCATTTTTCAAAAGCGATGAAGTGGTACTGCAAAATTGAATTTTCCTCTACCCGATTTTTGATTGTCTCATAGTCGCGGTAGATTTCGCCAAACCGACTTTGGAGGGTATTGAGACGGTCCTCCGGATTGTCAGATGCAAGGTAAGTCTTGTACATCAAGAAACTTTTGGTTTTCTCCAAATTGGTCAGCGATTTGCCGCGATCATTGGTCGTTTCAAAGATCAAGGTTGCCTCAGCAGCATCCTCAACTGAATAGGTCAAGACCTTTGTGCGCTCGATTTTGTCCTTAAATTCTTGTAAAATTTCAGGCGTATATTTCTTCAGTCGTTGACGAAGGTAATTTTTTGCATCAAGCAGCCGTTTTTGAGAAGGAGTTCTCACATTACCATTAGAGAACGAGTTATCCTGCAAGATGTAGGATCTAAAAAAGTCGTTATCGTCCTGCAAAACGCGGAGTTTGGGCTCGTCATAAATCTGAATATATCTGTCTTTCAACCTCTCAATCTCATATCCCCGCTTTTTAAGCTGAAGCTGATCAAGAAGTATTTTCATAAAAATGATGAGTGTTGTGATGCGCTGTTGTCCATCTACAATGTCAATGTTGTCAAAACTATCCACTATTCCCTTTTCTTGAAAGAGTATAGTGCCAAAAAAGTAATCTTTGTCTTTTTTTTGATTTTTTATGTCATCGACGAAATCGTTGAGTTGTTGTTCTTCCCAAGCGTAAGCCCGCTGATACTGTGGGATGTTAAAAATTTTACTGCCATCGAACAACTCTCTGATCGTTTTTTGTCCATTTTCCAAAAGATACCTCCTTTTAATTGGTTTGGTACTCTCGTAATCCAGTTAATGGAAATCGCAGTGAGCACATCTTCACACTTCCCACCTTTCGTCCATGTGCGTCAAAAAAATCGAAAATGGACGGCAAGGCTGTGTACCATATCGTGTTGTGCGTATCGTCGGGGGTTTCGTTATAGGTCAACGACCACCGCCAGAGGCGGTGACTTGTCCCTGACACCTCTCCTTGTGCAATACCCACTTGTTGGAGAGAAACGCAAATATCCGAACAAGGGCATAGAAAGCCACTCTTGCGTATGTCGGGACTTCAGGGCAGTTGACAGCAGCGGGTTGCGACCGCAGGTTTGGGTGGTATGACCCCTAACTGTGCCCCTCGAATCTGTCCGGTGCAAGACAGCAACCCATTGCACCGCACACCAGATAGACCCGCCTCTCCACTAACGTCACCAGAGAGGATAAAAGACCTGTGTCCCACCGCCGAACCGTTTGCTCCCCTACTACGAGAGTGCCTTTGGATGGACTATGACAAAAGTCTCTAAAATAATACTCATACATCAGTAATTCTACACCAAAAAACGGCACAGCCGATTGCCTCTGACCACGCCCAAAGGACGGGGCTTCCACTAACGAGTGAAATTTTTCATATATTTTCCCAGCAGTTTTGCGGTGCGTCGCGCGGGTTCTGCCAGCGCGACCATGTCCTTTGCTCCTTGCGAAAATGGATCAACAAATCATCCGACAAAATAAGTTGCTATTGGGAAAAACGCAAGGCTAAGGAACAATTCCGACTTGTGCAATGTAGAATCCCACTTTATCATGGCTCTGTCGCTACTATTGCCAATTTTATGCAAAGGATGAAATCATGACTACTATCAGCAAATTCATTGTCGCCCTGCTGTTATTGCTTCCCTATCCCATTCTCGCAGATGTTTCTCTGCCCGCGATTTTTTCAGATAACATGGTGTTGCAGCGGCAAATTGCAATATCCGTGTGGGGAAATGCCAGTGCCAATGAAGAGATTACCATTGAGTTAGATACCCAGCGCGTGACGACCACAGCAGATGCAGGGGGTACATGGCAGATTCACCTGAGTCCTATGGAAGCGGGAGGCCCGTATCAACTCACCGTACGCGGTGAGAATGTCATCACTTTTAACAATGTGATGGTGGGGGAGGTCTGGGTTTGCTCGGGACAATCCAATATGGCCTGGACTGTCAGGCGTTCTCAAAGTCCGGAGGAGGAAATCAAAGCGGCGGATTATCCCAATATCAGGCTTTTTACGGTTAAACGCAGTGCCGCTCAAAGGCCCGCGCAAGATGTTGAGGGCACATGGAGTGTATGCGATACGAGTAGTGTGGGCAATTTTTCTGCGGTGGCCTATTATTTTGGGCGCCGCCTGCACAAGTCTTTAAATGTGCCCATTGGTCTTATCAATACATCCTGGGGAGGCACACCGGCTGAAGCCTGGACGTCATTGCCCGCGCTTCAAGCCATACCGGAGTATGCGCCACTGGGCAAACGCTGGGCAGAACACATCGCAGCTTATCCAGAAGCTCAGGAGAGATTCCAGGCCAGACTCGCAGTGTGGCGTGCTAATACCGATAGCTTGCGCGCTTTGGGGCAACGCCGCCCGCGAGCGCCGCGCGGTCCGAATCATCCCCATCGCCCATCTGTGCTCTACAACGGGATGATCGCGCCTCTCGTTCCCTATGGTATTCGAGGTGCGATCTGGTATCAGGGAGAATCAAATGCTGGTCGCGCGTATCAATATCGCGCGTTGTTTCCGGCGATGATTCAGGACTGGCGGTCGAGTTGGGGGCAGGGGGCATTTCCTTTTTTCTTTGTACAGCTCGCCAATTTCAGACAGGTAGTGGAAAATCCAGAGGAAAGTGCCTGGGCTGAATTGCGCGAGGCGCAATTGATGACGCTTTCATTGCCCAATACTGGTATGGCTGTGGCGATTGATATTGGCGAGGCAGACGATATTCACCCGAAGAATAAACAGGATGTCGGATTGCGTCTGGCTCTGGGTGCAGAAGCTATGGTCTATGATATGGATCAACCGCATTCTGGTCCCATTTATCGGTCTATGGCGGTTGAAGAAGGCAAAATTCGCCTGCAATTTGATCATGCGTATGGCGGTTTAAAAGCCAAAGGTGATGTGCTCAAAGGTTTTGCGATTGCAGGGCAAGATCGCAAATTTGTCTGGGCAGAGGCAAAGATTGATGGCGACGATGTGCTGGTCTGGAGTAAAGATGTGCAGCAGCCCATTGCTGTCCGATACGCCTGGGCAGACAATCCGATTTGCAATTTGTACAATGGGGCAGGTTTGCCGGCATCGCCATTTCGCACGGATGACTGGCGCGGTATCACTGCCGACCGACAGTAAGTCCCACCTCTACAGGAGATAGAAATGAAAGCAGCACTTTACAAAGGTATCCGCGAAATCGAATGGCGAGATGTTGAATACACGCCCCCGGCACCGGGTTATATCACCCTGCAGACGAGGAGTTCTGGCATCTGCGGTAGCGATTTGCACAATTATTTTGGCGAGTGGAAACCCTCGCTCGAACGCGCCGCGGGGCACGAGTTGTGTGGCACGGTTGCCGAAGTTGGCGAGGGCGTTACGGGCATTGAGGTAGGGGATCTGGTTACTGCCGAATGTTTTTCGCATTGCGGTACCTGCCACTACTGCATTACAGGCCGCTACAACCACTGCGCCAATCGCAAGTGGTTTTCGGGCGAATCTCATGGTGGTTTTGCCGAATACACAACCGCACACAAAAATAGTGTCTTCAAATTGCCCGATATGACTTTTGAACAGGGTGCGCTTGTAGAGCCTCTCGCTGTGGCACATCGCGCACTCGCGCAGGCAAAAGCGTCTTACCAGGATCGGGTCGCCGTGATCGGTGGGGGAACAATTGGTCAACTCTGTCTGGCAGTTGCCAAAGCTATTGGTGTGCGCGAAACGCTTATCACCACCAAATATCCGCAGCAGGCCGACCTCGCGCGCGACCTCGGCGCAGATCACGTCGTCGATATCACGACGACCGATGTGAAGGATGTGGTTAAAGATCTCACCGATGGCCTGGGATATGACGCCGTTATCGAAACTGTGGGTACCGCGCAGAACTTCGATGATTCCATCGCTATATCGCGCCGTCATGCGATGATCGTTCTCGTGGCCGGTTACTTCAAACCTCTCGAGGTTGACTTGCGTTCGATTGTCTGGTCTGAAGTCAATATCACTGGTTCCAATTGCTACGGTTTCAGTGGCATGCGTACAGATTTTGATGTCGCTATTGATCTTATTACCTCTGGGCGCGTACAAGCTACGAAACTCGTCACCCACCGTTATCCCTTTGCCGATATCGCGGAAGCTTTTCACACCGCTGCTGATAAAGAATCCGGCTGTGTCAAAGTGCATCTCGTAAAATAAAAAGGCAGGTTCCATGGGCATTCGTCTCGGCATAGTTGGCGTGGGGGCATTTGCACAGGGTTTTATCCCCCTGTTCAATGCGCATCCAGATGTGGATCAGGTCGTTCTATGCGATCTGGATGAGGAAAAACGCCGGAGTAACTCTGAAAAACACGGGATTGTGCAGACGTCGCCTTCTCTCGATAATCTGTGTGATACCGATGTTGATGCTATCGCGCTTTTTACCCAGAACTGGTTGCACGGGCCGCAGGCAGCACAAGCACTCCGCGCGGGTAAACACGTCTATTCAGCCGTGCCACCGGGCATATTACTCGACGAACTTCGCGCTATTGTCAAAGCTGTGCGGGAAACGGGTAATATCTATATGCTCGGTGAAACGAGTTACTACTATCCAGCAGTGATTTACTGTCGGCAGCGATTCCGAGAAGGCGCGTTTGGCGATGTTGTGTACGCCGAAGCCGAATATTATCACGACTGGGATCACGGCTTGTACGATGTTGCCAGGTGGCGTGGGGGTGAAAATTGGCGCGAAACCGCTGGTGTACCCCCCATGTTTTATCCCACACACTCGACGAGTCAGATTCTCTCTATCACGGGCGCGCGTATGACCCATGTTTCATGCCAGGGCTTTACAGATCGTCACGAGGATGGAATCTACGCATCAAATAAGTGGAATAATCCGTTCAGCAATGAATCTGCGCTGTTCAAGCTGTCTGATGGCAGCACCGCGCGCATCAATGAATTTCGCCGTGTTGGGCACCCGGGTACGGTGCGTATGACTATGTTTGGCACAGAGGGCAGTTTTGAGCACAATGCCTCGGGTGCCGTCTGGGTCACGAAAGACCGATCTGAACGCGAATCTCTCGACGCGCAACTCACTTGTCGCGTAGCGGCAAGACGCGTTGAGGGCGATATGGACAAGGTTACGGCAGACGATGGAACGCATCACTCTGTTGCTCCCGTTCATCCCATTCACCGCTTGCCCGATGCATTTAGAGGTTTGCCCAATGGTCACAATGGGTCACATCAGTTTCTCGTTGACGATTTTGTTCGCGCCTGTGTCTCGGGCAAAATGCCACCGAACAATATTTACGAAGCTGCGCGTTACCTGATCCCCGGCCTCATTGCCCACGAATCAGCTCTTAAGGGCGGTGAATTGCTCGAAATTCCCGATTTGGGCGATCCGCCCACGGATAACCTATTGGAAAGCGATTGATTAGTTGTAGGGTGGTAGAAATCATCCATAAACAGGGAGTTGGCCATGTCTTATTTTTCCAACGAAGAAAAAGCCTTTTTCAAAAAAAATGGTTACGTTATCAAACCCGATTTGATTGCACCAGAGCTACTCAAAAATGCACGGGATGCCGTGTGGGAATATATCGAGGCGGATCGCGATGATCCTCAGACATGGATCAACGCGGGGCCAAAAGGCAATCTGCCGTGTAGCGACCATCCCGCAATCGCGGCTATGAGGACCGATACACCGCTTTACGACATGGCCGAAGAACTCGCGGGTAAGGGGCGTCTTCGCCCGCCAGGCAATGGGCTGTGTAAGATGATCTATCCCTGCGGTCACACGGACTGGCAGCCTCCGAGAGGGCATCTGGATGGATATCTCATCGAAGGTGTGGCGGATACTTTCACCGTTGCCGTTACTATTAATATCAGCGATGTCTTGCCCCGCGGCGGTGGTTTTACCACATGGGCGGGGGCACACCTCAAGGTCGCCAGATATTTCCAGGCGCATGCTCTGACTAATTTGAGTGGTCTCAAAGTGCCCGGCTTTTTGCATCCCGATACGCGCTATGAACACGCCGCACCTGCAGGCACGGTTTGTTTTTGGCACCACTATATGTTGCATACAGCCAGCATGAATTGTCGGACAGATATTCGCATGGCGCTTGTCAATCGCTTTGCTTTCAAAAACCTGAGTGATATCCTGTTTGACTTGCCCTTCGATTTGTGGGATCACTGGGAAGGGTTGCGCGATATTAACTGAGAGGACGCTATTTATGGCACGAATGAAACGACTTGAAAAGCTCGACGGCTTCGCCAATGTGCAGATGGTCGAAGTCGAACAGCCAGACCCCGGTCCCGATCAGATGCTGATCGAGGTCAAGCGCAGCCTGATCAGCAGGGGGTCGGAGCTATTTTGGCGATACGTCAGGGAAGAGGCGGTAAGTCCTGAAATGATGGGGTATTCCGACGCGGGTGAGGTCGTGGGGGTGGGGGCCAATATCCAGGATTTCGCAGTTGGACAGCGCGTCATGGCGAACACCCCGCACGCTCAGTACGTCATCGCGGGCGAAACCGAGAGATCTCGGCAGGCCTTTCCCCTTCCGGACGAACTCAGCTATGAGACTGCGACCTTTCTCCCACTCGCGACCAGTTCTGTGATGTGGATGCGCACTTCGCCAATAGAACCCGGGCAGACCGTTGTCGTGCTCGGTCAGGGGATCGTCGGTGCCCTGTGCGCGCAGATCGTCTGGGAACGCAATCCCGGCCGCGTGATCGTCGTCGATGCACAGCCTCTTCGATGCGATATCGCGCGGAAACTGGGGCACGAAAATGTGATCAATGTCTCCCAGACCGACTCCGTGGCAGCGGTCAAGGAACTCACAGATGGTAAGGGTGCCGATCTCGTCGTCGAGTGCGTCGGCGGCTACGCCGGCATCCAGTCCTTCGAACAAGCTCAGAAGATGCTCGCACCCAGGGGAACAATTCACCTCATAGCGAAGTATCAAGGTGCGCCATTGCCCCTGGAAGGGGACGCCTTCATGAACAAGCAGATCATCGCGGGCATCCGCATCGATACACCCAGAGAGGTGTGTATGCGGGATGCAGCCCAGATGCTGATCGACGGACGGATCAAAGTCGCTGAACTGATTACCCACAGGCTCCCCTGGGAACAAACTCCGGATGCGTATCACTTGCTCTATCACAAGCCGGACGAAGCACTCGGTGTCATTCTTGAGTGGGATTGATTGGCAGCAGGACAGGAGACGCTATGAAGAAACTTCGACTGGCTGTTGTGGGGTGCGGTGCTTATGAAAGCTCCCGCGCCCGCGGATATATCGCGACGATGGTCAAGCTGACTGACCTCTACGATTTGTGCGCGATTTGCGATCATAGCGAGCAGTCGCTACGGGTTGTTGGCGAGCGTTTTGGCATTGATGCGCGATATACGGATTTTGAAGCGATGCTCGATGGAGAAAGTCCGGATGTGGTTTTTATTCTCGTGCCCACCGATGGACAGGCGGTCATGGCTTTGACGGCTGTTGAGCGCGGCTGTCATATCATTACGGAGATTCCGTATGCCCACACTCTGGCGATTGGCGATGCGATTGATCGGACATGTCGAGATAGAGGAGTCGTATGGGAAGTCGCTGAAAATGTCTGGCTCTGGCCTCAGGAACAATTAAAGCAAAAGATCGTTAGAAAAGGACTGCTTGGAAAACTGACACATGCGCGTTTGTGGTACACGTCTGGAAGCTATCACGGGATCAACGGAGTCAGGATGATTCTCGATAAGGCCGCGACCCGTGCCCTGGGCTATGCACAATCGGTGGAGGTGTTGCCATATAGCAATTATGGCGGGGTGGAGGAAACAATCCGTTGGTGGGAGAGTGCTGTTGTCGAGTTCGAAGATGACATTGTTTGTTTATACGAAATGTCGCCAGCCGGTGCGCGCGGCAATTTCTGGGATATCGAGGGGGTGGAAGGGCATCTTTCGGGCAATGAGCTGGTGCTTTATGGAGGCGGTGAACGCGCATCTTACCCGATTCGGGAGGTGTTTGAGGAGATTGACGGAGAGCAAATTCTCTCGTCTGTTCAGGTGGATACCGATCCTCCGGTTGTCTGGGAGAATCCGTTTAAGTACCAGAAGGTTTCCCATACGGACGATGTGGCAAAAGCTGCGATTCTTAATAGTCTTCACAGGGCTGTGACAGAGGGGGCAGAGCCGCAATACAGTCCAGCCAATGCCCGCAGGGATCTGGAGATATGGGTTGCGATTCGCGAGAGCGCGAATAGGGGAAGTGTCTGGATGGACCTTCCGCTGACGGAAGAGACGGATCTCGAGCGACGTTTTGAAGCCGAATTTGTTCGTCAGTACGGCGGTCATCCCGTCACAGACCGCGTGCGTCTGTTAAATGCTCCCTTTCAGCGTCTCAGTCCGCTGTGGACCGTGGCTGGTTGGTTGTGATATGAATTACTCAGATCGGAGAGATATGATGCGTTTTTTAGTGGCTTTTTTGTCGATGATTATTGTTTCGGTTCAAACGGTGCAGGCGCAACCGACAGATGTAAAAAGTCATGTTGCGGCGCTTAAGGGCAAGACGTTCTGGATCAAAATCGATTTTGTAGAGGTGAATGACGGGATTCGAGGTATTGATGCGGCAAATGTTCTGGAAAATGGCGAGGTTTCATACCGCGCTACAATAGGCGGTTTTCGCCAGTCCCAATCTCAGTCGGCAGAGGATTTTGCCGAAGAGGTCCGGAATATCATTATAAGAGATGAGCTTGCAGGGTGGAGTGTGCGGGTGATCCAAAGGGGCGCGAAAGTTCAAATTCGAAAAGCCGAGGCAAGGGAAAAAGAGGTTTATGTTGAACTCGACAGACTGTCAGGTGCCCGCCATGCCGTTCGCCTCAAGGTCAATAGGGATAAGTACACAATTCCCGAAGTTGAACGTCTTTTCAATATTGCCTTTGCAGCAAGTGAAGCGGAATTAGAAGGTGCAGAGGAGACCGTTTTGCTTAAAATGAATATGTCTATTGAAGAAGTGATCGCCCTGAAAGGCAAACCCAAAACGCGCGTTGTACTCGGCTCCAAAACCGTTCTCACGTACGACGACTTGAAATTGATATTCAAAGATGGGAAATTGGTTGATGCGGAATGAAGTCTCCTCTTATCTCTACGCATTTTCCAGCACATCTCTCATTGCTTTTCCCTCTTCGCGGAACCATTGCATCAAGATGCTCACATCGGTTCCCACGCAAAAGTGTTTCACGCCCATGTCCAAATATCGCTTCGCGCCTTTGGCGTCTCCGAGTTCCGCCCGGGGCGCAATGCCCATTTTTAGCGATGTTTCGATCACGTATTTTTCCGCTTCTTGTACTTTTTCTCTGGCATAGCCCGTACTCAGGGAATAGTCTCCTGGTCCGAACTGTATCATATCTAAGCCCGGCACGGAAAGCAGGGCTTCCAAATTTTCGACTGCTTCCTTCTTTTCGATCATGATCGCAATAACGGAATCGCGACACGATTGAATAAATTCAGATCCTCCCGTATCCATACCAAACCGCACGTACCGGCGCATATTTACCCCGTGATGTCCGCCATCTTCTGGTGTGTCGGGACGCACGGTTTCCACACACGCCTTCACATCTTCTGCTGTGCGCACATCGGCGAATAAAACATTTTGAATGCCCGCACCTATGGCGCGATTTGCAATATGTCCACGCGGATCTTCCTCGACTTTGATCATCGCCGACAGGTCGTCGAATAGATCGATAGCCCGACCGATATTGTCCATGGTGTGTAAATCATAAGGGGCGTATTCCGATACGTATTCGATATAATCAAACTGGCCTGAATATCCCACCATTTCAAATACCGACGGCCACGGGCTGTGTACGTGGGTTCCCAAACTGGGGTGATCGGCATCGAGCAGTTCTCTTAGCTTATTTCGGCGCATGTTTCCTCCTTTAAGGTGTTATGGTAGCGCGTCTTATTTCCCATGAATACGCAAAAATAGCGAGAAAATCCAGTGGACTTCTCTGCGCTCGCGTCCAGACCCCGATAATTTTGGGTTGCCTCTTGCCCAGGATGAAATTATACTATTAGTAATAATTATAAAATTTATTTTTATAGAGAATATTTAAGGTAAATTATTGAAAAACATAATTTTGTCATTCTGATGATAGAGATAGAGCAAGCGCAACTAACGAGGTATTTCAGCAAAGGGGGAAACAATGTCGAACACCGATATTGCGTTAATGGCCCACCTGATGCGTCGAGCCGGGTTTGGGGCCACGAGAACAGAACTGGAGGACTATGCCAAAAAGGGCTATGAAAACGTCGTGGAAGATCTGGTCGAGCCGGAGCGCTGTGATCCCATTGATGAGGATATTTTGCACCGTTATTTTGGCAGCTTTGAAGCGGGATATGTGGAAAAATGGATGTATCGAATGATCCGCAGCAAGCGTCCGCTCGAAGAAAAGATGGCTCTTTTCTGGCATCACGTATTCGCCACCGGGGTGGGGAAAAATCAGCACCTTCTCGCCTCTGCTCGCCAGATCGATACTTTTCGGCGTGTAGGGCTTTCAAATATGCGGGAGATCCTGCTCGAGCTGTCCAAAGACCCCGCTATGATTTTCTGGCTGGACAATAATGAGAACCGCAAAGGTGAGCCTAATGAGAACTACGGCCGAGAGTTGTTGGAACTCTTCTCGATGGGCGTTGGCAATTATACGGAAGACGATATTAAAAACTGTGCTCGCGCCTTTACGGGATGGACGTTCGCCCAGCCGCCGCCTCTGTATCCACAGGGTTTCTACGATGCGAAATTCGTTTTCCTCGAAGAAGACCACGACGATGGGGAAAAGACTTTTCTGGGACATACGGGCAATCTCAACGGCGACGATATCATCGACATTATCGTCGAACAACCTGCCTGTGCCAAGTTCATATCCAGGCATCTCTACAACTTTTTTGTCGCAGACGAGCCGCAGGTTCCATCCTGGCATGTGACTCCGCCTCAGGATCCCGAAGCGATTGAAACTCTGTCAAACGCTTTTATGGAGTCGAAAGGCGATATGCGCCATGTTCTTAGAACACTTTTCAACTCTGACTTCTTTAAGGAAGCGCGAGGGAAAAAAGTAAAAAGCCCGACAGAACTCGTTACGGGCATCCTGAAGCTGATCGGCACCTATGAACGTCCCGATCCAGGTATGGGAAAATATTCGGGTGCTACCACGTTAATGGGGCAAAAATTGCTGGATCCTCCGACTGTGGAAGGCTGGCACACCGGCAGGGAATGGATTGATGGCGGCACACTGACCGAGCGCGTGAATTTTGCTGTTCGCGAGGTAAGCGATGCGTCCAGGCCGGGCATTGCCGAACTCATAAATCGGCTCAAAGCCGAGGGGCGGGCACTCGCTCCTGATGAGTTCGTGGAAAAATGTCTGGATCTCGCAGGTCCTATGACCGTGAGTGATACGACCCGCGAATCATTAAACAAATTTGCAGAATCAGGTGGCGATCTCGACCTATCCGCTGATAACGGATCTGAGGAAAGTACAGATCGCGTGATACAGATGCTGCAACTCATTGTCGCTTCGAGAGAGTATCAATTTGCGTAGCGCACGGAAAGGAGGAATAAAATGGCTTATAGAGACCCAATCCTCGTCATTGTTGAGTTGAAGGGCGGCAATGACTTCATGAATACCATTATCCCTTATACCAACGGCATATACCACGATTGCCGGCCCATTGTGGGACTTCGCGAGGATGAAGTTTTGCCGATGAATGACACTCTGGCCTGGCACCCCAATACGGTGCCCTTGAAGGAGATGTTTGAGCAGGGTGACGTGGCGATTGTGCAGGGTATCGGGTATCCCGACTCGAGCCGGTCGCATTTTCGGGCTATGGACGTCTGGCATACCTGCGAACCTATAGATATCGGCACTGAGGGCTGGCTGGGTAGAGTCGTGCGCGATCTGGATCCGAAGGGGGAAAATGTCCTGACGGGTATCAACTTCGGAAAAGGACTTTCTCGAGCACTGGCCGTTTCCGGCGTTCCCGTAACATCTGTTGACGACCTCGACAATTACGGATTGATGACCAGCATCAAAGAAGACCCAAAGCGAATGCGGGCTATTGAGATATTCAAGACTATGTACGAACCCGCGATTGGCACGGGTGTGGTGATGGATTATCTTTCGCAAACGGGTCTGGATGTCATCAAAGGTTCCGATAAGTTGAAGATGGCTCCGGCAATGTATCAGTCCGATGTGGAGTACGGAAGCAATTCGATTGCGAAGGCGTTGAGGGATGTCGCGCGTGTTCACCTTGCCGGTCTTGGAACAAGGATCTTTTACACGCAGCACGGAGGTTATGACCATCATGCCAATGAAATGCCTTCACATCCCAAGTTGCTGACGGAGTTGTCGGAAGCAATCCGCGATTTTTTCCAGGATTTGCGGAATCACAATGCATCCCAGGAGATTGTCATGCTCGTTTTCTCAGAGTTTGGACGACGCATGAGGGATAATGCCAGCGGCACTGACCACGGTACAGGTGGCGGTGCATTTATCATCGGTGATGGTGTGAATGGCGGTCTATACGCAGAATATCCCTCTCTTGATCCTTCTCGATGGGCCAACGGCGAAGACCTCGAGCATACAATTGACTTCCGCGGTATATACGCAACGCTCCTGGAGCAATGGATGGGAATGGATGCTACCCCGATTGTGGATGGGACATTTGAACAGATCCAGCCTTTTAAAGAGGTGGTGTGATATTGAAAAGGGAGGTGTATCATGGGCAGACCTTATGGCCTGTTGCGGGCAGGGTTTCCATTTTACAAGACGCTGGGTATGAGGCGGCTGACGAATTTTCCGATCGATATTGCCCTGGGCAAGGAAGGCTGTCTCTACATATTGTGTCGGAACAGAGATGCATCGACGATTAGAAAGTACCATATTGATGATAAGGATTTAGGCACTGTTGGTCGTGGACTTACATGGGCAGTTGCAATTATTGCCGATAGCGAGGAGAATCTCTATGTCTCAGACGAGGCCAAGCATTGTATTATGTCCTTTGACAAAGATGGCAAAGAGTTGGGGAAATGGGGTGAGTACGGCGATGGCGATGGACAACTGAACGGTCCGGCGGGTATTGCCTTTGATGCAGAAGAGAATATCTATGTTGCTGACAGCCTGAATCACAGAGTCCAGAAGTTTACCAAAGATGGTGAATTTATCTCAAAGTGGGGGAGGTTTGGCGATGGGGAGGGCGAGTTTAACATGCCCTGGGGGCTTACAGTGGATGAACTGGGCGATGTTTATGTCGCAGATTGGCGAAATGACAGGGTTCAGAAGTTCACCGGTGACGGGGAGTTTATCTTCGCGTTCGGCAAGTCGGGTAGCGGAAATGGCGAGCTAAATAGACCGACGGGTGTGGCCGTAGATGAGCATGGCGATGTTTATGTTTCGGACTCGGGAAATGACCGGGTACAATTGTTCAATTCCGAGTCGAGATACGTGCAGAAATTCCTGGGAGATGCAACCCTGTCAACGGTCGCAATTGAATATATGATGACAAATGCCGGTCCAAATCGCCTGAGGGATATGGCAGACCTCGAGCCACAAAAATATTTTCGGCGTCCGGGAGGGGTGGCTGTGAATGGAGATGGGCTGATGTTTGTGGCGGACAATGGCTCCTATCGGGTGCAGGTCTATCAGAAGCAGGCCATCCCGCTCACAGAAGAGCAGTTTTCCGCGCCGAGGCGTTCGCCTACGCTTCATCAGGAATAGGCTGAACGGTTGAATACGGAGGCCCTCAGTTTTTACTGGGGGCTTTTTTGTATAATTCCTTACCCAGTGTGCAAAGAGCGCATTCGATGAGCAATCCTTTACAAGCACACCAGTTGTCGGCGGGAGAGCGAGAGCCATCGGTGCGCCCGGGTGCTATTGTCCTGGGGGTAGTGCTCACATTTTGCATCAACGGCTTCGATCCTATCTCCCGCTACTTGATCCACTCTTCCTCGTTCACACACAGCCAGATGCCCTTTGCACTGCTGGTGGGGCTTCTGCTCCTGGGTTATTTCTACAATCCCCTCGTGCGGAGGCGGTTTCCCCGTTTCGCTTTGACGCGGCGGGATATGGCTGCCGTGCTCGCCATTGGATTTCTCGGCACAACAGTACCCACCCTGGCCCAGCGATTTGTAGCCGTGATCTCGGCTCCGGATTACTATGCTTCTCCGGAGAATGAATGGCCCACCTACACACTGCCCAACCTGCAGCGCTGGTTGTTTCCCAGCAATGCGGGAGATGGCGTTGGAATGTTCTATCGCGGGCTGGTTCCCGGTGTGTCTCTGCCCTGGGAGATATGGGTTGGTCCGCTCTTCTGGTGGTTTAGCCTGCTCATCGCGATTATGCTGGCCTGTTTCTGTCTTGCAGTCATTTTGAGAAAACAGTGGTCGGAAAGCGAGCGTCTGGCATTTCCCTTTGTAGAACTCTCTCTGATGCTCGTAGAAAATCCCGGTCCCGGACGGAATCTGCCCCAATTTTTCGGTCTGCCCCTTTTCTGGATCGGGTTTGCGATTCCAGCAATCATGCTTTTTTGGAATACAGCAGGCCACTTCTTTCCGGGCCTTCCCACATTCGCATTTCTCAATATTAGAACACTGCTTCCCATCGGACGTGGATTTATGCCTTTCTTTCTCCAGTTCGATTTTTATGTTATTTGTTTTGCTTATTTCACTACTCTGGAAATTCTCCTGTCGATGTGGCTTTTCCACATTTTGGGCATGCTGCAGGCTGGCATTTCCAACCGCATCGGATTTGGCCCAAGAGGCTATGGTTCTGGGGTAATCTCTCAGAATAATTATGGTCTGATGGTGTTTGTGTTATGGAGCCTTTGGATCGCACGCGGGCACATCCGCGATGTCTGGCGTAAAGCAGTTGGAAAAGGTCCCGAGGTTGATGATTCGACCGAATTGCTCACCTATCGCACAGCGACCTTCGGTTTCATCTTTGCCAGCCTTTTCATTTTTTTTTGGCTCTGCAAAACCCGGATGAATCCGGGGGTGGCCGTGGCATTTATGTTTTTTAGCCTGATTCTCTATTTGGGGATGGCCAAGATCGTGGCACTCAGCGGCTTGGTATCTCTACGGGGTTCGGGACCTACCGGACCCGTCAAAGGGCTGATCGGCATCTGGAATATGGATGATACGACGATTGCCGCTCTGAACCAGATGGGTACGCTTTACGGTAACGCAAAGGGATTTGCTATGCCAGGCGCGGCCAATGCCGCCAGGGCAGGCGACCATACCGATCCCCAAAGGCGTCGGCTGGGTGGCGCAATTCTCATTGGCGGAATCCTCTCAATCCTCGCTTTTGTAATCACCACCCTTATTCTGGGTTATTACGGGCCAGGAGCTGAGAATTTTGGAGACTACAGTTATACGCGGGGTAACCGGGCCTTTTTTAATTATACCGTTTCGGATATCAAAGGGCGCCCAGATGCAGAACGGCAATGGTGGGAT
The DNA here is from genome assembly GCA_022821275.1 of Candidatus Latescibacterota bacterium. GTDB lineage: Bacteria > Latescibacterota > UBA2968 > UBA2968 > UBA2968 > VXRD01. The sequence continues at coordinate 113,221 of JAJEDY010000083.1, read as the reverse complement.
TTGGGTTTCGGAACCTTTGGGGCGGCGATAACTCTGCTGCTGATTTTTCTGAACCAGCGGTTTCCCTGGTGGCCCCTTCACCCGGTGGGATTTACTGTCTCCCTCCAGTATCCCACCCGCGCTTCCTTTTTTTCCGTATTTATCGCCTGGCTGATGAAAATAATTGTACTCAAAGTTGGCGGTATTGAGCTTTTCAACCGATCTCGGGTCTTTATCTTTGGCGTCCTCATGGGCTATACGCTGGGTGTTCTGGTTTCTTTTATTCTGGATATTTTCTATTTTATGGGCCAGGGGCACCGCCTGCACACACCTCCGCTGTAATACCGCACAATCACAAAAAAAACGGAGATATCCAGTGAATATCTCCGCTCTCTTTTTATCTATGATATTGTTACTGCAAATATTGGCTCATCGGCATGCCCAACCAGCCGCGACTGACGTAATCTGCCATTGCAAAGGCAAACAGGATCAGCAAGAACAGGATACCTGCACCTGCGAGCAGCCAGGTCAATCGGCTGGCGTATTTGACGTGCATAAAAAATAGAATCACAATCGTGGCTTTTGTGCATGCAATACCGAGTGCTACCACGTCATTGAACATGCCCAGATCCTGGAAAGCCACCCAAACTGTTAGTGCGGTCAAAAACATCAAGGAGGCAAATACCGCCAGATAAATGCGTACAGTTGGACCGTGGTGATCATCAGCCATCAGTGTCCTCCTCCCTGTGTGCCCAGAAGGTAGAGCAGTGGAAATAGGAAAATCCAGACAATATCGACAAAGTGCCAATACAGGCCAAAAATTTCAACAGGGGCATTGTATTCTGCCGTGTACGTTCCCTGTGCAGTTTTAACAAATACCCAGATCAACAGGCCAATGCCAATGATCATATGCAGGGCATGCATTCCGGTCATTCCGAAATACAGAGAATAGAAGAGAGCCAGTTGGGGAGAATTTTCACCGTGCGGATGCCATACCAGGCCGGGGACCAAACCGTACTCGATTTTTGCGGAGTATTCAAAATATTTGACCACCAAAAAGGTAAGCCCTAAGATTCCGGTCAGAGTCAGATAGACCAGTATCCCTCTTTTATTGCCTTCGTGGGATTTGTGTACAGCCATCGCCATTGTCAGGCTGCTGACAATCAGCACTACGGTATTAAATGCTCCCAGAGGAATATCCAGGTGGCTACTGCCTTCAAAAAATGCCTCGGGATAATAGGATCGGTAGATCAGATATGTCGCAAAAAAGCCTCCAAAAAACAGAATTTCCGTAATCAGAAAGCTCCACATGCCAATGACGGCGGATTCCTTCTGCTGTGGCATGTCTTCGAACTGGTGAGCCAGTCCGTGCGGGTGATCGTGATGTAATGCGTGATCGGCCATTAGTGCTCCTCAATTGGTCCGTACTGATAGGCTTCTTCTGTCACGACAGGCGTTTCTTCAAAATTAAATGTGGGCGGTGGGGAAGTCGTTTCCCACTCCAGGCCTTTGGCTCCCCAGGGGTTATCAGGTGCTTTTGGTCCCTTAAAGATCGACCAGGTCAAATACGCGCCGGGAACCAGATATCCCAGAGCCAGAATTGACGCACCCATAGACGATGCCACATTCAAGACCTGAAATTCATCGGGATAGACGTGATAACGCCTCGGCATGCCCATATATCCCAGAATGAACTGCGGGAAAAATGTCAGATTAAAGCCGAGAAATACCAGCAGGGCTGAAACGCGTCCCCAGATATCGGGGAACATCTTACCCGTAATTTTCGGCCACCAGAAGTGCATGCCGCCCAGATATCCCATCACCTGACCGCCAACCATAATATAGTGGAAGTGCGCGACCACAAAATACGTGTCGTGCAGGTGAATATCCAGGCCCATACTCGACAAAAATAGTCCGGTCAAACCACCAACTAAAAACAAGCCCAGATACCCATACACGTAAAACATCGCGGTGTCATATACAATAGACCCTTTGTATAAGGTCGCTGTCCAGTTGAAAGTCTTGATCGCAGAGGGTACGGCTACCAGAAATGTGATGATGGAGAACACCATGCCGGCATAAGTCGATTGGCTGCTCACAAACATGTGGTGACCCCATACCAGGAATCCCAAAATTGCGATGGCTACACTTGAAAACGCGACAAATTCATATCCAAAGACGCGCTTGCGCGCCACAGAGGCTACCATTTCGCTCATCACGCCCATTGAAGGCAAGATCATGATATAAACGGCTGGATGAGAATAGAACCAGAACAAATGCTGGAATAAGACGGGGTCGCCACCGAGGTTCGGGTCGAAAAACCCAAATCCAAATCCGCGCTCGAGCATGAGCAGCACCAGCGTAATTGCGATAACGGGTGTGCCCAACAGCATAATCAAACTGGTGGCATAATGCGACCAGACAAACAGGGGTAGGCGGAACCAGGTCATCCCCGGCGCGCGCATGGTGTGGATTGTCACTACAAAGTTGAGGCCCGTCAGAATGGATGAGAAACCCGCCATAAAAGCGGCCATAGCGGCCAGAATAACATTTGAGTTTGAATAGGTGCTGCTATACGGCGTGTAAAAAGTCCAACCCGTATCAACGCCACCGCCAACCACGGCAATTGTTCCCAAAATACCTGCAACCACATAAACATACCAGCTCAGAAGATTGACGCGCGGAAAAGCCAGGTCTTTTGCGCCTACCATTATGGGGACTAAAAAGTTGCCAATGGTTGCGGGAATGGATGGCACCAGAAAGAAAAAGACCATAATGATGCCGTGCATTGAGAAAACTTTGTTATAAGTATCCGAAGACATCAAGTCGCCTTCGGGAGTCATCAGTTCAAAGCGAACTAAGCTGGCAAATAACCCACCCAGGGCGAAAAAGATAGAAATCGAAATAATGTACAAAACGGCAATGCGCTTGTGGTCTTTGGTTAATAACCACGACTTCAGCCCGTAACCGTTATTCAGATAATTGACGCTCGGCGCATCTTCAGACGCTTGAACATCTTGCTCGGTGATTGCCATGACGCATCACTCCATACTCGTGAGTTCGGGGGCTTTCAGCGATTTGATATAGGCGATTAACTGAATAATCCCCTCTTCGCTGATCTGGCCTTTGAATGTTGGCATAATGGGTTTGTATCCGGCCATGATCTTGGCGGAAGGATTCAGAATCGATTCTCGAATATAGGCTTCGTCAACCAGTGCAGTACCGCCGCCTTCCAGAGCCACTGTTTTGCCAAAAAGACCCGCCAGAGATGGCCCTCGTCCCGTTCCGTCCATCTTGTGGCAGGTATGACAGGCGTATTGTTCAAACAATCTTTCTCCGGCGACTTCCATCGGCTCATTTGCAGTCCCGCCGGTCAACCAGGCTTCGTAATCTTGAGGTTCCAGGACATGTACTGTACCAATCATGCGCGAATGCTCGGTGCCGCAAAATTCGGCGCAAAACAGATGATACGAACCGACCTGCGTCGCTTTAAACCACAAATTGGTATATCGCCCGGGCACCACATCCTTTTTGACGCGAAAGGCGGGGATATAAAAACTGTGCAACACATCTTCCGATGTCATGGTCAGGCGCACCGATTCACCCAGAGGCACGTGTAATTCGTTAATCTCCTTTTTGCCTTCGGGATGTTGCAATTTCCACATCCATTGTTTGCCCACCACATACATTTCCATGGCATTTGGTGGGGGTGTAATGAGATGGAAGTACAATACGGTTGCCCACACAAATACACCCAGTGCAAGTACCGCCGGAATGGCAGTCCAAAATATCTCCAGGCCGAGATGCCCCGCAATTTGTCGCGGTACTTCGTCGTCCGATTTGCGCTGATACTTAATCGCAAATATAACGACTAAAATGACAACGATGAGCGCGAAAAACACGCACAGTGCCAAAATGCCAAAATAAAGCGCGTCAACGTGAAAGGCAAAACTCGAAGCTTGATCTGGAAAGAGAGGAAAATCAGTCTGCATGTGCTAACTCAGAAGTTAGAGGTCTGATGGACTTTTATTTTTCAGGCGTTAATTAGCCTGTAATGGCGACCGCTCTCGGCGCACCATAATAAAAATAAATGTTAAAATGCAAATTACAGTAATCACACCGGCAACGCGAACGAGGCGATAAATTGCCAGGGTATATTTGCCAGTCAATGGATTGTATTGAAAACAATATAGCAAAATCGCATCAATAGGAGAACTGATCTGATCTTGCGCGGCTTCCAAAAGCCCCAATTGCAAATCCCGCGGCGCAAATTCGACCCCAAATAAATACCGCGCGATTTTTCCATTGGGTGTCAAAATTACAATCCCGCTGGCGTGAACGTATTCATCTGTTTCGGGATCGTATATGTAGCGATAGCCAATGGCCCGGGTCAATGCGTCTATTGATGCCTGGTCTCCCGTGAGAAAATGCCATCCATTTTCTCCACCTTCTCGACCATATCCATCGACGTAATTCACCTTTTTTGCCGCTGCCAGTTCTGGAGATTCGTCGGGATCAATGCTAAATGTCACGACGACAAAATCTCGTCCGGCATTGGGTGATACGGGACGCAATCCCGACAATAAACCATTCAAAATCTGCGTACACAACATGGGGCATTCATAATATGCGGGCACTAAAATAACGGGATGCTCATCCAAATATCGCGCCAGCATAACATCTGTGCCCGTTTCATCGCGGAACTTCAAATTTACCGGCACTGATGCGCCCAATTTCTGGTCAATTCCAACGGAATCCAACACTGTGGGATTCGGCGTGAGGTCTTGTGCCCACGCGACCCTGGTGAAGCACATCAGCGTGATACAGGCGAATAAGACGCGCATGTTTTACTCTCGCACCGGGAACCCGCGTTCGAGAACCAGGTCTATTGCTCGCTCAATTGGAAGGTGCACAATCTCGGCATCCCTATCTACCCAACCGTATTCGGTAAGCGTGCGATTGGTTTCGGCACGCACTTGCGTCAGTTCAGCAGAGGGTACGGTCTGAATCAGCGGTCCTTGATAGGGCTTTTGATGAGCAGCCATGGGCGGCGGATCATCTGTCATATAAATCACGGCTTGTTCCAGACCGAGAAACATGGCCCACATAGCGATGAAAGACAGAATGGCTATGAATATGATTCCCGCAGTGGCAGCGAGAATTGGCCCAATTTTGAGATGATAGTCTTCGTAGCCCTTTTCGTGGGCATTGTGTTTTTCTGCAATATCAGTGACCTTCTCCGGCAAAGGTTTCCGCCATGCGTGGATCGTGCAGTGGTATCAGCGGCACGCCTTTTAGCTGCATCGCAAAAAATCCCAACCACAAGCCTCCAATACTGACGAGGACCAGCGCATCCAGCAAAAAACCATACCATATACCGTCAGAACCGCCGTGGGCAAAAGCCGGTGTAATAAAATAATAAAGATCGACATAGCGCATAATCAACATAAAAATCGCGATAACCGTCATAAGCGCGGCGCGGCGTTTGATCGCCCGCTGCAATAGCAAAAAGAATGGCACGAAAAAGTGAAAAATAATCAATGCAGTTCCCACATATTGCCAACCGCCATGCGATCGGCGAATGTACCACGGCGCTTCTTCTGCCAGGTTGCCAGACCACGTAATCAAAAATTGGGAAAAACTCACATAAGCCCACAGACATGTAAATGCAAACATCAGAGTACCCAGGTCGCTCAAATACTTAAATGCGTCAACTTCTCGATAGACCTCGACATCCTTTAATTTGATCACCCACAAGATGCACAGTGCCATGGCACCCAATGCGCCGCCCACCACAAAAATTAAGCCGTAGATCGTCGAAAACCAGTGCGGTTCCAAAGACATGACCCAATCGGTTGCAGCAAATGTAACGGTCAAGATAAACATGGGAATCCCGGGGCCGCTCAGGTTAATCATCCGCCTTTTCAGGCCTGGTTCGCCGGTTTCATCTTGCTCGCGCGACCATTTTGTCAGCAAAAACATCCAGAGTAGCCACAGGGCAAAATAAACGACTGCGCGAATATAAAATCCAGTCTCATTCAAATACGGCTTCTTAAAGGTCAAAATTGGGTCTTTTGCCACGACATCTGCATGCGTCCATTCGTACAAATGGTGCATCCCCAGAACCACAATGGGAATAAACAGGACAGCCATGAGCCACAGTGTGCGCGCACCCGACTCCAATAACCGCCGAATGACAAATCCCCACCGTCCGCTGACCAGATGGTGCAACATCAACAATCCCAGACAGCCCAGAGAAATGACCAACCAGTAGATATAGCCAACGAGATACGATTGGAAAAATTGCTGAGAATCGGCAAAGGCACCAATAAATAAAAGCACTATACCACAGGCACCTGCCAGAAGGCCCCATTGCTGCACTTTATCTACAAACGGATGGTTGAAGGATTCAGTAGCCATAATCTCCTACTCGTTTTCAAGCCGCTGACGCACATCGGCAGGGACATCGTCCAGCGTGGCGTTTTGGCTCAGTTGCAACGCCTGAATATAGGCTATAATAGCCCATCTATCGCGCGGTTTGATACGCGATGCATAGCTATACATTGCGCCAAAACCATTGGTCATGACATCAAAAAAGTAACCCGGTGTTTCATTTTGCAATCGCTCAATATGGTATGATGGGGGTTGCTTCATGCCGCGGCGCACCACCATCCCTCGCCCATCACCTTCATATCCATGGCAGGGGGAGCAATAGATATTGTAGCGTTCTCTGCCGCGGAGAATTACATCGCGCGTAATGGGAAAGGGAAAAGTCTCTGCCGGTTTACCATCTACCATCCCGGTATATAAATGCGCGTCTATACGCAAGTGTCCGCGTGCAACTGTACCTTTTATCCAGGGCCGAGATGCGCGATTATCCGCGAAAAAAGTATTTTTTTCCAGTGGTTCAAATCTCGACTGGTTGTACATTTCTTGCCGCAAACGCTCGATATCTGTCGTGCCCTCACACCCCATTGCCATAAAGAGTGCGAGTACCACAAGCCATCTCACGGGATGGGCAGTTTTTACCCAATTAGCTAATTTACGGTTCGACATCATCTACCTTTTTTGCTTTCAGGCTCTCGAGAAATGCACGGGTTTCGGAAATATCAAATTTGGGATCTTCGGCTTCGATACACAAAAAGAACCAATCGCCAGAGGCGCGTTAAAAATTGGGGACATTGAAAACCGGGTGATAGGGTCTCGGCAAACCATTGAGGATGAGCATGCCAATCAATGCACCGAAAGCGGAAAACAACACGCCGAGTTCAAATGTCACGGGTATAAAAGAGGGCCAGCTCAAAAGGGGACGACCACCCACGTTGAGCGGATAGTCGATCACAGATACCCAGTACTGAAGCCCAAAGCCGGAACAGGCACCGAGAAGCGCGCAGATCAACACAATGATAGGCACGCGGTGCTTGTCATAACCCATTGATTCCGACAAATCGTGTATCGGCATTGGAGAATAGGCATCCATGTTGCGATACCCTTCTGCATATGCATCTTTTGCAGCTTTGAGCAATTCGTCGGGACCATCGAATTCGGCCAAAAGGCCGTATAAATTTTCAGCCATAATCACACCCGTTTAATCATCTGCAGAAGCCGTTTCCGCATGCTCTCCGTGGCTTTTATTTGCCACCAACTGGCGGATTTCAAAAATGTTAATGACGGGCATCACCCGAATAAACAGGATCATCATAAAGAGGAAAAATCCAATTGTGCCTGCGTACAATCCCCAGTCCCACGGCGTCGAGTGATACATATCCCAGGAAGAAGGCATAAAGTCGCGGTGGAGGCTTGTCACCACAATGATAAATCGCTCGAGCCACATTCCCACATTGATGAACATCGAAATGATGAACAGCCATAGCGGACTCAGGCGCACCTTTTTAATCCACAACAATTGGGGAATAGCCACATTGCACAAGATCAGTGACCAGTAAGTACCGGAATAAGGGCCAAACGTGCGATTCTGCATCATATAGCCTTCATAGGGGCTGGCACTATACCAGGCAAAAAACTGCTCCATCGCATAGCCATAAGCCACAATGAGTCCGGTGGCGAGCATCACCTTGCCCATATTGTTCAGGTGGCGGTCGGTGATATAATCGTGCAATCCGTAAAAGTAGCGAATGGGCAGTCCCAGCGTCAGCACCATTGCAAAACCGGCATATACGGCACCCGCCACAAAATAGGGTGGGAAGATGGTTGCATGCCAACCGGGAATCAGTCCTACGGAAAAGTCCAAACTCACGATGGAGTGTACGGACAGCACCAGCGGCGTCGATACACCAGCCAGAAGAAGCGAGGCCATTTCATAGTTAAACCAGTGCTTGGCGGATCCGCGCCATCCCATTGACAACACGCCGTATATGATCTGTGAAATTTTGTGTTTGGCCTTGTCGCGCAGGGTGGCAAAATCGGGGATCAGGCCCAGATACCAGAAGATCAGGGATACTGTAAAGTAGGTGCCAACGGCAAATACGTCCCATATCAACGGACTGCGGAACTGCGGCCATACAGACATTGTATTGGGATAGGGCAACAGCCAGTAAGCCGCCACCCAGGGGCGTCCTGTGTGCAAGAGCGGAAACATACCGGCGCACATGACGGCAAAAATGGTCATGGCTTCGGCAAATCGGTTGATCGAATTGCGCCATTGTTGACGCATGAGCAATAAAATAGCCGAAATTAATGTGCCTGCATGCCCAATACCGATCCACCAGACAAAGTTGATAATTGCCCAGCCCCAGCCAACGGGAATATTTAAGCCCCAGATGCCAGTCCCTTTGATCAGCAGCCAGGTTGCAGACAACATTAACAACTGCAAGATACCGCCTGCAATCAACATCGCTGCGATCCATCCCAAAGGCGTGCGGCTGGTGATGATCGCACTGAGTTTCTGCGTCACCGTTGTATAGGTCTGCCCCGGACCGAGTACCGGCGCTGGCATCGTCGGATCGTTTATAGGTGCAGGACTACCCATGCTGTGAAATCTCCGGATTGGGATTGGTCAACCGCGCGAGATACGTGGTGCGCGGTTTGGTATTTAACTCTGTCAAAATGCCGTAATTTCTCTGTTGGGCTTTGAGTTTGGCAACGCGGCTATTGGGATCTTTGATATCGCCAAATACGATGGCATCTGCAGGACATGCGCCCTGACAGGCGGTTGTAATATCGCCATCTTTCAATTCGCGATCCTCCACCTTGGCCTCAATTCTCGCGGCACTAATGCGCTGTACACAATAGGTGCATTTTTCCATCACACCGCGACCGCGGACTGTCACATTGGGATTGCGCTGCAACTTGAAACTCTGTGTTTCTTCATCGGCATAGTGGAGGAAATTGAAGCGCCGCACCTTGTAGGGACAGTTATTTGAACAATACCTCGTACCCACACAGCGGTTATAGGCCATATCGTTCAAGCCCTCGGCACTGTGTACGGTCGCGCCAACGGGACAGACCAGTTCACAGGGGGCATTCTCGCACTGCATACAGGGTACGGGCTGGTTATAAAGTTCGGGGTTGTCCAGATCGCCCTTGTAGTAGCGGTCGATGCGAATCCAGTGCATTTCGCGTCCGTTGAGCACCTCGTCTTTGCCCACCACCGGGATATTATTTTCCGACTGACAGGCGACTGTACAGGCATTGCAGCCATTGCATGAATTCAGGTCAATTGCCATGCCCCAGGCTATGCCGTCGTTGTCGTGAATGCCATCGAAAAAGTTTGCATCGGGACCGGGATCGTGTCCCATTTCGTGTACAAAATGCGGATGTTTTTCGTATTCATCAACTGTGCCAGATCGCACCAGCGCACGGCCTTCCATGCTGTGGTGATCCTGCGTGCAGGCGAGGGGATACGTCTGTCCCGTTTTTGTCATTGACGCATCTGACGCAGTCCAGGGCGAATCAGATGTCTGAAGTTCATAAGCGTTAAATCCAACGCCATTACCCACGCGCCCGGCAGCGGTGCGTCCAAAGCCGAGATGTACAGTAACGGCATTTGCGGGATGTCCGGGTGCGATCCAAACAGGTGCTTCTACAGAGCGATTATTCGCGCTCAACGCGACTACATCGCCATTTTGAAGTCCCATCTCCTCGGCAGTTGCCGGGGCGATCAATGCCGCATTATCCCAGGTGAGGCGCGTATGGGGTTTTGGCAATTCCTGTAACCAGCCATTGTTGGCATATCGCCCATCGCCAATTGTGGGATCCAGGCGGAAGTTCACTTCGAAGCCCTCACTCGCCTGTGATGGCGTACCGTAATTTTCGGTCGTGCTCACAGAGCGTTCGGGCAAAGCCGTATTGGGAACCAATCCATCGTGCAAATAGGTCTGCCAGGCTGTTTCAAAATCGCTTTCTTTGTATTGTTCACCCCAATATTCTTTGACCCGGTCATAATCCGTGCGTCCATCTCCCATCATCATCGCCACCAGTGCCGCGGCGGATTTGCCACCATAAAGCGGCTCTATTAATGGCTGGACAATAGAAACCGTGCCATCAAAAGCGCGTGTATCTCCCCAGGCTTCTAATGCGTGTGCTTCGGGCAGGTGCCAGTGAGACAATCGCGCGGTTTCGTTTTGAGATTGTCCCAGATGAATGCGCGTTGTCACTTCCTGGTAAGCAGCGGCAAAATTGAGGTCTGCCGGTGCGTTGTAAACGGGATTGCCACCCAAAACCACCAGCAGTGATACGCTGCCTTCTGACATATCGACGGTTAAATCTTTGAGGGAGGCGTGTTGATTGGTAGGCTCGGCTTCCACAGGATCTGTGTACGTCACGGTACTACCCACATTGCCCAACGCATTGTTGATGGCGTGTGCAAGTGCGTGAACAGCAGGTGGTTGATGATCGCCTGCAATCACCAGCGATGTGCCGCGATGTGCTGCCAGATCTTTGACCAGTGCATTGAGCCATGTATCGTGTCCGACATTATTGCCGCCCATCGCGTTTATCCCCAGTGCCGCAGCGACCGCTCGTGCAAATCCCTCGACCTGACTGGCTTTCAATGGCAGGCGGTGATCGGCAAAAGACCCCGTATTGGATGGGGAGGATTCAACGACGTAGAGCCGATTCATATCGGCCTTTTGGCCGTCGATGACTTTGCGACCGAGGGCAACGTGACGAGCGTGTCGAACACTTGCCGCACCACTTTCCATAAAATCGGCGTCTAAAGACAAAATGCGTTTGGCTTTTTCAAAATGATACTGGGTTTCGACCACTTCACCAAAAGCCATTCTGGCGCCTTCGCGCGCGTTGTCGCGCGTGCCTGGCTCAAATTGATGCCACCTTGCGTTGGGGTATTTTTCCAATAGCGCACGGATCTGGCTGACCAAAACTGGCGAGGTTACAGTTTCTGTCAACAGACGCAATCCCTGGCCCTGATCCAAATCGAGTTTTGCCACTTCGGTCGCAAGGGTAGCGGAAAATCTCGTCCATGTACTCGCACGCCCATTTCCCACGGGTACCTGTGTGCGGTCCGGGTCGTAGAGGTCGAGTATTTGAGCCTGTGTAATTGCATCTGTGGGGCCGAAAGTCGCATTGCCCGGTCGGGGTGTTGCGGGATGTGCGGGATTGCCCTCTATTTTGGTTGGACGCCCCGCATGGCTTTCGACCAATACGCCCCGGGCGAATCCACCTTGAGAGAGAGCCGAAGCAAAAAACAGGGGTTTGCCGGGTACGATCTGCTCGGGCGCACGTATATAGGGGACGATTTTTTCTGGCGGCTGGCGCGTACACGATGTCAAACCGGCAAATGCCAGAGACGCTCCCATTACCTGTAGAAATTTGCGGCGACCGACTTTGTCGTTCCATTCGGAAGCCCCTTCGGGAAATTCGCGGTGCAAATAGTCGCGAAATTCTTCCGTATCGGCCAATTCATTCAGGCTGCGCCAATAATCCTGTCCCTCGCGCGTAGATAGGCGTTCGCGAATCTCAGAGAGGTCCAAACCGTTTTTATGTGCTGTGCGTGTCATCGATGACATGTCGAGCAATCCGTGGAAGGGTTAATATCGTAGTCTTGAACCAGTTGCGCGCCCAGCAGGGCTTGAGAGACCGCATGTCCGCGTTCATCCATTGGATACCAGGCCATATTGAAGACCTCTTCGCGGGGACGCACATATTTCTCGGGTGCCCGGTGACATTCCAGACACCATTCCATATTGAGGGTATTTACTTTCCACATCAGCGGCATTTGATCGACCTGCCCATGACAGGTTTGACATCCGATGCCTTTGTGGACGTGAATGCTGTGATTGAAATAGACAAAATCGGGAAGATCGTGAATGCGAACCCACTCGATGGGATTACCCGTGCGATAACTTTCGCGGATGGGTTCGAGAAGGGGACTTTCTGTCCAAATCTGAGAATGGCAGGTCATGCAGGTTTCAACAGGGGGGATATTGGCAAATGAAGATTCTTCAACAGAGGTGTGACAATAGCGGCAGTCGAGGCCCACGCCAGCCACGTGGTGTTTGTGACTGAAGGGTACAGGCTGTTTTTTTGCGACGAGGACATCGGATGTGTAGTGCAATCGGTTGGTATTGAGCAGAATGGTGAGGCCCGTTCCAACAACAACCAGAGCCACGACAATACTGACTCTGGCAAACGCGTTACTGCCACGCGGAAAAAGCTGCGCCATTTATGAATCCTGTGAAGTGAGATGAGACAAAATGAAATCAGATTGAGCCTACGAAGGGCTTAATATACACGAATCCCCATGCGAGTCAAGCAATAAGTTTTGCTCATATAAACTGTACATTATTATCTACTTTGTTTGGCATACAAAACACACATTTTAATTCCGAGTGTCCGCTGTATGTCGTTCTATATTGCGCTGATTATCGCCTGTGGGCAGTTCGGCAATGTACTGGTAATTGGGGTCATGCGCCTGTTTATCCAAAATCTCAGCAATCTGTTTCCACGTTTCGCGCAAGCCGCGGGTACAGTGGGGCATCTCGTGTTTGATCAGCCTGTGTAGCTGTCCGAGTTTGTAGCACGGAACCGCGGCGTACATGTGGTGCTCGGTGTGGTAGTTCATATGCCAGTAGAGAAATTGGAGCAGGGGATTGAGGTAGATCGTGCGGCAGCAGAGGCGAAAATCCGGCACTTTGTCTTGCAAGCCAACGTGCTGTGCAGAGTTGCATAGGGATTGCAACCACGATCCGAACATTTTCGGAAATGTGATGACCAGCGGGACAATCCAGTATCCATACGCCAGAGATATACCCGCGATTGAGAGGTGGCCGATGAGCAAGGTGCGCTCCCATCTGGTGTAGGCGCGCCGTCGCTCTGGATCGCTTTCGGGAAAGAGCATTCCAATCCAGGTATTTTCCCTGTTGATATAACCGGTAAAGTTTCGAAACCGCTCTTTGAGCAGGGTGTAGGGATATTTGTAGTTTATGATAGCCCGCTTCCACAGGCCTTTGAGGTCGATTTTTTGAGGAAGTACGACTTCCTGGTCGTCGGGCGCATGCAAGGTGTATTTGTGGTGCTCGGTATGGCTGGCCCAGAATAGATGGTGGTTGTGCCAGCCGAGGAAGGATAAGATGCGGAGGAAGAAGCGATTGAGCCATCGGGTTTTGAAGACCGAATCGTGTACCAGTTCGTGAAAGCCGTTGACCAGAAAATGCCAGAAGTGCCCGTTGATGAAGACCAGTAGCGCAGTGATATACCAGGGCCAGTGACGCGATGAGTAAATGGCCGTTCCAGCAGCAGCCCCCAACACGCCGAGAAAACCGAGTGTCTGAGCAAAACCGAGGAAATCACTGCGCTTGTTGAGTTCGCGCAATGTCTCGCGACTGACGCGGCAACGGTACCATTTGATGCGCGTCTTTTTGGACGGTTTGTTGTATTTTGGGCCTGCTGTGAATACGTCTCGATCAGAGAGCGCGTCCTGGCCTGCGTTTTCAGTTTGTGTGTTCAAAGTCTATGATCCACTTGTTGGAAATTTAAAACCAGCGACCAAGATACGCGAATCTATTTGCGCGTCAAGCGCGTTTTGTGAGTCTTTTCTGTAATGTGTACCTGATTTATCTACCCACTTGTCTTGCCAAAGTTTGCGGTAAATATCAAAAAGTCGTTAAAATCCACGTCGCCATCCTGATCCAAATCACCTATTAAACCGCTTGGTGTGCCACCACCCCCGCCCACAGGTGTCCGTTCTGAGGACCACCGAAGGATCTGGTTTTGTCCCCGGGTCTCTGCGACACCATTACCCGCAGTGTCTATACGTGCGAAGAATTTACCGCCTTCAATTCCCAATACACCGTTGCCCGCGTCATCGGCTGTCATCGCTGCAATGGGCCGTCCAGAGGCGTTGAGAATGCCCATTACACCGTGCCCATTTTCATCGACACCCAATACGGAAGTCAATACGCCCTCTCTATTTGTCAACAACACTGCTGCATCGCCCGCTTCATCGATTCCCAAACCAACTATTGAACCCGAGGCACTGGTGGCACTGACTGAGCCATTGCCAGCATTATCTAAGCCCAGGATGACGGCGCCTGCACCCGATTCAGATGCAGTGCCTACGATCAGTCCAGCGTTTCCAGAATTATCTGCACCGAGAAGCGTGAGCGAACCCGAGGTACTGACTGTACTCACCAGTCCGTTACCCGTTTCATCTAAGCCCAGAATGACCGCACCTGTGCCCGATTCGGAGCTACCGCCCACGATCAGCCCCGCATTTCCAGAATCATCTGCGCCGAGAAGGGTAAAGCTCGAACCGAGGGCATTTGATGCTGCTACCACACCGTTGCCAGCTTGATCTACGCCCATCCCTGCAACAGAGGTATTATTTTCTATCACGCTAATGTCTCCGTTGCCAGATTGGTCAACGGATATAGCTGCAACTGCCGCACCCGCCGCGTTTCCTACGAGTAAAATACCGTTTCCACCAGCATCCGATCCGATTATGGCGACAGGTCCCCCCGCTGCATTTACAATCTGTAGTGTTCTTGTCTGCAGTGTGCTTACCCGCAATGTGTCGGACAAAATCTGTAGTGCTCCTGCTTGCGTTTGTTTTCCCAATCTCGGTGTCCCATTCTGGTGCGATAGAATATTGTTGATGAATTCTGCCTTGTCTCTACCTGGTCCAAGCTCTGGTGCCTGTATTCGTTGCGCCAGAATTTCTTCCCGATGCGACCAGTTATTGCGAAAGTTCATGTTGCCACCGCTTTCGTCAGGTGACAAATTTATAGAGGTCAACTTTGGTGGAAGTAGCCGGTGAAACCACTTTGACGTGAAAGCGGGCGATGTGTTAAAAAGAAATACAATGATCAATCCGATAATCGCCCGCATTTGCCAGCGTACTCTTCTTTCCAGTACTTCTACCTTTTTTTCTACGATTTCCCTATCCATTCTGTCTCCTTGAACTGGTGGTTGTGTTGTTTCCTTTAGTAATATAAAGCAATTGTCAAGCAATGATAACTTAATCTGAGATAAGCGGTCATGGGTTCTCCTTGCTTTGAGAAAATGAAACGGCTATTATGGACCACCCCACTGCGAATGTTAGAGAATGGAGGAGCATAACGATGAATTCACTTATCGCATCCAACCAGCGCCAACTTTTTGTCGATAACCATTTCATCGACAGCCTCGAATATGTGCGTATTCACCAGCACGCGCCCATCCCACGCGAAACGTGTCTCACCCTCAACCGCCCCTGGGAAGGTGAGACGAGTTGGTGTCCCGTTGTTATCAAAGATGGCGATAAATATAGAATGTGGTACCGGTCTCAAGACGAACAGCAAGACACGGGTGGTTTTAACCACACGTTTACGGCTTATGCCGAGAGCGAAGACGGCATTTGTTGGCAACGGCCCAATCTCGGTTTGTTCAATTTTAATGGATTGACCGATAACAATATCTGTGTTGATAATCCCAATACCAAGAATATCGCGGTTTTTGTGGATGAACGTCCCGGCGTGCCAGAATCCGAGCGGTACAAAGCAGCGGGACGCTGGAGTGGTGGCAAACCCGCTCGCATCTACGGTCTCGTCTCTCCCGACGGCATTCACTGGCAAAATGCAGCAGATGGGCCGCTCATCGTCGCTTCTGAAGACGACCCCAATTTTGATAGTCCGGTCAGTGCTTTTTGGGATACACGTCAAGAATGTTATGTTCTGTACGCGCGCGGCTGGTTTCCCGATGGCAATGAACCGCGAATGCGCGCTATTCGGATGACTACTTCGCCAGATTTCATACACTGGGATGCATGGCAATATATCCGCATTGACGGCAAAACGCGCTTTGATTATCAACTTTATACAAATGCCGTTCATCCCTACACGCGCGCACCCTATTATTTTGCATTTCCCAAACGCTTTATCCCAACGCGCCAGGCTCTGCCCGAGTGGGGGCACGATGGTCTGTCAGATGTCCTGTTTCTCGCCAGTAGAGACGGGCTGAATTTCACCCAGCCTTATGCCGATGCGTTTATGCGTCCCGGTCTGGATCAAAACAACTGGCACGAGCGCTCCATTTTCATCGGACCGCATGTCGTCTCTACAGCACCCGGTGAACTTTCACTTTATTCTGTGCAGAATTACCGCACTCCCAATGCGCACATTCGGCGTTTCACCCTGCGCGAAGATGGGTTTGTTTCTGTTCGCGCTGATGCGAGGACGGGTATTCTCACGACCAGACCATTTACTTTTACTGGCGCCCAATTGGAAATAAATTATTCTACGAGCGTTGCCGGATCAATTCGCATTGCATTGCTCGACGAAGCGGGTGATACCCTTCCAAAATTTGCGCTCGATGATTGTCCCCACATTTTTGGCGATGAAATCGCGCGCACTGTTCGCTGGGAAAACGCCAATGCTATCGATATTCAACAGCCCATTCGTTTACAATTTGAGCTAACCGAGGCAGACCTCTTTTCTTTTCGGTTCTTCAACCCTGATTAACACTGTATTCACCTACTTTTGATTTTTCATCTGCGTGCATCTGCGTGCATCTGCGGATACTTTTCGGTTCTTCAATCCCGGAGAAATGTCATGAAAATCGCTAAAATCGAACAATTCTTTCCCCGCCGTCGAATGCGGTTGATCAAAATTACGACCGATACCGGTATTGTCGGCTGGGGGGAGACCACTCTTGAGGGCAAACCCAGGAGCACCTGGGCTGCGGTAGAAGAACTTGCCGATTATCTCGTTGGGAAAGATCCCCTGCGCATTGAACACCACTGGCAACATATTTACCGATCCGCTTTTTATCGCGGGGGCAATGTGCTTATGACCGCTCTTTCGGGTATTGATCAGGCGCTTTGGGATATTGCGGGCAAATACTTCAATGTGCCGACCTATCAGCTTCTCGGGGGACCGGTGCGCGACCGCATTCGCGTCTATGCCCATTGGGGGATTCGCGATAGTTCGGAACGCGGGTTGAATGCTGCGCGTGAGCGTCTCGAAATGCTTCGAGAAAAGGGAGGCTACAAGGCTTTTAAATCAGGCCCTGGCGGCAAGTGGCGCGCCCACGAGCCTCCCGCGGTGATCGACCATTTTGTCAAATGTGCCTATACCATGCGCGAGTGGGTTGGCGATGACTGCGAACTCTGTTTTGACTTTCACGGCAAGATGACGCCCTCGCTCGCCGTGGAAATCTGTCACGAGATCAAAGGCATGCGTCCCATGTTCGTCGAAGAACCCGTGCCGCAGGAAAATGTCGATGCGCTCAAACACGTTTCCGACCATGTGCCTTTTCCCATTGCTACGGGTGAACGCCTGCTTTCTCGCTGGGAATTTCGCACTGTTTTTGAAAAAAATGCCGTGGCCTATATCCAGCCCGATGGATCGCATGCAGGCGGTATTTCCGAACTCAAACGCATTGCGAACATGGCAGAAGTGTATTACGTGCACATCATGCCCCACTGTGCTATTGGGCCAGTCGCGTTCTCTGCCTGTATGCAGGTTGATGCCGCTGTGCCCAATTTTCTCATTCAAGAACAAGTCGATGCGGGTCTGGGTGAGGATCTTCTGCAAGACCCCTGGGTTGTCAGAGATGGACATATTGAATTGCCCACCAAACCCGGCCTGGGCTTTGACCTTATTCCCACAGAAGCCGAACGAGATATTGGGGTTTACGAAGAAGAACTCGGCGGGGAGTATTTTTACGAAAACGATGGTAGTGTTGCGGATTGGTAATATATGAATGAAACAATAGAACAATCCGGTAAAGTGGGGGAGGCGTTTCTCGATCTCGCCAATCGGGGTGAAGCACGCTGGACGAGATATATTTTAACGCTGCTGATCATTATTGCTGCCTGGTCTTTTGGCAGTGGCGCAGTCTTGCTCGGTGTTTATGGTTCTGAACCCGAAGGCTTGCCCATGGATGGCACAAATCCTTTTCTGGATTTTATTGCTCTCAATTTGCTCTTTGTCACGGTGCTGATCGGCCTGTGGATTGGTATTTGCAACGCACACAAACGCCCTTTACGCACGCTTATTACGCCGCGCGATCATATCCGCTGGGGCCGCATATTTCAGGGCTTTGGTTTGCAAATGGGTCTGGGTATTGGCTTCGCCGCTATTGACGCTCTGCTCTTTCCCGATAACTACACTTATACTCTGGATCCCGAGCGCTTTTACAAATTCGCCATTCTGGTCCTGTTTCTTACTCCTTTCCAGACCACTACCGAAGAGCTTCTCACGCGCAGTTACTTTTTGCAAATGCTCGGGCACTTCACGCGGCATCCGATTGTTCTCGTTATTCTCAATGCCTTGCCTTTTGCCCTGTTCCATTTGATGAATCCCGAGATCGCGAAGTATGGCGTAGTACCCATGTTGATCTCCTACTTTGTCGTCGGTGCATTTCTTGCTCTTGTCACGCTCAAGGATAATGGGGCGGAACTCGCCATTGGCATTCATGCCGCGAATAACATGTTTGCAGCGGTGCTCGTCAATTACGAAGGCTCCGCACTATCTACCAATGCCATTTTTACGATAAATGAGGTCAATGTCTGGGCAAGCACGGTTGCCTACATCGCCTCCGCAGCTATTATGTATTGGATATTGTTCCGCAGTAAACGACCAGTCCCTTGATCTCTTATGGACTGCGATTTTTTGGCCAATGATTGAGTGTAGCCCTGGGGTTGCTCAATACCATAGGAGACAGAGCATTTTCCCCGGTGTACCGTATATTGATTTTGTTGTCCAGACCGACAGATGAAAGGACTTGCCGTGCCTAAATTTCAAGCGAAGGCTTTGCGCCGGATTGGTTACGAGCTTTTCGAAGCTGCCGGGTGTACGCCCGAGGACACGCGGACCGTCGTGGACCACCTTGTCGAGTCGAATCTCTTCGGTCACGACTCTCACGGCGCCATCCGGTTCTACGAGTATGCCCGGGCGGTCCGGGAAGGGCGGTTCCAGCCCCGGGCGGTTCCGGTGGTCGTCGAGGAATATCCCTGCCTGGCTGTTGTGGATGCGAAGGGGGCGATGGGACAGGTGGGCGCGACCTTTGCAGCAAAGCTGGCCAGTGAGAAGGCCCGGATACACGGCGTCGGTTGCGTCGCGCTGCGGAATACCAGCCATATAGGCCGGGCTGGTGCGTATCCGCTCATGGCCGCCCGGGAAGGATTGATTGGTCTGATCTTTGTGAATGCCGGGCACCTGGGTTATCAGATCGCCCCTTTTGGGGGAATCGACGGACGCCTGAGTACCAATCCGATCGCATTTGCTGCCCCCCGACGGGAGGCAGAGCCGATTCTGGTGGACATGACTACTTCGGTGGTGGCAGAAGGGAAGGTGCGGGTGGCGATCAACAGCGGGCACCAGGTCCCCGAGGGTTGGCTGATTGATTCGGAGGGGAATTCGACCGTGGATCCGGGAGATTTTTCGGCCGATCCGCCGGGCGCAATTCTCCCTATGGGCGGCGTGGTTGCCCACAAAGGCTTTGCGTTGAGCCTGGTGGTGGAGCTTTTGGGAGGCACTCTCAGCGGGCAGGGATGTGCTGCTGGCGAGCGCCAGATGATCAGCAACGGCGTGCTTTTGACGGTGTACGACATTGCGCACTTTACCGACCGGGAGGCCTACTACGACGAGGTGGAAGCATTGATCCGGCACGTGAAGTCGAGCCGCGTGGCCCCTGGATTTGAGGAAATCCTGCTGCCCGGAGAGCCGGAGTTCCACAGCGCGATGCAGCGGAAGATGGAGGGGATCGAGGTGGACGATACGACCTGGTCGATGATCTGCGAGGAAGCGCGCGCCGTCGGGCTGGAACCCCAGCGATGGGAAGCCGAGCGGTGTGTCGTAAGATGAAAGAGAGGGACTATGGCAAATTCAATAGCAATCGGCATTGCACGTGCTGATATCACCCCTGCGGTGGGCATTCCCATGGTCGGATTTGCAGGACGGGGACCTTCAACGCGTATAAATGATCCGTTATATGCCACGGCTATGGCTGTTTCCTGTGCGGGGGAGCAAGCCGTATTGATCGCTTTGGATCTCCTCCAGTTTAAGGCGGAAACGGTCGCCGAGTTTCGCACACTCATCCAGGCAGCATCGGGGATTCCCGCTGATTGGATTACTCTGGCATGCAGCCATACGCATTACGGACCTGATGTCGATCGCGCAGGTAAGCAATCCTCTTCGTCGGGACCGGGTCCAGCCGAAGCCTCCGAGTTGGTCGATGCCTATCGGATACATCTCGGCTTCAAACTATCGGGCCTGGTACAGGAGGCACAGCAAAGTTTGAAGCCAGCGCGAATGGGTATCGGCTGGGGCAGTTCCGATATCGGTATCAATCGGAGGGAGAAGACCTCTGACGGGCGGATTATACTTGGCAATAACTACGACGGGCCTGTTGACCGCGAGGTCGGCGTGGCGCGGATTGAAGATATGGAGGGAAATCCCATCGCCTGTCTGGTCAATTTTGCGACGCATCCCGTTGCACAGACTTCTCAGCAACGCGCTATTTCCGCCGGGTTTTCCGGTAAGATGACTCAGGTGGTAGAAGGTCTTACGGGCGCGTATTGTCTTTTTTTGCAGGGGGCGGCGGGCAATATCAATCCAGCTTTGGGATTTCGCCGACCAGATCATCCGCCCGAAGATCTTCACAAGCCATCGGATAGTCTGGGCATTCGACTGGGCTGCGAAGTGGTGCGCGTGTGGGAAACCATCAGCGTTGGCGAGGCGCAAGGCTTAAATATCGCGTCAAAAACCATCAGTCTGCCTCGCTACATGTACGGCGACTTAGAAAGCGCGAAACAACTCGATGGAGAATTCGCCCAGGAGTTGGAATCGAGAAATCTCTCGGATGGGCGGCGACATTGGGCCGCGCTCAGGCAAAGTCGGGTGCGGGAAGCGATTAGAAGCTATGAGACGGGAGTTCCACTCGATCCCGTGGAGGCAGAATTGCAGGCATGGCGAATCGGTGATCTCGCCTTTGTGACTGCTCCGGCGGAGATTTTTACCGAAAACGGCACGCTTGTAAAAAATCAATCGCCGTTCGATCACACTTTCTTCGTGGGCTATACCAATGGCTCCATCGGGTATGTCCCTACCGTGGATGCCTATCCCGAGGGAGGTTACGAAGTCACTCACGCCTGCCAGGTCGATCCCGAGGCGGGCGGTATGATCAATGAAGATTGCCTGACACTGCTCCAGCAGGTCGTGGCATAACGGAGGGGATTCCTATGGCAGATAGACCCAATATTCTGGTGATCATGTCCGATCAACACAGCAAATTCCACATCGGATGTTATGGCGATGAAGTGGTTCGAACCCCACATATGGACCGGCTTGCCGCCGAAGGCATACGATTCAACAATGCCTATTGTGCAACACCGCTTTGCGTTCCCAGCCGGATGGCTTTTATGACATCCAGAACACCCACCGCGAACCGCGTCTGGACAAATAGCCATATTCTCTCTTCCGCCATCCCCACCTGGGCACATGGCATGGGCGCAGCCGGCTATGAGACTGCCCTGATTGGACGTATGCACTTTATTGGATCGGATCAGCGGCACGGATTTGAGCGAAGGCCGATCGGCGAACACGGCGCGCACCATCCCGGTGCTCCCCGGCAGGGTGCTCCCCTGTTTCGCAAAATGCCCCTGGGCGTTTCAGGTCAAAGCCGCGTGAGCGTAGAATATGCCGGTTATGGGATGTGTACCTATCAAGCCTATGATGACATGGTCGTTGCGTCTGCCCTTGATTATTTGGACGAGAAGGCCCATGATGGGGGAGATCGCCCCTTTGCCGCCGTAGCTGGCTTTGTCCTTCCACACTGTCCCTATATCGCGGCTACAAAGGAGCTTTTTGAATACTATTACGATCGCGTCGATGTTCCTCAGCCAACACCGGAAGAGGCACAGAGAGCACCGGCGGCTATCCGCAAGCTGAAGCGCCTGCGAGACCTCGATCATCCGCTTCCCGAGGAACGCATCCGCGTGGCCCGGGCGGCCTATTTTGCCATGTGCGAGTACTTTGACAGCATCGTCGGTCAGATGCTCCAGAAGCTGGATGAGACGGGGCTGGCGGAAAACACGCTGGTCATCTACTGCTCCGACCACGGCGAAATGGCCGGAGAACACGGACTGTGGTCCAAGAGCAACTACTACGAAGCATCTGTTTCCGTGCCTCTCATTGCCCGTTTGCCCGGGGTTATCCCAGCGGGTGGAATCAGCGATAGCATCTGCAACCTCATGGATATTGGACCGACTCTGGTCGAGATGGCTGGCGCTCCTCCGATGCCTGCTACTGACGGCCAGTCGCTGTGGCCCCAGATGTGCGGAGAAAACGATCCGAACTGGGCCGATGAAACTTTCAGTGAATATCTCTGGGTAGCCAACGAAGTGCCTTCGAGAATGATTCGAAGCGGCCCGTGGAAGCTCTACAAGTACAATGAGCCTACCCCGCCAGCGCTCTTTAATCTGGAAGAAGACCCCGGAGAACTCAATGATCTGGGGCTGGACACGCAGCACCAGGATGTGCGAGAGGAGCTCTTGAAACGCCTTTACGAAGATTGGGATCCCGCAGATATCATCAAAGAAACAGCTATTCTGGATCGGGATTATCGCGCTATTTCGGCATGGGGCCAGGCCGTCCAGCCCATACACGAAGACACTGTAGCCGTGCCGGATGTGGAAGACATCGAACTTCGATAGATGGTGAATCCAAAATTAAGTGTGATCACGTGTCCCAACCATTAGAAACTCGACGCGACCGTCAAGATCAGATGCCCGACTCTTCTCGAGATAGGGGGTTGACCCTTCGCTCGGTACTCATTGGGCTTTGCTTTGCTGGTCTGGCCAACTTCTGGATGGCCTGGTCCAGTCCGGTGTGAGGCGAGTCCTGATTCGCTCTGCGCCGCCTATGGAGAAAATCATGGATAGAGTGATCATTGCAGAGTGCAAGCAGGAAGTCTCGACGTTTAATCCCGTGCCCAGCCAGTACGGCGATTTTCGAATCGTGCGTGGGCTTGATATGCTCGATTTCCATCGCGGCGTTGGTCACGAAGTCAGCGGTGCCCTGAGCGTTTTGGACCGAGAAGAGGCGCTTCTCCTCGTGCCCACATACGGAGCGTGTGCGAATACATCTGGCGGTGTGCTTTCAAAAGGCGGATTTGACCGTTTGAGCGATGAGTTTCTCGAAAGTATCCGGGATGCAGGTGAGGTGGAGGGGGCTTATTTCTCGCTTCACGGTGCCATGCAGGCAGAGGACGAAAATGATCCCGAAGGCTACCTGCTACAGGAAGCCCGTCGCATCCTCGGTGACCAGATTCCGATTGTGGTGTCCCTGGACCTGCACGGTATCCTCACTGATCGGATGCTCGAGCATTGTGACGCCGTCGTCACATACCACACCTATCCGCATATAGACTTCGTCGAAACAGGAAAGCGCGCGGCCTTCCTGTTGACTGGGATGCTGGATGGAAATATTCGCCCCGTGACTGCAAGGGTCAAGATCCCCGCGCTGGTGCGTGGCGATGAAATGATTACTGAGACCGGGGCGATTCGCGAATGTATTCAATTGGCGAAGCAGATTGAAGCCAGCGAAGCGGGTCTTTCTGCGGGCGTGATGTGGGGAAACCCGTTCACCGATGTTCCGGAGCTTCGAACAAATAGCATCGTTGTCATGGATGGCGATGAAGCCGCCGCCATGCAATACGCGGTAGGTCTGGCAAACCGGTTCTGGAAGCATCACGAAAAGATGCAGGTGCCCCTGACTGGCCTCGAAGAGGGCGTCCGGCTCGCTGCGGAAGTCGATTCTGGAACCGTCGTCATGATGGATGCAGCCGACGCGACCAGTTCTGGCGCATCGGGTGACAGCAATGCCATTGTGCGAGAACTGATGCGTCAGGAATATCTCGGGAGGGTCCTTGCACCGGTCGTGGATCCCGCTGCCGTCCAGAAAGCTTTCGACGCGGGCATAGGCGCCACCATCCGCACTACCGTAGGCGGCGCGTTCGACAGAGCCAGGTACGAACCACTGGAAATAGAGGCCGGGGTCCACCTGCTTTCAGATGGCGTTTTTCGCAGCGAGTCCTTCGGCTGGCACTGGAATTCGGGAAATACCGCCGTTCTCAAGGCGGATAATTATACTCTTGTGGTCGGTACAAAGCCAGTCAGCCTGTTTGACCGATCGTGGTTTTACGCTCACGGACAGGATCCGAAGAAATTCGACCTGGTTGTCGTAAAGTCGCCTCATTGCGAGCCTCACATGTTCGCCGACTGGTGCGCGAAGCTGATTAATGTTGACGCCCCCGGAGCGACGAGCGCGAACTTACAGAGCCTCGGACATACGATCTGTAATCGACCGATTTTTCCGCTGGATGATGTGGTGGCATTTTATCCGGCAGCGGATGTATTCCGTCGGGATTGAATGGGGCATGTCATCACCAACACATATATTGGATCACCCTCGCTTCCATCCAGCATTGGGACTGATACAGAAGGAACGCCTATGCCACACGCCGAGCAGATCGACCCCATCCGATTTGAGGTCATCCGAAATGCGCTGTCCGAAGCCACGGAAGAAATGGCGATTGCCCTGCGTCGCAGTGCTTACTCCACCAATATCAAAACCCGAGCCGACTTCTCCTGTGTCCTTTTTGACAGCCGGGTTCGGGTCGTCGCCCAGGCCTTCGCGCAGCCCGTCCACCTCGGCTCCCTGTCCTTACTTGTCCCCCGGATGGTGGAAGCATACGGGGCTGAAAATCTGGGCCCCGGCGACGCCATCCTGGCCAATGACCCCTATATGGGCGGCGTACACCTGAATGACATCACCCTTATTTCACCAGTATATCACAACAACACTTGCCTGGGGTATGTTGCCAACCTGGCTCACCATGTGGATGTAGGTGGCGGGTCCCCCGCGAGCATCGGTGCTTTCAGGGAAGTGTTCCAGGAGGGCGTAATCATCCCGCCAGTCAAGCTCGTTGAGCGGGGCGAACTCGTCACCAATATCTTCGATCTCATCCTCGCGCAAATTCGTTCGAAACGCGAAATGGCAGGGGATCTGCGTGCCCAAATCGCAGCCAACAACACAGGTGTTCGGCGCTTATGTGCCCTCGCCGATCGCATAGGCGGCGACACGGTGTCGTTCTACATTCGCGAATTGATTGCCTACACGGAACGGCGCACGCGCGTGGAAATCAGAAATTTGCCGAATGGCGATTTTTCGGCCGATGGGCAGGTGGATAACGACGGTTTTACGGATCGGCCAGTACACCTTGCCGCACAAATCAGCATTCAGAGTGATCAGATATGCTTCGATTTTACCGGCTCTGACGTTCAGCGTAGCGCTCCAGTGAATTCAACCGCGGCGATGACTTTTTCCGCCTGTGCCTATGTTCTCAAGTGTCTCATTGATCCGGATGTACCAGTCAATGCGGGTTTCTATAATGTGGTTCAAATGGTCGCGCCCGAGGGAACGGTCGTCAACTGTTCACCTCACGCACCGGTTGTAGGAGGCTGGGAGACCCAATTGCGGCTAACAGATGTCATGCTAAGGGCTTTGGCCCCCGCATTTCCCGATAACATCCCAGCGGGCACCAAAGCCATGGTATGTCATGCGGGATTCGGTGGAATTATCGCCAGCACAGGCGAGTATTACTGCTTTTTGGAAACCCTGGGCGGCGGCTATGGTGGTCGTGCTGCGAGCGATGGGCCAGACGCTGTTCAGACTCATGGGCAGAATACCGAAAATGCACCTATCGAGGAAACAGAAATCAATTACCCGGTACGCATCGTGCGCTATGAACTGGTCGAAAACTCCGAAGGTCCTGGTAAATTCCGGGGCGGATTGGGCCTCCGGCGTGACTATCTCTTTCCCGACCATGAAGCCTCCTTCACCATCCTCGCCGACCGCGACAGGAAGGGTCCCAGAGGCCTATTCGGCGGCAAACCTGGCCGCATAGCCAGTTATTTTTTGAACTCGAATGGAAAAACCGTCCGACTTGGTTCGAAAACTACCGTCCAGCTCCAACCGGGAGACATTGTCAGCTATCGCACCTGCGGTGGCGGCGGCTACGGTCTGCCCGCGGAGCGAGATCCCGAACGGGTGTTGCGCGACGTTCGAAACGGTATGGTCAGCCGGGAGCGAGCAAGGGTGATCTACCGAACGGAGATCGATACGGAAGCCTGGCGTGTGAACGATGGAGAAACGATGAGGTTGCGGAGCGAGATTACCTGATCATCCACTCGGTTCTGGAGGAAGATAAACATGGCGTACCGGCTGGGCATTGACACTGGCGGAACATTCACAGATGCAACGCTCATTGATGAGGAAACTGGAGACGTCCATGTCGGTAAGGTGTCGTCCACACCGCGCGACCCTTCCCTCGGATTTATGGAAGCCACCCGTCGAATCCTGGACAAAGCAGAAATTGAACCGATCGAAGTGGGCTATATCGTACACGGAACCACAGTGGTCACCAATGCAATCATCGAAGGCAAAACCGCTCGGACGGGTTTTATCACTACCGGTGGCTTCCGCGATCTGCTTGAAATCGCGCGCCAGATCCGTCCGTCGCTTTACGACCTGCAGTTTGAAAAGCCCCGGCCGCTGGTACCGCGCTACCTCTGCTTCGGTGTGCCGGAGCGTCTGGATGCGAGGGGAAATATTCTCGAGTCTCTCAATGAAAAAGCCGTCTCCGCCGCGGCGAGCCAACTGCGCCGGGAGGGTGTGGAATCGATCGCGGTCTGCCTACTTCACGCCTACACCAATCCCGTTCACGAGCAGCGAGTTGGAGAGATCCTGAGGAGGGACTTTCCCGAAGCGATGGTGTCGCTGTCTTCGGAAGTATCACCGGAATTCCGGGAGTATTTCCGGGCCAGCACCACCGTCATCAACGCCTGTATCCGGCCTGTTGCTGCGCGCTATTTGGAAAACATCCAGGCTCGGTTGCGAGAAGAAGGATTAACAGCGCAACTTTTGGTGATGCAAAGCAGCGGAGGAGTTTTGACCTTTGGCGCGGCAGCTAAAAAACCGGTTTTTCTCGTCGAATCAGGTCCCGCGGCCGGAGTGATCGCAGCGACCTATCTGGGCGATACACTGGGTCATCCCAACGTGATCTCTTTTGACATGGGCGGGACAACGGCCAAAGCGGGCCTCGTACAGGACGGTCGGCCTCAGGTGACCAAGGATTACGAGGTCGGGGCTACCGCTCAGGCGGGCGCAGGCGGGGCAAGAGGCGGGGGATATCCCATCCGCACGCCCGTCATCGATCTGGTGGAAATCGGCGCAGGCGGGGGGTCGATCGCCTGGATAGATCCGGGTGGTGTGTTGCGGGTGGGGCCACATAGCGCGGGAGCCGATCCCGGTCCGGTATGCTACGGAAAGGGCGGCGAAGAACCCACGATCACCGATGCCAACCTGATGCTGGGGCGCCTCAACCCGGATTACTTTTTGGGCGGTGATATCGCACTGGACGCGGAAGCCGCTCGAAAGGCGATTCAGCAAAAATGCGCCGACCCCCTGGGACTGGATCCCGTAGAAGCCGCCCACGGAATTGTGGAAATCGCCAACGCGGCCATGGTCAACGCCCTCCGGCTGGTTTCTGTTCAGCGGGGATACGATCCGAGAGAATTCGTGTTGGTGGCCTTCGGCGGGGCCGGTCCAGTACATGCCTGCCGCCTGGCGGCAGAAATGGAGATTCCGACCACCCTGATTCCGATGAGTCCGGGAACCACTTCGGCGATGGGCTTGCTCGTGACAGATCTCAAGCACGACTACTCGACAACATTCATATGTCAGGTAGATAAGCTGGATCTCAAAGAGGTGGCGACAGCGTTCAGCAATATGGAAAAACAGGGGTGGGCGATACTGGAGGAAGAAGGCGTGCAGGACAAGGATAAGGACTTCCTCCGCCAGGTAGATATGCGCTATGTAGGCCAAAGCTATGAACTGACCGTGCCGCATTCCGGTACTGAATTCACACCAGCCGGGATTGAAGCCTTGCTGGTCCGCTTTCATCGAGAACACGACCGGACCTACGGATACAGCGCCCCTGAAGAACCTGCGGAATTTGTCAATCTCCGCCTTTCAGCAATCGGCCGAATCGCAAAACCCCGACTCCGCAGCCTCGATTCAAATTCGGGCACTCCGGCTCTCAAAACCAGCCGCCCCGTTTACTTTTTCGAACGCAATGGATTTGTAGATTGTCCGATTTACGATCGCTATACCCTCGCCGCGGGGAACATCGTGAATGGCCCTGCGATCGTTGAAGAAATCGATTCCACGACCGTTATCCACCCCGGGTACCGAGGGACCGTAGATACGTACGGGAACCTGATTTTGACCGGGGAATGACCCGGACGCCTCCGGGCACGGCGTAGAGCGAGAATTCTGGAATACACTGATATGGCAGAGGAGCAAAGGGTGCCTTATACTGAAACTGAATACGGAACTGTCCTGTCGAAAAACGTCATGGTCCCCATGCGGGATGGTACTCGTCTGGCCACAGACATTTACCGTCCGGCACGCGATGGTGATCCACTGCCGGGTCCCTTTCCCACAATTCTGTGTCGCACCCCGTATGACAAATCCGATGCACGCTATGCGGAAATAGGAGATTTTTTTACGCCACACGGGTATGTGACCGTGCTCCAGGACCTGCGAGGCCGATACCGTTCTGAAGGTTTGGGGCAGTACTTCCATGTTGCCAATATCAACGACGGCCTGGACGGCTATGACACGGTAGAATGGATCGCTGCCCAGCCCTGGTCAAACAAACGCGTGGGGGCTGTTGGCAGTTCTTTCGCGGCTCTGGTGCAGACCCGAATGGCGTTTCACCGTCCGCCGCATCTCACCGCCATCTGGCCAGACGTAACACCCATTAACAGCTATCACCATCAGGCTCGAGAAGGCGGGGCCATGCAGATGCACATGTTCTGGGCGCTTTACCTCCATGCTCAGGACGCACAGGAAATCCAGAATGACCCTGAAGCGCAGGACGCTGTCTGGAACGATCTACGCGGGATTCGCGAGCTTCTCGTTTCGATGCCGTTTCAGCCCGGTCAAACTGCTCTATCCACAGTTCCCAATCTCGAAAAAACGCTTTTTGACTACTGTCATCGGGGAGAGTACGATAGTTTCTGGAAGCGGGAATACAACGATTTTGAGCGGAATTTCGAACGTCACGCAGACATTCCTGGCACCTATTCAAGCGGCTGGTACGACCCGTACGCTGTAGCCGTCACGGGCTATTTTGCCGCAATGGCCGAACAAAACGCTACGCCGCAACGACTGGTGATGGGTCCCTGGAATCACGTGGGGATGAGAGGGGATTCTTCTTTCACGGGAGATGTAGATTTTGGATCTGACAGCGTTTGGGGTGTAAGCCGCTACTTCGAAGAGCAACGCCGGTTTTTTGACGCGTGGCTAAGAGACAAATCTTCGGGAAAGGAAGACGACCCACCTGTGAGTATATTTGTGATGGGCGGGGGAACAGGTCGCAAAACAGACGAGGGAAAATACCACCACGGAGGAAGATGGCGTCGTGAGCGGGAGTGGCCATTGGCCCGTACCCGTACCATCCAGTACCACTTTCATTCGCAAGGCCTGCTGAGTACAGATGAGCCGGATGAGGAAAGCCCTCCTCTGTCCTTCACCTACGATCCCGCCAATCCGGTACCCACGATTGGAGGCAGTCTGTGTGGCATCATGGAGCTTCCAGAGGATGATGGAGACCTGGACCAGATGTGGAGTCGGTTTCTCTCGCCGGTTACGCGATTGCGCAACATCGTCATTCCCGGGCCTACCCATCAAAAGGAGTCTGCCGACGTATTTGGCGCACATCCCCCTTACCAGCTTTTGGCGGATCGACCAGATGTGCTGGTCTTTCAGACGTCTCCTCTGGAGGAGGATCTGGAAGTAACCGGATCCGCCATTGTCACATTGTGGATTTCTTCCTCGGCTCCCGATACCGATTTTACCGCGAAGCTCATTGACCTTGCGCCGGCCAACGATGACTATCCGGACGGATATGCAATGAACCTCGTGGATTCCGTGATTCGCACGCGGTATCGAAATAGCTGGGAACAGGAAGAACTCATGGAACCCGGTGCAGTCTATCGGGTTCAGATTCCTCTGCCCCCAACCAGTAATTTGTTTCAGGCGGGGCATCGGATCAGGATCGATATATCCAGTAGCAATTTCCCCCGCCTGGACTTGAATCCCAATACGGGCGAACCGATGGGAAGGCATACACACACGGTATCCGCACGCAACACGGTATATATGGACAAGCAGCGCCCGTCGGGTGTGCTTCTGCCGACTATCCCAGCCTAAGTATTCCTGGGTATTTTGGCAGATTCCATATAGGCGATAACTATTTTTATGCACTGGCTCTTTTTTTCTATTATCCTCGACTTCGGTTTTGTCCAGCTTTTCAAGCTCGGACAAAGACGCGGCTGTTACGCGCCAGTGGTTGTTTCTGTAAACTACCTCGTCCTATCTCTCGCACTTGCCCTTTATCTTTTTGTTACCGATGCGTGGACATTTCCCGCACTTGCCCTTTACACGGGGTTGGGAACTGGTACGGTTTTTATCAGTTCCATGTTGCTGATGAATCACGCGCTTACCCTCGCGCCTATCGGTTCTGTGGTTACGGCTTTCCGTATGTCCATTGTCGTGCCCATTGTGATGGGCATTTACCTCTGGGGCGAATTCATGGCCCCAACGCAGTTTGTGGGGTTGCTTCTCGCGCTCAGTGCTCTGGCACTTATGACTTCTCATCCGGGCAGAACCGCGCAGGTCACAGGAATAAAAGCATTTGGTTTGCTTATCGCGGTCTGTCTCTGTCAGGGCATAAGCCATACGTGTTTGCGGTCTGTTCACTACAATGGTCTCGATCCCGTTTATCTGCACATCTTGACGTTCATCGGAGCAACCGCTGGACTGATGGGTAGTGTTGTCATCATTCTCAAAAAACACCGACCACAACGGCCTGCGGTCAAACTCGGCATTTTTATTGGTTTGTACAATGTTCTGGCACTTTGCGTCATTATGACCGCATTAAGCAAGTTGCCAGGCACGCTTTTTTTTCCGACATTGGGATGTAGTGTCGTTGTGCTGGATAATCTCTTTGCCCATTTCTACTGGAAAGAACGCCTTGCCCGCCCCGCTATTGCCGGTGTGGGGATTGCTGTTCTCGCCGTTCTTCTGGTTTTGTGAAAGGAATTCTCCATGAGCCGACCCAATATTGTTTTTGTATTCGCCGATGACTGGGGCTGGGGCGATTTGAGTTGTTATGGACATCCTCATGCCAGGACGCCAAATCTGGACCGCCTCGCCGCACAGGGTACTCTTTTTTCTCAATTTTACGTTTGCTCTGGGGTTTGCTCCCCAAGCCGCGCCGCTGTTATGACGGGGCGTTTTCCGGCACACTGGGGCATACACGGGCATTTTGCACAGCACGGGCAAAACGCGGCACGGGGGATGCCCAATTTTCTCGATCCCGATGCGGTTACAGTTACTGGTCTGTTGCAACAAAGCGGGTACGCAGTGGGGCACTTTGGCAAGTGGCATCTCGGTAGCGGCGCGGGTGCGCCCGCGCCTTATGATTACGGTATTGACGAGAGTAAAATCAATGTGGGCAATGGTCCGTTGCTAAATTTTACCGATTTGCAGACTGGCGAGGGGCGTAGCCGCTCTACGGAGGTGATTATTGATGAGACGATTGGCTTTATTGAGCGCAATAAAGACGAGCCTTTTTTCGTTCAGGCATGGCTCAACGATACCCACGCGATTCTCGATCCGACTGAAGAACAGATGGCGCCTTACAAGCAATTCACGGCGAATGGCCTGGAGGATAAACACAAGGGCGCGTTGCGGATTTATTATTCGGTTGTCACCAATGCAGACCGTCATATTGGCCGGCTGATGGATAAACTCGACGAATTGAATTTGAGCGATAATACCATTGTGATCTTTTCCGCGGACAATGGCCCCGAAGATATCCATATTCGCAATGCCACGCACAGCGGTGTCGGTTCTTCCGGCCCTTTCCGCGGTCGCAAGCGCAGTCTCTATGAAGGCGGTGTGCGTACGCCTTTTATCATTCGCTGGCCCAATGGCGTTTCTGCCGAGCGCATCGATAACGATACGCCGCTTTGCGCGGTTGATCTTTTGCCCACTTTTTGCAATCTGGCAGGTGTCGAGACCGATGGTCTGGTGCTCGATGGGGAAGATATGACTGATGCGCTACGCGGTCGAAGTGTTATAAGAAAAAAACCGCTTATGTGGGAATGGCGGTTCAATATTGCCGGGCACTGTTTGCACAAAAGCCCCATGCTTTCTATCCGCGAAGGTGATTGGAAGTTGCTTTTGAATCCCAACCGCAGCCGCGTTGAACTCTTCAATATTCCGCGAGATCCGATGGAACTCAACAATCGCGCAGAATATATGCCAGAACGCGTCGCGGAAATGGCTGACCGGGTGCTCGCATGGCAAGATACCCTGCCCGAAGGTCCGATTGATGCCAATGCGGGGTCCAATGCGTATCCCTGGCCCGGCACGTTTTAAGATATGGATGCACGTAAAACTGTACACGCCTATTTTGACGCGCTTACTGCGGGAGACGCCCGGCGGTTGATCGGTCTTATGTCTCGCGCGCCTTATTATGTCAAAATCGGTACAGATGAAGATGAATATATTGAGGGTAGTAAAAATATGCCAGCGTACTATCGCCACCATGTGGATAGTACAGAGGATTTCGCCATTACCTGCGATTATCTCGATGTTCAAGAGCGCGAGGCAGTTGCGTGGTTTTACACACGTCAGACCTGGAATCTCAAATGGCAGGGCAAGCGCGAAAAACTGTCTATGCGTTTGACGGGTGTTCTCGAAAAAGAAGGTGATCAGTGGAAATTTGTCCAGATTCACGCTTCTCTCGGCGTACCTGAATCAGGAGATATGCACGATGGATGAACTCGCCATTAACGGTGGCGCAAAGGCCAAAACCGTTCCGTACAATCAGCCGAATAAGTACACCGATGAAGAACGCGAATTGCTGCTCGAGGTTCTCGATTCGGGTAAACTGATGGGGCCAGATGGGAAAGTTGCGGATTTTGAAGCTGAAATATGCCGCGCATTCGATGTCAAACACGCGATTATGGTGACCTCTGGCACGGTTGCACTGCAAACGGCTCTTGCAGCACTCGGAGTTTCTGAAGGCGATGAAGTTATTACCACGCCTATGACGGATTTTGGCACGACTGCGGCTATACTCGCGTTGCACGCCATTCCGATTTTTTCCGATATCGATTTGTCAACCCGCTTGCTCGATCCGCAAAAGGTGCGCGAGAAAATTACCGATAAGACCAGAGTTATTATTACCGTCCACATGGCCGGTATGCCCTGTGAGATGGATGCGTTTATGGATATCAGCAGGGAAACTGGGATCAAAATTCTCGAAGATTGCGCGCAGGCACACGGTGCGACTTATCGCGGTCACTTCGTCGGTGCGATTGGACATGCTGCGGGATTTTCCATGAATGAATCCAAGCAAATTTCCACTGGCGATGGCGGTTTTGTCACGACCAATGACGATGAGACCGCTGAAATCGCCCG
Organism: Candidatus Latescibacterota bacterium; assembly: GCA_022821275.1. Classification (GTDB taxonomy): domain Bacteria; phylum Latescibacterota; class UBA2968; order UBA2968; family UBA2968; genus VXRD01. The sequence goes on along the minus strand of JAJEDY010000083.1, from coordinate 79,220 downwards.
TCTTTTCCGCGACAAAACCTATTTGCGGGGTCAGAGGCTCGAACGCGGTGTGCAACCCATTCCTTTCTTTGGCACTAATTTGCGCCCAACCTGCTTGCAAGCCGCTGTTGCCATTGCGCAGCTCCACAAGCTCGAACACCTCGTTGCCCGCCGCGATCAGATTGTTCGGCGATACTATGCCGAACTCGGGGATTTGCCATATCTCGATTTTCCGAAAATTGCCGATAATGCCTATCCTTCCTGGTGGCCGCTTGCCATTCGCTATACGGGTAGTACGCCAACGCGAGATGAACTCGTCGATGTTTTTCGCGCTGAGGGCATTTCCATCAATACGAGCATGTCCGCAGTAAAAAATATTCTCCGTACGGAAGTTATCCAGAAACGCAAGTACTATCCTTTAACGGATGATATTCCGATATTCTGGCAAAATACTGTGTACAATCCCGACGACTGCCCCAATGTCGATACCTTGCAAGCCACTTGCCTGCGCCTTCCCGTGAATGAACGCTATACCGACGAGGATATCGATCAGACGATCGCAGGGGTGAAAAAGGTTTGGGCGCACTATTTTTAGATCGTGTTGTTTGTTGTCTTGACCTATCATCCGAAACTGAGTAAATTGCCCGTCATAAATCTACAACAACTGGTAAATCTAAATTAACTATGACCTTAGATATCGAATCCGGCATTCGTCGCCCCAAAATTGACATGCACTGCCACGTCTGGCTCATGGATGGGTGGGAGCAGTCGGCTGATCACCTCGTAGCTTCGGGTGACATGCTCGGCATTACCGAATACTGGTGTTCCTCCGTTATCCAGCAGGGCATTCTGGCACCCTTTGAAGACGTGCCCCCTCACAATGATACTATTTTGAGCGCGATGGCGCGCCATCCCAAACGCATTCGCGGCTGGTGTTTTCTTATTCCCGGTCATTTTCAAGACGCCATAGACGAAGCTGAGCGCTGTCTGGATGCGGGCATGATTGGTATTAAGCTCTACAATCAGTACCGCATTGACGATCCCGTCTTACACCCTATTCTCGAACTGGCGAGCGAACGCCGCGTGCCCATTCTTCAGCACGCCGGATATCCCGTTCCCGAACACCGCGCGAGCCAGCCGCTCATTTCACACGGTATTCATTTTAGCGAAGCCAGTGAAAAATATCCCGATGCAATTCTCATTCACGCCCATATCGGGGGCGGGGGCGATTGGGAACACACGGTGCGCGAAATGCGCCAGGCGTCTCCCAATGTTTATATCGATGTGTCGGGTAGCAATTTAGACGATGGACAGGTCGAATACGCGGTTTCAGAACTCGGCGTTGAGCGCGTGCTTTTTGGTACCGATGGCACGATGGCTGGCTCGGTGGGCAAAGTTCTCGATGCAGATCTCACCGAAGACGAACGCGAACACATTTTTTGGACCAATGCCGAGCGCATTCTCGCGCAACAGGGGGCTACGCCTACAGAATTAAGAATTGGGAATTAGGAATTAAGAATTACATTTCACTCTGCACTTCAACCGAAAAGAACACAATCAAATGCTTATAGATGTAAATGCCTGGCTCGGCACATGGCCTTTTCGATCATTGCGGGACAATACGCCCGATACTCTGGTCGCCCGTTTGGACAGATCGGGTATTGACAAAGCGGTTGTCTCTTATATCGAAGCCGCATTTCACAGGCATCCGCAATCGGCGAATGAACGGCTCGCCCGCGATGTCGAACCGCATGGTGATCGCCTCATTCCAGTGGGTACAATTAATCCCCTATCGCCGCATTGGGAAGATGATTTGACGTCTTGTATTGATCGCGGTATGAAGGGGATTCGCCTGTTTCCGCAATATCACAACTTCCAGACCGATGGTACTGAAAGCCGAAGCGTCGTTCAAGCCTGCGCTCAGTGCAATCTTCCGGTTTTTATCCCGCATAGACTTGAGGATACGCGCCAGCATCACTGGATGGATCCGGGCCAGAGTGTTGACCTGGCTCAAATCGCCAATCTCATCGCTGCTGTACCCGATGCCGCGATTATCATACCGAATGCCCGTCCGCTTGCGCGGTCACCGCTCTGGATGCGAGAGGACCTGCGCGATTTGAACTGGTACTTCGATCTTTCACTGGCCGAAATTCACTATGGTCTGCACAAGAGTACCAATGCGATGAAGGATCTGGGATATTTGATTGAAGAAGGCGGTGCGAATCATATTCTTTTTGGCACGCATTTACCTTTCTCTTATGCTGGTCCGGCACTTGTCAAACTCGCGATTCTGCCCGTGGATGAAGAGACGCTCGAAGATATAAAATACCGCACGGCTGCTAAACTTCTGAGTCTTTAACTGTTTTCTTTTTAACAGACTTTCCACATAGCTTGAGCCATCAAAATAGTGGAAACAAAACGTCCCTGTTTCATTGACAGAAACAGGGACGTTTACTTTATGGTGTAAATCCTGCTGGATCGAACCGAGCAGGCTAAGAGCACTTAATAAGTCAGCTATAAGGCTTTTTGACACTATTTCATGATCACTCCTCAGTTATCTACGCATTCAGCACACACCAATTGATTTAAGAAAAGGGAATCCAAATGCACTGCCTGTAAGCAGGCTTCAAAAAACTGATAACCAATAATTGGAAAAGGAAATAACATAAAACGCCTATCATCTATAATTCGAAAACCAGAGCTAACTAAAAGTGCCTGCATTTCTTTCAGGCTCAAGGTCTGATATATAATCGATCCCGAGAAATGGCCAAATAATAAACCCAGTTTAATTCCCAACGGAGTTGGATCAATCGTTATTAATTTGCCACGAGGTTTGAGTACTCGTCGGCACTCATCAATATGGCTCTGTAGGTTTGGTAGATGTTTAATCACTGCTGTAGAAAAAATAATATCGACGCTGTTTGATAGTAGGGGTAAGATTTCTCCCGTGGCCTGAATCAGGTTTAGAATTCTCTTTTTAGCAATTCTCAATCGATCATATCTCGTGTCAATACCTATTCCCATTTGAATACTACTGTGATCTAACATCGTTCTCAATACCTGGCCATCTGCTGTCCCAACGTCAACAATGATAGCTTGTTTTGCAACATCAAGCGATTTAATCTGCTGAACCATCATTATAGATCTTCTGTAAAGTCCAAATTTGTGAATAATACTGGTTTGTCTTTTGTGAAGGTAGTTTTCCTTTTTCATTTTTTTATGCCAAGGATTTTCTTCTTGGGATCCTTTCTCCGAACAAGATACAGTGTCCACTAAAACGGTTGAAATCTACCAATTTACTGCTCAGTAGATCAATACATATCTCAAACCAAATACCCCCATTTCTACCAGTGAAACAGGGGCGTTTGAATTGGTTTTTAGGGTGGTTTAATTACACTTCATGACACGGTTTTCGCACAATGACGAGGTTGAGGGTGGGGTCCTGAAGGGCGTCTCGGAAGATGGCGCGCATCTGGTCGTCGGTATCTTGTTCTTGTACTTCGCGTACTTGTGACGCTCCGCATGCAAGGGCGAGGTCGCGCATGGTGACTTGCGGTCCGGCTTCGCCGTTTATTTGAACGCCCTGATCGGGAGTGGTTTGTCCGCCAGTGGTGAGCGAGCCGCCATTGTCGAGTACCATGACAATCGGTGTCGCTCCTGTGGCGCGTGCATGAACGAGGGCATTGATGCCGCCGTGATAAAAGGCGGAGTCGCCACATATCGCAATGGTGCGTTCGGCAATATCCGTTTTGCTCAGGCCACATGCCACACCAATGGCAGAGCCCATTGAGAGTTTGGTGTCGAGCATGGGCGCGGCCATTACCACACAGCCCGGGTCGGCAGATATAAAGGGGTTTTGACCGAGGGCATTGGCTTCTTCACGCAGTGCAGAGAGGATTTCTGTGAAGGGACAGCCAGCACAGTGGTTTTTGCGAAAGGGTTTTTCGCTTTCCCAATTTTCTTCGGTGTAGCGCGTGGTTGGCGAGAAACCCGGGAGATAGTTATCGAGTGCAATTTGTATATGCCAGCGGAAGAGTTCTCCCACGCTGGTGAGATGTCCCGTGCGTTTGCCCAGGATTGGCAGAGTAAAACCGGCGTCGTAACCAGTGGCTTTGATGGCGTCTTCAACATAGGGATCGACTTCTTCGACGACGAGTACTTCGCTACACTTTGCGAGAAAGTCTGCGATGAGTTTTTGTGGTAGGGGATACAGGGCACTGAGTTTGAGGATGGAGAGGTCAGATGTGTCTGCCCCTTCGAGTGCATCGAGGAGTTTGGTGTGTACCATGCCACAGGCGATGATGCCTTTTTGTCCATCGCCATCTATGCTATTGAAGGGCAGGTCGCTGAATTGTGCGGTGGCGCGTGCGATTTTTTCGTGCAATTCTGCGTGATTGCCTTCGGTTGTGCGAAGTGCCGATATCCAACTCATTGGCTCGCGGTCGGGTTCGCGGGTGGCGTGTTGCGCTGCGGGGCGAAAGTCGGAAAGGGCCTCTGTGCTGACGCTGTAACTTCTGGTCAGGCGCAAGATCACGATGGATTGCAGGCTTTCTGAGTATTCAAAAGCCCATTTTATCATGTCGCGACCTTCTCCAGGCGTGGCGGGTTCGAGCATTGGGAGTTCGGCCAGGGGGCCAAGGGTGCGTGTATCTTGTTCGTTTTGCGATCCCCAGGCACCGGGGTCATCGCCCATGACAATGACGAGTCCGGCGTGTACACCGGTCATGTTGAGCACCATCAGGGTATCGAGCGCGACGTTCATACCCACGCTTTTGAGACATACGAGCGCACGCTTGCCGCCCTGTGATGCACCGGCAGCCATGTCCAGGGCAATGCGTTCATTGATACACCACTCGGCGTGGTGTCCGTGGTCTTTGGCCATTTCGGCCATGGCGTTAAAAGTGTTTGTGCCGGGTGAACCGGGATACCCGGTTACAACACCGACGCCCGCTTCTACCGCACCCCAGGCCAGGGCGCGTTCTCCATCAATAGTTTGGGTCATTTTTGTACTCCTGAATGAAAAATCGGGTGATGGCAGTGGAAATATTAAAGTGTGTATGGGCGTATTTGTCAAGCACAGAAGGGGTTGTACGGCGATGGGGCAAAATCAAATAAATCCAATTATACGCCAGTATAACAGGGTCAGTGGTAGCAGTGCGATGAGCGTTACCAGAGAAATCAGCGACATTACGAGTACGAATTGTCCCATTCGTGCATATCGAAAGCTGTACGCGACAATAAATGGCGCGCCTTGATAGGGGATGAAAACCACGCCCGTGCCAATTGCCAGACTGAGGGCGATGGAAAGGGGCGACAGGCCGAGTTGAAGACCGAGGTCGAGCAGAAAGGGGGCGAGTACACCTCCAACCGCAGCGGTGTCCATTAAAAAATCAAATGGCACGGCCAAATACGCTATAAGAGCGAGTTGGGCAATGGGGGTTTCAACTGTTTGGAGATGGTGTATAAAGATGGACGCGAGGGCGCGGTTGAGGCCAGATTGTTCGAGGGCGTGACCAATGGCAAAGACCGCGGAGATGAATATGAGAAGGGGAAAATTGACTTTTTTGATGGTGTCAAAGGGCAATGGACCCCAGCCGGGCAGGTAGCAGAGGAGGACGAGGCCCAGGCCGATATAGACGGGGTGAATGCCGTGTATAACGTCGGTCGTCCACAGGAGAACACCTGCGATGAGAATGCCGAGTATTTTTTTTTCGGGGCTGGTCATTTGGGCGGGGACATTGGCGATAGCGGAGTGGGCCGAGAGATCGGGTTCCCGCGGGGGGCGAAATAGCAAACGGATAAGGCCGTAGAGCAGGCCGACGCGCAGGAGGCCAATGATGGGAAAGAGATAATAGGCCCATTCGCTCCAATAGACTGTGATATCGCGCGATTCGAGAACGCCGAGAATGACCAGATTGGGCACGCCGGCCGTTAGTATGCCTGTACCGCTGTAATACGTGGCACAGGTTAGTGAGAGGACGAGACCAGCACTGACTTTCGAGTTGGGGGCTTCGCCGAGGGTTTTGAGTAGAGATACGACCATCGGCATCAAGATGAGGACGCGCACGACGCCAGAGGGAATCAACAGCGCCATTGTGAGGCCCAGGATGTGAAGGCCCAAAACGAGTTGCCGATACCCATTCAGGCGGCCGAGCACCCTTTGGGCCATTCGCGCCCCCAGGGGTGTTTCGGTAATGCCCAGGCTCAATGCCATTCCGGCAAAGACGAGCCAGACAGCTTTGCCGGAGAAGCCCTGAAAGGTGGTTTCAAAAGAGAGGATGTCGAGAAGTGGAAAGAGCGTGAGGATGAAGATGGCGGTGTAGGAAATGGGGATGGGTTCAAAGGTCCAGAAAATAACGGTGAGCGCGGTGAGGCCGAGCGCCAGGCGGGCAGATGTGCCGAGGTCGCTGGGAAAAATAAAAATAAATAGAGCCAGCGCGGGACCGAGGATGAGGCCAATGGTTTGGGAACGGGTCATATTAGTTATTTATTTTTTGGGATGTGCAGGCAAGATAAGGGGACATGGGGTGATGGACAAATGAATTGTGGGCAGAGGGATTCTCTATTGATTAAGTACAGAAAATCGCGTAGTTTAGCGCGCAGAAAGGAGATAAGGCTATGAATTTTAGAGGCAAATTGGTTGATACATCGCAGGTCGTAACCGTGCAAACAGATGGCGGGCAGATCGCGGCTGTTCGTCGCGAGGGGGCGGGGGATGCGATTGGTGGAGACGATGTGTGGATTGCGCCGGCGATTTTTGATGTGCAGGTCAATGGCGTGGGGGGGATCAACTACAAAGCCAAAGATTTGACGGTAGAGAAAATTGTGGAGACGGCGGCGTGGATGCACAGGACGGGCACGGGTTTGTGGTGTCCCACGGTGACGACTTCATCTGAAGAAGATGCGGTTCACGGCTTGGCGCTGTTGGCAAGGGCATGTGAGGAATCAGAAGTCGCGCGCGCGTCTTTTGCCGGGTTCCACGTTGAAGGACCTTATATCGCGTCTGAAGATGGTCCCCGCGGGGCGCATCCTCTGGCGCATGTGCGCGATCCGGATTGGGATGAATTTCAGAGGTATCAAGAAGCGGCTGGTGGGCGTATTGCGATTTTTACGCTTGCGCCCGAGCGAGACGGCGCATTGGAATTTATTGAGAAGGTGGCTGCAACGGGTGTTATTGTTTCAATTGGTCATTCGGGTGCGAGTCCCGAGCGCATCCAGGAGGCGGTTGCCGCTGGTGCCCAAATGTCAACCCATCTGGGCAATGGCGCGCATGCCGAGTTGCCGCGTCATCCCAATTATATATGGGAACAACTCGCGGCAGATGCGTTGTGGGCAGGGATTATTCCCGATGGGTTCCACCTGCCGCCAGCGGTGTTGAAGAGTTTTTATCGCGCGAAGGGCAAAGAACGCCTGTGTCTGGTGAGCGATGTGGCATCCATCGCTGGCCTGTCGCCGGGTATTTATGGCAGTGAAAGCGGGTTGGGACAGAGCGAATTGCACGCCAATGGCAAAATTTCTCTGGCGGGAACGCCTTATCTGGCAGGTGCGGGTTTGTTTCTGAACAGTGGTATTCCCAATGCTGTGCGGTTTACAGACGCTTCGCTGTCCGATGCGATTGAAATGACGTCGAGCAACCCGGCGCGTTTGTTGGGTATAGAAGATCGCGTGGGGTCTGTGGAGGTCGGCAAAGAGGCGAGTCTGTCTCTGTTCCGTTGGGAAGAAGGTCAGGAGAAATTGGATGTGGTGGCAACAGTGGTGCGCGGGCAGGTTGTTTATGAGGCTGCGTAAAGGAATGCGATATGGCAAAGAAAAAGGTTGTTCTAACAGGTGCATCGGGCTATGTGGCGGGGCGGATGTTGCCGGCGTTGCGCGAGAGGTACGATCTGACATTGCTGGATGTGAAGACGACCGACCGCGAGGGTGAAGCGGTTGAAGGTGTGCAAGTTGTGGATTTAGAGAATCCGGATCGAGATGCGTATCGCGCCCATTTTCAAGGTGCCGATGCCGTGGTACACAGCGGGTTTAAGGGGACTGTTGATTGGCAGCATACGGATTATTGGAAGGAGTCCGATAATGTTCGGATGTGCTACAATGTGTACCAAACCTGTGTCGAGGAGGGTGTGAAACGCATTGTGGTGATGAGTTCAAATCACGCGTGCGATTTTTACGAGCGGTTGATCTGGTCAGACCGATTGGATTTTGCGACGACTGATATGTTGCCTCTGTCCGACAATTTTTACGGTTGGGCAAAGTCGTCGTACGAACATCTGGCCTTTGTGTTTGCAACGGGCAATGCGACCAATGGCAAGCGACTGGAGAGTGTTCACATTCGCATTGGTGCGCCCCGAGATACCATTATGGAAGGGCAGTCGGCGGATGATTTGACGCAGTTGCACCGCGAATTGGGCGCGTATTTGAGTGCGCGGGATTTGTCGCAACTGGTGATCAAGAGTATTGAGACAGAGAATATTGAAGATGAAAATGGGGTGCCGTTTCAGGTGTTTTTTGGCATTAGTGGGAATACGCACCGGTTCTGGAATATCGATAATGCAAGGCGCGTGGTGGGATATGCGCCAGAGGATGATAGCCAGATTCGGTTTGCGGGGGAGATTGCAGAGATTATCCGAGAGGCGCAGAAAAAGCAATAACGGGTTTGAATATGAAAATTACGGGATTTGAGACGATTCCCATTCGGGGTCGGGCGATGATTTTGAAGATGTTTACGGATGAGGGATTGGTGGGGTATGGCGAGCCGATGAATTACGAGCATTGGCGCGTGGTGGCGCAGGCAGTAGAGGATATGGCCGAGTACCTGGTGGGCAAAGATCCGCTGGATATCGAAGATCACTGGCAGGCGATGTATCGCTCGAGTTATAGCCGGAGTATGCCGGTGCTGGTCGGTGCGCTGAGCGGGATTGAAATGGCGATGTGGGATGTGTTTGGCAAAATGGTTGGGTTGCCGGTCTGGAAACTTTTGGGTGGGAAAGTTCGCGATCGCATCCGCGTGTACACAGGGACGGGGGGGACCACGCCAGAAGAATGTGCAGAAAATGCGAGCCAGAAGGTGGCAGAGGGCTTTCGCGCTGTGAAGATGGGGGCTTCGCCGAGTCCTGTGAGATTTGTCGATACGCCAGAGAAAATAGATTTTATGGTTTCGCGCGTTGCGGCGGTGCGCGAAGCTGTGGGCTATTCGGTCGATATTGCGGTGGATTTGCATCGGCGATTGAGTCCGACGATGGCTGCGATTTTTGTGAAGGAGTTGGAGCCGCTGCGTCCACTGTTTGCAGAGGAGCCTTGTCATCCGGAAAATAACGAGGCGTTATTGGCGCTGTCTCGGGGCACAACTGTGCCTATTGCCACGGGTGAACGGCATTTGACGCGCTGGGGTTTCCGAGAACTCATCGAGCGAGAGATGTGCGCGATTTTGCAACCGGATATTCGCCATTGTGGGGGTATGTTGGAATTGAAAAAGATCGCGGGGATGGCAGAGATTCACAATATGGCGATTGCGCCTCACAATGCCGCCGGGCCTGTGGGGGTGGCAGCGTCGGTGCATGTGATGGCAACGGTTCCAAATTTGTTGATTTGCGAGGGCGGTCATAATCGTGGAGAAGGCTTGTTTAAGACGCCGTTGGTTTTGCGAGATGGTTTTATTGAGTTGCCGACCGAGCCGGGTTTGGGTGTGGATATGGACGATGATGCGCTCGAGGCTTTGCGCGATGAATCTTATCGCCTGCGCGGGATGTTCTGGCATGAAGATGACGGATCTTTTGCGGATTATTAATGCGCACATTAGAGTACCAGTAATCATGAAAAGCCCGATTCAGAAGGGGGTGTAAGTTGCTTTTCACTTCTCGCCTTTTATCCGTGTTTATCGGTGTTCATCTGTGGTTGCTTTTGCTTTTTGCAAGCGGTTATGTAGATGCCGTAGAGAGAGATGCTCTCAGGCGGGAGTACAACGATGTGTCCGCTGCCGTAGATAGTCTCGTGAGAATGATGCAGGTGTCAGATGCCGAGGTGTTGAAGAAATTGCCCGAAGCGCGTCCCGAGCGCGTGTTGCCCGAGGGGATGACGGCTGTGATGATTTTTTGGGCGGATGACGAAGCGCGGGTTTGGCTCAATGATTTTCCCGTGGGGGAGACCCGGTTGACGCCCGTGGAAGTGACCGTTCCCGATTTGTATTTTCAAGGGCAAAATCGCTTGCGCGTACGGTGTTGGGATACGGATAGGGTCGAGAGTGGTTTTTTGGGGGGGTTATACTTGAAAGATGGTGCTGGCAGGTTGTATCCCATTGTGGTTTCAAATGGGGCATGGGAGACCGCAGGAGGAAGGGCAACAGAAATTACTTATGCCCATCCAATGCCGGATATTCCCGGCGCGCGCCCGATTTGGGGGCTGCGCATGTTTGGGTTTGTCGATATGGCTATCACATTTGACCGGGGTGCGATTGATCGCGCGCTTGCAAAAAGTGCATCCGCCATATCTATGGCTGCGCGACAACAGGCGATGGATTATCACACCTTTGCCCAAAAGATCGCTGTTTTGCAGGCTCGACGAGAAAAATTAAGAGCAGATTTGGCGCGTCAGGGCGACCCGAGTGTACCGCGTTACGATGCAGAGCGCGCCCGTTCTGCATCGCTGACACTGGGAAAAGCCGCGCCTTTGACTGAAAAGGTGTCGGCGCCAGTGGCAAAAAATGTGCGGTCCTGGTCGGAGAAATTACCGGCGGTGCAGCAGCAGTTGATTTATCCAGACCGCCGTGCGTTAAAAGGAGAAGGTGCTGTCACTGCGACTACGGGGGATGCGGTTCCCATCGCGAGTGATCGCGGCAGTCGCGAGCAGGCGTATCGCCCTCCCGAAGAACGCGGTGGGATGAAAAATCAAACAAAAGATGAGGGCGTCAATGCCCAGGTGCAGCCGCAAGGAATGAGACGCGGTGGTGGGGGTGGGCAGTCGAGTCAGGCCACGCGATTGGGATTGTTGTTGCCCACGTTGATCGTGGGAATTTATGTGTTATATGTGGCCATACGCTGGCAATCGTTAATGGGAGAAAGTGGTTAATGTACGGATTACACTGGTCTGAATCGTTGTCGCTGGTTCTTTTTTGGGTGGTGTGTGCTATAGCAGGTGCATTGATTTTAATGCAACACTTAAGTGCTATTTGTCGTTATGAAAAACAATTTGGCCTGCTCGAGTCCAATTGGCCTGGTGCGATCATAGGTGGATTGAGCGGTGCTGGCGTGGCGAGTATTGGTATTTATTTTTATTTTTTTGCGCCAGTAGCGGCGAGTTGGGTCGAGTGGACAGGGCGTTCGGCTTATGTGCTCGTTTTGGGCAGTTCGGCAGCGCATCTGGCCGTGTTTATTCATTTTTGGCGGCGATTGGGGGCAGAGGGTGCGGAGGCAGGTAATTTGACCGCATTGCGCCGGGAGCAGGTGGATGAATTTCGTCAGAGCCGCGAGAATTATGCGGATTTAAAAGCGCGCGATGACGAGGCAGTAGATGAGTTGCTCGCTGTGTTTGGCGAGCGGTTGTTGTCCGGGCAGCGCGCGTTGAGTCGTATCCCGTTTTATGGGTATTTGGGTACTGTGTGTGGTATTTTGTTGATGGCTGAAGAACTGACCCGACTGGATGAAGCGACCGAGACGTTTAAGGTTTTGCGCGATATGGCAGGTGGATTGGTGCTGGCATTTCAGACAACACTCGTCGCCCTGTTGGCCTATTTGCCGCTACGAAAGGGGTATGATATGTTGCTGAATCGCATGTCTGATCTGGAACGCAAATGGTTGGATATGCGCGAAGGGGAGGAAAGAGGATGAGGCGACGTTTTTTACAGCGCGCGGTGGCCGCCGAAGCGCACGATGTGAGCAAAGAGTTGTTTCTGGGCATTATGATGTTGATGCTGTGTCTGGGGATTATGATTTTGAATGTGTCACAGCCCGTTTGGCGCGTCTATCACCACAATCCGGAACCGGGGGATGTGGTGATTTTATATACTTCCAGAGGTCTGGCGTTTTCAGAAGATGGGCGATCTGCAACACGCAGGTTGGCTCCGGGCGAGTTTCGCAAAACAGTGAATGGTCTGGTTGCAGAACCCGATCGGCATTTGCATCTGTTTCTGAAGGGGGGCAGCCGAGAGCGTATGGTGAATGACGCGGCTTATGCGGATTCTCTTTTGTCTGCTGGCACAGCAGGCAAAAAGGTGCGCCCTGCCGTCTATGTGCATCTGTGGTAAATCGCAATATTTCTAAATCAAAGCCCGGTGAGATCACCGGGCTTTTTATTTTTTACTTTTGAGGGTGCGGGCGAATAAGTCGAGAACTGCATCCCATGATTTTTCGGCGGCGTCTTCGTTGTAGTGCGTTAGTCGCTGGGGAAAGAAATAGCCGTGTAGCGCGCCGGGCATAAAGTCAATGCGATGTGGGACGTTACAGCGGGTGAGTTCGGTTTTGTAGAGTTGTAGGTGTTCTTCGGTTGCGCCAGCATCCTGGTCTGCCCAGCCAAAGTAGCCTTCGGCTTTGAGTTTGGATATGGCGAGATGGGGCGAGTCCGATGCATCAATGACGAGTTTGCCGCCGTGAATGGAGGCAAAGGCGAGAACCTGGTCGGGATATGCCGCTGCTGCAAAGAGGGCGTGGCGACCGCCCATGCAGGTGCCGATAGAGCCGACCCGCTGAGCGTCGGCTTGAGGCTCTTCTTTGTCGAGGTGGCGGAGCAGTGCGCCCGTGTCTTCAATGACCATGGCATTGGTCGTGCTGGTGTTGAGATTCATTGGGTGCAGGGGATCCGTGTTTTCGAGATTGAGATTGCCGCTCATGAATTTTTCGGGGTTGTAAGACGGATTGCCCATGCGATAAAATAGGGAGGGGAGTACGGCATAATATCCCGCGCGAGCAAAACGACGGCACATGTTTTTTATTTCGTCGCGAATGCCAAATATGTCAAAGTAGAAGATGACAGCGGGATGCGGTCCTTCGCCTTCTGGATGAAAGACACAGGTGGGCATTGTACCGTCTGAGGTCGCGACTTCAATGGTTTTTTCAATCATCGCGTTATCCTTTGTTACAAAGCTATGTACCCCTGATTTTGCGTTCATACTCCCTGATCCCATTGGCGACAGCCGATCCATGACAGTGTTGATCCAGCAAGTCAACAATGTTGCGCGTCCGGCGTATCCAAAGCACCACAGTATTTTTGTTTTCAGGCCTTGGATCGCGCATTCGATAATCCGCTATGATTCTCAGACTGTGCAGGCGTACCAAATTTTTCCCCGCGGTCTCAATATCCGGATGTCCACTGTTGCTTAGATATCGAGCCACTTCGCCATGATTCAGACGTTCCCAGGCCTGGTTTAGGTTTGCCAGATGTTCAAGCCCTGTATTAAATGCCGCATAATAAGCACGACTGATAGCCGATCTCAAGTCCGATGTTGTTGCCGAAGTCTTATTTGCCAGTTCGGTGGCTGTGGTGAGAAAATCCCTCGGATCCATAATTTATGACGCAATATCGAACAGGGTTGTAACAAGCTCCGCTTTGTCTCTTGGCTCAATTGCTATCCATTGTCGAATGAATATTTCGTCTTCTTCCTCTATCTGATCGAGATCGCCTTGTACACAAAAGTCAATGACGAGCCAGGATTCTCTGGTCTCTGGATCCGTTTCCTTATATAGCTTGAGATCGCTTGCGCTTCGGTATGAAGCTTTGATCAGATCAATCGCTTGATGAATTGTATCTTCAAGGTCATGGTAATCGCAAAACTGTTGAGCATCATGATCAGCCGGCAGTCCTGCTATTTGCGGCAATTCGCTCGCGGTTGTTGTATCAGACGGTCCATTGCTCTGTTGCTCTATGGCCCAGGATAGGGACTTGCTGGCATTTTTCTCGGTCTTAGACCTTGCTGGTATAGCTGCTAAATTTTTTGCTTGTGCCATTTGTACCTCTTATACCGAAGTAAAGCGGTAGATCAACTCGAGATGATGCCACCACCTGGTGAACTGCCTGCACCTGGAACACCCCCCTGTCCGGGCACACCGCCGGGCATTGTACCGGGGACAACGATGCGAGAAGATTCCTGGCGGCGATATTCTTTGGCCTCTTCAACCATTTGATCAACGGCGTCTTTGACCGCCTGGGGAAATTTTTCTATTGCTTCTTGAAGCGAAGCGGCTTCAATCGGTGCTGAGATTGGCAGAGGTCCCATTTGAGATATGATCTGTGTGGTGCCGATATATTGGGTGGGACGGCTGATGTCGTCTGTGCCATCGGCGTTGATGGGAATCAGGCGTCGAATTGTGGCGACGCGCAAATCAGTGATGGATTCTTCTCGATAGAGGTTTTGTTGATCAACCTGGATCTGATCGAGTGGCAACTGGTCGGCCATGAGAGTCTCCAAATAATAAGGTTACGGGTGCGCCCTGCGAGGGGCAAAATAAATGTGAACAATCACAATATAGAGTAAGTAGAGAAATTGTGCAAATACGAGAAGGGGTGAGTTTCAAACCCGCCCGTACGAAGTGGTCAGCGTTCAACTCGCCCAATCCCCAATCCCCAGCCCCCAGTCCCTCACCTTACTCTGTTAAGCCCGTTGAGCGCGGCAACGCGATAGGCTTCGGCCATTGTGGGATAGTTGAAGGTGGTGTTGATGAAGTACATGAGCGTGTTGGCCTCATCTTCCTGTGCCATAATGGCTTGCCCAATGTGGATGATTTCAGATGCCTGAGAGCCAAAACAGTGGATGCCCAAAATTTCAAGGGTTTCGCGATGAAAGATAATTTTGAGCATGCCGGTGAGCCTTCCCGTTAGCTGTGCCCGCGCGATATGGCGAAAGTAGGCGTGACCCACTTCGTAGGGGATTTTTTGAGTTGTTAGCTCTTTTTCGGTAAATCCGATAGAGCTAATTTCGGGAATGGTGTATATGCCCGTGGGGATGTCTTCTACGAGGCGTTGTTCGCATTCGCCAAAGATGAGATGGGTGGCGGCAAACCGCCCCTGATCGTAAGCCGCACTTGCCAGACTGGGAAAACCGACGACATCGCCAACAGCGTAAATATGGGGTTGGGCGAGTGTTTGGTACGCGTCGTTGATGAGGATGGAGCCGCGTTCGTCGGTTTCGATTCCGATGTTTTCCAATCCCATGTTGTCCGAGTTTCCCGTTCGGCCCTCTGCCCAGAGGAGGATATCGCTGACAATTTGTTTGTTGGATTTCAGAAATACGCGCGCTTCTTTGTCGTTGGCTTCAACGCGGTCGTATTCTTCGTTGTGGCGAATACGCACGCCGTTTTGGCTGAGATGATAACTGAGGGCGTCGATGATTTCGTCGTCGAGATAGGAGAGCAATTGGCTGCGACTGTTGATGAGATTGACTTTTATATTCAGGCCTCGGAATATGGATGCGTATTCGCAGCCGATTACCCCCGCGCCATAAATGGTGATGATGCGCGGCGTTTCATTGAGGCCCAGGATGGAGTCGCTGTCGCGAATCCGAGGATGGGAAAAATCAATGTCGGGCGGTTGATAGGGACGAGATCCTGAGGCGATAATAAATCCCCGGGCGGTATAGCACTCAGATCCTCCGTTGAGCAACGCGACTTCGACGGTGTGTTCATCGACAAAAGATGCACGGCCCAGGATAATATCGACATCATTGCGTTCGTAATAGCCCGTGCGAAGGTCAACCTGATCCTCGATGAGGTCGGCGGCCCGGTCGAGCAATTCGGGAAGACTCGTTGCGCTATGTGTATTGGTGTCGATGATTTGCTGCACATACTGGCGCAATGCTTTGCTCGGAATCGTGGCTCTATGCGTGCTGTTGCCACCCACATTTTTGTAATTGTCGATGACGGCAACGCGCTTGCCTTCCTTGGCAGATTTCATCGCCGCGCCTTCTCCGCCGGGGCCAGTGCCTATCACGATGATGTCGTAGTCGCAGGTCATTTTGGATCCAGATATCCCAATTGCACGAGAAAGTCGTCCATTTGCGCGACGGTTTGCTCGTAGGCTGAGTTATCGTCGCGACCGTGGTTGAAAAAGCCGTGTCCTTTGCCTTCGTACGCGCAGAGTTCACAGGTATTGCCCGCTTCGCGCATGGCTTTTGTGAAGCGTTGGGCCTGTTCATAAGGGACGGTTGTGTCATTCGTGCCGTGAAAAATTATGGTGGGCGGCAGGTTGGAACAGACGTGTTGAAATGGCGAGATTGCCCGTGGGTCTCCAGGAAAACGTTCGGCGAGGCGTTTTAGTGCAATGACATCGACGACGGGGTTAAAGAGTACCATGGCATTCGGGCGGGAAGATACTGCCCTGTCTTCATCGGACGCATCCTGGCCGGGAACTGTACCTGTACACGCGCCGACGTGACCGCCAGCCGATCCACCACCCGAAGCGATGCGGTTGGGATCGATGTTGAGTTCATCGGCATGTGTCCGCAGCCAGCGAACTGCTGATTTGCCATCTTCTACACATTCATAAGGCGTGGTGTTGTGTTTGCTTTTGATGCGGTATTCAGCCGATGCCGCGAGCATTCCGCGTTTTGCGAGATACTGACAATGGGGGAAAAACTGTTGCGGGTTGCCACCTGTCCAGCCACCGCCAAAAAAGAAAACAACGGCGGCTGTCTGTTCGTCGGTGTCGGGTTCAAAGATGTGAATGGCGAGTTCGCCCTGGGGCGTGGTTTTGTATATGCGTTGCATGGCTGGTGTCCCTTCTATCGCGTAAATTGTCGATATTTAATCCGATGGGGTTGGTCGGCATCGGTGCCGAGGCGGCGTTTGCGGTTTGCTTCGTACTGCGAATAATTTCCGTCAAAGTAGATGACTTCACTATTCCCTTCAAAGGCCAGGATATGCGTGGCTATGCGATCGAGGAACCAGCGATCGTGTGAGATGATTACGGCGCAGCCACCAAAGTTTTCCAGGGCGTCTTCCATGGCGCGCATTGTGTTTACGTCGAGGTCATTTGTCGGTTCGTCCAGCAATATGACATTTGCACCTTCTTTGAGGATGCGTGCGAGGTGAACGCGATTGCGCTCGCCCCCGGAGAGTTGACCAACGGGTTTTTGCTGGTCGCCACCAGTAAAGTTGAAGCGCGCGAGATAGGCACGCGAATTGATTTCTCGATTGCCCAACGTGATGAGGTCTTCACCGTCTGAGACGGCCTGCCACACGTTGTGACCGGGGTTGAGGACATCGCGGGTTTGTTCGACATAGGCGAGGCTAACTGTGTCGCCGATGCGAAATATTCCCGCATCGGGCTTCTCTTCGCCAGTGATGAGGCGAAAGAGGGTGGTTTTTCCCGCGCCATTGGGTCCGATAACGCCGACAATGCCGCCGGGTGGTAGGGAAAAGGAGAGGTTTTCGAAAAGGAGTGTATCGCCATATCCTTTGGAAACTCCCTGAGCTTCGACGACAATATCGCCGAGACGCGGACCGGGCGGAATATAAATTTCGAGGTCGCGTTCTTTTTCTTCACTCTGATCGAGCAACTGATTATATGTGGCAATCCGCGCTCTGGATTTGGCGTGTCGCCCGCGTGGGTTCATGTTGATCCATTCGCGCTCTCTCGCAAGGGTTTTCAGACGCTGGCTTTCCCGGTTTGCTTCACTGGCCAGCCGTTTTTCTTTTTGGTCGAGCCACGAAGAGTAGTTGCCTTTGTAGGGGATGCCTTTGCCGCGGTCGAGTTCGAGGATCCATCCGGCGACATTGTCGAGGAAATAACGGTCGTGTGTGACGGCAATGACAGTGCCCGCATAACGCTGTAAATGCTGTTCGAGCCAGCCAACTGTTTCGGCGTCGAGGTGGTTGGTCGGTTCGTCGAGTAAGAGAATATCGGGTTTGGAAAGGAGCAGTCGGCAAAGTGCCACACGGCGGCATTCGCCGCCCGAGAGACGATCGACACGCGCATCTTCGGGTGGACAACGCAGGGCATCCATCGCCTGTTCGATACGCGCATCGAGATCCCATATGTTCTCTGCGTCGATTTTTTCCTGAAGTTCGCCCTGCTGTTCAATGAGCCGATTCATTTCCTCGTCGGTCATGGGGTCGGCAAATTTGGCGCTGAGCGCATTGTATGCATTTACGAGGTCAACCTGTTCCTGTACGCCTTGTTCGACAATTTCGCGCACGGTTTTGCCCGGTTCAAGGCGGGGTTCTTGTTCCAGATACCCAATGGTGTGACCAGGAGCGAGGTGGGTTTCGCCATTGAATTTTTCATCTACACCGGCAAGGATACGCAACAGCGTGCTTTTTCCCGCGCCATTGAGGCCGAGTACGCCGATTTTTGCGCCGTAGAAATAGGAAAGAGAAATGTCTTCGATGATGGGCTTTTTGTCGATGTATTTGCTCACGCGCACCATCGAATAGATGATTTTGTTCGGCTCATTGGCCATGCTGTTTTCTCGCGTTGTTTAATTTTCGACCGCCGAGTAATTTTTCGGCTTCTTCAAGTTGTTGCTTGTCGTTAATTGGCAGCCAAAAATCAGCCTCGATCACTTTAATTTTTCGACCTTCTGCAATCAGTTTCATCCATACATCGGGCGTTTCGTATTCGCCGCGTGCAGATGGCGCAGTTTTCGCATCAAAGAAATCTCTGTCCATGACCATTGCGCCGTTCCAAACCAAATTTGAAATAAATGTTTTGGGTTTTTCGATGGCGTGCAGGAGGTATCCACTATCATCTGTCACCAGTACCCCAAAATTTTGGGGATCCACCACGCGCGAGGCTATTAAAGCCGGGTCCCGTTGTTGGACGAGTTTCTGAAGGCTGCGCGGTCCAAAGATATCATCGCCAACCATTCCGAGCCACCGCCCGGTGATTACGGGGGTAGCGACTCGAAATGCATGGGCAATACCCAATGGCTCTTTCTGAACGAGAAAGACAATGCGTCGCCCTCCATACGCACCATCTGAAAAGTGCTGGCGAATCGCCTCCTCGTGCGGTCCTCCTACAATGAGTACAAGTTCGCTTACTTCGCACGGCAATTGATCCAGCGCGTGCTCCACTACGGGTTTTCCCGCTACCGGCAATAAGTGCTTCGGTCCCTCATAGTCCATCGCCATCCGCGTGCCCTTGCCAGCTAACAGCACAACTGCTTGCATAAAGTTCTCCCGACTACTGATTTTCTCAATGACTGTCCCGATAGTGTTGTTTGAGAATATCGCTGCCAAAGTCATTGGTCAGGTCGCGCCAGACTGCGTGGATGTGATTGGCCTCGTCCTGGGTGCAGTCGTATTCGGCGAGGAAGGTGGAGCCGAGCACGCGATAGTAGTGGCCTTCGCCGCGATTCACGCCGCCAGCCCAGGCGAATGCGGCTGTGTCAAGTGAGGTGAGATTTGCACGCTGGGCTTCTGCTATATTTTCGGGCAAGCGAGTAATATAGACATCGATGAGCGCGGTGACGACGTCGCGTTGTGATGCGGTCATGTCCTGGAGTTGCAGTCCCTCAATTTGGACTTCATCATTTACCTGGGGAACATTGCGGGTGAGGATGTCGGCGGGTGCTTCGTCACTGATGATGGCCACTCTTTTTTGTTCGCCGTCCAGAGAGGCGAGCAGGTCGCGAGCCAGGTCTTCTTCTTCTTTGAGGGCGCGCAATCCCTCGTGTTCGCCGTGCCGAACCTGTGCGGGATTGGAGCCGAAGAAGACGGGGGTAGGTGCGACGAGTGTGCCGCTGACAATGGTGTAATTGACAGAGACGTGATGGCCTTCAAAACGCCAGCTCCATGTGGTGTCACTGCCGGGCGTGCCAAAGACGACGAGGTTGTAGAGATCGGGATCGCGCGGGAACCGCCGTCTGGGACCTTCTACTGCGGCGAGGATGGGTTCCAGGTTGATGATTGTTCTGGCTTTGGTGCGCGCCTGTTCGCTCAGTCCAGTATCGAGGAGGACAAATGCTTTGTCGCGCTGGTGCGCTTCCATGTCTTTGAGCGAGAGGCCCAATCGGTCGCGGGGGATGTAGTGCCAGTCCTGTCGTGCGTTTTCGTCTTCAAAGGACAAGTGTGCGGTTGCCGCCTGATCGGGACGCAGAGATGCCAAAAATGCCGTGGCAGCATCGGCCATGCGCTTGGCCGTGTCGATTTGGGTGTAAAGTTCTTCGAGGTTCATGTTCTCAACTCCTTGTGAATGTGTAGGTGGGTTCTACTGACCGTTATCTGCTGATTTTACTCTTCGTCCTCCCAATGTAGCACCGCCGTCGATGGTGAGTGCTTGTCCAGTGATATTTTTTCCTTTGTCGCTCGCCAAAAAGACGACCATGTGGCCCACATCTTCGGGCGTTTGTTCGGTTCCCAGAGGTACGCTATTTCGGATCACATCTTCAAAAATTTCTCTTGCGGTAAATCCCGTGTATGCCGGGTTGTTGTTTTTAATCTGAGATGCGATCATTTCCCAGGCGCGCGTCCAGAGATAGCCGGGACATATTGCGTTGACTCTGATCCCTCGCCCCGCGAGTTGGCTGGCTAAAGTTCTGGTCAAATGAATGACTCCGGCTTTGGCCGCGCCATAAGCTGGCATGGAAACGCTGGGCATTAACGCGGCGATAGATGCGATGTTGATGATGCTGGATCCGCGGCTGAGATGTGGAATGGCTGCTCTGGATGAGACAAAGGCGGTTCGGAGATTGGTGTGTAGATGCGCGTCCCATTCGTCAGCAGATAATTCCGTTAGTGGGATTTCCAGCGATGCTCTGGCCGCGTTTGTATCCGGTCCTCCAATGCCCGCGTTGTTGACGAGGATATCGAGTGTGCCGAGTTCTGCAACGATCCGATCTGTTGCCGAGCGCATGGCGGTTTCATCAGATGCATCGGCGGATAGCCCGATTGCGGGCGTTTTGAGCGTTTTTGCCATTGCTTTTGCACCATCGCCATCCAGGTCGGCAATGGCGATTTTTGCGCCCGCATCCGACAGGTGTTGTGCAATGGCCGCTCCAATGCCCCGCGCAGCACCTGTTATGAGTGCAACCCGATTTTGTAATTCCGCGCTCACGGTTGTTCCTTTTCCAATTCCAATCCGAGTGTCTTTCCTTTTTGCACTGCTGGAATGCCCGCGCTCATCCATACAGGCGCAGGAGCGTCTTTGAGGTAGTGGTCAAAGAATTGTTGCAGGCGGATGCTCCAATCTTTGCGGTTGTGGTGTTTGCGAATGCCGTGTGCCTCTCCGTTGTAATTGACGAGCCATGCGGGTTTGCCCAGGCGGCGCAGGGCAACGAAGAGTTCGATACCCTGATACCAGGGTACTGCGCCGTCGTCGTCGTTGTGCAAGATGAGCAATGGCGTTTGAATTTTGTCTGCCCAGAAGATGGGTGAGTTTTCGATAAATCGCGTGGGGGTTTCCCAGAGCGAACCACCGATGCGACTCTGGCTTTTTTCGTATTGCATCATGCGGCTCAGTCCCGAAGCCCAGCGAATGCCGCCGTACGCACTGATCATGTTTGAGACGGGTGCGCCAGCCTCGGCTGCCCGAAATATGCTGGTTCGGGTGATCATATAGGCGATTTGATAGCCGCCCCAACTGTGGCCCTGCACGCCAATTCGGTCGGGATTGACAAATCCCCGATTTATGAGGTGTGTCACGCCAGAGACAACGGCGTTGACGGCACTTTCTCCGGGGAAACCGACTTTGTAGGGGATGTCCGGGATAAAGATCAGATACCCACGGCTGACGTAATATGGGAAATTTATCGAGGCGCCCGAGGCTCTTGGCGATCGGTGGGTGTGCAGTTGGTGGGACATTTTTTCATAGAAATAGACCAGCATGGGATATTTCTGAGCGGGGTCAAAATTTTCGGGTTTGTAGAGAATGCCCTGCAGGGGTTTGCCGTCCAGTGAGACCCATTCGGCGAGTTCTGCAGTGCCCCACAGGTAGTCTTTTTGTTGCGGATTGACGTCACTTATTTTTCGCGCATTCTGAAAATCGAGGTCGGAGGTCCAGAGGTTGGGATATTCTTCAAAAGAGGATTGTCTGAAGAGGAGTATGTCTGCGTCTTTGGCCTTTTGGAGATTGGAAAACCGTTTGTCGCGCGCGATGAGTTCAGAGGGTTTGTCGGTGCTTTCAAGGCGATCCCGATAGTAGCCCATGGCTTTGGTTTTGAGATTGAAACCCGATAAGAGCAAATCGGCTTTGGGATCGCGCGCCCGTTCTTCGGGGTCGAGGCTTACGTATCGAAAGCGCGTTTCGGTCTCGCGCCCAATCCCTTCGGTGATGTTGACGGGTGCTTTGCGCCCATTGGGATCTGTGAACCATATGTCGTAGCGGTCGTAAACGAGAAATGCTTTGTCGCCTTTTGTCCATCCGGCATTGCCATGTGCGCTGGGTGGATACGGCCAGTCGTGCAATTCGTTGTGAACGGGATGGGGGATATTTCTGCTGACGTTGACGCGGATTGCGTTTTTGACATGCTGAACGTACCAGTTTTTCTGGGTGCGATCCCACCAGTATATGTAGTTGGATTCGGGTGAGAGGGTGGGGCGCGTCTGCATTTTGGTGAGTACGCGTGTTGTCTCACCGGTTTTTATGTCGATCAAATAGCTGTCGTAATAAGCGGGCGAATCCCATGAGATGAGTTGTCGGTAGGGGAGAATAGAAGAGCCTATGGCGACATCGGCATTGCCCTCGCTTCCCAGGCGAATATCGGGGATGGTTTCTGTGGCGAGTTGAACGATTTTGCCATTGTTGAGGTGAAAGACGGCGCGATAAGTGCGTTCGCGTTCCTCTTTGGCATCTTTGAGTTGCATGGGTTGGAGGTAGGGGTCTTTCCAGTTCCAGATATCAACTGCGACTTTTTCGTCGGCAGGCGTGTCGTCCTCTGCTGCCTCTTCTGGTCTGGGTGCAGTACCAAAAAAGAGGCGCTTGCCATTTTTGGAAAAGGAGAGGTTGGCGTGTTCGCTGACCCACCAGTCCGGTGGTATGCCCTTTGTTCCAGATTGGGCGATTTTTTTTGCCTTATTGCGCGGGCCAACGGGCCAGTAATAGAGGGCGTATTCCTGTTGCTCTGCGTTAAAGCTGTCGCGGTTGGCAATAAATGCGAGATGGAGACTGGATTCGTCAGTGGTGATTTTTTTGTAATCACCCGCGCCCGAGAGTATGGCTGTGGTGTCGCCCGTGCTGGTGCGAATGGCGTAGATACCGTCGGCTGTGCTGTCTTTGTTGGCGGCGGCAAAAATGAGATACGAACCGCTTTCTGTGAAGGCGTAGGAGATTACGTGGTTATATCGCGTTTCAGCACCGGTCTGGAGGTTGCGGAGAACGAGTGTGGTGCCTTCGGCTTTTTTGCGTTTTTTCTTTTTGCTGTCTTTGGGATCTTCCTTTTTCACTTCTTTAGTTTCAGGCTTTTGTTCGGGCTGTTTTTCGGGTTTTGGCTCTTCTTTTTTTTCTTCAGGTTTGGATGGTTTTTTTTTCTTGTTCGCTGTACTGTCTTTTTTGGCGATTTCTTTTTCCAGCAAATAGGCGACCCATCCTCCATTTTCTTTGGGCAGTCTGAAGGATTTAACGCGCGCGGCTTTAAAGAGGTCTCCCGTGTCGAGGGTGATAATGCCAATTGAGTCTTTGGGCGATTCTTCGGGCTTTTTCTTGTCGCGAGTTGCCTGTTTTACCGAGTCTTTGAAGGCTTTGATGAGGGTGATGACATATTGCGAGTCTTTTGTGAATCGAATGGTTTCTCCGCGCGGTATCGCGTAGGAGCGGTCATCAGTGAGGCTCATGATGCGGAGTTCGGTGTCTTTTTCGTCCGGGCCGACAGAGAGAAAAGCCCATTGTCCGTTGTTGGAAATATTGCTGGCACGCGTGCGATTCCATACTTCGTACGCGTCGTGATCCAGCGGCTTTTTCTGTTGGGCAAAGACGGATGGAGATAAACTCAAGAGGACAGATAGCAGGTATGTAGATAGGCGCATAGGTGAACTCTCAGAGATAGGTCAAACTTTTGGGCGGATTGTTTTGGTCAATATAATATAATAAAGTGGTGTGTAAAAATAAAAGCCGACGTTTGTTCGTCGGCTTTTATGTTCAGATTTATACCTCTCCAAAGTGGACTCAGAAATTTGATTCTACGTGGTATTCAGCAGAATACTCTTTCAGGTTCTTTTTAATTTGTTGAAATTGCGTGTATGAACAGTTACCCGCTGGGATTTCGATTGGGGCTGCATCCTGGGCCTTTGGAATAATTTCCACGCCATTGATTTTGAGGTGCATCGCCTGGATTTCATCCCAGGTTATTTTTTTAGCGTACCCGCGCTGTTTGGTTTTGATTTCCAGTCCTTCGCTGCTGAATACCACACGCGGTCGTCCGAATTTTTTTGAGGTATAAAGGTCAATGATTCCCGTAGTGACTATCCCAACAGCAACCAGGATGTTTATTGTACCTAATATCCACTCAGCGAGACCGTGTATGTGCGTAAGGTATCGCCAGCCCTGGTAGATGAAGAATCCAGTGAAGAATACGGAATACCACCGCCAAAACCACTTCATTCGGCGAGGGTGTTCTACGTCAAAGTAAATTGTAAAAGTATCCATGCATTATCCCCTGAAGTTTTACAGGTGACTTATCGCTCAGTCTCATCCTTTGAAACCTCACCCTGATCATCCTCTGAAATATGGCGGATTTCTCCAGCGCGTTGCTGTACGACTTCCTGGGCTGCGCGTTTTTTGTCTTCGTTGAGCATGAGGTCTGTTGCGCCGAGCATTGTGGTGGCCGACCCACCTGTACCTCTGCGACTGCCTTTCACAAGCGCGTAAATTGCATAGCCGATGAGAAGAATTGCGATAAGTGTAAAAATGGCGATACCCAGGAGATGTTCCATTTAAGTCTCCCGAAAGATCGTACTTTCGCGTTCAAACCATCTGGCGCAGCCATAGAGGCTGAGGGCCGCAAGGGCGATGAGCGAGGCATAGACTTCGAGCAAGAGGGGTAGTTTGATGGTTCCTGCGAAAATTTCTTTGGAGGCAAGGGAGACATTTAAGACCGGTATGAGCGATGTGATGGCATTGAGCTCAATGCCGGGCAAGAGACCGATAAATACGGGAATAATAATGATGATGTTGAGGGGTGCCATAATGCTCTGCGCTTCTTTGAAAGATTTGGCAAATATGGAGACGGACATTAAGGCGGCGGCAAAAAAGATGGTTAAGGGCAGGCACAGAGAAAGGACCAGGAGGATGGATGATATTTCGAACATGCCCTGTAGCGCGTCGAGGATTCTTGCGACAATTTCTCGTTGTAACATCACAGCTATAAAAAAACCGATAAAACTATTGGCGATTGAAGCAAATCCCGATAGCACAATGACGCCACATTTGCCCAGCAAGATCTGAATTTTGCTGACGGGGGCAACGAGCAGTGTTTCGAGGGTGGCGCGTTCTTTTTCTCCCACGCCCAGGTCGAGGGCTGGATACATACACCCCATAAAACACATTATGACGAAAATATAGGGCAAAAAACCACCCACGCTTTTTCCGATTCTTTCCCGTGGAGAAGCAATGTCGTGGCGTCTGACCTGCACGGGATCTACAATCGTGCGGTCGAGGGCAAGTCGCTGGAATCGGTGATTGACGATCTGGTTTTCGTAGTCTCGAATCAGACTTGTCAGGCGATTGCGAGATGCGTCCATATCTCTGGAGGATTTGAAGTAGAGATGGATCTGACCGCGTTGTAAGTCGGCGATTTGAGCATCGAATTGCTCATCAACGCGAATGGCGGCATCTATGCTGTCGGACCGGATGAATTGATGAATCATTTCTTCTGCTATGTCTTCTCGAATTTTCAGGTCGTCGCGTTTGAGCAGGGTTTCGCGAAAGGCCTCTGCATTGCCGTTTGCGATCAGGGCAACTACAAGTGTTTTGGTCCTGACTTTTTGGTCCTGACGAGCAGTAAAGACGGCCGCGATTGTGAATAACAGCGGGAATAACAGCATTGGTATGATAAACATCATCATCATCGAACGCCGGTCGCGCGTGATGTCCTTAAATTCTTTTTTCAAGATGGTGAGGATCGGTTTCATGGGGACCTCTTATGGCAAATCTATGCTTGTTCAACTATGCGGATAAATTCGTCTTCCAGCGTGGAGGTTTGCATCTGGTTCTGAAAGTCTTCAAAGGTCCCGTTAAACTGCAATTGGCCTTTGTGGATGATGGCGAGGTCGTTGCTGAGCAGGCTGACTTCACCCATGCGGTGTGTGGAAAAAATGACGGTTTTTCCCGCGTCCCGACAATCTCGAATGAGGTGTACGATATTGCGCGAGGTGACGACATCGAGACCGGCGGTGGGTTCGTCGAATACAATGACATCGGGGTCGTGTATGATCGTGCGCACAATGGAGACTTTTTGTTTCATGCCCGTGGAGAGTTTGCCAATGCGGCGGTTTGCAAAGGCTTCCATGTCGAGGAGGGCAAAGAGGTGGTCGCGCCGCGTGTTGTAATCGGCACTGTTCATGCCGTGCAGGTCGGCAAAGTAGCGGACCATTTCATTGGGCGTCAGGCGATTGTACAAACCCGTGTTGCCGGTGAGAAAGCCGAGGTTTTCGCGCACGGCTTGACTCTGTGTTACGGTGTCGTATGCCGCGACAGATATGCTGCCCGAAGAGGGTTTGAGCATGGTGGCGATCATGCGCAATGTGGTGGTTTTTCCCGCGCCATTGGGTCCCAATAGAGCAAAGACGCGACCGGGGTGGCAGGTGAAGCTGATGTCGCATACCGCGTCGATGGTGTTGCCCTGAAAACCATCTCCCATTTCGCGTTTTTGCTGCCGAGATAATTTGAAGGTTTTGACAATATTTTTTGCGATAACCATAATGCACTCCGCAATTGCGGGTTGAACAGCGTGTGATCAGTGATAGAGTTACACAATTTTGTTTCAAGATGCAAGGGGGTATTTTTAGAGGGGGAGAAATTTTATACATCGCTTGAGGTAGATGGGCTGAGGGAGTATTTGACTTTGCTGTTCAGACTTTGCACTTTGCACATGCTTTTTTACACGATTCAAAGGAGATGACATGGATAAACTCAAACTCGCCCTGGTCGGTTGTGGCGGTATGGGAACGCGCCATTTGTATGGGTTGCGCGAACTGGCGAAGACGCCGTTTAACAATGTTGAATTGTGCGCTTTGTGCGATCTCAATCGAGACAATGCAGAATTGGCTGCGAGAGAGGCCGAGCAGTTGCTCGGTTCAAAACCTCCCGTATTTACGTCCATAGAAGAGATGGCGCAAGCGATTCCCGATTTGATGGCTGTCGATGTGGTCACCGATCCTTCTGTGCATCACACGGTGGTGTGTCAGGCTCTGGACCTGGGATTGCACGTGCTGGTTGAAAAACCTATGGCTATTTCTGTAAAAGCGTGCCATGCTATGAATGAGGCGGCAGAGCGCAACGGGCGAAAACTGTCGGTCGCCGAAAATTATCGACGCGATCCTTCGGCGCGGTTAACGCGCCATTTGCTGGATACCGGGCGGATCGGAACGCCTTATATGGCGACGCTTCACGCCCTGCGCGGCGGCAATGAAATTTTCATCACGCCCTGGCGGCATTTGAAAGACCGCGGGGGACCGTTGATCGATATGGGGGTACACTATGCGGATCTGATTCGGTATCAACTCGGCGATATGGTCGAGGTATATGGCGATACGCGCCTGGTGGAGCCGGTGCGAAAAAAACAACAGTCCATTGGCGATCGGTATGAATTTTATCAGCAGCGTTTTCGCGCGATGCCCGACGAAGTTCCCGCTACGGCAGAAGATACGTCGATGGCGATGATGAAGATGGAAAGCGGTGTGACGGTGAGTTTTATTATGGGTATTGGGGGGCACGGTGCCTGCCGCAGTCAGTTGATTTTGGGCGATAAAGGGTGTTTGCAGAGCTACGGTAGCCGCGGAAGCCAGGCGATATGGCAATCGGGAGATGGCGAGGTGAGAGACCAGAATGCGATTCTGAGTGCTGTTGAAGATTTTGAATTGCATCCTCTCTTAGATCATTTTTTTCCGACCAAAAACAGCGTGGGCGATCGCGCAGTGGATTGGAAATTGATCGCTTATGAACAATACGAACTCGCCTGTGCTGTCCTGAACGATGAACCGATTGAGGTCGATGGTATTGAGGGGATGAAGGATGTAGCGGCGATTTATGCGATTTGCGAGTCTGCTCGCGCAGGTCGCACTGTGACGGCAGCAGAGATCGAAAGCGGTGAGTTGTACGAATATCAAGCAGAGATCGATGCGGCGTTGAATATCAATACTTAAAATGGAGGAAAGACAGATGGTGATTCGGAATTGGCAAGATGCCACGCCCACAGTGGGCCATGAAACGGCGTTGATATGGTCGATTTTCAGACAGAAGGGATCTGCTGGCTTGAGTGAGGAAGAAGCACCGATGTTGGCGGCATCGGGATTTACTTTGCATATGATGCAGAGCCGGAAAGAGGGCGATTACCACATGCACGATGACAAAGAACAGATTTATTATTTTACGCGCGGTCATGGGAAGATGAAAATCGATGACGAGATTTATCCCGTGGAGCCAGGTGATGCCGTGCATTTACCGCCGCATACTTATCACCAGTTGATCAATGACAGCGATGATTGGATTGAACACATCCTGGTGACTGTGCCGGTGGTTTAAGGATACAGGACGTATTTCAATCCCTCTTGTCGCTCTGCGCCATCAAATGCCTGTTCCCAATTTTCGAGTGGCAGCCTGTGGGATATGTATGCCGAGGGATCTATTGTTTTGTCGATGACCATTTCGAGGGCGCGTTGCCAACTGGGCCAGTTCTGGGCAATAGAACTGTTCACGGAAAGCTGTTTGTAGATGATTTTGCCCCAGTTCACTTCAACGGGATGTTCGATTAGAGCCACCTGTGTGAATGTGCCGAGGGGGCGCACGGCGTCGAGACATTGATCGATGGAGGCGGCGACACCAGCACATTCGATGACAATGTCGGCACCGTCGCGGTTGAGCGAGCGGACAAATTCGGATATATTTTCGCGCGTGACATTTACGGTGTGTTCTGCGCCTTTAGCCATAGCGAGGCGATGGGCGTCGCGGTCTGTTCCACAGACAATAACGCGCCCGCCCGCGAGTCTGGCGAGGTCGGCGCACATCAGACCAATGGGACCGGGACCAGAGACGAGTACCCAGTCGCCGGGTACGATTTTTGTGTGAAAAAGTACGGCTTTGATGCAGCAGGCGAGGGGTTCAACAAGGGCAGCAGTGTCATAGGAGACGGATTCGGGAAGCGGGAAGGCGAGGTTTTGGGGGATAACGCAGTATTCGGCAAAACCACCGTCGCGCATGCTGCCAACGGATTTGCGCTGGGGACAAAAGAAAAATTCGCTTGCCCGACAATGGCGACAGTGCCCACACGCGCCATTTGCTGTGGGGAGGACCGTGACGCGATCGCCTGTTTTGATGCGGGTGACATTGGTGCCGACTTTGACGACTTCACCTGAGAGTTCATGGCAAAGCGTGACTGGTGGACGAAAGCCATAACCGCCGTGACGGATGTGGAGATCTGTGCCGCAGAGTCCGCCGCGTTGAACGGCGATTTTAATGTCGTCGGGGTGTTCTATATCCGGTTCTGGGATGTCGCATAAGGCGATGTGCCCTGGGCCGGGTTTTATTTTGCGTACAGCGCGCATGGTATTTGTGCAGTTCAAAATATGTGTTTGGGGTCGTGTACTTTGCTATTATGCACAATCTTCACATGGTAGGCAATCACTGTTTACTTTGCTCTATAGCTCGTGCAATACGTATTATGTCGATGTACTGTTTTGTCTGCGAGAAGGTGAGCTATGATCCGGAATATTTTGCACATAGGAATGGGCGTAGTCGTGGTCTTTTTGGGGCTGATCGTCCTGGTGGAGTTACTGGGATATGTGACCTGGTATCTGATGCCCAGAGACACGGAGTCCATGCAACAGGCGTCCGAGTTTGAGGCGATCATGGGCAGGCTGGTGCAAAGTCCCACAGAGGGGGCTATCCAGGTTGTGGTGCCAGACCGACGTCCGAAGACCGCAAAAGCCGTGCATCGGGTGATGGAGTGGCCGGAAAGCAGGGGACGGCAGTTTTGGGAAGCCCCAATGCTGAAAAAGAGGGTGGCGATGGGTGAGTTGCCGTCGGTTGGGGAACGGTTGCCGAAAAATCCATTGGTAATTGTGCCGCCCCATCAGAATGGGCCTTATGGAGGCACCTGGACGCGGTTTGCAACGGGACCGAGAGATATAGGGATTGTGGAAGCGCGATTTGCCTATGAGGGGTTGGTGAGATGGGATCCGATGGGGCAAAAAATTCTTCCCAATCTGGCAACGCACTGGGAGATAGCCGATGGGGGACGGACTTACACGTTCTGGCTGCGAAAGGGGGTGCGCTGGTCAGATGGACATCCTTTTACGGTGAAGGATATTTTCTTCTGGCATGAAAATGTGTTGCGTAACGAGGAGTTGACACCGGTGGTCGCGCGGGATTTTCAGCGGGGAGGCGAGGTGATGGCGATAGAAAAAGTCGATGCGTACACCGTGCGTTTTCGCTTTAAGCGACCCAATGGTCTTTTCTTGAAATTGCTGGCCTGGGGACGCGGATACGAAATGTTGCGGTATCCGGCGCATTATATGGCGCAGTTTCATCCGCGGTATGTGCCGCTGGAGAAATTAGAAGCGATGGCCGGGAAGCACGGTTTTGATTTCTGGCACCAGCTTTTTCAAGACAAGCGGGACTGGCGGAATCCGGATATTCCCAGACTGTGGCCGTGGGTGGTCGTGGCACCGCCACCGGCCCGTCCTTCCGTGTTCGAGCGCAATCCCTATTATTGGAAGGTGGATCCAGAGGGGAATCAGCTTCCTTATATTGATCGTATGACTTTTGAGATTTACGACCGCGAGACGATCAATCTCAAAGCGATTAACGGGGAGATTGGGATGCAGGGGCGTCACATTTTGATCGAAAACTATTCCTTATTTATGGAGAATCAATCGCGCGGAGGGTATCGGGTGCTGCACTGGATTACCGGAGGGACTGGGGGAGAGTGCGTTGCATTGAATTTGAATCACAAGGATCCGGTGATGCGCGAAATTATATGGGACCGGCGGTTCCGCATCGCGCTGTCACACGCGATTGATCGGGAGGCGATTAACGAGGTCGGCGGGTTTGGTATCGGTCAGCCAAGGCAACCGGCACCTTTGCGGACATCGGTGCATTATTCAGAGGCATTTGAAAAAGCATATATCGACTACGAGCCGGATAAGGCCAACTCGCTTTTGGACGAGATGGGGCTGGTGGAGAGAGATCGGTCCGGTATGCGATTGCGTCCGGATGGGAAGCCGGTCAGGCTGGCAATTGAAACGATGTCGATCAACAACAGGGTGCTGGAATTGGTGGCGAATGATTGGACGGCGGTGGGGGTGAAGACGGAGATCAAAGAGGAAGCCCGACAGCTTTATTACGAGCGAAGAAAGGCATTGATACACGATGCGGCAACTGCGGGGGGTGAGGTGCAAAACCCACTTTTGGAGCCGCGCTTATTCGTCCCCTATAATGTGGGGTCGAGTCACGCGATTGGGTTCACACATTGGCTTTTGACCAATGGAAAAAGAGGGGAGACGCCCACGGGAGATCTGCGGCGCTGTATTGAACTGTTCTGGCAGATTGAGGAGACGCCGGACGAGGCCGAGCAGGTTCGGCTGTTTGGAGAGATTATAGATCTGAACCGGAAAAATCTCTGGGTGATTGGAACAATCGGGAGTATGCCTTCGATTATGCTGGTACACAATACATTTCGGAATGTGCCGGACGTCGCTATGGCATCGTGGTCGGTTCGCACACCCGCAAATACGGCGGTTGAGTGTTACGCGATTGAGCCATAGCCCGTATAGGGGGATTACTCGTTCCGTGCCGAAAATTGGGCGATTTGTTCAACCTTGCCATCGACAATGCCCATGTATCCAATTAGCATTTCGTCAAAACTTTGCTCACCCCAGCGAACCGTTGCGGATGGGTCGGGGTTGAGTTTGTTTTTTGCCGAGTTGTCAAAGACGGCATGGCTGACTACGCGTGTTCCAGCGGGCAGGTGTTTAGGGGTTGAAAGGGCGTAGAATCGCTGCCAGTTGAACGTGTAATTTGGCACGGAGAGCAGGGTTTCGCGGGTTCCATCGGGATAATGTGCAACATAGCGGAAGCCCGCACCCCGGAAGTGCATGTGGGGGAAGAAGGTGTAGAGGGTGACGTCCTGTTCAAAGATTTTTATGGATGAGTCGCGATAGGCACTCGCATGCGGTGGGATTTTAATTTTCGGATTGGCGGGACCGACCACGCGGTGTTCGCGCAGGTTTTGTGCGTCGGTGAAATACAACCCCAGCCGGCTTTCATCCACTTCGGGACGTCCAGTGGTCGTATAGTGGATTTGAAATTGGATTTTGCTCCCTTTGGGCAGCAGTTGCGCCGTGCCTTTGGGCAACATGACACCGTCCATGCCCGGTACATAAGAGGCAAAGATACCGTCTAACCATCGGTTCTTTTTGACGGTTTTCATTTTGTGCCCTTTGGGATAGATCACGCGCGCCAGTGCGTGGTGCATGGCGGCGCGATTCCCCGGCAGAAATTCGGTGCCCCGCACTTGCACGTCGCGGTCTATGGGCACGGTAATTTTGAGATAGCGATAATCGACAATGCCGGTTGCGGGGATTTCCTGCCGTTCCAATGCGATGACCAGGCTGGGTTCACCATAAGCCCAGGTTGTGGCTTGTGTCGGGTTTTCGGATAGGGGGTCAGGACCATCGCCGCGGGGCGATCCAGCTTCGATCCAGTGGACGAGGGTTTGTTCTTCTTGTTGTGTGAGAGACAGATCGTTGCTGAATGTGCCTATGTGTGGATCTGCATGCCAGGGGGGCATGCGGCGTGTGCGCACGACTTCGCGCATCATTGGCGACCAGCCCGCGACTTCTTTGTAATCGGTCATGTCAAAGGGGGCTATGCCGCCGGGTTGGTGACAGGTGACGCATTTGTTTTGCAGAATGGGCGCGACCTGTTTGGCATAAGAGATCTGTTTGTGTTGTGCGCGGTCTTTGCCCGGCAGGGCAATCAGGCAGCCGGGTGATGCGACGGCTTTGACGGCAATTTCCTCGCCTTTGAGATGGGCGATGAGTGCATCGGCGAGATAGTGGTTGGATGCACTGGGTTTTTGCGCTTCGTAATTCAGGCGGTCGTCAATGGGACCCCGGTAGAGGATGCGCCAGGTTTTGGGGGCGATGACAAGTGCTTCAGCCGTGCGGTGCAGGTCGAGCGATTCTGCGACGAGTTGTGTTTCGTCAATGAGGATGGGATAGTCGATGGAGAAGGCGCTGGCTTCCTCGCGTACGCTTTCGCGGTCGTCTTGCAAGTTGGCATTGAGCATTAAAAATTGCACGCCTTTGGGCGCGTATTCATCGCGTATTGCGTTGAGGTCGTGTACTGCATTGCGCGCAATTGGGCAACCATTTCCCTGGACGAATAAGACGATGGCAGATGCGTCTGAGTACTCGTGGAGTGTGTGGAATTCGCCGTTCTGGTCATAAAGGCCAAAATCATCCACGACGATATCCACGGATTGTGGGGTTTCGGGGATGGCAGAACAGCCGATGAAGAGACAGGACAGGATACACAAGAGGTGTTTCATAATATCTCCATTTAAAACTCTCTGCTTCGCAATAATTCCAGTACGCGCTCGAGGTCGTCATTGCTGTAAAATTCGATTTCGATTTTGCCTTTGGAGCCTTTGCGGCTGATGTTGACCGCTGTGCCAAAATAACGCTGGAGGTCTTCTTCGAGAAATAGCAGGTTGGGGTCTTTGGGTGGCGTGGATTTTTTGGGTGTGGTGTCTTCTTTGAGTGCTTTGACAAGGGCTTCTGTGCGGCGAACCGATAATTCTTGTGCAATAATTCGCTGGCATAAGGCAATTTGTTGATCTGAGTTGTCAAGGCCCAGCAGTGCGCGGGCGTGACCTGCAGATATCTGCCCGGCTTGTAGTGCGTCGAGCACTTCGGGTGTCAATGCGAGGAGGCGCAAGGTGTTGGCAATGGTCGAGCGGTCTTTGCCTACGTGCTCGGCAACTTCTTCCTGTGTGAGAAAACACTCCTCTATAAGCATGCGATAGGCTTTGGCTTCTTCAATGGGATTGAGATTTTCCCGCTGGATGTTTTCTATCAGCGAGAGTTCCATCATTTCCTGATCTGTGCCCACATCCATAACAATCGCAGGTACGACCGCGAGTTCGGCCTGACGCGCAGCGCGGAAACGTCGCTCGCCTGCGATCAGTTGATAGCCCGAGCCAAAGCGGCGCACGGAAATAGGCTGAATGATGCCTTTTTCGCGGATTGATTGCGCCAATTCGCCCACGGCTTTGGAGTCAAATTCTGTGCGCGGCTGATGCGGGTTGGGTTCAATGTCTTCAATGGGTATTTCGATGATTTGCCGCTGGCTCTGCTCTGTGTGCGAAGGGGCAATTTCCGATGTGATTTTTTCGGCAGGGGCTGTATCGGCGCCGGGAATCAGGGCGCCTAACCCTTTGCCGAGGGCATTGCGTTTAGCCATTGATGACCTCCCCGGCTAAGTTCATGTAATTTTGCGCGCCAGTAGATATAATATCGTAGAGGATGATGGGTTTGCCAAAGCTGGGTGCTTCGCCGAGTTTGACGTTGCGCGTGATAATTGTATTATAGACGCGGTCGCCAAAATGCGTTTTGGTCTCTTCGGCGACCTGGCGCGCCAGATTGAGACGCCCGTCGTACATGGTGAGCAGTACGCCTTCAATTGCGAGGTTGGGGTTGAGGTGTTGCTGCACGAGGCGCAGGGTGTTGAGTAATTTGCTCAGGCCCTCGAGCGCGTAGTATTCGCATTGTATGGGAATGAGTACAGAGTCGGCTGCTGTCAGTGCATTGAGCGTGAGCAATCCCAGTGAGGGCGGGCAGTCGATGATGATAAAGTCGTAGGTTTTGCGCGCTTGCAAGAGGGCGCCTTTAAGGCGTTGTTCGCGCGAAATGATGGAAACCATTTCCACTTCGGCACCGGTGAGGCGTATGTGAGCGGGCGCAATGCTGAGAAAGGGCAGTTCGCTCTGGTAGATGACTTCCATTAAGGGCATGTCTTCGAGGAGTACTTCGTACACACAGGGCGTTTGTTCATCTACTTCAATACCACATCCACTGGATGCATTGGCCTGTGGATCTATGTCGAGCAACAGGGTTTTCTTTTCGGCAGTGGCCAGACACGCAGATAGGTTGACGGCTGTGGTAGTTTTACCCACGCCGCCTTTTTGATTGGCTATGGCAATGACCCGTGCAGACATCTCAAATCCCGAAAATTCAAGTATAAATAGCGATATTCAAGTTCGTAGAATATAGTGTACGCACAGGGGAAAATCAAGCACGGGCATTTATCAATAAGTTGTGCTGTGGGATGGAAAGGTGAGGGTTATGGTGCTTTTTGTAATGGCTTAGAGTACTGCATAAAATCGTTAAAGAGCACAAATTGAGATTCATCGGTATCAGATTGCGGCCTGTATTGCGCGAGATGCTGGTCTTTGTGAAGTATTTCTGCAAGTGCGATCAAATCCAACCGCTTGAGTATATCGGCTGTAATTGGTCGTTTTGCATCCCAAAAAATGAAAGCATGCAAAAATTCATGTGCGGCTTTTGAGTTGAGGAGGTCGGCGAATAAAATCGCTTCATCTCGATTTGTGCAGGGTAGGAAATAACAGGTGTCGTCAACCATTGCGGGTTTTCCATCCAGAGGAGGTATGATTGAGAATTGAATTTTTTTATATAATCCTGAAATTGCTACCTTCCACTGGGCAAAGGAATAATCGCCGACGCCGAAAATAGAAAAACGCGGTTTGTTTTTATAAATAGAGCTTTTTCGCCGATCCAATTTGTCCGCATGGTTTGTGAGGTAAGCCCAGGTCCTGGGCGCCTTCTCTCGAATAATACGGGTTTCATCGCCGACTTTTCGCTGTGGTATGAGAACCCAGCGCTCGGGCGTGTCAGTTTTGCATTTGACGACATGCGAACTTTTGTAAAGAGGGAATACAAACATATCTTCTATATTGACAGCTTCGCCCAGGCCATTTATAAAAGAGCCATTTTCGCGTGTAAATTCCATTATTCTGGCGCAGTCGTGCTTTACGCCCGACCGCCATTTGAAAGGAACAGGACCATCGAGTTGAGACCATTTTTCATACTTTTTCAAATCGGCTAAAATTTCAGTATTGTGCATCCCTATCTCAGAGATTTTACCTTTATCTGAAATGCCCTGAAAAACACCGCATGATTTTATTTTCGATGGCGCGCCCGTCTTACATACCAATAAGCAGGCGGAGACAGAGACATTGAAATGCGTCTTAGAATCTATGATATACAAATGGGTTTCTGAGACGTGAAAATCGCGGTTCCATACGTATTTTAGCACTTTCCTCGCAACTGTGGTCTTGCAAAGCATTGCCAATATTGCGTTTTTGTTCTGCAATTTATCCAGTAGTTGGATGAGCATCCACTCGGATATATCGAAGTTGGATTTTCCCGTTATTGCGTCGAATCCTTTGTGACCTTGAAAGTTGCTCTTCGCAGGTAAATTCGATCCGCGAATGCGCCCCAAGCTCGAATTGGTTACCCAGGGTGGGTTGCCAATCAATAGAATGGGTTGTGGTAGGCGAGACAAGATATCTTCCCAATCGAGTTGAAAAAAATCTGCATTTTTAAGTTCGATCCGCGTATGGTCTGTCCCTTGCAGTTTTCGCTCAAGTGCCAGTAAATACTCTCTGTTGATTTCGTTGCCTAAAAATTTTTGCGCTTGCTCAAAAGCGTCCATAGCACTCACTATAAATCCACCTGTGCCGCATGTTGGTTCAATAACGCTCTCTGGTTGCACACCTGTAGAATGCAGGAAATGACATATTTCGTCTGTGAGTTCAGACGGCGTTTGAAAGTCACCAAATTCCACTGTCCGTCTGAGATTGTGATTTTTGGTACTCATATCTACTTTCAGATCAGGGAAGTCTATCCCCCTTGCCGAGCTTCCTTCCGTAAATGAATATCTTTGAGATAGGTACTCCCGAAATTGATGTTCAACGTATGTCCCGATTGCTTTTCCATCTGTGACACCAAACAGACTGGCATGCTCGCGTGAAGACTCGATACGAGCAAATTGGTTCGCCTCTTCACAAAGCAAACTGACTGTCAACTCGGGTTTCATTTTGGCTTTCCTACGTGAAAATATATGGACTACTTGAAGATAGTCATTTTTCGGCGTTTTTCAAGTCTCATCAATTCTTTTTGGCAATTTTCTGATAGGTATATCTTATTTAGAATGCCGGGATTTTGAGCAAGTTTTGAGCGGCTGGTTTCCAAACGAGGATCAATTTGTCGGGGTAAAATAAATGCCCGCCTCCTCAATGGAAGCGGGCACTGTTGTGTTTATCCCTATAAAAAATAGAAGATTACTCTTCCAGTGCAGCGTGGGCGGCTGCGAGGCGGGCGATGGGTACGCGGAAGGGCGAGCAAGAGACGTAGTCCATGCCGATGTTGTGGCAAAAGTGTACAGAGGCCGGGTCGCCGCCGTGTTCGCCGCAGATGCCCACTTTGAGGTCGCCGCGGGCGTCGCGTCCGTTTTTGGTGCCGAGTTCGACGAGTTGCCCCACGCCGGTCT
Source organism: Candidatus Latescibacterota bacterium (assembly GCA_022821275.1). Lineage (GTDB taxonomy): Bacteria > Latescibacterota > UBA2968 > UBA2968 > UBA2968 > VXRD01. Next base: position 41,600 of record JAJEDY010000083.1, on the reverse strand, counting down.
GGTCGAGGGTCTGGAAGGGATCGTTTTCGAGGATGCCCTTTTCGACGTATTCGCCCAGGAATTTGCCGGCGTCGTCGCGCGAGTAACCATAGGTCATTTGCGTGAGGTCGTTGGTGCCAAACGAGAAAAATTCTGCGTGTTCGGCAATTTCGGCGGCGGTTAGGGCAGCGCGGGGAATTTCGATCATCGTGCCGACGAGATACGCGACGCGCTTGCCGGTTTCGCTTTCGACTTCGCGAGCTACGCGATCCGTCATGATTTTGAGTTCGGTAAATTCTTTGACCGCGCCCACGAGTGGAATCATGATTTCGGGAACAGCTTTGGATCCCACATTGGCGGCGGCTTCGAGGATGGCGCGCACCTGCATTTCGTAAATTTCTGGATAGGTGATGCCCAGCCGACATCCGCGATGCCCGAGCATGGGATTAAATTCGTTGAGGGATTCGACCTTGTCCTGAATCACGCGCAACGAGGTATCGAGTCGCCTTGCCATTTCCTCTTGCTGCTCGCTCTCGTGTGGGAGAAACTCGTGCAGGGGAGGGTCGAGCAGGCGAATGGTCACGGGCAGCCCTGCCATGGCGTTAAAAATACCTTCAAAGTCGCCGCGCTGGATGGGCAACAGCTTTTCGAGAGCGAGACGTCGGCCTTCTTCATCATCGGCGAGAATCATTTCGCGCACGATATTGATGCGGTCGCCTTCAAAGAACATGTGTTCTGTACGGCACAGGCCAATGCCTTCGGCGCCAAAGTCGCGCGCAACTGCCGAATCGTGTGGTGTGTCCGCATTGGTGCGCACGTTGAGCGTACGAATCTCGTCGGCCCAGCCCATCAAGATGGCAAAATCACCCGAGAGTTCAGGCTCCTGTGTGGGAACCTGACCGAGCATGACTTCACCCGTAGATCCGTCAATGGAGACCCAGTCGCCGCCTTTGACAACCGTATCGCCAACGGAGAATTGATTTGCCGTGTAGTCGATGACGAGATCGCCGCAACCAGCCACACAGCATTTGCCCATACCGCGAGCAACCACCGCAGCGTGTGAGGTCATGCCTCCGCGCGCGGTGAGAATGCCCTGTGCGGCGTTCATGCCGCCGATATCTTCAGGCGAGGTTTCGAGGCGCACCAGCAGAACATGTTCGCCCTGTTCGGCGGCTTCTTCGGCTTCTTCTGCGAGAAAGACAACCTTCCCCGAGGCAGCGCCCGGTGAAGCGGGCAATCCCGTAGCCAGTACATTGCGTTCAACCGAGGGATCGAAAGTGGGGTGCAGGAGTTGATCGAGTTGTTCGGGTTCCACGCTCTGCACGGCTTCGGTCTTGGTGATCAGTCCTTCATTGAACATGTCAACGGCAATTTTGACAGCGGCAGCCGCTGTGCGTTTGCCACTGCGGGTTTGCAGCATCCAGAGTTTGCCCTGTTGCACGGTAAATTCGATGTCCTGCATGTCTCGATAGTGATTTTCGAGTGTTTGGTAGATATCTTCAAGTGTTTGATAGGCTTCGGGCTGTCTGCCCTTCAGGCGTTCTACAGGTTCGGGTGTGCGCACGCCTGCAACGACGTCTTCGCCCTGTGCGTTGGTGAGAAATTCGCCGTAAAATGTGTTTTCACCCGTTGAGGGGTCGCGCGTAAAAGCAACGCCTGTGGCGCAGTCATCGCCCATGTTGCCATAGACCATGGATTGTACGTTGACGGCAGTTCCCCAGTCTCCGGGGATATTCTCTAAACGCCGATAGGTGATGGCGCGATCTGCCTGCCAGGAGCCAAATACCGCGCCAATACCGCCCCAGAGTTGCTCGATGGGATCGGTGGGGAAATTTTGCCCTGTGCGTTTTTTGACGATGTCTTTGAACATATCGACGAGGGTTTTGAGGTCTTCTACGGTCATGTCGAGGTCGTCTTCGATGCCGCGTTTTTCTTTGACTTCGTCGATGGCGGCTTCAAAGGGGTCTATTTCGAGGCCTTCAGGTGCCACGCCCATTACCACATCGCCATAGGTCTGGATGAAGCGGCGATAAGAGTCCCATCCAAAACGCGGATTGTTGCTTCTCTCAATAAGACCTTCTGTGATTTCATCGTTGAGACCGAGGTTGAGTACAGTTTCCATCATGCCGGGCATGGAGACGCGCGCGCCCGAGCGCACGGAGAGAAGCAATGGGTTTGTCGCATCGCCGAATTTGCCACCCATAACATTTTCGAGTTTGGCAACGTTGTCCATGACCTGTTTTTCAAGCGCGTCGGGATATTGTTTGTCGTGATCGTAATAATACGTGCAAACCTCGGTGGTGATGGTAAATCCTGCGGGTACAGGAATACCCAGACCCGACATTTCTGCGAGGTTCGCGCCTTTGCCACCGAGCAAGTTGCGCATTTCTGCAGAGCCTTCGGCTTTGCCATCGCCAAAGAAATAGACATATTTTTCTTCTTGTTTTGCTGTTGCCATTGCGTCCTCCAAGGGGGTTCAAATCAGGGCATAAAAGTGTGCCCGGGTCGTATTTTAGCAAGGAAAAATATAATAGGGCAAAAAAACGAGCAAGGATTTTGTTGGAATAGAGAAGGGAAAGGTGGGGGATGGGCGGGCTAATGACTACTGATTACTAATTACTAATGGTGTCGGGTTGTGAGATATCGGTGGTGTCAGGCTGTGGCGTATTGATGGTGTCGGGCGGTGGGGTATTAATGGTGTTAGGAGGGGACGTTTGGATTGAATCAATCAATGATTTTACCCGATTGAATTGGGTATTGCTTTCCCAACCGAGGATGGTTTGCAAAATGCTGCGACGCCCCACATAGATACGCAAATCAGCGGTAGATCCAAAGCTAAGGGCAATGGGGGTTTGTTTGACGGCGACTTCCAGGCCAAAGGTGCGAACATTGCCTTCGTGGATGGCATATCCATGGACTTCTGACACTGCGCCATGGCCGACAAAACCTTCGCGGTCGGTAAAGAGGTTGCTCAATATTTCAACGGGCTGACCGGGGCGTACCTTCCACGCACTGGTTTCGGGCATCCAGGCACCGATGACTGTTCCCTCACCTGCGCCTGCGATGATCATGACAATGGCGCCCTGACTGGCCTGCATGCCCGGATAGAGATCCTGGCGGGCCACTACACCATTGACTGGCGCGCGCAGGGTTGCGCGTTCGAGGGCTTCGTGCGCGGCTTCGAGATTGTTTTTTGCCTTGTCCAGAGATGCCTGAGTTTGGCGCATTGCCGCTTCGGCTTGTTGAATTTCAGCGGGCAGGGGACCGCGTCTCACCAGGTTGAGATTTTCGAGTTCGACTTTTAAGCTGGCTTCAGCCAGATCGTAATTGGTCTTGGCGCGTTCGTAGTCTTCCTGGCTGAAGAGCCGCTGGCCTTCATAGAGAGCCTGGGCGCGTTTGAGGTCCTGTTGCCGAGCTGTGAGGTTGATGCGCGCTTGCTCAACGCGCGATTCGGCTATTTTGATTTCTTCGGGGGTTGGCTGTGCGCGCAGCAGGGCAAGCCGCGCCTGTGCAGCTTCGAGGTTGGCCATTTCCCGTTTGATTTCCTGTTCGGCGGTTGCCGCAGCCGCTCTCAAATCGCCATCGTAGAGCCGGGCGACGGGTTGACCGGCTGTGACGGAGTCGCCGGGTTCTGCGAGGATTTCGTGGATGTCCTGGCTCATGGGCGAGTTGATATATATTTTGTCTCCTGGTTCTACAATGCCTTGAGCCATCACAATATCGTCAATCTGGATCAGTGCAAGGGCGAGTACAATGGCCCCAATTACACCGAAGACCCAGAGTAGCCATTTGACAATTCTGCCTTTTCGGCGACGGCGCATCATGAGATTATTTTTTTCCTTTTGCTTGACAGATTTTGGTAGAATGGTATATTTTCTGACTCTCAACCAAAATTCTGGATGGGCGCGTAGCTCAGGCGGTAGAGCAACGGCCTTTTAAGCCGTGGGTCGCAGGTTCGAATCCTGCCGCGCTCACCATTACAAAACGGCCCTGAATCACAATGATTTCAGGGCTTTTTTCGCGCCCATTGCGAGTAAATATAGTAAATAAATCTATTATATTGTTTTGCAAAGGTCAAGAAAGTTATAAACAAAATTTATGATTTGGGACCGCGATATTGCGCGGCAACTTGACATGACAACGGGTATTAAATATATTGTGAATCAACGAACTCAAGAATAGGAGATGTTTGTGCTTACCCGAGAAAAATTGAATGCGCAGTCCCGAGCATTTGAAACGGCACCTCTGGAAGATATTTTGATCTGGGCATGGGAGACGTTGGGTTCTCGCGTGGCGTTTGGTACTGCTTTTGGTGCCAGCGGCATGGTCTTGCTCGATGTGATGCACAAGGTCGCGCCTCAAATTCCCGTATTTACAATTGACACGGGTTTTCTGTTTCCCGAAACTCTGAGTTTGATCGACCGCGTGGAGGCGCGCTATGGGATCGAGATTGAGCGGGTGTATTCCCGTTTGAGTATTGAAGAGCAAGCGCGTGATTACGGTCCCGAACTCTACAAGCGGGATGCTGACCGCTGTTGCTGGTTGCGAAAAGTCGAGCCTTTGCAGCGCAAGTTGTCCCGGTTGAATGGCTGGATTAACAGCCGTCGGCGAGATCAGGGCGATACCCGCAGCCAAATTTCCATTCTGGAATATTATGAGACAGATGGTCGCGCGTTGCTCAAATTGAATCCCATGGCAACGTGGACGCGCAAACAGGTCTGGGATTATATTATCGAATACGATGTGCCCTATAATCCCTTGATGGATCAGGGCTTTGCCACGATAGGGTGCTGGCCCTGCACAAAAGCTGTGGATGCAGATGTAGATGAACGCGCCGGTCGCTGGGCGGGCACGGATAAGACAGAGTGCGGTATTCACACTTTTTTGCAGCCGATTGATGCGGCGGTTAATCCCGTGCCTGTTGAATCTTGACATAATGCCGAAAATAGTATTATTTGGATGTAATCGCGGCCCTCTCGTGGGGTCGTTTTTGGTTTATGGAAGTGCGTGGACGATATCAATTTCTTTATTAACAACGGCTAATTTATGCGTAGCAAAAATCTATCAAAGCGTTCTCGCATACGGAACTCGATTCTCGGTGCGATAGGCAATACGCCGCTGTTGCGTATCCGAGAATTGGGGGACAAGATTGAGCCAGGGGTTGAAATCTGGGCGAAGTTGGAAATGTTTAACCCGGGCGGATCGGTCAAGGATCGTCCCGCTTTGCAGATGATTGCAGATGCCGAAAAAGCAGGGGTGCTCACGCCGGAGAAGGTGATTTTGGATTCGACTTCGGGTAATACGGGGATTGCGTATGCGATGATCGGCGCGGCAAAGGGATATCGCGTCGAGTTGGTCATGCCCGAGAGCGTGAGCATTGAGCGGCGATACGTCATTCAGTCTTATGGGGCTGATCTGGTGTTGAGCGACCCTCTTGAAGGCTCAGATGGTGCTATTTTGAAGTGTCGAGATATCCTATCTTCAAATCCCGATTTGTATTACAAACCCGATCAGTACAATAACCCGTCCAATTCCAGGGCGCATTATTTGCATACGGCACCGGAAATCTGGTCGCAGACACAGGGCAGAGTGACGCATTTTGTGGCGACATTGGGCACGAGTGGTACTGTAATGGGTACTGGAAGGGGGCTGAAGAAATTTAATCCCGATGTGCAGATTATTGCCGTTGAACCCCCCGAATTTCACGGGATTGAGGGGCTGAAAAATATGGATGTATCCATTGTGCCCGGTATTTACGATCCATCGGTGTGGGACCAAAAGATACGAATTGAAACGGAAGATGCGTATGATATTGCGCGGTGGTTGACGCGAGATATGGGTTTGCTGGTGGGACAGTCTTGCGGTGCGGCGATGGCCGCTGCGCTAAAAGTTGCCGAGACTCTGGATGAAGGGGTTATCGTCACATTGTTTCCCGATAGTGGTGAAAAGTACATGAGTACGCCCCTGTGGCGGCTCGATCCCGAGAGGTAGCGATGTTTGACAAAGCGATTTGGGATGCCATGTTTGTCCACGCACAGCGGGAGTACCCGGCTGAGTGTTGCGGTATTGTGACCGAAGATGCTTCGGGTGTGCAGGTGATTCATCCGTGTGAGAATATCCAGGACAAATTGCACGCTGCCGATCCCGAAACCCATCCGCGTACTTCCAGGACGGCCTATCGCATGAACGATATGCATGTGATGAAAATTCAATCGGAGGCGGAGCAAGCGGGTGGGCGGATTGTCGCGATCTACCATTCGCATATCGATGTAGATGCTTATTTTTCCCAGGAGGATCAAGACGCAGCGACATTTTTTGGTGAACCAACTTATCCGGGCGTGGTGTATCCCATTATTCCAGTGAAAAATGCCCGGGTCGATATCGGTGGAGAGAAAGTTTTTCAATGGCGTGATTCTTCGTCAAAATTTGAGGAAGTGGAAATCAGGTGAAATGTAAAAAAGGAGGTAATAAATGGCTGTAACAGTTCGTATTCCAACGCCTTTGCGCAAATTTACAGGCGATCAATCCGATGTAGAAGTGCAGGGCGCGACGGTTGGAGAAGCTATCGACAATCTCGAAGCGCAGCATGCGGGTATTAAGGAACACATGGTAGATGAGTCGGGCGCTATTCGACGCTTTGTCAATGTGTATGTCAACGAAGAGGATATTCGCTTTCTGGATGGCCCCAATACCGACCTCAAAGACGGCGATCAGGTGACTATTGTGCCTGCGATTGCCGGTGGGTGTTCCTTTTAATCGGCGTATCTGACTTATGATGCACATTTCCGCTAAAGGTGATTACGGCTTGCGCGCGGTTTTAGACCTTTGTCTGCACGATGGGGAAGGGCCAATTTTGCGTACCGATATCGCTGCGCGGCAACACATCCCCGAAGCGTATTTGGTACAGTTGCTCAATCTTTTGCGAAAAGCCGGTTTGGTACACAGCATTCGCGGTCCCAAAGGCGGACATGTGTTGTTGAAACGTCCGGATGAATTGACCGTGGAAGAGGTGTTGGCTGCTCTGGAGGGACCTGTCAATTTGGTGGATAAGCGCGGAAAGGCTGGGGATGCGGGAACAGGTGTGCTCAATGACGTGTGGGAAGCTGTGGGAACCGCTGTACACGACGTTCTGTCATCGGTGACATTTGCCGATTTGTGTCAAAAGTATCGGGCGCGTCAGATGCCTGTCACATTCCGGATTTAATTATGGATGGCGCAAAAACCGGACATACGATTCTGGATCTGGTAGGGAACACGCCCATGGTGCGCCTGAACTCGGTGGGACCTGTAAATGGTGCTCGGATTTGGGCGAAATTGGAATTTTTTAACCCGGCGGGTAGTGTAAAAGATCGCACGGCGCTCGCTATGGTTGAGGCCGCGGAGAAAAATGGGCAACTCAAACCCGGTATGACCATTGTGGAATCGACCAGTGGCAATACGGGTATTGGCCTTGCCATGGTGGCTGCGATAAAAAATTATCGGCTGATTATTACCATGCCCGAAGGCGTCAGCGACGAGCGCACCCGATTGCTCAAAGCTTATGGTGCCGAGGTTGTGCTAACGCCCGCCCGCGAGGGGATGCGCGGTGCAATTGAAAAAGCCTGGACGCTTAAGGACGAAAACTGTTTTATTCCGATGCAGTTTGAAAACCCCGCCAATCCCGAGATTCACCGGCAGACTACCGCCCACGAGATGATTACACAACTCGAAGGCGTTCCCGATGCTTTTGTTGCAGGTGTGGGAACGGGTGGCACTGTGACTGGCGTGGGCGAAGTCTTTAAGCAAGTGCGACAAGATGTTGTGATCGTCGGCGTAGAGCCAAAAGATTCCGCGGTGTTATCGGGTGGAGACCCCGGTCCCACTGAGATCGATGGTCTGGGCGCAGGTATGATTCCAGATGTGCTGAATACGGAAATACTGGATCGCGTGATTGCCGTATCCAATTCAGATGCGCGCAAGATGTCAAAGCGATTGGCGCGAGAAGAGGGCTTGTTGGTGGGGATTTCGTCGGGTGCAGCAGCGCACGCAGCCGTTGTTGTCGCTTCAGCGATGAGACCTCAACAGACGGTTGCAACGGTATTGTGCGATACAGGGGAGCGCTATTTGGGAACGTTTTTGTTTGGGTGATGCACGCGATTATAAAAAAAACCCGGCATCTTTTTGAAGATTGCCGGGGCTTTTATTTGGGTAGATATTTTACGCCTCAAGGGCAGCTACGTGACGCCGTACTCTCGATTTGTAGCGGGCAGCTGCATTGCGGTGGATAACGCCTTTTTGGGCTGTTTTATCAATTATGGACTGCGTGCGATTGATCAGTGCTTCTGCTTCTTCTTTGCTATTTGTCGCCAGCATTCTTTTTAGAGAAGTACGCAAGGACGAACGCGTACCCCTGTTGCGGAGCCTGGCTCTTTCAGCCTGGCGCATGCGTTTTTTTGAAGATGCCAATTTGGGCAAGGGATTCACCTCCTTAGAGAGTTTTCCGAAATTCAGAATACAAAATCTAACCATTTACAGGTATTTGCACAACCCATTTTTCATTTTCTTGTTTTTTTGTGCTTCTGTCGTATTTTACCGCCCGGGTATTTAATCAAATCCAATCAGGAGGAATCACAATGACACCAACTATTTATGTCGGCACTATCGGTCAGGGCGTCTGGCGGAGCGAAGACGGTGGCGACTCATGGCGGCGCACGAGTAGCGGTATGTTCTCGGAATCGGATATTCGCGCCATTGCCGTGCATCCGGATAATGCGTCAATTCTCTTTGCGGGAACAGAGGCCGGTATTTTTCGCTCGCAAAATGGAGGGGATAAGTGGGAAAAATTGGATTCTCCTATGAACGGTATGCAAATCTGGTCCATTGCGATTCACCCCAGAAGTCCAAATACGGTTTATGCTGGCACATGTCCTTCTGCGCTGTTTCGGTCGGATGATGGCGGCGAGACATGGAAGCAACTTTCCGTGGAACTCGTCGAGGATTGCGGTGCTATTATTCCGCGCGTCACGACTATTATCACAGATCCGACAGATGATCAGACCGTCTATGCGGGTATTGAAATCGACGGCATGCGGATTAGCAGAGATGGCGGCGAGACATGGACATCTGGCAATGAGGGCCTTTCGAGTCTCGATATTCACGGCCTCGCGCTTGTGCCCGGAAGTCCAAAAACACTTGTGGCTGGCACCAATAATGATGTGTGCATCACAACCGATATGGTGAATTGGACACGGCTCAATGTGAAAGCAGAGTTTCCCTGGCCCTATTGCAGGGGGGTGCTTCATATGTCAAATGGTCGGGTGTATGTCGGCGCGGGGAATGGACCGCCAGGTGATGAGGGGGGGCTGTTCTACACTTCTGATCTGGGGCATTCATGGGCGCGCGCTGATCTGAATGGCAATACCAATAGTACGGTCTGGGCGATTGCCCACAATCCCGCAGTGCCGAATTTGATAATAGCGTATAGTATTGCCGGACAACTTTTTAGCAGTACTGATAATGGCGATTCATGGACCAAATTCACCCGCGAGTTCGGCGAAGTCCGCGCGGTGGCTATTGCGCCACATCGATGAACCCATCAAGACTGTCATGAACCGATGGCTCAAGTGACACTATGAAAGAAAAGGAGTCCAGATATGCACATTATACACACCAGCGTATTCGTAAGTGACCAGGACGAAGCTCTGAAGTTCTACACGGAAACCCTCGGCTTTGTGAAAAAGCAGGACTTCCCTGTGGGGAAATTCAAGTGGCTTACCGTCGTCTCGCCCGATGATCCAGACGGGACCGAGCTTCTGCTTGAACCAAACGACAACCCGGTATCGCAGGCATATCAGAAAGGGATATTTGACCAAGGCATCCCAGCGGCGTCCTTTGGCGTTACGGACATCCGTGCAGAATATGAAAAACTGAAGTCACTGGGCGTAGCATTTACGATGGAGCCGACAGAAGTGGCCAACGTCACCATGGCCGTCTTTGACGACACCTGCGGTAACCTGATTCAGGTAGTACAGACGTAACTACGACCGACCACGTTCCGCATCTGATTTCCAGCATGTGATCCACGGGCGTCGTAAATGTCAGCAATACGCGGAAGGCTGTGGGGGCGGACTCACTGCCTCGCAACGCCCAGAAGCGATGGGCATACGCGCCCGGTCCGATGGAAATGGCATCGTTGCCTATGTGGTAGGTCGCATATCCGGATTTGAGGAATGCGACTTCTGCGGCCTGGCCGCGCACGATGCCGCTGTCAAAATCCAGTTCGCCACCCGGGACAAAATCGCACGCGATTTGAAATGGCACGCGGTCATAGCCCTCTGATTTTACGTGCAGATTAAAGCCGCTATCCACTTCTTTAATTTCCAATGCTGTCGTTAGCGGTGGCAGCGAGTACACATCTCTTTCTTTTCGCAAATTGTAAAATTCCTCAAAAGCGACTTCGCGTCCCAATGGCAGGTCATAACCGGGTCTGCCGCCATCTGAACTCACATGCGTCATCCTGATTTTGCCATCCACTTCCTCAAAGGTCTCACCTGAAAATTGCGCGATAGAAAAATAACTCGCGCACAGGTTCACCGAGGCCAATTCCACGTCTCCATGCTTTACGCCAAATGGCGATGTTATACCTGCGCCTGCTGTGGCACTCGTTTTTCTGCGCCGCACACGCCACAATCTCGCTGTGGGATAAACCTTTGCGTACGACTCGGGCAAAGGCTCACGTTTCAGGTTATCGACTCGCCATTCGGGATGGGTTAAAAACGGTTCCAGTGCCCAGGGCAAACCGCCCGGGGATATGGAGTACAACCAGTCTGCGACGGCCGCGTAAAATCCATTTTCCTCACGACGCGCCATATCGTAATAGCTATCGACCATGTTGACCAGAACAACGCGCGTGCCGTGGTCCTGTCTGCGAGAAAAGCTCGTTACAACAGTTCCGTCTGCATGTAACATGTGATAGGATAAATCCAGATTTCGGCGCACGGGTTCCAGAAGTTGGGGGCGATTGAGTGCGTCGGCAGCCAGTCTCAGCGCGCGATTGCAGATGGCGTTATACGTGCCTGCGCTGCGCTCGATGTATTCGCCATCGGCATTGTTGTCTATTGTTTCGGCGAGATAGCTTTCAATGGTGTCCATCCCGTCGAGATCGGGGAATAATTCCAGTGCTTGAGAAAGCGCGGCGACCAATACCCAGCGGTGATTCGGCGTGTGGAATCCGCCTGCGATCATGCCCGGTGCAGCCGTTTGAATAATTTCACCGAGTACTTCGGCAATCTGTTCCGCGCCGTCATCTCCTGCTTTGCGAGCCGCGCGAACTACCGGCGCGAGTCCCTCGACCAGGAATCCCGTGTCTGGCGATGAGTCAAAATTAGTTGTTATCAGGTCAAAGCACCCACTTGGCCGACGAATTTTTCGCGCGAAGGCCGCGCCTGCGAGAATGCGCGCCAGAATTTCTTCGCTTTGATAATATCGCCCGCCTTCCAGAAGATAGGCATAACCCAGGGTGGATATTGCGCTCACATTTGTGGCTCCCGCAATACCATCGCTGACAAACCCACCGTAATCTTCTCGTCCCACATCCATAACCTGACGGGGTAAAATGGCTTCTATCTGTTCATCCAGATTTTCCAACAGTGATTCGTATTTTAGCATGCATAACCCCCATGAGTGAACGACTTCCAGCAAATCGAAGACCTGCTCAATATATCCCCAATTTGTCCGTATTTCAAGAGAAGTCGTTTCACACAGGGGCCTGGTTCAATGCAAACTGAAACGGATCGGAATGGTCATGCGTACAGCAATTGCTCTGTCATTTTGCATGGCTGGCTTGAACTGAAATTGCCTGACTGCCTCCAGAGCTGCAGCGCGAAAAATCTCGGGGCCTTTTAAAACTTGTGGTTCGGCTACGCGCCCTTCTCTGGTAACAATAAACGCCACAAGCACCTGGCCTTGCAGACCCGCTCTGCGAGCCATCTCTGGATAAACTGGATTCACGCGCTGGATCAATTCGGGTTTTTGTTCCACGATCCAAAATTCCAAAATTTCTTCCTCTACTTCCACATCGTTCTTTATCAGTCGTGGGATATCGACGACAGGTGCATCGAAATCCAGTTCTGTATCGGCAATGGTCACATCCTCGGGCACGTCTTCGTCTTCTGTTGGAATGGGTACGGAGGGTCTTGGCACAGGCGGCAATCGCTTCTTCTGATGTGTCTCGGGAATATCTACAACTTTGACCACCTCAATAACTTTTTTGGTCGATTTAGAGTCGATCTTCATATCTGGAAACAAAATGGCCAATCCGACCATCAGAAACAGCGTTAACGAAGTAGATCGTCTCATGACCTTTGGATAAGTTGCTTTCAAATCGGCATCTGCATGTTTTTTGCGAATCATCATTTTCTCCTTTTTTAAGTATTAATAATTTAATAGTTAGTCTCAAAAAAATATCTGACTCAGCCTGATCTATCCCCCCTTTCGCAGGCTTTTAAGACTAAAGGTGTGAGCCAGTACATCGAGTTGTCGCATCTGAAGCGCCTTTGTGCGGTTAGGTGCATAGATCCCCATATTGATTAAAAAGAAGCGATTCTGAGCGACATCAAAGAGTGCATAACTCTTAAATGGCCCACCTTGCCACGCGCGTGTATTCTCCCACAGTCCTTCCAGGCAAATGGCCAATTTACCCAGAAACTCCGTCTGGTAAATATTCACCTCCCCAGATGATGTTTGATCGCCGCCATAAAAACGGCTCGATACGTCGTCCCACTTTTGCAAACACCAATCTGGCGTCAATTGATCGGGATGTACGCCATCTTCCCAATATACCCAGAGCCACAATTGTCGTCGATCTACCTGGCGCGCCAGTGCCACAAAGTTCTCATTTGCATACTCAGCCATCACTTCATATCCTACCGGCACCCGCAGGCGCCACCCAAATTGCCGTGATAGGGCTTCAGAATGCTCGATATTTTCTCCCGCGTGATACAGAATGGTTTCGAGCCATTTTGCCATTGATGCGTCAATCGCCGATACAATGCGGTCGCCATTGAGCGCGACTTGCTCCGCCACACTCTGGGTATCTGCAGCCTTGACTGCTATAACTATCTGATCTGATGCCCACACATCGCGGTGAATCATTGTCTCATTTTTAGAATGTCCCGTGAGCAGCGGCTGCAAGTTTGTCGAGAGAATACCATTTGCAGATGAAACGAGGATCAAATTGCGGTAAGCCCGAAAATCCCGAAATGCTTCGGGAGAAACATATACGAGATCAAATACGTACTCGGGCTGCGGCGTCAAAATTGGATCTAATAGTAAATCTTCCAGTACTGGTCTTAACGCTTCTCGGGTGGTTCCATCGGCCACGACCACAATTTTACTGGTTAGTCCAATACCCCGGGGTAGCGGATTGCCGATAAGCACGTCTGCCAGCGGTTTGCTCCATCGGGAAATTTTCAAATGGGTTTCGGCTCGACCGGGCACATCGATGAGAGGACCGATTTTTACAGCGATGACACAGGCAAATATAAATATCGCGAGCCAGATGGCACTGTGCGACAGCGATGGGCGGCGCTGACTGAGCAGATATTCAAACCGTTTTACGAGATTCGGATGGCGATTTATAATGCCCAAACCTATTGGGCGCACCCTGCCAATCATTTCTGTCAGGCGCGTCAGACAGAGCGCATAATCACGTGCATTGTGACCGGAATGCGCGGCATATTCATCGCAGGCCATTTCCCGCGTCAGTGACAGTTGCCTACTCAGCCACCAGATGCCGGGATTGCACCACAAAAGAACTTCCACGAGGCGCTGCACCAGAATGCCCAGGGCATCTTTGCGTTGAACATGCGCGATTTCATGCTTGAGAATTTGCTCCAGTTCGGGTGCTGACAGTTGCGGTATGAGATGTCGCGGTATGAGAACGATCTGGCGAAAAATACCCAGCACTGCGGGGCTGGCAACAGCATCTGAAATTCGCAAACCAACGTCCGCTGAGCCAATCCATCTGCGTTTGTATCGCTCAAACCGCGCCTGTAGATCCTTTCCCGCCCACTTTCCAGATCGCTTCAACCGAATCATCTGACAATATCCCAGTGCTATGCGCCCGAGCATTGCACAGGCAACGACCAGCCATAAAATCCAGACGATAATCGGCCAGGAAAAAACCGACCGGGTTTTCACAGGCGTTGTAACTTGAGGGTGCGGTTGTAATATCTCACTGGCGAGATTGGTATCCAGAACTCTGGTTGGCGGAATCGTTGCGTCCGGTTTATCTACGGTCTCGTATGGTGCAGGTGTGACGAGAAACAGAGGCATAATCATCACGCCAATCACGGCGATCCACAACAGGCGGTGTAACAAAGACGCAGGCACGCGCAAACGCGAGAGCACAGCCACAATCATTGCGGCCAAAACGCCCATCCAGATCCCATTCAGCAGATAAAACACGCTGAGCCGGGCAATGGTATCAATCCATTCGCCCATCATGTTTCATCCTCCTCTGCCTTCTGAATCATTTTGTGAATGCGGGCGAGGTCTTGCGCATCGAGTTCTTCATTTTCTACCAGATTGAGTACCAGGGTTTCTGGTGAGTTGTCGAAAAAACGACTCATCAGATACTGAATGGCGCTTCGTTGTGCATCCTCTCGCCCTACGATTGGATAATACACAAAGGCTCTGCCTTCTTTTTCATGCCGCAAATACCCCTTCTGTTCCAGAATGCGCAATATTGTCAATACTGTGCTATACGCCGGAGACTCACGTCCGGCGAGTGTATTGACAACCTCGCTCACTGTGGCCGAGCCGCGATCCCAAATTACCTGCATCAATCTCAGTTCGGCATCTGTCAGAGTAGGGGATCTTCGTCTGCCCATATAGCCCTCACTATTAAAAATTTAATACTTCCAAAATAAATATAAAGAAAAAGAAAGAGAGTGTCAATTAAAAAATTAATAGTTCAAAAGAAAAAAAGACAAACTGGTAGGAGGTGGGACGCCTTCGCGTCCGGGTTTCCAAAACGAGAATACAGACAGGATCAGAACTTCAGGGGCTTGCCTTCGCGGGCAGATTGATAAACCGCTTCGAGGAGTGCTACAGTGCGGCGGCCTTCGCGTCCATCTACAGATAGGGGCGTTCCTCTGGTCACGGCATTTACCACGTCTTCGACAATGCTGTGGACGTTATTTTCGACGCTGTCGAGTTTTTCCTGAAGCCCTGTGCCGTAAACCGTCATTTCGCCATTTAAAACATCGTGTAGCAAAATACCGCCTTCTGTTCCGTGTACTTCTGCGCTGAAATACACACTCTGGGGAAAGGTCGTGGTGCCCAGAATTGTGCCTTTTGCCCCGTTCTCGAAATTCAGGATTGCCAGCCCGATGTCTTCGGTCTCAATCTCGTGATTTACAATGTCGATTTCGCCGTACACGGAAACCGGGTCGCCCATAAACCAGCTCAATACGTCGAGCAGATGGGCGCCCTGGTTGGCCAATGAGCCACCGCCATCCATAGCCCACGTTCCGCGCCAACCATCGTCATGGCGAAAGTATTCGTCATTGCGAAACCACTTAAAACGCACTTCACCCAATATCATCTTGCCCAGCCAGCCTTCCCGAATCGCGGTTGCCACTTTGACATTGCCATCCACGTATCGGCTTTGATAATCCACACCGCACAACACGCCGGCATCTTCACAGGCTGCAATGAGGCGATCACACGCTTCGGTGCTCACATCCATGGGCTTGGTGGTAATCACATGTTTGCCCGCTTTTGCCGCTTCAATGCCAACCTGGGCATGTTTGCCGCTCGGCGTCATTACCATCACGACATCTACATCATCTCGGGCAAACATGTGTTCCATATTTACAACACAATCTGTTTCCAATTCCTGCGCCACTTCCTCGGCCAGATCGCCGTGCAGATCGCACACGACTTTCAAATCTGCACCGGCTGTTTCTTTGATCAACCGCGCTCTGTTGCGCCCCATGCCCAGGCCAATAACGCCAAAACCGACCATGTTATCCTCCTGTTCGTCTTATTTTTATGCGCAATCGGGATGGCCTTCTTTCCAACGCCCGAATGGGACATCGGTCTGCCCGTCCTGATTGATCTTCGACATTGCCCTTCGGGTGTCCGACCACATTTGAGTCCACACTTTTGCATCTCTCAATTCGCGCTCTGGATGTTTGCGGCTGCGCGCGACAAAGCCCGGAAATGCCTCGCGGCCAGTCGTCTGACCGATGGGGTTATAACGCAGATCAAAGCTCCAGCGGATGTTATCGCTCACATTGGGTAGCGATCCGTGTACTGTACACTTGGGAAGAAAAATGACATCCCCCCGTTTGACCGGTAGGGGTATCATGCGTTCGGCTTCAAACAGCGATTCGGGTATTTGCCGTCCACCCGCTGTTTTGGGTCCATTTCCAAAATACGAGGGGCAATGTGTCAAAAGTCCGCGTTTGTGGCTGCCGGGTACGACTTTTAGAGGGCCTTGTTCGATATCGACGTCTTCGAGTGCAAACCACACGGTCAACATATTTGTTTCATCTGCTTCTGGTACAACTACGCCCTGATCCTGATGCCAGATCGTTTCTCCCAAAATCGGATTTCCAAACTGATTTTTGGGCAAAATATGCTCGGGTGGTTTAATCCGCACATGTTGTACGGGATTCGAGTATATCTCTGGACCGATGAGCGATTCCACACAATCGAGCAGGGATTCATCTGTAAACGCATTGAGAACAGCTTGTCCCGCCCAGAACGGTGTGTCGGGTTTTACATTTTGAAATGGCAGCGAAAAGTCGAAATACTGTTTGTGTACATCGCCTGTTTCAATACATACTGCGATAAACCGCTCGGCAAAATCGAGGTCCTCGAACAAAGAAGAAATTTCTTCTCGCTCGTAAAGATCGCGCACTAAGGTGTCGAGTACCTCTGTGTACTCTTCTATTACGGGATCCAGCACAGTTTCCGGATCCAACACGCCCTCCACCACCAGATAGCCTTCTTCTTCAAACTGTGCAATCTGCTCGGCAGTCAGGCAACCCATGGTATTCCTCCTTTTTGTGGGTGTTTAACGATCAGATTTTGCTGTCCTTATGCGCTATTGTCCTGTTGTGACCAGTGTTAGCGCACCGGGCATAATTTCAAATACCAGTTCTTTTGGGCCTTTCTCAACTTCGCCATCAAATTGAAACCAATCGCTCTTCTCGCGCGTGATATGGATTTTTTTCGCCTGAAATATCTCGACGCCGGGCATTCGATCAAAAGTGCCATTAAAAAGTCGATAGGTATTCAACACCAGGCGAATCCACCCCGGATGTGTAAACACGCACACATCGAGAAGCCCATCATCTGGCATCGCTTGAGGGGCTATGGTTGCGCCGCCTCCAAAGTCTGGCATGTTGGCTATGACAACGAATAAAGGCGTGCGCTCAATTTCAGCATCAGAATTCAATTTTAACCGAAATGTCTGAGGGCGATATGAGAGAAGCGACAGCGCGGTGAGCACCAGATAGGGCAAGAATCCGCGGCGGCCCGTGCGATTTGCATACCGATGGGCAACCGCTGCATCTAAGCCAATGCCCGCCGTAGAAAAAAATAGGGCATTGCCCACGCGCCCCACATCGAGTTTTCGAATCTCTGGCTGAATAAAAGCGCGACAGGCTTTTGCCGGATCAAAAGATAAATTCAACGCACGCGCAAACGCATTGCCCGATCCAGCGGGCACCACTCCCAGGGGCATATCTGTGCCGAGTAGCGCGCGTCCGACTTCGTTAATTGTGCCATCGCCTCCAATGGCGACTACCAGGTCGAATCCCATTTCGGATGCGCTTGCCGCCAATTCTGTAGCGTGCCCCGCGTACTGCGTCACTTCAAGGGTAAAATCCATTCCCGCTTTTTCACACTCGGCAATCACGCGCGCCTGAATATTGCGGTGTACTCCTGCATGCGGATTCGCAATGAAGAGTACGCGGGAAAATTGTACCCTCATGTATGTAAAAAATCGACCAGGGTCTGACCGATGTCCCTCAAAATTTTTGGCGAAGGCTGTGATACATCGATTTGTTGCACGATTTCTTTGGGATAATGCTCCAATACTGCAATTGTTTGACGGTCGTAAATATCGAATCTTTTGCGAATAATTTGCTCATTTGCGTCATCAATTCGGTATGCGACGAGCGCGCGTCCAAAGAGGCGTTTGATCAGTACATTGCGGTCTGGACAATCCAATACCATGATCAATTTTACATTTAAGTCCTCATCGGCCATTTGAGCCTGGGCGAGTGTGCGCGGTAGGCCATCTAAAATTAGTGTCTGTTCGTCGGGCTTAAAATCGTCAAAATCAACCAGGCGCTGCATGCGTTCTCGCCACAGTGCAACGACAAACTCATCGGGCACCAGTTCGCCTTTGCGAATGCTCGCCAGTGCCATTTCCCCGGGCTGGCTATCGACGTCTAATGCCCTGAGCATATCGCCGCTTGAAAAATGGTATAAACCCGGTATTTGTTTTAACACACTTCCCCATGTGCCCTTGCCGGCACCGGGGGGTCCAAATAATAAGACAGTATCATACATCGGCATAACTCCCGCGATTGTTTTTTGACAGAATGGAAATGTGAATGTATTTTAGTAGGAGCTCCTACGGATCACCGAACCTTATAGGAGAATATCATGAATCTCGATCCCGCTACCGTCTCGCTGAAAAAAAACGGCGATAAAATCGAAGCTCTGATCCATGGGGAGACCACATTTGTCGATCGTCTTGCCCGCGCGTTTCCCCACAGCAATCCCGATCAATTTGTCAGCTTGATGGACGAATTGGGACACGAAATTGGCATTATTGAAAATCCCAAAAAACTCGACGATGCTTCGCGCAATTTGCTCGAAGCCGAACTCAAAGCCATCTACTTTGTCCCAACTATCAGCGCCATAACGTCCGTCGTATCCAAAGGCACAGGCAGTCAGTGGACTGTTGATACCGACGATGGCGAATATACTTTCCGCATTCTGGGTCGAGACGCGCTCAAGGGCGATGAACCGCCTGCAGTTGAAATCACGGATGAACACGGCAAACGATACAGAATTGACAATTACTGGGATCTCGATGCTGATAGCCGGGACCTGACCTCTGACCTGCTGCCCGATAAAGTTGTCAAGGCGCGCTATTACACCCGCTCGATCTCGAGTCGTGGAAGTGGCAAAAGCAGAGGTTCGAGCAGTCGCGGTGGTAGTAGTAGTGGCGGTAGTAGCGGCATGGGCGGATCGATTGGCATACGGTGATCCGCTACCGCACTCCCAGCATCAATTCGGCCAGCAACTGATCCAGACGCTCATAGCCCAATCCAACGCGCCCCATTGCATCGATGTCAAATTGCACTTGTTTGAGTGCCTGCGATTTTTCCCGGCTGTATTTGCCCAGATGCTGTTCGTATTCGGGGTTCTGGTTTCCAATTTCTTTCAAGATTCCCTGAATTTCTGCGTCTGCTTCAAATTGTGCCGCTTTTTCTTTTAAGATATTGTACGTACGCATACACCCTGCGGCAAAATCCCATACCCCTTCTTCGTCTTCTGTGCGAAATGCGTGTGCGTCGAAGTGTCTCGGACCTGTATAACCGTTGTTTTCGAGCAAGCGCACGAGCAAAAAGGCACTTTTGTAATCCTCTGAGCCAAATCGAAAGTCCTGATCATAGCGACCAAAACGCTGGTCGTTTAAGTCGATATGGAAGAGTTTGCCCGCCTCGAATGCTTGCGCCACGCCGTGGTGGAAATTTAACCCGGCCATGTGTTCGTGTGCAACTTCCGGGTTGACGCCTACCATCTCGGGATAATCCAGTGTTTCGATAAATGCCAGATAATGCCCGGTTGTGGGAAAGTACATGTCGGCACGCGGTTCGTTGGGTTTGGCTTCGAGTGCGAAATTCAAATCGTATTTTTGGTCGCGCACGTAATCGCACAAATAATTTAAGCCATCCCGGTAGCGTTTGAGGGCGTCGATGGGATCTTTCGCCACGTTGCATTCGGCGCCTTCGCGGCCACCCCAAAATACATAGGTTTTTGCACCCAATTCAACGCCTAAATCAATGGCTTGCATAATTTTTTGCAAGCCATAAGCGCGAATTTTGGGATCGTTGGACGTAAAGCCTCCATCCTTGAATACGGGATGAGAAAATGTATTGGTGGTTGCCATGGGCACGACCATACCGAAATTGTTCAGTGCGTTTTTGAAATCGCTTACGATTTTATCGCGCTGTTGTGGCGTGGCATCAATTGGCACGAGGTCGTTATCGTGCAGGTTAATGCCCCACGCGCCCAGTTCGCTCAGGCGTTGCACAATTCGCTCGGGTGCAAGCGGTGGACGCGTTGGGTCGCCAAAGGGATCGCGTCCGGGATTTCCCACTGTCCACAAACCAAATGAAAACTTATCTTCTCTTGTGGGCGTATATGCGTCGGCCATTGGATCTCCTCAAATACATTGAAATGTGATAAGGTTATATAGCCCGTTGAGGGCGAGGCTGTAAATATTCGGTGTGCAAAATATCATGGTGCAGTCTGACTGTCAATGGACATTTCCACAACTCATCGGGAGCACAAAATGATTATTCGCGATCCCGTTCACGGCGATATGTCGTTTAATGAATCCGAACGCCGGGTTATGGATACGCGGCAAATGCAACGCCTGCGCGGCGTGCGCCAAACAGGATCGGCATATCTGGTCTATCCAGGTTGCGTACACACGCGATTTGAGCACTCGCTGGGGACAACGGCGATGTCGCGGCGCGTGCTCGATGTTTTGAGACGTGGCGGCGCGCAAATCGAACCCGAACAGGCCGATGCGGTTGCACTGGCCGCGCTGGTTCACGATATTTCGCACTTGCCTTTTGGACATACTTTTGAAGATGAACGCAAGCTCTTTCCCCGCCACGACACAACCGCCCGCATGAAATATTTCTTAACGCAAACAGAAATCGCGCAAGCACTCGATGCTTCGGGCCTGCGCGATACAGTGGTTTCTCTGCTTACGGATAAATCGTTTTCACCGGCGTGGATGCAGCAGATCGTGTCCAGCACCATCGATGCCGACTTGCTCGATTATTTGCGTCGCGATGCGTATTTTGCAGGCCTGCGTCAGGATTATGACGACCGAATTTTTAGCACCTTTATGCTTGCCGATGAAAATCTCGCGATTGATGTGACCCGTCTCAGTACGCGCACCGAATTGCTGCATTTGTTGCGGTTGCGCTATTTCCTCACCGAGCGCGTTTATTATCACCACGCCAAAGTATCATCGGGGGCTATGATCGCCAAAGCCGTCGAGGTCGCCACGGAACACGGTCTTGCCGAAACCGATCTCTATACCCTGACGGATGATGCTCTATTTCGCCATTTGCTCGGCTATGAAGATCCGCAGATTGACCGCCTGATCAACGGCGTTTGCGAACGGCGTTTGCTCAAACGCGCCTATATGATTTCGACTGCCGAAGTGGGGCGCCGAGGGCGCGATGAGTTGATCGCCACTTACAATCGATCTGTCGAGAGTCGGCAGCAGATTGAACGACAAATCGCCGATGCTGTGACCATCAACCCCGATCAGGTTATTCTCTATTGTCCGGATATCTCAGCCATCAAAGAAGCGTGCGTGCGCGTTGTTACGCGCAATGGCTTGAGCCGCCTGAACGATCCGCCAGACAATCCGCCTTTTGATGTAAAGGTCGTGGAAGATCAGTATGAACGGCTCTGGAAATTCTACATTTTTGCACCCGAAGGTTATAGAGAGCGCGTTGGAAAAGTATGTGAGCGCGTATTTGGCGAATCAAATGCGCTGGTATAACGTTCTTTATTGAGTCCGTTGTGATCGGTGTTTGACGCGATCGAATAACGGCATGTCTGCCCGTCCAGCACCCTCCATCTTCTTGTGGCATGAAGGGCACAGGCTGATTAGATTGCTCAGTTGGTTGGCCTCTTTTGGCGAGTCGAAGAGCCGGTACGGTATTTTGTGGTGTACATCCATCTGCCGCCCGAGTGCGTCTTCTGTAATCCCACAAGAGGCGCAACAAAATCCATCGCGCGCACGCGCCTTGTCCGCCTGAATTTTCCAATTTCCCCCGCGATACTCTGGGCGGCCTTCCAGTACGAGTTCAAAATCTTCGTCAGATTCCCAATGGGTTCTGCACTCGTTGCTGCAAAATTGGGAGCGGATGCCCTTTTCAGCATACCAGCGCGGCTGGGCAAATCGCTTGTCGCATTGCATACATCGCACGGTGATATGGTCTTCGCGCCGAACTTTTTGTTCTTCTTCAAACGACAGGCGCATTTGTTGCGATGTTAAATGCTTTTTGTTCATCGTTTTAAACCTCACACATCAAGATAACGCGCTTACGATCCAAATATAGGTTGGAATAAATTACAAGTCCATAGAAAGAATAGATTGTGTCCCAACGTAAAGATTGGATATTGTATCTGAAATTTATTATAATTATCCGCGCGGTACGAGTGAGGCTTAATTTTTTAATGAGGATAAACAATGGAATCCCTGACCCTGCTTTCGGGCTATTCAATGCCCGTTGTTGGCCTGGGTACCTGGCCGATGAGAGGTGATCAATGCAAAGAGGTTATCAAACAGGCTCTTGAATTGGGCTATACGCATTTCGATACGGCCTGGATATACCAGAACCAGCGCGAAATCGGCGAAGCCCTGCGAGAGGTAGGTGCTGACCGTTCGCAACTCTTCATTACTTCTAAAGTCGGCAGAGATTATCTGCAATATGACGTTGCGATAGAACAAGCCGACGAGATTCTCCAGCTTCTCCAGATGGACTACGTGGATCTGTTGCTCGTCCACTGGCCCAACGAGGCCGTGCCTATGGAAGGATATATTCGCGCCTTCAACGAGTTTTTCGACGCGGGTAAAGCGAGAAGTATTGGGGTTAGCAATTTTTCGGTCGAACAAATGGAACGCGCCCGTTCTCTTTCTTCAGCGCCGATCAGCGTCAACCAGATTAAATACCATCCTGGTTATGAACAGCGAGATGTTTTGCAATGGTGCCTGGAAAACGATGTGGTGGTAACCGCGTATTCCCCTCTGGGAAAGAAGGATGTTCTTCGGGACCCTGTTCTGCTGGATATTGCCCGCATTCACGATAAGACCTCTGCACATGTCGCCCTCAAGTGGCTGCTGCAAAAAGGCATGATCGTTATTCCCAAAGCGAGTTCCAGAGAGCACCTTCAGGCGAATCTCGATGTTTTTGACTGGTCCCTATCTGAAAGCGAGATGCAGTCCATCGACCTCATAGCGGGGTAAACGAAATGAATGAGAAAAACAGGCCCAATGTCGTTCTTATCATTACGGACGATCAGGGGTACGGAACTGTGGGGGTACACGGGAATGACCAGGTCAGGACGCCATATATGGATCGTTTGGCCAATGAAGGGGTGGCGTTTGACCGGTTCTACGGGCATCCGCTTTGTTCGCCTTCTCGAGCCGCATTGATGACCGGGCGGTATTTCTATCGAACCGGAATTCTACATACGTCTCGAGGGGGTGCATTAATGTCGGGCGATGAGGTCACTGCCGCCGAGCTGTTTCGAGATGCCGGGTACCGCACCGGGATTTTTGGGAAGTGGCATCTCGGTGACAATTACCCCATGAGGCCCATGGATCAGGGATTTGAGAAAGCCGTGTGGCACAAAGGAGGCGGGATCGGGCAAGCCCCCGTAAGGCCAAACAGCTACTTTGACTCCCTTCTGTTGCGAGAAGGGGAAGAATTCCAGGCGAAAGGGTACTGTACGGATGTCTTCTTTGACGAGGCCCTCGCGTTCATCGAGGAACATCAAAGCGAGCCTTTTTTCATCTACATACCGACGAACGCGCCGCACAATCCTCTCGAGATCAGTGACGAATATGCGGATCCCTATCGCGAGATGGGGCTGGATGATAGCGTCGCGCGAATCTATGGGATGGTCGAGAATATCGATGACAATATTGGGCAACTCATGGAACTACTGGAACGCCTCGGTCTGGATGAGGATACAATCATCGTCTTTACGTCCGACCACGGTCCCGCGGGCGGCAGGTACAATGCCGGACTCAGATCTACAAAAGGAGACGTGTACGAAGGCGGGATTCGAGTCCCGTATTTCATGAGGTGGCCGAAGGGGATGCTGGCTGGTTTCAAAACCGATAAGATTGCCTCACACATCGATGTTCTGCCCACTTTGTTGTCGCTTTGTAACGTGGATTCTCCCTCTGATCTCAGGATGGATGGCGTGGATCTGATGCCTCTGATTCGAGGTCAGAAAGTGGAATGGCTCGATCGCACACTTTTCATTCAGACACATCGGGGGAGCCGCCCGCGACAGTACCACAACTGTACGGCGATAACCCAACGCTACAAGTGGTTGGGTTATCCCAGTACTGGTGGACAATGGGATTTTGAGACTTCTTCGACAGACCCCGTGATGGCGCTGTACGATCTTGAAGACGACCCTGGCGAAGAGAAAGAGATAGGTGGGCAGATGCCCGATCTCGTAGCGCAGATGAAGAGAGACTACGACGTCTGGTTCGACGATGTGGCTTCGGATTGGCAAGCGGGGGTCATTCACATTGGGAATTCGGCGGAGAATCCTCTCACGCTGTGTCGCTATCAGGATTCAGAATACATATCCGAACTCCCACACGGCTGGCGTGTGAAGATCGAACAGAGCGGAACCTATGCGCTTCGAATCAACCGCGAGCCGCTAAATGGCGCGGGTGCCCTCGGGGTTCAGTGGCAGGGGAAAACTCAGAAAAATCTACTGGCTGCGGGAGAGAATACAGGACGATTCGAGCTTGAAGCGGGGGACGGCAAACTGGAGATTTGGTTCGAGCTTGAAGACATAGGTCGGGTGACGTTTTCAAGCAATTTGACGATTGGGGATGTGGAGGTGGATTACCTGGGGTAAGAAAGGATATAATTCATGGATGAATTTGTCAAAGATGTAGCTGGACAGACGGTGATTATCACGGGTTCGAATCGTGGCATTGGACTTGGCTGGGTAAAGCATTATCTGAATGCAGGTGATTCAGTCATTGCCACTTGTCGAACGCCAGAAGAAGTGACGGACCTGATTGCCCTGAAGGAAGAATATGGCAACCAGCTTTTGATCGTGCAGTTGGAGTTGGCAAACGAAGAGGATTTCAAGCGGTTGGGTGATGCACTGGCTGAGCACAATGTGTGTCTTGATATTGCGATCAATAATGCTGGCTCAGGCAGTGGAAAACCATTTGGCGAGTGGGACTCGGAGAGTTTTGCGATTACTTTCGAGGTGCATACGATTGGTTCTGCTTTGTTTGCGCAGATGGTTACGCCACTGCTGAAAGACGGGGCAAAAATGGTGCTGACCTCTTCTGGTGTGGGCAGTATTACGCGCGCAAATCGCCAAAACGAAATGGATGCTTACGCCATTGCCAAAGCGGGGGTCAATATGCTTGCCCGGCGATTGTCTGTCAGGCTCGCCGACCGCAATATTATAGTGGTTGCTGTCACACCCGGGTCCGTGCTTACCGGTATGAATCCAAACGGTACGATTTCCGTAGAGGAATCCGTTGGGCTGATGTCCAGCACGCTGGAAAAGCTGACCATAGAGGACAGTGGTGGCTTTTTTCATAATAATGGCACGGTGGTGCCCTGGTAGCTATACAGTTGCTGGGGCGAATCATGGTGAAATTCGCAATTTGCCAAAATGAATATGAGTACGCGGCGTATCCGGTGTGCCGCTGTCCCATACGCAACGGAAGTCATCCGGTGCAATTTCAATAAGTGTGGGATAAGAGTTCTTAATCCCGGCGTCGTAGAAGGTCTTCTCTTCGCTCCAGGCGTCTCCGGGGTTTTTTGTTTTGTACCGCAGGGAAGTCCGACCTCCGTTGGGAAATCCCGGTGCTTTTACTCTTTGGGGTGGGCCATCGCTGTACACATAGATATGCGTGCCATTCGAGGATCGGCCAAAGAAAGCCTTTGATTTGGCATTGTGCAGGTCGGGTTCGGGTTTGGCGACACTCCAGGTACGGCCACCGTCACGACTCACGCTCGAATAGGCTCTGGGAGGGTCCGTCGTGCGATCGGTTTCGTCGTAATCGGCAGTTCGCATGACAATCCACAGTTCCTCTGGTGTTTCTCCCGGCGCGATATTTCCCTCATGCAGGAAAACACGAGCATTGGTGGGTTGGGGAATATAGGCTTCGAGTTTCCACTCCAGCAGGCTGGTACTGCTGAGAACGAAGTGGTCACGCGAACCACGGGGGTCTTCCTGTAGCGTGTTGCGGTGGGCTGGCAGCAGAAATTTGCGTGTCGAGTCGGTCTCCGTGGTTACGATGGTTGAGCATGTAATCAGCGGCCCTGCATAGTGCATCGCCAGTTCCACCTGTGTCCAGGAATAACCGCCATCTGCGGTGAATGCACCGACCAGTTGAGATTCTTCGCTGTTCTTCTGGGCTATCGGGCAGCGCATCGCAAAGCACCAGATGACGTCCTGTCCGGGAGCGCGGTAAAGGACTGGATTCGCGTAGGCAAACTGCACCATGCCCTGAAGCTGACGGTGATCAAAGATCGTCACTGGCTCCTCCCAGGTGTCCCCGTCGTCGGTTGAGAGCGTCGCGAGAATATCTCCCATGTCTTTCTTGCCGTTGACCATCGCTCCGAAGGCCACAATGAGATGCCTCTTCTTCTGCCCCGGAATAATGACCGGTTGCCACACGCGCCAGGCCTGCGGATGCTGCTCAACCCGGCGAACTACGCGAAGGTCTGTAATATCTCCTCGATAATCCAGCATTATCTATCTCCTCTATTTGTGTTTAAATTTTTTATAAATCTAAGATCTGCAGAATTGTCGGCACCTCCAAGCTGAAAATTACCCTCTGTCAGATCGCCAATCAATCTAAGGATGGTTGGGCATTGACACTCTACACTACTTTTATATAAGGAGAACAATATGACACCCATCAGGCTTGGTGTTGTTGGTCTTGGTCTTGGTCGATGGATGGTAGAAACTGTAAAGAAAATCGAGGGTGCTCACGTTGTGGCAGCTGCTGAGAATATGCCTGCTCGATTGGACGGTATGGGCGGTTATAGAGCCTATGAGAAGGAAAATGATCTCAAACTTTACGAAGATGCAGACCAGATGATGGATGACGAATCGTTGGACGCGATCGCACTGGCGGTGACGCCCAAACATCGCAGGGCGCTGATCGAATCGGCTGGCAACAGGGGTATCCCAATGTTGATCGAGAAGCCCTGGGCAGGGACTGTCAAAAGTGGAAGAGAGTTGGTTGACTTGTGCAATAGTTTTGATTTGCCCTGTCAGGTCGAATTTCCGATCCGTTGTATGCCTGCAATGGTGCGGTTGCGAGAACTCCTGAAAGGCGATCTCGGAAAAGGGTGGATGGCGAATGCCAATCTGATGATGGGTTGGTGCCCTCCTCCAGAAGCACAACACTGGGATCCGGAAAACCACAATGGGCTTCTCAACGAGTGCTATGTACATCTTTTCGACACGCTGGCATTTTTACTGGGCAAGCCCAAATCAGTATTCTCATTTGGGGGATCCTTCAGAGGCCGCCCAATGCCGGATGCGGCAGCAGCAGTGGTTGAGTTTGAATCTGGGGCCTCCGCTTCGCTGACTTGTGGTGGCATTGGTGCTGCTTGTGCTGATGGCGGACATCTTCTGGATATTTGGACAGAGAACGGACTGGCGCGCGTAACTGGCACGCAATGGTTACCAGATACGCTGGAATGGGCACTGAGGGAGGCCAATAAATCTACAGTCGAGACGTTTCACGCGCCTGAGCGAATGACCCTGATGGAGTACAATATGCGTGCATTTTTCAACGCGGTCCGAAGTAGTGCCCCTGTAGCTGCAACACCGGAAGACGGATTGATTGCAACAGCCATCGCGATGGCCATTCAGGAATCTATTTTTACGGGGAATCGCGTTGCGGTAGAATGTTAGGCAAACAGGCAAATCGGAACGGGGTACCGATCAGTCCGCTCTAACCCAGATCCGGTATCCGCCAATTGGCATACCAGCGGGAATCTTCAGGGGGTGCTTCATCCCCACTCTGCATAGAAGCGAAATTTTTCATCCGAGGACGGATTTCCTCTTCCCAGATACGCTCAATCTGCCCGTAGGTCAGCGGGGTGTGGTCGGGTTTTAACTGCTCGTATTCCGTCAGGAGTTCTTTTGCTTTTTCCGAGATATGTGCCGCCGTATCAGCCGCCATTTCTTCTCCCGCTCGCCGGCTGGATGTATCCACGTAATCGCCCTGGGCGAAATGAGGTCCTGGCTCGTCCGGCCCGGGAAGGCGGGACATATCTACGCAGTCTGGAGCCACGGCCCACAGCAGCGATGTTTCGCCTCTTCCCGCGTGGCCTCCCATGCCCCGGTCGTCTTTGAACCGGGATTCCCCTGTGCCCATACTCATAACAGAATAGAGCCGGACGGAGACGTGTTGCTGGAGGATTTCCAGTACAACGGGTACGTCCAGACGGTGCGGTCCCGAGTGTCCCGAGAAGAGTACGGCTACGTGGAATCTCAGGGCATCGACAGCGCGGATGTGATAGCAGAGATTTTTTAAGAAAATCCACGGTGGTACCGCTGTAAGCCAGGGGCGGGCGTCACCCACCCGTTCGTGTGCCCAGGTCCCGTATCCTCCGGATTCGTGGCAGTGCCAGTATTCGGGAGGGGCTACAATGCCGCCGAAGGACCGGGCGGTCTGGCACACCACCCCGTGGGCACGCAGCGCGTCCAGGCCCAGGG
The DNA here is from genome assembly GCA_022821275.1 of Candidatus Latescibacterota bacterium. GTDB lineage: Bacteria > Latescibacterota > UBA2968 > UBA2968 > UBA2968 > VXRD01. The sequence continues at coordinate 12,839 of JAJEDY010000083.1, read as the reverse complement.
CGTTCACCGGCCCGTGGGGTTCACACAGGCCATAGGGCAAATACACTACTGGACAATCCTCAAAAGCGGCTTCCAGTTCATCGGGAAACATGCGTTCCCAGCGGACTTCTCTCCGTTCCATGGTTCAGGCTCCTTGTGTTGATCGCATTGTGCGATATTTCAAAAATCTCCGAATTATCTCATAATTGCTCTAATTCATTCTTCTGCAAGGCATTATAGCTCGTTCATGGATAACCAATCTATTGCGATACGAGCATTTTGGCAAGTTCGGATTTGGTGACCCCAAGCGCGAAGAGGGATCGAATCAATAGATCTACAGAAACAGAGGGATCGCCCGCTTCGATTTTGGCAACACGAGATTGACTGGATTTGAAGCATTCGGTCAATGACGCTATCCACTTGAGCGGGGTAACTCCACGGTTCGTTGACACCCTTTTGGATTTGGGCTATATTGCTTCATCTGACAAATCAGGTTGAAAAATCTGATACAGAACGGCTGAAATATCTTATGAAACTGGCACGTATTCGAAAAATTTCTCTCACAGAATTTTTGGATGAACTCGGCATAGAGTCAGTCTATGTGCATCGTTACATTGGAGCTTAAGCAATATGGATAATGGAAATTATCGAGGCAGGATTGCAGTTGATCCTCAAATTCATTTTGGTAAGCCTTGTGTTGCAGGAACCCGGATTCCCGTAGTTGATGTTCTCGAATTGGTGCGTGAGGGAATTTCGTTTAAGACGATTCTTTCTGATTATTTTCCCGACCTTCAGGAAGACGACATACGCGCTTGCATCCATTATGCGATTAATTTAGTGCAGGTTGAAGATATTCATATTTCAGAGGCGCGATGAGATTATTTCTCGATCACGATGTCTATGCGATTACAGCGCAATTTCTCAAAGACCTTGGGCATGATGTTGTGACTGCGAGTGAATCGGGACATGCACAAACGGACGATAGTGAGTTATTGCGTATTGCACTTAATGATGACAGACTTCTTGTAACCCGAGATCGAGATTTTGGTCGTCTTGTATTTGTTTATCGCGCAGGCTCAGGGGTCATATATCTCCGGCTTAATCCCACAAATCTATCTGCGGTTCACGAAGAAATAAAACGCGTTTTAGAAATTTACTCTGAATCAGAACTCAAAGAGGCATTTGTCGTTGTCGAGACGGGACGACATCGTTTTCGCAATGTTGCTGGACTTGAGAACTGACTAAGACTTTGAACTAACTGGTTGAAAGAACTAAAACGGACGGATCGCCAGGGGTACGCGAAAGAAACGGGTCAAGTCCACGGCAAAAGCACTTGACAACGACTGCCGAAAACGCCTTCTTACCAACAATCCATGCGCGAGAAATGTCCCTTGTAGTTCCTACACATAGAGGAGATTAGACGATGGACAATGCGATGCGTGACACATTCGCACGACAAGGCTATATCGTTGTGCCCAACGTGCTCAATCAACAGCAGTTGGACGAGCTCAATCAAGTCTATGATCAGCATATCTTTGAGCGGGAGGAGACGCTGTCCACGGACGGCACCGACGCACGGAAGCGCAAAAGCATCCGGGGGCGCGACACACGCCAGACAACGGATCGGCACGGCAATACCTACGTAGGGAGAAGGCTCTGGAGCAAGGCTTACAGGGACCTGATCGACAACGAGACTATGCTGCCCATCCTTGAAGAGCTTCTCGGCGACCCGTCGTGGGGCCATGCCCCAGCACATATGCCAGAAGAGCTTCGCCCCTCGTTCCGGTTAGATCACGACAATATACATTACAAACCTGGCCGGAAACCGACAGATGGCGCGGACATAGGCGGGACGCTCCACGGCGGCCCGGGCGCCTTTCATATCACATGTGTGTATGAACTCAAGACAGTCGGACCAGATGACGGGGGCTTCGGGTGTGTTATTGGCACACACAAGCCGGCCAATGAGCAGAAACTGATGGACATCGCCGGTGACTGGCGGCGGAACTGGTGCGACACGAAATGGACGTCGCAGTTGCCGAACTGGGATGACGATGTGCCGGTGCATCGCGTCGAGGCTAAGGCTGGGGACTGCATTTTGTTCAGTGAGAAGCTCAAACACGGTACGATTCCGTGGGCAGGGAGCGACGAGCGCCGCACCCTCTTCTACAAGTACGTTCCTTTCGGTATGCACCACGTCGACGTTGCGTACGACACCAACGACCCCGAACTCACTGAGCGGCAGAAACGGATTCTGGAATTTTCACCGTGCTGGTTTAACGATCCCCGGGAGGACAAAGACTACTCTGCAAATCCAGCGCTCACAAAGCTCCATCCGCTGGCTTGTGTGGAGAGCGACCCGAGTGTGTTGCTGCCGGGCATGTCGCCGCCGCACATCCGGCTGACGGACGATACCAGGGCAATGCTGAGTGCCAATGGAGCGAGTGCAAGCCCAACGTTGTAATGTTCGAGGTATTTTATAAATGAACGATTCTTCGAAACCATCTGTAGCACTTTTTTTTACCACCTTTCTTGGCTGGGTGTTCACCCTTATCTTTATCCAAAGGTCATTCAGGGGAGATGTGTGCCCATGTGTTTCGAGGAGTTAAAGCCTATCTAAAATAAAATCAATATTTTAGGCTGTGAGGGACTTCTCACAGCCTTTTTGTTTCGAAACCGTGGGTATTCAATTTGAATGCCTGCGGTTTTTTGATTTAAAGGAGTCTGTAAAATGAATAAGATGCACGAGTCAAATCATACGAAATGGAATGCAGCTGCACCACGGTGGAAGGCACGCAGAGACTCAAAAGGCCCCTGGCATCGCGGTCATCTGGTACCAGAGCGGGTTGAAAAAGCACTCGAATATTGGAGGGAGAATGCATTGACTGAGCAGGGCGTTGAGCACATCGCTCAACATCTTGGATCCCTGGAGGGAAAAAACGCGGTTGTCTTGGGCAGTGGGGACAACTTCGCCGCCTTCGCCTTGGCATCAATGGGGGCAACAGTCACGTCAGTCGATATTTCCGAGCGACAATTGGAAATCGCCGCCGAAAGGGCAAAGGACCTTGGCCTTGAAATCACCTTCCACCAGGGCGACATTTCGGACCTCCCGGCGTTGCCCGACGGAGGATATCACTTCGCGTGTAGCGTAGGCGTTGTAGCCATCTGGATTTCGGATCTCTGGCAATACTACGCAGAGGCAAGTCGGTTGCTGACCCCAGGTGGATTGTTTGTGGTAAGCGAGGTTCATCCAGTGCGGCAAATGTGGAGCAACTGTGAATACTTTATAGGTGAAGATGCGATGGTTGGCAAAGAGGGGGGCAACACGCCCGAAGCAGACTTCTTTTACTTCGATCGTGGGCCTCACCAATACTTGTATAACCCGGAGACAGGAGCGGCGACAGAATTTGTGGATCCCGAAGACGAAGAGAATAGGGATGCCGAGAATGTTCAGTACATTTTTCAGTGGACTGTTTCTGACTATCTGATGGCGATGATTGATGCTGGATTTGAGATCCTTCACGTTTGGGAAGAGCCGACCAAAAATCATGATCGATGGCGACAGAATTGTTTTCATGCGCTGCCCAACGGATTCCGTATGGTCTGTAAGAAGAAGCAATAGCTTTATCCTCTCGTTTGTGAGAGGGCGACACGGTCTATAACTCACCGTAAGCGATGTGTGAACGGCAAAAACACTTGACAACGACTGCCGAAAACGCCTTCTTACCAGCAATCCATGCGCAAGAAATGTCCCTTGTAGTTCCTATACATAGAGGAGATTAGACGATGGACAATGCGATGCGTGACACGTTCGCACGACAAGGCTATGTCGTCGTGCCCAATGTGCTCAATCAACAGCAGTTGGACGAGCTCAACCAAGTCTATGATCAGCATATCTTTGAACGGGATGAGACGCTGTCCACGGCCCGCACCGACAAACAGCACCGCTTCTACATCGGCGCGCGCGACAAGCACATGACAACGGATCGGCACGGCAACACCTACATGGGGAGAAGGCTCTGGAGCAAGGCATACAGGGACCTGATCGACAACGAGACCATGCTGCCCATCCTCGAAGAGCTTCTCGGCGATCCGTCGTGGGGCCATGCCCCAGCACATATGCCTGAAGAGCTTCGCCCCTCGTTCCGGTTAGATCACGACAATATACACTACAAGCCTGGCCGGAAACCGACAGATGGCGCGGACATAGGCGGGACGCTCCACGGCAGCCCGAGCAGCTTTCATATCACATGTGTGTATGAACTCAAGACAGTCGGACCAGATGACGGGGGCTTCGGGTGTGTTGTTGGCACACACAAGCCGGCCAATGAGCAGAAACTGATGGACATTGACGGCGACTGGCGGCGGAACTGGTGCGACACGAAATGGACGTCGCAGTTGCCGAACTGGGATGGCGATGTGCCGGTACACCGCGTCGAGGCTAAGGCTGGGGACTGCATTTTGTTCAGTGAGAAGCTCAAACACGGTACGATTCCGTGGGCAGGGAGCGGCGAGCGCCGCACCCTCTTCTACAAGTATGTTCCCTTCGGCATGCACCACGGCGACGCCGCGTACGACACCAACGACCCCGAACTCACTGAGCGGCAGAAACGGATTCTGGAGTTCTCGCCGTGCTGGTTTAACGAGCCTCGAGAGGACAAAGACTACTCCGCGAACCCGGCGCTCACAAAGCTCCATCCGCTGGCGCGTGTGGAGAGCGACCCGAGTGTGTTGCTGCCGGGCATGTCGCCGCCGCACATCCGGCTGACGGACGAGACCAGGGCGATGCTGAGTGCCAGCTAGAACTTTTTAGCCAAATGATAGGGAAATCAGCAGAGGGCGTTTTGGAAGATTCTCCTCATTGGAGATTGAGCATAGACAGTTTGTTGGAGAGGGATTCAGGCAGGGACGGCTTCTCTTCTTTTTAGCGAAACGTGGGCGTGGTCATTGTGTGTGCTGGGGAGATTGTACACACTTTCACCATGTTCTGTTTTCAGTGTTTTTCCCCGGCTGTCCCGTATAGGACGAAAGCCCATTGCCCGGAAATACTCGGTGCGAATACTGCGACTGTTCAGTAAGATATTCAGAGAAAGATCAGGATTTTGTGAGAGGATGTGAGCAAAAAAGGCTGTGCTCAGGATTGTGTGTGGATAATCTGGGTGGAACCCCAGTCTGATTATGGTTCGTGCGTCAGTCTCGCTTTTTCCGTCTCTGCGAAAAATGAGGGTTGCCACAACGCGGTCTTTAAGACAGCCTACCAGAGTGTTTTTTAAGTGGTTTTTGACAAAATCAGGATTAAAAAGTATCCGTCCTTTTTTTAATGTCTTGATTAAGAAATCGTTGATGAGTCGTTCGGCATCGGGAATATCCGCTTCTTTAATTTTTCGCACTTCGAGGTTTGTGTGAATGGCATCTCGGTATTCTTGTTCTTTCTGATTGCGGTGGATTTTTTCCGATGCACTTTTGTACAGCGATTCTAACTTGCGGGTTAATCGCACCCGTGTTTTCGCATCTGAATCTTTGAGGGCAATATAGTTCTCTAATTCCTGCAAAAGTGGGCGTGCCGCATTTTCAAAGGCCTCAATACAGACACATGATTTTGCAAAAGTTTTCAGCTCTTTGATGTGCTGTGCAATTTCAATGAGTGGCCGCTGAAACACACGGTGGCCGATCAGCATCTCCAACTTGGCATCAAATGCCGTAAAACAGACAAGCCCTTTCCCCGATCGGATGCCCTGTTGCGGTTGAATTTCGCGTCCAGTTATTGTGCCCAGGATATAGGGAATATCCTCGAAAACCCCGCCCGAAATGCCCTCCTCTTCATTGATGACGACGCTGTATGTATTTCCAATGTACTGCTTGCCCTTCATGGGATCCTTTCCATCCTCATAGAGAGTGTAATTGAAATCATAGCTACCCATTCCCACCACGAAATGGGTTTATCACCTACGGTTTCATAGCCGCACCCGTGGGGGAGATACTTGCCGGGTGCTTTCTCGAACAATCAATCCGGGGGTCAGAATGACATCCTCTGGTCTTTTGCCATCTCTGGCTTCCAAAATCATCTTAGCAGCCTGCTGGCCTAATTTTGACGCTTTCTTGTCTATCGTTGTAATCTTGGGGCGCACCTGATTTTTCTCTATTGAGTTGTTGTACCCAACAATAGACAGGTCTTCGGGTACTCGAATGTCACGATCCAGACATGCACCGAGAAGTTCTGTTGCTTGCGGACCCAAACCACAGAAGACCCCGGTCACGCCATCTAGATCGAACACGTCTTCAAGGCACCTTGCACGCCTGGCAGATAATCCGTGAGCTTGCAGTGCTTTTTGGAACCCCCAAAAGCGCTGGACCTGGGTTCTGTGTGCGTCAAATTTGCTTGATGAAAAGGTGTATTGATCACCCAGAACAGCGATGTTTTGATGTCCTTGCTCAAGCAAGTGCTGGGCTGCAATGAAGCCGCATTCTTCTTCGTTTGTCCAGGCGGCAGGCAAACCTGCAATGGGCGGTCGATTTAGAATAACCACATGGTCTGGATTGGGAATGAGTTCGGGATTTGCATCCAGCATGTTCAACAGGCCTGTGCTGGGTTCGAGAATGAGTCCATCGAAGCCTTTCTGGGCCATGATGTGAATTTCTTCCAATTCGAGTTCCAGATTGTCTCTGGTCACCATACCCATTGCGAGGGTCACTTTTTCTTTTCTGAAAACTTCTGTAATGCCTTCTATCATCTGCAATTGTGAACCTGTAGGACTGATGGAATACATAATCAGACCAATGATTGAAGTGCGGCTGCCTGCTTTGGCTCTGGCTGTCAGTCCGACAAAGTAGCCCATTTCATGGGCTACTTTCCGAACACGTTCAATCGTTTGGTCACTGATGCGAACCGTTCCCTTTCTGGCTCTGTTGTTCAGCACCATACTGGCAGTCGATTTGGCGACCCCTGCTTTTTTGGCGACGTCGCTCAATGTAACCTGCTGTTTTTGCACCTATTTGGCCTGTGAGTGTGTGATGAACGAAATTTGGTGAACAAGTTCATCATAATATTACAAGTTTTCTCTGTCAAGCAAAATTCTCTGTTATTGGGAAGTTACTCACTGCAACTGGCAATTGATTCACTGTAGAGAAAGGAGTTGTGTCGATGAAGAGGCAAACCCCGGAAGCCATACTGGCTGGATTTGAGAAACGGGTGGATGCAATGTTTCGCGCAGAATCGGGCAACCCCCTGGTGCGCGCCAAGAAGCAGAAACCACTCGGCCCGGAACGTGGTAACTACGTGCGAGCCTACTCCTATTCCATCATGGCGTTTGCCGCGCGCTGTCTGTATCTAGGCGAGATGCTGGATGAGGCAAATGCGGCGCTTATCGAGAATGCCCAGCACTACCTTGACAATCCGCGGGACATCAACGACCGCGACAGTTTCCACTGGCACGCGGAGATCGTGATGCGGCTGATCGAGATGTACGGCACCAACGGGACGGAGCATCCTGGCCGCATCACCAAAGAAACCGAGGCCCTCGCGCTCAAACCGGTCTGGCTCTATGCCAAAATGTGCTCGTGGCTAAGCAAGGCGGAGGTCAAAGACTCGCAGACCTGGCACATTTACGGGTCCGAGAACCATCATGCCATGGACTTCACGGTGAATTGGCACTTCTCCAAGCTCGCCAGGAATCTGTCCGAATATAGGAACCTCAAGTTTGATGACGGCGCCACGGCCGAGGATCACTACCGCGCCTGGAACGAGTACTTCATCGCTTACTGCCGTGAACGGGCGCGCAAGAGCCTGTGTATCGAAATGATGAGCGATGGATATAACGCCACGCTGATCAGGGGATTCTACAACTTTTACGACTTCGGTGATCCACCAGTACAGCGCTCGGCCGGGATGTTCCTCGATCTCTACTTTGCTTACTGGGCGGAAGAGCAGATTGGTGGGCATATGGGTGGCGGCGGGGCACGCAGAAAGGGGGAGAAAGCGTTCTACCAGAACCGGGATCACGGAAACGCGCCGTTGGCCTGGTTCTACTTCGCCATCGGCAAGCAACCAACGGTCAATGGTCATGACGTCAACGCAGCACTCAGCGCTTACCGCCCCCCGACCGTAGTGGCCGATATCGCGCGTGACGTAAAGGGACGCGGCCGCTACGAAGTGCGACAGCGTACACAGGGTCTCGGGAGACAAGGCCATTCGTTTCCCATGGTGGCAGTTGCGAGCAAGACGCCGAATCAACTACGAACCGACGGTGGTGGCATTCTGCGCTACAGTTTCTGTGACCCTGCCTTCATCTTGGGTACCCCAATGACCGAGGCGCGACCGATGTCCGATTGGGTCGCGATCAGCGCACAGAATCGTTGGCAGGGTGTGATCTTTGCTGGCGAGGACGATGCCCGCATCGTTCCTCTTGTGCGTCCCGAGGACAACAAGGTCGTTCTCAATGCTCAGTGGTCCGTCCAAAGCAAGGGTAGCCTGATCACACAGAAGCTCAAGTACCACAAGGGTGGCGCCGAGATGAACGTCTGGATATCGGAAAAAGGCTTGAGCGCACCAGTTGAGAAAGATGGTGTGGTATTTGTAGAAGCAGAAGGAGCATGGGCAGCTATTCGCGTGTCCGATGGAGGCTTCACGTGGAAGGATGGCTCATACACCGTCAAGGCTGAGGATGGCAGTACACGTAAGACACCTCCCGGAAGGATCATGGCGCTTAAGGGCGAATACGCCCCCGTCATTCTCGAGGTTATGGCCAAGAGCGATCTCGATAGCTTCGACACGTTCAAGGCGAAGGTAAAAGGTTGTGAGATGAGCATGGATGGAGCCATTCTTAGATACACCACGATCTACAGCGACCTGTTGACCTTCGATACCAGCTTTGAGAAAACACCCACCATCAATGGCAAGCCAGTCAACTACGCCCCGAAGAAGGTCTTTGAAAGCCCTTTTCTCAATGCCGACTACAATAGTGGTATCGTCACCATTAGTAAGGGTAAGCGGAAGAAGGTGTTGGAATTCTGAACTAACCGTAGATCTCCACCAAAACGGGGTAACACCATACTCCCAACTGCTTTAGCGTTGGGAGTATGTCAACATAAGGGACCACTTCCCTATCTATTGTTTTTTATACTTGTTTTTCTTGCTATTTGCCAAAAAATAACTATAATTCTCATTTAATAATCATTTTTCCGGGATGTGCTATGGCTAAACATCATCAAAATCAATCGCTATACAGGCTCGCGGGGTATGCGGCACTGATTGAACAGTATGACCTCGACGTCATCCCGAATTGGCACACGTCTGTGGTGACTATTAGGGGAATCCACAGGATTGATTCCCTCGGGGGGATCATCAAAGAAGTCTATCCATCCCGGTACTGGCCCGGGGAGACATTGGGCGACCATCTGGAATTTGCGCTCAAATACGATGGGACGAATCTCGCAATTCTCGCCAGCTTGTTCCAGAAAGTATCAGAGGATGATTTTCTCGACTATGTCTGCTCGAAACCGAAGAGAACAATAGTCCCTTGACGGTATCTATATCAATTCCCACCGGTTGGTAGGGGTAAGAAGTCGCGTTCCAGAATCATCCACTCGGTTAGGCGGGCAATAAGATCAGCTTGGACGTCTGCCAAACCTGGATCATCAATCAGGTTGGTCAGTTCATAAGGATCGTTCTGTAGATCAAACAATTCAAGCATTGACCGGGTGGGGGTGAAATACAGTCTTTCATGCAGTTCGGACAATTCACCGCGTTTGCAACGTTCCATAAGGTCTATCCATACAGGTTTGCTATAAAAATCTACGGGCGTAAAAGGCACCTGCCAGTAGGCATTGTAAATCAAATGGTAACGCTCTGTTCGAATTGCACGTGAAAGATCAAAAGCCGCTGAGGATACTGGAAGATCTTGACCGTGTGCACCACGCTGGGTGAATACTTCGGTTCGAGATTTGTGCTCGCCGCCAGTCATCAGCTCACAAAAACTGTTGCCCGTGATTTGCTCCAGCGCATCAAGGCCTGCGGCTTCTAACACCGTTGCGGCAATATCTTCACCACTGATCAACTCGTCTGAAACAGTTCCCGGCGCGATCTTTCCAGGCCATTGTGCTATCAACGGCACATGACAACTCGGCTCATACAAAGTGCCTTTTCCCCGAAGTAGCGCTGCACCATTATCTCCCATAAACATCACAAGCGTGTTTTCACGCACCCCACGCTTGTCCAGCACATCCATCGCCTGTGCAAATTCCTGATCCATGCGGTGCAGAACACCGTAATAATCTGCCAAATCTTCGCGCAATGTTGGCGTATCGGGAAAATGCGGTGGCAATACGAGCGAGGCCGGATCAGGTCGGTATTCATCGGGTCGCAATGTCCAAGCCCGGTGTGGATCGTTAAAACCGAGATACATAAAAAAGGGTGTATCTTTGGGGCATTGGTCCAAAAATTCACTCAAAACCCTCGGAGTTTCTCCCTTTAATTCCTTATCGGTACAGACATTGAGATAGTCTACACGATCTTTTGCTGTGCGCAGATTGTATTTTTCTTGCACATATCCATCCACGCCTTTTGGGTTTGCACGTCCGTCCAGATGGTGCCATCGCCTACCCAGACCGGTAAAATATCCAGCATCTCGCAACGCATCCAGAATGGTGGGCACTTCACGTGGGAGGGGGGCTGTAAACCGTGTCATCGAAATGGCAACCGGTGACCGGCCCGTAAACATCGACGCTCGAGAGGGCATACATTGTGGCGATGTTGTATATGCGCGGTCAAAGCGCATCCCTTGTGCTGCAAACGCATCGATATTAGGCGTGTTGGCATGTGGGTCGCCATAACACCCCAGATGCGGTGCGCTGTGATCATCTGAAAGAATCAACAGAATATTTGGACGCCCTGCCATGCACCAACTCCTTTCATAAAGATTCAAAAGACCATGTAGTCGGCCTCAAAATACACAATCAAAAGTCTTCCCACAATGTCCAAGTGGCTTCATGTCCCTTTCGCAAAGTATTAAGACCTTTTGAGACATTGTGTATTGGTGTCTGGCTGGATATCATAAATGACAGAATGGAAAGCTCTTGAACATCAACCCTTAAAAAATGGGGGGTAATCGTTATGGCCGGTGGTTTTGGATCAGGATCGAATCAAGTCGAAGCCAGTGATCAGCCAAATTTTATTATTCTTTACGCTGACGATCTCGGTTGGCCAGGATTATCAGTATTAATGGATGAACGCGTGCCTGATTCTAAAAGTGACTACTATCAGACACCAAACCTCGAACAACTGGCAAAACAGGGCGTGGTTTTTAGCAATGGTTATGCGGGTTCTCCGGTTTGTTCTGCCTCACGCGCAAGTTTGCTAACCGGAATGACTACCGCAAAGCATGGGCTGACTGCATTGGTTGGTTGGAAGGGGCAGAACCGTGATGACAGTGTACTGATGGGAACACCTAATAAAACAAACGATATTCAGCCTTATACGACACTACCTGAGCAGCTTAAAAAGATTGATTCAAGTTATGTGACTGCTCACTTTGGTAAATGGCACCTTCAGTCTGGAGGGCCCGGTTCTAACGGTTTTGATGAAAGTGATGGTCCCACTGGCAATAGAGAGGGTAATACTGAAGATGGAGGGGATGACCCCAAGCAAACCTTCAGTATCTCCAGAAGAGGAATTGAATTTATGAAACAGTCGGTTAGCGAAAACCGGCCCTTTTACCTGCAACTTTCATACTATGCCGTCCATCTGCAAATGATAGCACTGCAAAAAACCCATGAAAAATACAAGGCCTTGCCCAAGGGTACTAAACACGACCATCCACTGTATGCTGCCATGACAGAAGATCTTGATACTGGCGTCGGAATGGTTCTAAGTGCCGTAAGAGAATTGGGAATCACAGAGAACACATACATTGTATTCACTTCGGATAATGGCCCTTATGTCAATCGTAGAGAGGGGGAGATAAGCAGTGCGTTACCTTTAAAGGAAGGTAAATTCTTTGTTTATGAAGGAGGCATTCGTGTTCCCTTTATTATTTCTGGTCCTAATATTAAGCCAGGAGAAATATCTCATGTTACGGTGACACAGTATGATCTGTTTCCGACTGTCTGTGATTTGGCTGGTGGACATTGGCCTGAGGAAGTAGATGGCGGAAGTCTGCGGCATACTTTGCATAACGACATCCAGGGAAAGGTGAAACGTCCAAGCGATTATCTTGTTTGGCACTATCCTCATTTCAATCGTCAAGCCAATCCTCATTCTGCCGTTATTTTTGAAAATTATAAATTGCTGCGTTTTTGGGAAGACGAGACCCTTGAACTTTTCGACTTAGAAAAGGATCCATTTGAACTGAAGAATATTGTTAATGAGAAACCAGAATTAGCACAAAAATTACTTTCAGAAATGGATCAATATATCGCTAAAGTTGATGCATTAGTCCCGAGAAGAAAATGAAACGAGAGAGTGCCATTGGCCTATCATGCAAACGCTTCTCGTTCCAGTTGTTAATGATAGTGACTGCGATGAGCTGTACAATTTCTGATCAACATGAAAGTAGGTGATGATATAAAAACGAATAGACCCAATATTGTTTTTGTTTTGGCAGATGATCCTGGGCAGGCTGATCGCATTGAGCAATTGCACGCATTGTTGGCGTCATGCCATAGGTTTGCACACACAATCGGTAAAATTGTTTTTTGCCCAGATTTGCGTGTGCAGAGAGGGTTTCTAATGTCCAATTGTGAATAGTCAAGCAACATTTACGTCTTGACGGAATTGGACAAGAAAACAAGTGAAGTGAAAGGAAGGTGCTGGAATGACCAAGATCAACCTCGTTGAACAACCCGATTGTTCTGGTAAGAATCGACAT
>JAJEDY010000091.1 GCA_022821275.1 Candidatus Latescibacterota bacterium | reverse complement strand
TGCACAGGTATGCAGTTCCACGCGGCGGTGGCGCAAGTGGGGTTGTGTACGCACTGTGATAGAGATGTGGGCGTTGCGTGTTCTCTATACTTTTTCTGTGTCGGATGTCACGTTGAGTCGATGGTATCGGTGAATGAAGGGGCTGGGGATTGGGGGATGGGGGCTGGTGAGTTGGGTGGTTGAGCAGGCTAACTGCTGAAAGATAAAAGATATGGAATACAGGATATTTGGCAAAACGGGATGGAAGGTCAGCGAGATAGGACTTGGGGGGTCGTGGTTCTACGGTCGTCCAGAGATGGGGCTAAAGCCGGTGTCGCATGGGGTGGCCGTGGTGGAGCGGGCGCTGGAATTGGGTGTGAATTATTTCGATACGGCACCGCTTTACGGGCGTGGGCGCAGCGAAGAGGTGCTGGGCGTCGCGCTGTCGGGTGTGCGAGAGCCGTTTTATCTGGCGACAAAGGTAGGGTACTATCCCGAGCCGTTTGACTATACACGCGATGCCGTATGGCGCGGTATCGATGCGAGTTTGAAGCGGTTAAAGCGCGATCATGTGCATCTTTTGCAGGTGCATGAGGCCGAAAAAGCCGGGTGGTCTGGTTTGTTTGATGCGGGGCGAACTATAGAGGCGTTGTTGGAGATACAGTCTCAGGGGATTTGTGATTATATTGGGCTGACGGGTTCTGATCTGGATTTGATGTCTCGGGTGCTCAAAGAGACCGATGTTTTTGTTTCGGTGATTACGTTTTGCAAGTACGATTTGCTGACGCGGGAAGCAACCGAGCAATTGATTCCCACAGCGGCAGAGGAAGACGTTGCTGTGATTTGCGCTTCGCCATTGCACGCGGGGTTGTTGGGTTCAAAAAGGGAGCAGTGGATGGCGCAGGGGCGATTTGCCGATTTGTACGACAATTTAATGCGGGTAGAGAAAATTGTCGAAGGTGTGGATGAGCCTATGACGCACACGGCTTTGCGCTATTTGTTGTCGGACAATCGGGTGTCGATGTTGTTGTGCGGGGTATCGGATATTGATGAGTTGGAGGATTGTGTGCGTGTGTCGGATGGTGGGCGATTATCCCGAGAATTGATTGCAGAGATTGAGGGGGATAGTATATGAAACCCGTTCGCATGGGTATGATTGGTTTGGGCCATATTCCGCAGAATGCACATTTGCCAGCCCTCTCCCAATTGGTCGAAAAGGGCGAGGTGGTGTTGCAGGCATTTTGCGATGTGGATCAGGGCGTTGTGTCTGATCAGGCAAAGGCGTGGGGCGCGAAATCTGCTTATACAGATCACCGCGAGATGTTTGAGAAAGAGGAATTGGATGGGGTTTATGTGTGTTTGCCCCCGGCTTTGCATACGGATGCGGAGTTGATCGCTGCGGAGAAGGGGATCGCCCTTTTTGTGGAGAAACCGCAAAGTTTGGATATGGCTCAGGCTGTGGCGTTTGGCGAGGCTATTGACCGTGCGGGTATTGTTTCCCAGGTGGGATTTATGAGTCGCTATTATCCCTCAGCTGAATATTTGAAGGCGATGCTCGATGCGCGGATTCCGCGACACGCACAGGTGCAGTTGTTTTACAGCGGACGGCATATCCGATACTGGACGAGTCGCATGGCCCTGTGCGGGGGATCGTATGTGGAAAATACGATTCACCTGATCGATCTGTTGCGTTTTTTCCTGGGGGATATCGAGGCTGTGTCGGCATTTTATTTTTATCGCGCAGAAGGTGAGGGACCGGAGCCGATCAATATGCCTTATGTTTATGATGTGAATTATCGATTTAAGAGCGGTGTGGTTGCCAATGCGACGACATCGCGGGTGTTGACCAATGTGAATTATGCGCGGCGCGAGGTGACGGTGGTTGCCGACGACGCGCTTTTCGAGTGGTCGGCGCAAAATGTCGTGTTGAATGGTGAAGAAGTCGCGGCGTGGGATGGCCGTCCCAATGCATTTGCGTTTCAGACAGAGGCATTTGTCGGTGCGATACGGAAGGGAGATCGCACTGCAATGCGGAGTTCTTATGGCGATGCATTGAACAGTCTGGCGGCTGTACTGGGTGCCAATGCATCTGCCGAACGCGGTGGAGAGCTCGTGTTGTTAGAGGACATGGTTGCCGGACGGGTGACGTGGTCGCCTGGGGAGGATGTCTGACAGTGGATATGCATTTTGCAACCCTATCGGAATTGGGCGCGTGCTATCGGGCGGGCGATGTGTCGCCGGTTGAGGTGGTGGATGCACAGCTTAATCGCATTGACGAATACGGCGATCAGACAAAGGCGTTTATTACCGTTACGGCAGAACGCGCTCGCGCCGAGGCACAGGCGACGGAGGCGATGTTGCGGTCGGGATCGGATTTGGGACCTTTGCACGGCATTCCAATCGCGCTTAAAGATCTGTTCCATACAGCGGGTATTCGCACGACTTCGGGGGCGAAAGTATGGGATGCTTTTGTACCGGAAGATTCGGCAACCGTCGCAAAGCGTCTTTCGCGTGCCGGTGCCGTGTTGATGGGTAAGACCAATATGGTAGAACTCGCGTTTGGGCCTTATGGTTTGAATCCCCATTACGGCACACCGCCGAATCCCTGGGGATCAGAACGCGTTCCGGGTGGGTCGAGCAGTGGGTCGGGGGTGGCTGTGGCGGCAGGGCTGGTACCTGTTGCGATGGGTACAGATACGGGCGGTTCTATTCGGATTCCGGCGTCGTTTTGCGGTGTCGTGGGTCTCAAGCCCACGCTGGAGCGGGTGAGCCGCGCTGGCGCAATGCCGCTTTCGTGGACGCTGGATAGCATGGGACCTTTGACGCGATGTGTGGAAGATGCCGCGCTGGTGTTTGAAGCGATTGCGGGGCCTGATGCGGCTGATCCAGTGACGTTAAATCAACCGCTGGTGGATGTGGTTCGCTGGCTGAAGCGAGATGTGAAGGGGTTGCGCGTTGGGTTTGTGCGCGATCCGTTTTGCGATGGGGCAGATGCTGAGGTTATCGCTTCGGTAGAAGCCGCGGCGGAGGTTTTGTGTGAATTGGGGGTTGATGTGGTGGAAATGCAATTTCCCGAGGCGCGGGAAGAGTTAGATGAAGAACTCGAAGGGCGCGGCAGTGCGATGATTATGTGCGTGGAGGGATATGCGTGCCATGGGGATTTGATTGCACGGCAGGGCGAGATGATGGATCCGCGCATTCGAGCGCGGATTGCACATGGCGCGTCTTTTTCTGCGCCAGATTATGCGGCAGTTTTACAACGGCGCGAGCAGTTGCGAATCTCTGCCCGCGAGACCCTGCGAGATGTGGATGCCGTGATTTGTCCGACGATGTTGACGGTTGCACCGCGTGTCGCAGATGTCGATGTTGCGCCCGTCAGGTTGACGACGCGGCTGGTCAATTTTTTGGGTTTATGCGCGGTGTCGGTTCCGTGTGGATGGTCTGATGAAAATTTGCCCATCGGTTTGCAGATTATTGGCAAGCCTTATGATGAAGCCCGAATTTTGCGCCTGGCTTATGCTTATGAGCAGGCGGTTGGTTTGCGGTTGACTCCCGACTTTACTCAGGCATAAATGCCGTGGTAAAAAGCAGGTCGAGATCAACTTTTTGGTCGATCATGTCCAGGCTGTGGAGGATATCCCGTGTTTGTTGCCACTTTGCTGCTGTTTGGGCACCCAGGCCCTGTTGTTGTGTGTCGGCGCTCTGCAACAGGGGGATCAGATATTTGAAATTGGCGCGGTTGAAGGCTTCGTCGCTTTCGGGACGCGCGGCCATGTAGGCTGCTACTGCATCTTCGGGATGATCGACTGCATGTTGCCATCCGCGCAGGCTCGCTCGCAAAAAGCGTTTGATCAGATCGGGATTTTCTTTTAGAAAAGACTCGTTGGCAATGATGTTGGTGCTATAGACATCGATGCCGTAATCCGATAGGGCAAGGCGATTGACTGCGTGTCCCTGGAGTTCGACCGTGACGGGTTGATCTTCGGTATATCCGAGCATGGCATCGACCTGGCCTGCGAGGAGCGGCGCTGGGCTGGCTTCGCTCATGCCCATGAGTTGTATGTCTTCTTCGGGGATATTCTGGTGGCGCAAAAAGGCTTGAAATTCGCGGTGTTTCGTGCCGCCAATATTGACGCCAATGCTTTTGCCGATTAGATCTGCAGGTGTTGTGATATTTTTTTCTACGAGCGAATAAACGACTACCGGCGTCTGTTGATTGATCACGGCGAGCGATACAATCGGGATGTTTTGTGCTCTTGCCATAACAGTTGCCGATCCGCTGGCTACGCCGAGATTGTAGGTGCCATTGCCCACGACGCGTGCCGCAGTGGGGGCGCCACTGCCTTCGAGGATTTCGACCTCAAGACCTTCTTGTTCATAAAAGCCCTGTTGTTTGGCGACAAAAAAGCCCGCGTGTTCCATCTGTGCTTTCCAGTCGAGAATAAATTGCACCTGTGTCTTGTCTGTACTCGTACAAGACAGAGTGATGAGTGCGAAGGCAAGTGCGATGAATATCTTTTGCATTGGGAATACTCCTTTTAGCGTCCTATGGTTTCAACGGTGCCGCCCCAGCGGCGCAGGGCAGTTTTTTCGAGGCCGTCAACGAGCAGAAACAGGCTCGTGCCCATACATCCGAGTGCGAGCAGGGCGGCAAACATCAAGTCGGTGGCGAGTTCTGAATTGGCGAGCCGAATGAGGTGGCCCAGACCTGCACTGGAGCCGACAAATTCGCCGACTACAGCGCCAATCACGCTGAGGGTGATACACATTTTGAGGGCGGCAAAGAGATAGGGAATGGCGTTGGGTAGGCGCACTTTGAAAAAAATTTGTCGTTGGCTGGCCGAGAGCGACCGCATTAGGTCGAGGATAGATTTGTCAACGGATAAGAGGCCGCGCGTGGTGTTGATCACAACGGGAAAAAAGGAAATGAGGCCCGCAATAATCACTTTGGGCAAAAGGCCAAATCCAAACCAGATGACGAAGACAGGAGCCAGTGCCTCTTTGGGAAAGGTCTGCGTGGAGATGACCAGTGGATAGAGCATCCGTTCGATCAGGCGGGAGCGGGCCATTGCTATGGCGCAAAGTAGCCCCGATGATGCGCCTGTAAAAAAGCCGCCGAGGGCTTCGGTGAGTGTGACGAGGCCATGAGAGAGCAAAAGGCGATGGGATGCGGCAAATTTGGACAGGATTTGAGAGGGAGGCGGGAGTATAAATGCGGCGACATCGAGACTTCGCACGACTATTTCCCACAAGCCGAGCAGCAGGATGATAAACAGCCCTGAAAGGGCGTATTCTCGGGCAAAAAAGCGGATTAGTTTCACAGGTCGAACAAGATGATTTGCGCGTGGAGAGAACCGGCCTGGCTATGGTATTCGGGATTTTCATTCATCGCGAGAAATAGCGGGCCTTCGTAGGGCGAAAAAAAATCAAAATAATTGCCCACTGATAAAATAGGACTGTCGCCAATGCGTCCAACGAGTGCTCCCACATTTGTGCCGGGCAAGAGATATTTATCATCGGCGGGACGCCCTTCAATGCCATCGGGGCCGCACCAGACAATGGTAAGCGGACGCATCTCGGGAGACCAGAGGCCCTCTGCTGTGATAATGACGCGCTGGTCTTTTTGTATTTGGAGATACATTTCTTGCCATACGGCGTTTGGACGAACGGTTTTTGTAATTGTGAACGCCACAGTTTCTCCTCGGTTTGGGGTGTACAAACGGCTCGCAAAGTACGCTTGTAGAAAATACTTGTCAAGCGGAAAGTTTGGAGAAAGAAATTGACTTAAATTGCTGTGATTTATATTATGTGGATGCCGAGTAATCTTCTGGAGGAGTGACTTATGGAGCGCAACACAAATTTTGACAAGACCATGAATACCATTATTGGGCGTGGGGCAGTTTCGGAAGGTCATTTTCAAATTGAGGCTGGCGTGCGTGTGGATGGGGTCTTGAAAGGAGAACTCGAGTCATCCGGTACGCTGATTGTGGAAACGTCGGGTGTTGTCGAGGCCAATGTGAAGGTGCGAGATGCATTGATCAGCGGGCGCATTGTGGGGAATCTGGTGGCTGAAGAGAAAGTGCATTTGCAGTCGCAAGCCACTTTTATTGGGAAAATTCAAACGGGTGTCTTGATCGTTGAAGATGGTGCTATTTTTAAGGCCGACTGCGATGCGGGCAGTGAGATACAAGAGGTTGATCACATCAGATGAGATAGAGGAGGTGCAGCGCGAGGAAGCGTAGAGAGGTTTTTTATAAATGCAAAGCCCAAAGTGGTCAGTAACCGACCACTTTGGGCTTTTTTTATTGTGCGCGTGCTACGGCTGTGACGCGCTTGGCAAATTGGGAGAGGTCATCCATGAGGGAATAGACCGTGGGCAGGAGCACAAGGGTTAAAATTGTTGAGATGGACAGCCCGGAAATAACCACCAGGCCGATTGGTCCCCAGCGCCTTGAGGTGCCTTCGGCATTGCCAAAGAGCATCGGCAATACCAGGGGCATCAAGCCGATGATGGTGGTGGTGGCAGTCATCATAATTGGACGCAAGCGGTCCTGCCCACCGCGGATAATGGCATCGCGGCGAACAAGCCCCTGCTTTCGGTATCTGTTGATGTGATCGACCAGGACAATGCCGTTGTTGACCACGATACCAAAGAGCACGAGAAGGCCGTATTTGGCATTGCTATCCATGGCGATCTTAAAGGTGTAGAGACCGAGTGCGACGCCGATGAATGCGAAGAAGATGCAGAACATAATGGTGAGCGGATGGACATAGGATTCAAAGAGCGAGGCCATGATGATGTAAATGAGAATGAGTGCTAAAATCAAGGTCTCGTAGTCCTGATTTTGTTCGGCATTCATAGATCTGAATCGGCGATCCATTTCATAGGTGTATCCCTTGGGCAGGGGTACGCCTTCCATGCGCATTTTCATGATCTGTCCTACGCGAAATACCGCTTGCTGATCTGTGTTGGCAAAAACCGTTACCGTTGACATGCGGTCTTCGCGCCGAATTGTGTTGGTACCCGTTGTCAGGTCGAAATTCGCCAGGCTGGAGAAGGTGACCATGCCGCCATTGTCGCTTTCAAACTCCGTTGTTTTGAGCTGTTCGAGGGTGGCGCGGTCTTCTTCGCGCAGCAGCACTGTGATGTCGATTTCACCGTCTGGGGTTTTGAAGTTGGAGCCACCGCGCGAGCCGAGTGCAGAGGCGATGGTGGTTGCAATATCGCGCGGCGAGAGGCCGTAGCGCTGTGCGCGCTCGCGATTGACTGTGACGCGAATTTCCTCGGTTCCACTCTCGAGGCTGGTCTGTATTTCGTGAACACCGGGCATGTCCTGCATGCTGGTTTCAATGTCTTCGGCCAAAATGGCCAGGGTTTCTTGACTGCGCCCCTGGAGTTGAACGCCAGCCCCCACAGCAGAACTCCCGCGACCACCGCCGGATTTGAAACGCACCCCCGGAATATCTTTGGGCAGGAGAGCCATAACTTTGCGCTGAACTTCATCTGTGGTGAGTTTGCCTACTTCTGCTGGCGTGAGATAAAGGGTCAGGCGGGTGCCTCGCCGGCCACTGTATCGGCTGCCAATGGCTTCGATGTCGAGTTCGTCTTTTAAGGGGATGAGCATGTCTTCGGCAATTTTGAAGATCTCTCGCGCTTGATCCACATCGTAACTGCGGGGCATTTCAATGGTGAGCCTTACAGCGCGACTGGGTTGATAGCGGAAGGGTTGTTGTTCTACTTTTCCATAGATATAGTTGCCGGTAAAAAGGAGAACAACAGCCAGGGAGAGGGTTGCCCATCGATAGTGAAGTGTGGAAGATACCAATTTTGCATAGAGGGCTTTGGGGCCGATTGCGCGGTAGCGGAAATAGAGAAAGACGACCAGGGCTATGACGCCGGGAAAACCGATTTTGGCAAATAACGGCAACGCGCTGATGGTCTTATTGGCATTTGTCCAGATACCCGCATAATCAATTTTGCCAAAGTCTGTGTAGTAAATAAGGGTGCCCAGGCCGAGCGCGGCTACAAGGCCGACGATGCTCTTGAGAATGCGATCGAGGAGTTGCCCATCGTGCTTGAATGCGCGAGAGGCTGCCAGTGGAATGAGTGAGAGCGCGATACTAAATGAGGCAATAACGGATATGATCACGGTAATGGCAAAGTCGCGCATGAAGAGCGAGGTGCGCGAATCGGTGACAAAAATGACCGGGATAAATACGCAGATGGTCGTAAGCGATGCGGCGAGAACGGGAAGCCCGATTTCATCGCTGCCTTCGAGTGCGGCGTGTCTGGCATCTTGCCCTTCTTCAAACCGTTTGCGAAAGATATTTTCAAGGGCCACGACTGCGGGATCGACGAGCATACCAATGGCGACCATCAGACCCATCATGGAAATGAGATTGAGGGTGATGTTCGATCCGGATTGGCGCATGAAATACATGATCAGAAATACGGTGAGCACGCTGATGGGGATAGCAGAGCCAATGATGAGCGTGCTGCGGAAGTTGCGAAGAAAAATAAAGATGGCGATGACGGCCAGCAGACCACCCAGAATAGCGGATTGGCTGAGGCTCGTGATGCTATTTGTCACGTCGATGGATCGATCGCGCACTATGTGCATTCGGAGCATGTCTTTGCCGACCTCTTCATGGATGAGGGCGAGTTCGTCGCGCACGAGTTTGCAGACATCGACCATGTTGGCCGTTGAGGCTTTCTGAACTTCAAGATTGAGCGAGGGGCGTCCGTCGAGGCGTTCAAAGCTGCGGGATTCGGGATAATCGTACGTGACATTGGCAATGTCGCCAAGGGTGAGATTGGGACGAATGGGCAGATCGCGAATCTGGTCAATGGTTTCAAACTCGCCCATGCTGCGCACGGCGAGGCGTTTGTTGCCTTCGGTGACATATCCCGCAGAAATATTGATATTGTTGCTATTCAGGGCGCGATTAATAGTGCGAAAGTCCAGCTTATAGGCTGTCAGAGCTTTTTGATCGACTTCGACGAGAAGGTCTTTTTCCCGCAAACCTTCGAGTACAACATTGGCAACGCCTTCAAGACGCTGGACTCTGGGCAAGATTAGCTGGTTATAGACATTGACGAGTTCCTGGTTGTTTTCGCCAAGCCAGGTAAGGGAGTATTCGAGAACGGGAAAGTCCTCGGTGTCGAAGCTGCGAATATCGATGCGATCGACATCGGCGGGCAGGTCGGCGCGAACTTGATCGAGGCGGTCGCGGATGTGAACACTTATGATGTCCATATCGGCATCCATCGCAAATTCCATGCCGACGCGCGCACTGGATCCGCTGGATGAGGAACTGATGCTTTCAACGCCCGACAGCGTGCCGAGGATTTCTTCGATGGGGCGCGTGATGAACCGCTCAATTTCTTCCGGGGAAGAGGAGGGGTAATTGACGGAAACATAGATGCGCGGAAATGTCAGGCTGGGCAGGTATTCGAGCGGCAGTCTGAATAGGGAAATAAAGCCCATCATCATAATACTGAGCACTATCATAATGGTGCTGATGGGTTTATTAATGGCAAATTCACTGAGTTTCATGCCTCCTCCTTTCTAAATACAAAAAATAAGCACGTCAATTCATTTCGATTTTGACGAAAATAGGGAAGAGATTGTTCCCCAGATACAGGTTTCAAACAATGGTTTCCACAAATGCAATGCTATCGGGGTCGAGGCGGCGGTAATCGACGATCTCGTAGCGGTTGCCATCGGCATCGCGGAGGATCACGCGCACGTCGTCAATTACGCGCACGTCGCGCCGGCTGCTGGGGATTTCAAATACGCGATGCCCGCGATCTGTTTCCACATCCCAGGTGGGGACGTGAAAATTGGAAATGATGCTATTTATTTTTAGAATGCGCGGCATAAAATATGCCTGTTCGAGTGCTATTTCCAATGCATCTCGGCTATCTGAATCGAGATCACCCAGGTCGCGCACGATGCCTATTTCGCTGCCGTCTAAATTTTGAAGTACGATGAATTTTGCAGGTGCGTTGAGGGGAAAGGCGCGATGCACACCAATCCGCTTGTGAATTTCACCGCGCAGGTCGAGTGTCAGATCGTCAAAATCGTCGAGATACAGGCGAATGTCGCGGGGCGAGAGCAGGGAGAGGTCGCCGGTCAGGGCAGGGTGTGAAGTCATTGATATACCTGTAGAAAAGGATTTTACCACGCGCGGAGTTTTGACAGTTCGGTTTGCATGCGGCAAAGACGCGCGTAAATGCCATCATAGGCGATGAGTTCGGCGTGTGATCCCATCTCGGCGAGTTCGCCTTTGTCGATGATAAAGAGGCGGTCTGCGTGTTTGAGCGTGGAGAGACGATGGGCAATGGCAAAGGTTGTGCGCCCTTGTACGAGTCTATAAAGGGCTTCCTGGATCTGTGATTCTGTCTCGGTATCCATGCTGGAGGTGGCTTCATCGAGAATGAGAATGCGCGGGTTTCGCAGGATCGCGCGCGCAATGGAGATGCGTTGTCTTTCGCCACCCGAGAGTCGAACGCCGCGTTCACCTACGGGTGTGTCGTAACTATCGGGCAGGCGGAGGATAAAGTCGTGGGCATTGGCTGTTTTAGCGGCTGCGACGATTTCGTCGAGTGACGCATCGGGGTTGCCATAGGCGATATTTTCGGCTATCGGCCCATTAAAAAGAAAGGGGTCTTGCAGAACGACGCCGATCTGATCGCGCAGGGATTTGAGGGCGACATCGCGGATATCGCGTCCGTCGATTAAAATCGCGCCTTCATCGATATCGTAAAATCTGCAAATCAGGTTGATCAGGGTGCTTTTGCCCGCGCCAGAATGCCCGGCAAGGCCGATCATTTCGCCGGGTTCAACGGTAAAATTGAGGTTTTTGAGAACGGGCTTGTCGGTTTCGTAAGCAAATGTCACGTCGTCAAACTGGATGCGCCCTTCAATGGCGGGCATGGCGTATGCGCTGCGCCTATCGGTTACGTCGGGTTGTGTGTCGAGCACTTCAAAGACGCGTTCGGCAGAAGACGCGGCCCGTTGGAAGCGGTGGTTGAGGCGGCAGAGGCTTTCAACAGGGCCGTAAAAACGCCACATGTATTGCGTAAATGCCACAAAGTTTCCCAGGGTCAAAGCGCCGTCGAGAACCGAGGAGCCTCCCACGAGCCATATAATCAGCGTTCCGATAGATGTAATAAAAGCCATGACGGGGCCAAAGATGCTGCGAATGCCCGCAATTTTGATTTCACCCTTAAGGAGGTCTTCGCTGCGCGTCTGAAATTTACCCACTTCGCGGTTTTCCTGTGCAAAGGCTTTGACCACGCGCACGCCGGGAATGGTGTCGGCAAGGAGCGCGCTGATGGCAGCCCAACGCCGAAACAGGCCGCGATAGGTGCGATGCAGGCGGTGACCAAATTTGAGGGTTGCAATAATCAGGAAGGGTGTGGGGATTAAGACGAGGATGGCGAGTTTGACATTGAGCCAAAAGAGAATGCCGCATATAAAGGCGATGGTGATGATGTCGCGGATGATTTCTTGCAGGCCATCGCTGATAAAATCTTGCAGGCGGCCCACATCCTGGGTGATGCTGGCCATAATGGTGCCGGTTTCGCGCTCGTTGTAGAAGCTGAGAGAATGGCGGTGGAGGTGCTGATAGACCTCATTTCTGAGGTTGTAGGTGATTTTCTGCCCCAGAACGGACAGGATATACGAGCGTATGGCGCGAAGGCCCGATTGCGAGAGGTTAATCAGCAGGAGCAGACCCACGAGAAAATAGAGTATTTCGTATCCGGTTGGCATCCCAAATATACTGTTTGCGATGTCGCGGAAGAAGGTCGTTTCATAATTTTCAGAAGGTGCGAGTACGCCATCGATGAGTTCGCGCATCAAAAGTGGTGGGGTGAGGCCAATAAATGTCGAGGTGAGGAGCAGGGCAAGGCTCAGAGTTCCGAGTTTCCAGAAGGGACGCGCATAGGCGAGCAGGCGATATAGCAGTTTGCGGGTGTCGAGACAGTTGGTGCAGACTCCCACCCTGCGGGAAATGATTGTGCCGCACACGTCGCACCGTCTGCCAGAAATCGCGCGTCCAAGTTGGCCTTTGGCGATTTTGTCTTCGGTTTTGCGCGCGTCTTTTACAAGGGCTTCAAGTCGGTGCGTTATCCGATTGAATTTCTGGTTCTGGCCTTTGGTAAATCGCGCGAGTGTGGCGCCTGTGGTTGCGGTGCGGACTTTGAGCAAGCTGTTGCCAAACAGGTCTTTGACTTCGAGATTGGTAATTTCGGAAAGTGGGATGCGCTCTGTGTGTGGTGTCGCATCGCCGTTGGGGCTAATCGCAAATAAGTATTTGTTTGTGGCGAGGAGATAGGCGGTTCCATACGTCCCATCGAGACGGATGTCGGTACTGGCCGATACCTGAACCGTTTCTTGCGATGGAATAAGGCCGTCTAAAATGTGCTGCGGGGGGATTTCCAGCAGATTTATCTCGGAAGTGTTTGCCACAGATCAACTCCAAATAAAGTGAAGAAAGTGTTTACTTACTTATAAATTACTGGAATTTGGCAAATACGTCAAGACAAGATAGAAGTGGTATCCGCAGATGGACGCAGATAGACGCAGATGAAATGCAGGAGATGAGTACAACTGGAGAAGTGATGGTGGTTAAGCGGATTTAAACATGCGCTGCCAGAGGGATGGTTGTTGAGACCGCTGCCAGGTTTTGAGACGCGATTGCCAGTCGCGCGGGCGTTCGGGCAGGAGTGGGAAATGCTTTTGTATGTATTCTCTCTGCGCTTCGATATCGACTCTGGCAATGGGCGCATATGCCGGCAAAAGCGAGCGGTTGACGAGTTGCCGCTTTTTGCTGGCTTCGATATTTTCGTGCGCGAGGCGCAGGTTTTCGAGGTATCGATATGTCAGGTCGCGCACCCACGCATTGTATTGTTTGCACAATTGGTCGAAGGTGCTGATGGTCTCAAGGAGATCGGACGCGGGCGGTGTTTCCGAATGGGGATGAAATTTTTCTGGTAGTGTATTCAGGCCCAGTGATTCGCCCATCTCTTTGTCGTTGGAAAATGTGCGTATGAGTGTTTGCGCGAGGGGGAGAATCGCTTTTTGCAATGGCGCGATTTTTTTTGTTGCGCGTCGCAGGTGTTTTTCGGCTTTTTTGAGGTGTTCTTCTGCGTCTTTGCGTTCCTGGAGGTGTGCGGGTAGCACGTTGTTGTCACGCAGGATTTTGCCCGCCATGCGATGTTCTACATCGGGGCGGAAATACGCTTTTAAGTCGAGTGGCTTGCCCTTGCCGGGAATATCGGTGTCGTCTGATACGGCATCTCGCAGCATTTCATCGGGTGTGCGTCTTTCTGGCTCTCCATCGGGCGTGCGTCTGATTGTTTTGTCCATTATATTTCTCCGGGAATTTTGCATATAAGTCCTTTGCAGTAAATATACCCTGAACCGGGTTTCATATCAAGAAGCAGGGTAATAAATTTTTTACAATAGGAGATTGCATATGATCATTACACATGTTCACGCGGTGCAGCCCGATGCGGATCGCGCACCTGCTGGTTGGCGCGGATCTATTGGACAGATTCTGGTGCGGATTGATACGAATGATGGGTTGTCGGGATACGGTGTTGGCGGGGGCGGTGCGGCGGGTATTCACGTGGTTCAGACGGTGTTGCGCGAGGTTTTGATTGGCGCGAATGCTGGGGATGTCGAGGGGGTGTGGGATGCGATGTATCGCCATACCGCGGCTTATGGACGCAAGGGGATTGCGATGATGGCGATTAGTGGCGCAGATTTGGCATTGTGGGATTTGCGGGGCAAGCGGGCGAATAAACCACTTGTCGAGGTGCTGGGGGGAACGCGAAAGGCAGTGCCATCGTATCACACGGGGTGGTCGCGGGATGATCTCGAGGGTGCACTCGCTCTGGGCTATAAGGCATTAAAATTTGGGATTGGGGGGATGAATCCCCACAAAGAGTTAGATGCCATAGCCGATTTTTTTGCGGATGTGCGGTCGGTCGTAGGTGATGATATTCAACTGATGTGCGATGCGTCAATGGGGTGGGATGTGGAGGGCACATTGCGTGCTGCGGATCGGTTGGCTGAGTTCAATTTGGACTGGTTGGAAGAGCCGCTTTTGCCAGAGGATTTTGATGGCTATGAGCGGTTGATGCGCGAGAGTCCCATTCCCATTGCGAGTGGCGAGCACGAATATACGGCGCAAGGATTTGAGGTGCTGATGCAAAGGGGATTACACGCTATTTATCAACCGGATGTGTGCTGGTGCGGTGGGTTGACAGAGTTGGTGAAAATTTACGCATTGGCAAAGGAGTACGATGTCGAGGTGTGTCCACATCGCGGGGGAGAGGTGTGGGCGCTGCACGCGATTGTCGCGCTCGATCCCGATCCGCTGGCTGAAAGTGGACGTCCCTGGATGACGTGGGTGAGGGATCAGCCGCAAGTGATGGATGGCAAAATGGCGCCAGGTGAGGGACCGGGTTTTGGGGTGTGGTTCGACGATGATCTGTGGGAATAGAGAGATTTAATGTCCGAGATCAAAAGCGGTTTGTTGACACATTTTTGGATTCGGGCTATATTGCTCGAAAGATCATGCTCATTTGTGGAACAAGGGATAGCCTGATGGCACATTTTTTAGATACAACAAACACTGTCATTTCTGAAGCAATTATCAATCAGATTGTGCAAAAAATCGTGGATCATATCAATCCATTGCAAGTGATTTTGTTTGGATCTTATGCCAGGGGAACGCCTGCGAAAGATAGCGATCTGGATTTATTTGTGGTTGTCGAGTCGAACTTGCCCCGTCATAAACGGTCCGCAAAAATCCGTCTGCTGTTTGCACCGGCCCCTTGTCCTCTGGATATTCTGGTTTACACACCACAGGAAGTCGAAAGCTATTCAGGAGTGGTCAATCATATTGTGACAGATGTAATGACAACGGGAAAGATATTGTATGAGCGATCCCCAGACGGAGTTTGCGCGCCAGTGGCTTAAAAAAGCTGAAAACGATGTGATCACGGCGCGGCAAACCTTGGCATTAGAAGATGGTCCAACCGACACGCCGTGTTTTCATGCCCAGCAGGCAGTTGAAAAGTCTCTAAAAGCACTGTTGACAGCAAATGGTATTGTGTTTCCTTACACCCATGATGTGATTGCGTTGTTGGATATGTCAATTGATTTACTGGCAGCACTGGCATGCTTTCGGGAAGCGTGTGCAGAGCTTTCGGCTTATGGTGTTGATGTGCGCTATCCCGGCGATTTTGTGGATCCATCTCGGGAAGACGCCCATTCTACTCTGAAGGTCGCTGAAAAAATTATGTCTCTTGTAAAAAATAAAGTTGGTGAATAGATTACCAGCCAATGGACCAGAACATAGCTTAGCCCGGTATCTCGGCGGGAGGTCTAAAACGTGACCGGCTTTTTCAACTGTATGTGGACAGATGTCTAAAATATCCCTGCTCCTGAACCTTCGCAAGCTTCACGCGAAGTTATGGGAACGACCACTAGATTCAGTACTAACGCCATCGGCAAATCGCCGATGGCGTTTTTTTAGGGTTCGAAATTTTCACGGAAGGTGTTCTAAATCGTCGAGGTCTTTGAATCTTCCGCTCGCTTTTTTATTCGCCTTTAAGTGTTCAAGACTGATTAGATTAACTTGAATTTCATCTATGATATCGACGATGCGTTCTGCATAGCACGTATCAAAATCAACACCAGAGATAGATGGAATAATTTCAATACGCATTGGAGGAACGCCCATGCGAATGATGTCTTCTTCATTGAGAAATATATTTGTAAATAGATCGGATGTGGGGAATCCAAAGGCTTGCAGGACAGCGATCAGGCGTTCGGCATTTTGAGGATGGACTGCAATCCAAATATCCAGATCGTTAGTGGCTCGTGGGTAGCCGTAATAACCGACAGCATAGCCACCAATCAAGAGATATTCAACGCCATGTTCGTTGAGCAACTTCAAGAACTCTTTGAAGTCGTCTGGTAGCTCGATTTCCATAATTGATCCGGCGAAGGATTTCGATTTGCTTCAGGCGTTCGCGAGGTGTTTGAGTAAGCCAATATGTACGTTCTTCCGAAGTATCGGAGAGTGATCCTATAGAAAGTGCTGTTTTATCCAACTTTAGGGGGATGTGATGCTTTGACATTCGTCTATCTCCATATAGGAGCATCGGTGGATTATCCACCAATGCTCTTTTTATTTTTTGTAAAACGCTTCGCGCTGCGAGGTCACATCTTCAATCGGAACGGGTTTGGAGAGGCCGACTTTGAAGGCGAGCATCCACATGACGAAGATGCCGAAGAGCAGCATGATGAGTTGCCAGACCCAGAGTGAGGGCAAGCCAAAAGGTGCCCAGGTGGCCGGGGTATTGGGATCTGAAAATAGGGTGTTGCCAACCGTGGCAAAAGGTCCGAATCCGATGAGGAACCACAAAACTGTGAGAATCCATGCCGGTGTCACCCATTTCTTCTGGTCGTCGGTGAGGCCAGAGACGGCCTGGATGAAAGCGTGGTGTTTTTGGCGTTTTTCGCGTTCTCCGTTGTTTTCCGAGGCAAGTTTTGAGACGAGCAGGGCAATGATCAAATTGGCGAAGATACCCCAGCCCGCGCTGTGAATGGTGAGGGGGAATGCGCCCCAGGGCAGTCCAAATACGGCCACTGTGCGGTCGGTCAAGGTGACGGCAATAAGGCCGGCAACAAGGCCCCAGACTACGCCTTTGCGGGTGAGCCAGGGAAAGTAGCATACCCCCATGAGGGCCGGGTACATCTGGAAGCCGTAGGCAACGGCCAGGCCGCCGAGCATGACGATGGCTCCGGTGAATTGCGCGGCGACAAAGAGCGCGACCACTGTGACGACGATGACGAAGATGCGCCCACAGAGTTTTTGCACGCTGTCCGATGCGTCGGGGGCGACGTACTGTTTGTAGAGGTCGCGGGTGACCATGCCCGAGAAGGTGGACATGTAGGCGGCTCCGGTGGATTGCATTGCGGCGAGGGCACAAACCGCGAGCAGGCCAACGAGCCAGGGAGCCGAGTCGGTGAGCAGGTTGATGAGTTGGGGAACGAGGTTTTTGTCATTGGCGGATTCAAAGATGCCGTTTGCGATGAGGATGTTGCCCCCAATGCCCTGAAAGATGGTGAAGGTGAAGAGGATGATGCCGATGATAATCGAGGATGCCACGACTTGCTGCCAGCGGAAGGGTTCGCTGGTTTTGTTGGAGAAGCACCACATGGAAAAGGCGGGTGAGGATTGAATGCCCATGAGCGCGAACATGTAGGTGAGACACATCATGCCGGTCCACACGCTGCCCTGTGCTTCGGCTCCTGAAGATACGGCCTGGATAGTTCCCGGCATAGCTACGATGTTTGAGTGGCCGGCGGGGGTGAGTTTTTGACCCGATGCGAGGTCTTGTTTGACATAGGCTGCAAGGCCGTCGGTAAACCCGCCCCAACCGCCTGCAAAGCTGATGGCGATGCCGCCCAGGATGATAATGCCGAGGGCGAGCAAGACGCATTGGGCGCAGTCAACATAGGCTACGGAGCGAAGACCGCCGGATGCGACGTAGATCATAACAATGGCAGAGAGGGCGAACATACCTATTTCAATGCCGATCATGCCGTCGGTGAGTACGTGAAAGAGGTCGCCAGAGGCGCGGAGTTGTACGCCGAGATAAGGTACTGAAAAGAGGAAGGCTACGAGAACTGTGAGCAGGCGCATGGCATTACCACCGTAGTAGGTGGTGTACATTTCGCCGGGGGTAATGTGTTCAAAGGCTCGTCCTACGACCCATTGGCGGCGCAAAAAGAGCACGCCAGTAAAGGGAATTGTGAGCGCATAGAAGGAGGCAAATGCGTAGGGCAGGCCATCGATGAGGATTTTGCCAGGGTGTCCTACAAAGGTCCAGCCGGAAAAGCTGGTGGCGGTGGCCGCAAGGACAAATACCCATAAGCCAATGGTGCGTCCGGCCACGAAGTAATCGGTTGATGTGCGCGAAGAAATGGCACCTCTGACACCCCAGAAGAGGCAATAAGCCCAGTAAAGTCCCACAAAAGCAAAAAGCCAGATTAGTTTAGCGTCCACGAAAAGCCCTCCTGTTATCCCTGTATATCGATGCTGTTGGTGCTTACATCATAATATTTCGGAAACAGAATGGCAACCTTTGATTTCACCATGCGACCATTGCATCTTTGAACAGGTTCTCCAGGTCTTCGGCTTCTGCGGGACGTGGTGAGAGTTTGGTGACGCGGTGTTGGGGGAGGGTGCCTTCGACGAGTGCGGGGATGTCGCTTTCGGTGAATCCGATTGCCGACAGGCCATTGGGTACTTCGAGTTGTTTCATCATTGCGACGACTTGATCGGCGAGGATGTGGCCCGCTTCTTCGGGAGATGCATTGGAAATGTCAGCGCCCATGATCTGTGCTGCCCGAAGGTGGCGTTCAGGCTGCGCGGGGCCTGTGAAGCGAAAGACAGGAGGGGCGTTGAGGACGACGGACATGCCGTGTGGGATGGTGGCGTGGTCAGTGATCATCCCTTTGGGTTTGAAGTCTCGCACCATACCTGAGACGGGATACGACATGCCGTGACAGAGGTGAACACCGGCATTGCCAAAGCCGATACCGGCGAGCGATGCGGCGAGGATCATTTGCGCGCGGGCTTCGTCATCGTCGGGGTTCCGAACTGCGCGAGGCAGGTATTGCGTGGTCATTGCTATGGCTTTGAGCGCCCACATGTCGGAAATGGGGTTGGCGCCCTGATAGGCGGGGCGTTCGATTGGGCGATTGGGTCTGGGGCGTTCGGTATAAGGGATGGCGGTGAAGGATTCGAGGGCGTGACAGAGAACGTCGAGGCCGGTTGCCGCCGCGATGGAAGGCGGCATGGTGCGCGTGTTTTCGGGATCGACAATGGCGAGGTCGGGCTTGAGATAGCGGTGTGCAATGCCAGTTTTGACGTGGCGGTCGGAGAGGTCCATAATGGCTACGCCCGTGGTTTCACTTCCCGTGCCGGCTGTGGTGGGAATGGCAAAGAGGGGTTTGACGGGGCCGGGAACGGGTTTGCCCTGGCCGATGGGCGCGTTGATATAGGCAAAGAAATCGTCGGGATAGGTTGCAAATAAGTTGGCTGCTTTTGCCGTGTCGATGGATGAACCACCCCCAATGGCCACATAGCCTTCGTAAGCGCCTTCTGTGGCGACTGCAATGGCGTCTTTGAAAGAGATATCTGTGGGTTCCACGCGTACGCGGTCGAACAGGTCGTATTCAATGCCTTCGGATTCCAGGCTCTCTCTCGCGGTTTGAACAGGGGGCAGATCGACGAGGTTGGGATCGGTAATGACGAGGACGCGCTTGAGGCCCATGTCGGACAGGTCCATGCCGATTTCGCGCGTTGTTCCCACCCCAAAGCGCAGGTTTGAGGCGCCCATTTGAAATGCGGTGTCTTTGTTCATGTTTCGATTCCGATAAGTAGCAATTTTGATATAGTTAATTTTTCAGGTGCATCGGTCAGTATTTGCTGACCGAGCACCGTAATTCGATCTCTTGCCTCACATGTCCATGTCCTCGTCCTCCTCCTCAGTTGCGGCAATATGGCCCTCAATTTTGCCGATCATTTCATCGGCGGTGTTTTCCCTGGTCAGGGTTTCCAGCAGGGCCTTATCCGAGGGATTGATGACCAGGACCAGCCCGGTCTTGTTATTGGTTTTGAGGTGTTGCTCTATGCCGAGAGCTGCGGCCAGCAGGCGGGCCTGTCCGGTGCGGTCTTCGTCGGTCACGTCCAACGTGAGAAAGAGAACAGGCTCGGCAGACATGGTTTCTCGAACTTCGTCGAGAATGGGCACCAGTGCCTTGCAGGAGCCGCACCAGTCGGCATGCACCTTGACCACGTACAAAGCTGGCGTGCCTTCGCCTTCTACTTCGACGGTGGCTGCAAAGGTGGGGGCTGTGATGAAGAAAAATATAAGGGCGATGAGGGAGAGGGTGTGTCGGGTTTGCATGGGTGTACTCCTTGTAATGGGTGAATGAGCCATGTCGTTGGCTCGGATCTGCACCTTGCAGATATAAGATATGTTTTTTCTAACTCAAGTGATAAAAATAAGTTGCAAAAAACAGAGATGTGGTGGATATCCGCTATCTTTCTCGATGTCTCAATCTATCGACTGCCACGGCGATGACGATAATAATACCGGTGACGATTTCTTGCACCCAATTTGGCAAGCCCATTTGTGAACAGCCTGAGCGGATGACGGTCATGATCAGGGCGCCGACCACGCTGCCGAGTACTGAGCCTTCGCCGCCCGAGAGGCTGCCCCCGCCGATGACAACGGCTGCGATAACGTCGAGTTCGAGGCCCACAGCGACCGTGGGATCGCCTACGGTGAGGCGAGAAAATTGGAGGAGTCCGGCTATGCCTGCGGATGTTCCAGCGAGGGCATAGACGAGTAATTTGGTGGCTTCGACGCGGATACCGCACAGGCGGGCGGTGTTTTCGTTAGAGCCGATGGCGACGATGTGTTTGCCCGGGCGCGTATAGGCGAGGAATCCGCCCGTGAGGAGGGCGAGGATGATGAGGAGCCATACGCCGGGCGGGAATATCCACCACGCATCGCGCGGAAGTGCTGCGAGCAGGTCGATGAGATAGGTGAGGGGAGCGTCGATTTTTTGTTCGCCTGCCAGTCCTTTGGCAATGCCGCGCACGAGCAGAAGCGTGCCGAGGGTGACGATAAAAGGCACGACGCGAAAACGGGTGATGATCAGGCCGTTGACTAAGCCGCAAAGCGCGCCTGTGAGTATGCCGATGGGCGCAGCAATAAGGGGTGACAGGCCAGCCTGGAGCGATGCGGCGATGGTGACGGTGGTCAGGGCTATGGTGGAGCCGACGGAGAGGTCAATACCCCCGGCGATGATGACGAGGGTCATGCCGAGTGCTGCCGTGCCGACAATGGCTGTTTGACGCGCGATGGTTTCGAGGTTGCGGCCGCTGCTAAAGCTGTCGGGACCGAGAATGGCGAATAGTCCGTAAACCATAAAGAGGCCGAGCAAGGGGGCAAAGCGCGAGAGATGATTCACGCGGTCACCTCCTGTCCGGTCGCTTCGAGCATGAGGCTGTGTTCGCTGCACTGATCAACGGGACGCGCGGGGCCGAGGCGGCCGCGGTACATGACGGCGATGCGGTCGCATATCCCGAGGAGTTCGGGGAGGTAACTGCTTACGAGGAGGATGGCTTTGCCCTGTGTTGCGAGTTGGTCAATCAGGTGGTAGATGTCGGCTTTGCTGGCAATGTCGATGCCGCGCGTGGGTTCGTCCAAAAGCAGGCACGCCACGTCGTGGTGGAGCAGGCGGGCGAGTGCGACTTTTTGCTGGTTGCCACCGGAGAGGTCTGCAATGGGTTGTGCAGGTCCCGATGTGCGAATGCCGAGACGAGATATCCACTGGTGGGCAATGGCGCGCAGTTTTTTGGGAGAGATGATTCCTCTGGGCAAGCGCGAGAGGGTGAGGTTATCGGTCAGACTCATCGACTGGGCGAGGCCCTCGTCTTTGCGGTCTTCGCTGAGCAATCCCATTCCCTGGGCAAGACGCTGTGCAGGTGTTGCGCGGACTGTGTTGTGCGCGAAGGTGATATGGCCTTTGCGGATGGGATCGAGGCCAAAGAGGGCGCGCAAAAGTTCCGTGCGACCCGCGCCGATGAGTCCACCGATACCGAGTACTTCTCCGCGGTGCAAGACGAGGGATGCGCTGTGAGGGAGAGGGTCGCCAGCGAGGTCTTTGAGGTCGAGGAGTGGCTCGCCCGGTGTGCGATTGGAGCGGGGAAAAAAGTCGTCGATTTGCCGACCGACCATGAGGTGGACGATGTCGGGTATGGGGGTTGGAGCGACCAGACCGTTGCCAGCCTTTTTCCCATCTCTCAGAACTGTGAATTGGTCGGCGACTTCTTTGATTTCTTCGAGGAAATGCGAGATATAGACGATTGCCAAATTTCGCGCTTTCAGGCGTTGCATCACGCGAAATAAGCGGTTGGCATCTGCGCGCGTGAGGCTGCTGGTGGGTTCGTCGAGGACGAGGACGCGGCATTGAACGGATAGTGCGCGTGCAATTTCTACGATTTGCCGTTCGGCAATGGTGAGGGTGCTCACGCGCGCGTGGGGGTCGATATCGGCATGGTCGAGTGCTGTCAGCGCGTTTTGAACCAGGGCGTGCATGTCCAATTTTTGCAATAACCCGCGTCGCGTGATTTCCATTCCGAGGAGGACGTTTTCCACAACGGTTAGATGGGGCGCGAGGGAGAGTTCTTGATAGATCATGACCACGCCCTGCTGTCGCGCCTGGAGGGGATTGGCAGGTGCGAAGGGCGATTCGTCAACGGTCATTTCCCCGGCATCGGGTTGCAAGGCTCCCGATAGCACTTTCATCAGGGTGCTTTTGCCCGCGCCATTTTCACCGATGAGGGCGTGGATTTCCCCGGGTGAAACGACAAAATCGACATTGTCGAGCGCAATGGTCGCGCCAAAGGTTTTGCGAATGCCGCGCATGGCAAAGCGCGGATGTTTGGGAATGGACATAGAGAATATGCCTGACCGCTTTATCTGACAAATCCCAACGTGCGGTAGATAATGTGAGGGTCAATCACGACAGCGGGTTTTGAGTTGCGCGTAATTTGTTTCCCAAAAGCAGAGGCGAATGCGAGGAAGTCCGAGAAGCCGACTATGCCATCTGAATCGATGTCGAATCGCGGGTCAAATTCCGGATCCGAACTGGTCTTGCCAAAGTGGGCGGCGAATAGGAGGAAGTCTGAGAAGCCGATCACGAGGTTGCCGTCAAAATCGAAGCCTTCGAGCGCGACTGTGGGGGTGAAGCGAACTTTTTCGAGGTACGCAAATAACAGGTCGAGATCCCGAGACGATTCAGAGATTAACACATCTGTCCCTTGTTGCTCAATTCTGAAGTCTGTGGATCCGCGTCGTTTAATTGCGAGCACGTCTTCATAGGCGGTCTTGAACTCTGTCGCGTCCCGTTCCGTATCCCAGGTCGTGAATAGGACGAGAGCGGGTGTATTATCCTGGCGGTGTTGGAGGACGACATACTGGTCGCCATGCCAGCCAGCGGCTGCCGAGTGTGATGGGGTATTGACATCAAAGGTATTGAAGATGATTCTGAGGCCCAGTTCGCCGAGTGTATCCCGATCCAGTAATTCCCAATCTCCTGCGAAGGGTTCATTTGCCAAATTTGGAAGCGCGATCTCTTCGAAGGATTCCCCTGAGAAGTATTTGTTCGGGTGAAGGATGTGTTCCATCGACATTGGCGGAGTGGTGTACGCGCGATTCACTGTTGCCCAACCCCCGCGTTTTTTCAACTCAAATACAAAGGCCAGCCCACGGAAATAGATTCCAATTTGCTGTTCAAATAGAAAATCGGGGATTTCGTCCGTTTCATTGACGGCCGTGTTGATAATATTGTTTATGATTCGCTGTAGTTCTGCATCTGATACCACTTGTCCTGCGCGATCAAAAGACCAGAGGAATTCCACCAGCGTCGCGTCCCCTTCGGCCAGAGCTTGATGGGCTAATAATTGATCGCTGTTTGTCGCGCTGTTTTGCAAGCGGTCGAGTCCAAAGTGCTGGTCCTGTAGCACATGCGTGAGTTCATGTGCTATAATCACTCGAAGCATTTGTGGGGAAATTGATCCTATCGGGAAGTTGACAGAACGTGTTGCGGGATCGTAATAGGCTCCAACCTGTTCCAGCAAGGTCCTTTTCATCGCTTCGAAGTCGAAAGGGATACCGCCGCGGTGCAATCCGAGGACGCGGATAAACAGATCGTAGTTTTGGCGAGTTATTAGCGGTACAGATTCATTGAACTGTTCATTTAAGAAGGCGGCGATTTCCGCGTTTGTCTGATAGCGTATTGTGAATGGCTGGACAAAGTTGAGCGATCGAATTGACGATACTTGTGGCTTAATCGTTTCGCTCAGCGCAGTCAGGTCGGGTAAGAACTGCGATAGGGCGACTGAAGGGATGGCGGTGATCATTATTGCAATTCGAAAAAGTTTTTTCACCTATTTCTCCATTTATTTAAGCCATTTATCCAGGTCTGGTGTTAATACATCTTTGATGTCTGGATCGTTCATATTGTCTTTGGTGACGAGGGCAACACCGGTGTCAACGCGCTTTTCAACGGGTTGATTTTTTAGATGTGCGACTATGGTTTTGACGCCGAGGTAGCCCATTTTAAAGGGGTTTTGCAGTACAAGCCCGTGGATCTGGTCGTTTTCGAGGGCTTCGACGAGTTTTTCCGAGCTGTCAAAGCCGATGAATACGACACTGCCAGCGAGGCCCGCGTCTTGCAGGGCACGCAGCATGCCAAATGTGGTGGATTCGTTGGGGCAGAAGATGCCCTGGATGGTGAGTTTGCCATTTGCGTCTTTCAGTGGGGCGAGCAAGTTTTCGCTGGCCTGATACGCGCTTTCAGTGGTGGCACCGCCGTGTTGATTTGATGAGACAATTTCGATGTCTGAATGCTCGCCAATTGCGTCGAGGAATCCCTGTTCGCGTTTCATTGTGCTGGCAGAGCCTTCTTGGTAACGCAGCATGATGACTTTGCCCTTTTGGTTCAGGCGTTGGGCCATGTCGGCACCTGCGAGGCGTCCTCCCAAATAATTGTCGGTGGCGACAAAGGAGACGAAGTCATCGCTTTGAAGCCCCGAGTCGATAATGACGACCGGGATGCCGCTGCTTACGGCATTGGCGACGGGTACGCGAAGGGCGGTGTCGTCGAGGGGCGCGAGCACAATGCCCGAAACGCCGCGAGAGATGAAGTTTTCGACCAGTGCGATCTGGTCTTCGCGGTCGTCTTCTTTGAGCGGGCCTTTCCATATTATTTCTATGTCTAACTCGCGCTGCGCTTTGACTGCGCCTGCGTGAATAGATTTCCAGAACTCGTGGGTTGTGCCTTTGGGTATGACGGCAATGGTCGTTTTTGCCGAGCCGGTTTGTTCACTACCACAAGCGATGAAGAGCATGAGAGCCAATGAGATCAGGATGCGGTTCATATTATTCTCCTTCTCGTATATCCTCATCAGACGTAAGCCCCTCCCGGGCGATCCAGGATCTGTCCCATTTTTGACCGCCGATGAGACCGCCATCGACGACGAGGGCGTGACCGTTGACAAATGAGGCGTGATCGCTGGCGAGATAGAGGGCTGCGTGTGCGATGTCTTCGGGTTGACCCGCGCGATGGATAGGTTGTCCGCCAGCGAGTTTTTCGGTCATGAGTTGATATGCTTTGTCGGATTCTTCGGGCGCGAGGTCCAATGCCGGGGCAAATATGGGGGTGGCAATGCCACCGGGGCATATACAGTTGACGCGGATGTTGTGAGGTCCCATTTCCATTGCCGTTGTTCGGGTGAGGTGTATGACGGCGGCTTTACACGCGCTGTACACATGCGGACCATAGCCCGTGCGAAGGCCCGCGACAGATCCCGTGCTGATGATGCTGCCCGATCCCTGCTTTTTCATCACGGGAGCCGCGTGTTTGATGCCCATGAAGACACCGCGCAGGAGAATGCTCACGGTTTTGTCAAAACCCCGCATGGATGTTTCTTCAACTGGTCCCGCCACACCACCGTATCCGGCGTTGTTAAAGAGGCAATCCAGGCGTCCGAAGTGCGAGACCGCGAGATTAATCATCGCTTTGATATCGGGTTCCCGTCTCACATTTGTGTGCTGAAAAATGGCGTTGGAGCCGAGTTCTTCCGCGACGGCTTGTCCCTTATCTTCCTGGATGTCTGCGATGACGACTTGCGCGCCTTCTTCGACAAAGAGGCGAGCAGTGGCGCGACCAATGCCGCTCGCGCCACCCGTTATGATTGCGACTTTTTCTTTGAGTAATCCCATTAATATAGTCCTTTTTATTTAAATTTTGATGTTTCACAATATACGACGTTTTGTGCCCAAACCCTATATTTTGATGAATAAGTATGGGTGACTTTTCATACTAATTTTATATATATTAGTATGAGATTAGTATGAACATTTAGTATGAATGGACAGCGATATGGACAAGTATAGATAGCTTTTCATACTAATTTTATATATATTAGTATGAGATTAGTATGAACATTTAGTATGAATGGACAGCAATTATGAAAAGACCTCAAACACCACCAGCTTTTGATGATCTGATGCGCGATGTGGAAGTTGGACGACTTCCACATTTGATTTCGGAAGTAGATATGTCTGACTACTTGCATTGGGATGAGTTGCGATATCGAACGCCCCCCGGAGGACTGACACATCGCGAGTGGTGGTTGGGCATTAAGCTATACCGTGGGGCATTGTGGAAAGAAATCCCACTTGTCGATTGCTCGGGAATCCCTTTTCGTGCTTTGATTATAGACCCTATTCTCGAGTATTTGCATCAAATTGATCTGGGAAGACCTGGTTTTTCTGGTCTGCTCGAACAGGCTATCTCATCTGAGTTCTCCAATATCTACTTCGTGGATTCACTGATTGAAGAGGCCATTACATCTAGCCAACTCGAAGGTGCCACAACCACACGTCAGGTTGCCAGAGAGATGCTCCGCACTGGACGAGTCCCACAGAATCGCAGTGAGCAGATGATTTTGAATAATTATCTCACCATGAATGCAATTGGCGAGTTGAAAGATCAGCCCTTAACTCAAGACCTGATTTTTCATCTGCACCGCCTGGTGACAGAAGATACTCTGGACGATCCTTCGGGAACAGGTCGTTTTCGGTATGCAAAAGAATCTGTTCATGTTGCCGATCTTATTACTGGTGAGGTTTTGCACCGTCCGCCGCCTGCCGAAGAACTGCCCAAGCGCCTGCAGGCAATGTGCGATTTTGCCAATGGCAAAACGCCAGATTGGTTTATTCATCCGGCGCTTCGAGCGATTATATTGCATTTCTGGTTGGGATATGACCACCCGTTTGTCGATGGCAATGGGCGCACCGCACGCGCACTGTTCTACTGGTCGATGCTACACAATGGCTACGGGCTGTTTAAGTTTTTGTCTATTTCCCAAATTTTGCGCAAGGCTCCTGCAAAATATAGCCGATCCTTTTTGTACACTGAGACGGATGACAATGATTTGACTTATTTTATTTTATACCAATTGCGCGTTATTGAGCAAACTGTGGATGTATTTCATCAATATATCAAACGCAAAGCGCGACTATTTGAAGGTATTGATCAGGTGTTGAAAAATTC
The DNA here is from genome assembly GCA_022821275.1 of Candidatus Latescibacterota bacterium. GTDB lineage: Bacteria > Latescibacterota > UBA2968 > UBA2968 > UBA2968 > VXRD01. Next base: position 46,435 of record JAJEDY010000091.1, on the reverse strand, counting down.
TGCCGTGTTCAATCATCGACAACGCGCACTTTTGAGTCACGCACTTCGTCATCCCCGCCATCGATATACAATCTATGGCCACCAGAATAGCCACAATGTGGTTTATCAGACCGCACGTACAGATTTGCTGAATTTACAGGCTCATGGATTGCTCAATGCGGTAAAAGTTGGAAAACAGTGGGTGTTTACACCTGTTGAAAATTTATCGCAAAAATTGCACAGGTTGTGATTGGAACTGATTCTAAGACAGTGCCATTTCCAATTTGTGCTTTCGTTTTATCCAATCGGGGAGCATGCGCTCAAGCAAGTTATAAAATTCTGTCCCGTGATTGGGGTAAAACAGGTGACATAGCTCGTGGATAACAACGTATTCAATACATTCTCTGGGTGCTTTGATGAGTTCCAAATTCAATGTCAGGCTGCCTCTGCTGCTCAAACTGCCCCAGCGCGTTTTCATATTGCGAATTTTGAGGGTGGGTTTATTCACCTCTTTTTTTTGAAAGGGACGCCAGCATTCTTCAAACACTTTTAGAAAATAAATATTCGCCTTGCTACGGTACCATTCTCCAAGCAACATCGCGATATGTTCTGGCTCGTTATTAACCGTTGCGATGTAAAAAAATCCATGCTTTAACAAGACCTTGTCCGCTTCGGCCTGTCTTATTTTCAGCCGATATTTTTTGCCCAGGTACAGGTGGCTTTCTCCTCCGACAAATCGCCTCTCTGGAGTCCGCGGGTCAAATTGTGCGAAATAGCGGATCTGGCGTCTTATCCAACGCGCCCGCTTGTAAACGCGACGCTCGATGAGGTTTTTATCTGTTTCCAGTGGTGCTTTTACTGTCACTAAGCCATCTGGGTGAACGGCAATTTCGATAGACTTCCTGTTGGAATAACTCAGATGAAAGGGAATAGATTCGCCCGCGTATGTGATGGCGTACTGAGTTTCCGACATTAAGCGGGCCTCCAGAATTTGGCGATCTGCATTGTTTGGCTGATCATTTCGTCCATCTGCTCTGACGATAAATCAATGCCATATACATCTTCCACCACATCGTAGAAGAAGTCATCCATCTCATTTTTTACGTCATTTTGCGCGTCGCTATCGTTCCAAAAATCTACCTTCCAATTTTTATCTATCGCGGTTTGAATGGCAAGCGTTGTTTTTATTGCTATGTCATCGGTCTGGCTGTCATCCATATCAATTTTTGACAAACAAGGTTTAATTGCGCCAAAATACGCACAGGCTTCACGGTTATTGCGAATCTCATCGGGGACATCATCGCGTTGTGTGTTTTCGATCTTATCTCGAATATCGCTCACCTTTTGCAGATAGTCGAGGGCTAATATCCGTTGCTGCCTGAAATCGTCTATTGCCTCCTGAATGAGTTTTGAGAATTTCTCATAAAACGCGGGGTCTTTGTCCATGTTTTCGGTAATCTTGCGTTTGGTCGCATGCGCGATATGGTCGGCGTTTGCCGCCGCGTTTTGGGTGCGATAGATGGCTTGCGTCTCTCTGACTATAGAAAAGGCGTTGTCATCAAAAATATCCACGGGATCGTTTAATTGGGTGACCTCGTTTGCCTGAATATGCGTATTTAGCAACTTTTTAATTCGGGAGTCATAGTCGCCGTAATCAACGGCTTCGGCGTAGCGCAGTCTGACGGCCTTTCTCAGTTTCTCAAAACGCAGGAGGTCGCTTTTGTAGCGTTTGAGTTGCGCCTCGTCGGTCTGCATAATGAACTGCTCAGATGAAAGCGCGATGGCGAGGGTCTTACCGTACTCCGTGAGGCGTTCATAAAAATCCTCTCGCAATGCGTCGTCGGATAGCAGGACTTCGTAGCGTTCTTCCTCGCGGGAATTTTTAATTTCTTTGAATATGTCCCAGAGGTCGGAGTAACGTTGCGGCAATTTTTGTATTTCTTCCTGGATGGAGACCAGGACATCGGCGAGGTCCTCTCTGTCAAAATCCGCAAGCGCGTCGTATTCGTTTAGTGCTTTGTCCAGTTCACCCAGCACATTGGCATAATCGACGACATAGCCAAATTCCTTATTTTCGTGTACGCGATTAACCCGGGCAATGGCCTGGAGCAGTGTGTGTTCGCGCAACATGCGGCACAGATAGAGTACGGTATTGCGGGGCGCGTCAAATCCGGTGATGAGTTTATCCACTACAATCAAAATTTCCGGTTCGTCCGCGTGTTTGAACTGTGCGATGATTTGCTTGTTGTATTGATCCTCAGAACCGTAACGGGCCATCATTGTGTTCCAGAATGCGTTGACCTCATCTGTCTCTTCGCCTACCTCCTCATGCCCCTCTCGCATATCCGGGGGAGAAATAACGACCTCTGATGAAACAGTACCTATCTCACTGAAAAATTCTCGATACTTCAGGGCAGTCGCCTTGTTGGGTGCTACAAGTTGCGCCTTAAATGGGGTGTCCTGCCAGTTTACGCGGTAGTGGGTGCTTATGTCAAACGCGCGCATATAGACGGCCTGGTCTGCCTGGTTGAGTGCATCTGCACGGGAATATTTTCTTTTTAAATCGGCTTTTTGTTGCTCTGTCAGGTTTACCGTATGGCGTTCGAACCACAAATCAACCGCGTTTTGGTTTTGCTCTATCTCTACATGCCGACCTTCGTAAAGGAGGGGAACCACTGCTTTGTCTTTGATCGCCTGTCGCACGGAGTAATGCGGTTCAATAAGACCTCCAAATCTGACAAAACTGTTCTTCTCTCTTTTGAGCAATGGCGTGCCCGTGAAACCGATGTAACAGGCATTGGGCAACATCTGCCTCATGCGCGCTGCGAGAGAACCGAAATTTGTGCGGTGGCTTTCATCTACGAGGACGACAATATTCGCTGAATCATCAACGTATTTTTCGGCAGAAAGTGCCGTATCAAATTTATTGATCAGCGTCGTGATGATGCCTACTTTGTTTTTGATGTGTTTGATCAGATTTCGTCCGGTTGTCGCTCGCTCCATGATCAGTCCACACGCCGCAAAGGTGTTGCCGAGTTGTTTATCCAGGTCTTTGCGGTCTGTAACGAGAATCATTCGGGAGTTGTTCAGTTCGAGGTCCAGAGCCAGAGCACGGGCGAGCATGACCATTGTGATGGATTTTCCAGACCCCTGTGTGTGCCAGACTATACCGCCCTGGCGACGTCCCGTATTATCTATCTGTTTGATGCGATTTACTGCGGAACGAACGAGAAAGAATTGCTGGTATCGGGCAATTTTTTTGATGCCAAGGTCAAAGACGATAAAGCCGTAAATCAGTTCTAACAGACGCTCTGGGCGGCATAAACTGTGAAGACATTTGTCCTGTTCCGTGACCAGTCGGTCGCCTGTGCTTTCAAGTGCGGCAAAGTGCGGTTGTGCCAGGGCGAAGTCGCCACGAAACAGGGCGTCTTTGTCTTCAGCGGAAAGGGATTTATTGATGCTGGCATTCACTGCGTGAGTAGAATCTTCCATTTCGTCCCAAATACTCCAGAACGCCTTTGAAGTTCCTACCGTTGCGTACTTTGCCTCATTTTTGTTTATAGCCAATAATAACTGTGCGTAAATGAAAAGTCGCGGGATGTATTCTTCGCCCTGATTGCGGATTGTTTGAGATATGGCCTGCTCCACATCTACATCGGGGCCTTTGCATTCGATTACGACAAGGGGAATGCCATTCACAAACAGCACAATATCGGGTCTTGCGGTTTCCATGCTGCGGGAGCGTTCAACGGAAAATTCCGCTGTGGCGTGAAGCACATTGTTCGCGGGATTTTTCCAGTCGATATAGTTCAGGGTATAGCTTTTGGAATCGCTCTCAATGGTTTGTTCGAGTGATGTGCCAAGTGTTATCAGGTCGTAGATCGCTTCGTTTGTTTTTTGCAAGCCGTCGTATTGAACATTTTTGATTTTCTGAATGGCGGATTGAATATTCTCCTCGCTGAACAGATACACACCGCCTTTGTAGCGAATGCGGTTTATTTTTTTTAGCTGATCGCGCAAGATGTTTTCCAGCAGCACATTGGAGGCGCGCCCACCGCGTTCTACCATCGCCTGTTCGGGGGAGAGATACCGGTAGCCCATGTTCATTAGCTGTTGCAGAGCGGGGATCTGGGAGAGGTGTTTTTCGCTGAAGAGGAAGGTAGGCATTGCTTTGTTCCTGTTTTATCCGCAGATGAATCCGCAGATGAATATTATCCGCAGATGAACGCAGATGGGCGCAGATAAAACCCTTAAGAAAGATAGTTAGGTATTTTGAGCAAGGTCCAGAGGAAATGCCGTTAGATGCAAGGGTGAACGAATTTTCTGGTCAGATGGGTTATTTGTTTATGAAAGCAGATAGAGCGGCATCGGCTCTACCGCAGGATACCCATAGTTCAGGAACGGTGATGCTCAATACCGCCCGATGTGGGTTTTAAAATGGTTTCTAAGCGGGAATAGCCAAATCCCATTCCTTCTTCCATGTTTTCCATAAACTATATTCGGAATACAGTAAAGTCTGCACCATATCTTCTACCATCTTTTCTACCTCTGAGGATACAGCCCCTCCGCAGATCACACCTGCAATTGTCCCACCTGCGAATTGTGTTTCAGTGAGCGAACTATGCCACTTAAATTTGGAAGATATGATTTCACTAAAGAATTCGTGTTTATCTCCCGACCCAAATGCTCCCTTTGGAAAAAAGGCCGCTAATTTTACCAAGATATTTTTTAGCCCATCAATGTATTTAGAATGTGCCTTGACCATTCTTATTGTCACTCCAGAATCCCACTCTGGCTGAGCAGTTTTCAAAAGTTTTTGTCTAATCTCTGGAATCGTCTCGATATATGCGTGTGGGGCGTCTTCAAGAACCCTTCTTGCGCTACGCATCGCTTCCTTGACCTTCTCGATCTTAACCATTTTGTACCATTCCTCTCTGTATGTAAAAATGAGAGAAGCCGTCAAATGTCTCCCGACCCCTCCTCGAATGTGGGCCTTATTGTGGCACTCCAAACATAGAACTGCCAAATTCTCAATATCATTGTTGGAGGGATCTTTGTCTATGTGATGGGTTTGAATAGTGTTATCTCGCTTTTTACAGACACAACAAGTCAGAGCAGAACGAAGCATGACTTCATTGACTACCTTAGTAGGAATAGGCTTACGTTTCTTGGCCATTTTAATGCTCTCCTAAGTTTGTGTTGATTCTCCATTCTCCAGTCAATAATTTCTGCATCAATCCGCGTTTTTGTGTTCGGTATTGTTCAGCGAGTTGCTCGAGAAATTCGACTTCTTCCTTCGCGGTATCAAGTATGTTCGCAATCCGTTTTTGTTCGGGAGGTAGGGGGAGTGGGATTTTGATTTTTTGATACGATTCTTTTGTCAGGCCAAAGCGTGTAATTCCATTCGCAAACCTGTAAAAGTCATACTTTACTCTCGGAGAAGTCAAGGCATAACACATATATTTTCCTATCGTCTGTTTCTTTGGGCGAAGAATTGTCAAATGATAGCCGCATAACAGGTTGTCAATGGTCTCTTTGACATAGGCAGGAACACCAATGTCATCGGGGGTTTCAGAATCTTTGGTAATGATTACGTCGTCTGTAATAATCGAAAATTTTTCTATTTCTCGGGGTTTGGCTGTGGCAGCCATAAAGTTAATTTTGGAATCAATGGTATTGTTGTAATAAACATCTGTGTAATTGCACAATTTGACGGGCAACTCCTCATCAACGGTCTTTTTGTCAACAGGACTGACAATAACCTCACAAGCATCCTCCAACCTCACGCCAACCTCACGCCATTCAGGATTATTCTGCTGGTCGCTGATGAGCGTTTTCAGCAACCACTTAAACCGCTTCTCCTTCGCCTCTATCAGTGCCTCAGTTTTCTCAATGGCCGTGTCCCATTTTTCCAGCAACGACGCAATGGCTTTTTGTTCTTCAATAGAAGGTAGGGGAATTACAACATCCTCCAGGTAGCGGCTATAAATATGAACTATCGAGTTGCCCTGCCCTAATCTATTCATTTGTTTTCTTCCTATTGTATTCAGATAACAGGATGCAAAGTCTGCACGAACCTCTTTGGGATCAAGAGAACAAATTATTACATCACCTCCTGCGTATGCTCTTATATCGTGATTAAAAGATGCACATTTTCCTATTTCTTCTCTTGTTTCACCTGAACCTGCAAAAAGAAGATCGTTATTTTTAATAAGTTTACGTTTGTCTAAATCTTTGTTGCTGATAAAAGAGTAAAAATTTCGCACCTTTAAATTGTGTTTGGTATAGAGTTCCCCATAGCGAATACAAGGGACTCCTGTATCCCTAACTTCACTCTTTGTAATACCACTTCCTTTGGAGAATTTGCTGATTTCTCCCAACCGCACTTCCCGCCATCCCTTCGGCAACGGTCCATTTTGCACTGTCATTCTGTTATCCCCTATAGAACTGTGCAGTAATTCTGGCTTACCAACTCTTTCCTTTCAGTTTCTTCGGGAAGAGTTTGCGATTGGAGAGTCGGTCTTCATCCAAAGCGTGAATGAGGTACTCGAGCGTTTCCCGCTGTTCGTCAGTATCGTCCTCATCAATCCATGACTGGACTAACTGAACAAGACCGGCTGCACGATCATCAGAAGTTTTGCTTCCGCTGACAATCTCGGTAGGATTTTCTGAAAGTTTTTTATCCATATTTCAATCTTTTCATCTGCGTCCACCTGTCTGCCAGAGGCGGGGACAGACAGGCAACACATCATCTTGCGCTTTTCTGCTCATCGCTTTTGCCTTCCTGCTTTATGTCTTGACCGTCTGCAATTTCTCTGTCTCAGAAATCTCGCATTGCGTCGCGGGCAGTTGGGCGATGATGTTCGCAATCAGCGTCTCGTCTTTGTTTGACAGGGCATTCGCCACATCTTGGGGATTGCTATGCGTCTTTCGCGCAAATTCTCGCGCACCGCCTTGCGCTTTAATCGCCGTCTCATAAGCAATATACAGGACATCGCCATACCCGTCTTTTTGGTATTCTTCCAGTGAGACTTGCAGGTAGGAGAGGGTCTCCTCAATTTCAGCATCAGCAAGTTCTTCAATCAAGAAATCGCGGTATCTTCTCATTTTTCTCATAGCAGAAACTCCGTTATTTCATCCTTAGTACTCAACTGTCTGATTTCTTGCTCATGTTTACGCGATGTGTGACTTCAAAATCGCCACAGAATAATACCGACAAACAGATATAAGAAAGTCAAAACCACTGGATTGCGGCTAACACCCTGCCGCAATGACGGCTATAGAATCCTTGTTTTGCTGACTGCTGACCACTGATTGCTTGTTTTTTTCACCATTATCCTAAAGTCACACATGACGTTCATGTTTTTGTCCTTCCATCTGCCTTTTCTGCGTAATCTGCGTAATCTGCGTAATCTGCGGATACCTTCTACAATTTCAGGTCTTGACCGTCTGCAATTCCTCTGTTTCAGAAATCTCGCGTTGCGTCGCGGACAGTTGGGCGATGATGTTCGCAATCAGCGTCTCGTCCTTGTTTAACATGGCATTCGCCACGTCTTGAGGATTGCTATGCGTCTTTCGGGCAAATTCTCGCGCACCGCCTTGTGCTTCAACAGCCGCGCTGAATCCGTAATAAAGCGCGGCACTATCTGGATCTTTTTCGTGCTCTTCCAATGCGACTTCAAGGAAGGAGAGAGCTTTATCGATATCCGAAAACTTTTCGATTAAGTAGTCGCGATAATTTCTCATTTCTCTCATCGTAGGGTCTCCTTGTAATTTTGCCAATAAGTTTTTGCGCGTTCAATCGGCAGCAGCTATTCGGAAATTCCGAACAGTTGCGTTTTAAGTCCGTTCTTTTGAGGATTGCTTGCTCAAGGCTTGATCCTTTTCATTATCCGCAGATATTCGCAGATGTTCACAGATTAAACACCAGTCTTTTGTAGTAGTAGAACTGGGTATTGTAATTTTTATCGTCGACGGCAGTTGTTCGGAATTTCCTAATAACTGAATCTGATTATAGTTCTCCAGATTCAAATATCTGCGTTTATCTGCGTTCATCCGCGGATCCTTTATTATTCGCAGATGTTCACAGATTAAACACCAGTCTTTTGTACTCTAATCTCGATGTGCCAAAATTGATGAGCAGGGCTTTGTTTAAGCCTGATGCCCTGAGGTAGTTAATAACTTGTGCCTCTTCAACACCGGACAGTTTCTGTAAAGCCTTCAATTCGACGATCACAGAATCAAAGCATATAAAGTCTGCCTGGTAATAGGATTGCATCACCTGCCCTTTGTACCATATCGCCAATTTCTTTTCGCGAATATAAGGTATCGTCTGGAATAAGAACTCCTGCTCCAACGCCTCTTGATAAACTGTCTCAAGAAAACCACATCCCAGCTCATTATGCACTGCCATAGCAGCACCAATAATCGCGTAAGTCTCCTCATCTCTCCTATCATCTACACCCATCAGCCTCATCCTCATCTGTTCTTATCTGCGCCTATCTGCGTTCATCTGCGGATCCCTTTTATTAATCTCCCCATCTCCCCCCGCACCACACTCAATTCATCTTCCAACCGATCTATCTCAAGCTGCACGGCATCAATATCAATCTCCTCTTCTTCTTCAAACGTATCTACATAACGCGGAATGTTCAAGTTGAAGTCATTTTCCTCGATTTCTTCAAAGGTGGCGAGGTGGGCGTATTTGTCCACATCCTGGCATTTTTTATAAGTGCTGGTGATTTTATCGATGTGTTCGTCCAGCAATGCATTTTGATTCTTGCCTGCCTGATATTCTCGGCTTGCATCAATGAACAAGATATCTTTGTAGTTCTCATTCGGCCCCCCTTGTTCACGCGAGCGGTCAAAGACCAGAATGGCGACTGGTATTGAGGTCGTGGGGAACAGATTACCCGGCAAGCCAATGACAGCGTCGAGCAAATTTTCTTCGATGAGGTGCTGGCGAATGCGCCCTTCTGCGCCGCCCCGGAACAAAACGCCGTGTGGGACCACAACAGCAACCCGTCCCTGTTTTTCCAAAGCTGCTTCTACCATGTGGCTAATGAACGCATAATCGCCCTTGGATTTGGGAGGCAGACTGCGCCAGAAGCGGTTGTATATATCTGCCTCGGCATCTTCCGCGCCCCACTTATTAAGCGAAAACGGGGGATTGGCGACCACATTATCGAATTTCATCAGTCGGTCGGATTCCACCAGTGCCGGGGCAGTGAGCGTGTTGCACCATTCGATGCGTGCTGCATCGGCCCCATGCAGAAACATATTCATACGCGCCAACGCCCAGGTGCTGCCGTTCACTTCCATTCCGTAAAGGGCGTAGTTTTTGTCGCCTACCACGCGCGCGGCTTCAATGAGAAGACCCGCAGATCCACAGGCGGGGTCACAAATACGGGCACCGGGTTTGGGGGCGCACAGTTTTGCCACCAGTTCGGATACCTTGTGTGGCGTGTAGAACTCACCGGCTTTTTTACCCGCGTCAGATGCGAAACGTTCAATCAGGTAGATGTAGGTGTTGCCAATCACATCCTCTGAAACCCGTTTGGGACTCATATTCAATTCGGGTTTGTTGAAATCTTCCAGCAGTGTTTTCAGACGGCGGTTGCGGTCTCTGGTTCTGCCGAGATTTGTTTCACTATTGAAATCTATATTGCGGAAAACACCTTCCAATTTCTGTTTGTTTTCCGTTTCAATCGCTTCCAGCGCGATGTTGATGAGTTCGCCGATATTGGGAGCCGAGCGTTGTTCATAAAGGTTGTAAAAGCTACTGCCATCCGGCAAAACAAAACGCTCATTCCGCAGCCTGCGCCGGATGCGTTCATCGTTGTCGCCGTATCTTTTTTGATATTCTTCGTAGTGGTCTTTCCAGACATCGGAAATATATTTCAGGAACAGCATTACGAGGATGTAGTCCTTATATCCGGCTGCATCCATCACTCCGCGAAAGGTGTCGCAAGCAGCCCAGGCAGCGTTGTTGATGTCCTTTTGTTGGATTTGATTGTTCATGTTTTCTTTTTTACTCCTGTTGATTTAAGGTTTTTCAGATTCAGTTGCCAATCGCATCTGAATTGCTTTGACCAGTTTTTCCTTCTGCTCTGCCAAATCTCTCATCAGCCTTTGTTCCTTATTTAACAAATCGGCGAGGGCGACAATTTGCTCCTGTGTTTCCAGATTGGGGAGAGGTATTTCCAAAGCATCGAGAGCCGATTTGCCTATCATAATCATCATTGTTCCGGTCGCCCTGCTGTGTAAAAATGCTTGAGATGAGGACAGGTTGATAAACCAGTATAGATATTCTGGAAGTACTTTTTCGCTTGTAGCCCGAATGAGAAACAACGGGGCCGCAACAACTGCTTGACCCGGTTCCTGGTCGATGATTGCGGCAGTAGTAGTTCTACCTCGAGAGCGGAAAATCAAATCTTTATACTGCACCAGATGACGTTCATTTATGTCGTTTATATTAATTGTAGTCAGATTGCTATGATCTAACTTGTTATCTTCTGTTAGATCGCGCATCTGAATGACGACCATATTTCCATCCGCGTCCGGCTCAATTCGAGAACGGAAGGAGAGGCCCATCTGAACAAGGGCGATATCTTTGAGCTTGTATTTCATAATTACTGGTAAAATATAAGGGTTGCCTGTTGTAAAATTATATTACAGAAAAGACATTCCTGCGATATAAAGAAAAAAATTGCACTCTGTCAAGTGCAATTTTTTAGTTAGCTACAACCTGGCGTACTGCTCAAACTCCTCGCCTTCATCTGCGTCTATCTGCGAAAAACGCTCAAATTATTCGCGTTTTTTTTGCGGATTTTTTGGGTTTTGCCTTTCATCTGCGCCCATCTGCGTTCATCTGCGGATCAGCATCACCCGCCGCACATCCATCACCTGTGAATGGGGTACGTCGAGGGCGCGCAAGGTCAAGGTTCCTCTGCCTTCGTTCAGGTGGATTGTTCCCAGTGTCAATGGCTCAAAATCCTTCACGTAGGACTCGCCGCCGCGAGGCCAGCGGTCATCTGCTGCGCCGATTAGTGGTGGGTCGTGTGCGTCGGTCACCTGTCCTTGCACTTTTGTTACCTGCCCTTGCGAGGGGTGAAATGATAGCTCAATGGTTGATCCTGTATCTTCTTCCGGGCAGGTATAATAAACCGCTGCTTCATAGTCGCCCGTTGTGCCGACTTCAATATCCCAGGTCATCCGATCACCTACCTCGGTCCAGTGCGTAAAATAAGAACAGTTGGGCGCGCCAGCACTGCGCTGGACTGTGCCGTGATGCACCCCGTCTCGCGCGGGCAAGCGGGTCGTTTCCCAGTAGCCCGTGGCAAAGGGTCGGTCGTCGTTGACGGGCAGAACTTCGGCGTGATATTTTGCTGTCGCATCTGACAATGCCGCATGTACATCGGGGTGTTCTTCGGATACATCTGTAGTCTGTCCACCATCCGCGACCATATCGTACAACTTGCCCTCTGTATCCAATCGGAATCGCTGATTGCGCGCGCTCAATTGCGCCCGCTGGTGTGATAGGATGATGCGGTCAGACCATTCGACATCTTCGCCCAATAGCAGGGGTTTGAGGCTGCGTCCATTTATGGGTTTTTCAACTTTCAGGTCGATATCCGCGAGGTCGGCAAATGTGGGCAATAAATCAATCGCGCCGGCGATTTCTTCAATGACTGTACCCGCTTGAATATGCCCCTTCCAGCGCATCAAACCCGCCACGCGTACGCCGCCTTCATCTGTGGATCCCTTTGTGCCTTTCATCCCGCCATTCCATCGCGCGCCATTGGGTCCATTGTCTCCAAAATAAAATACAATGGTCTCTTCCGCGATTTCCAACTCGTCGAGTTTGTCCAGCAATCGTCCCACGTTCCAATCGATATTTTCGCATAGAGCCAGCGCCGCCCGCGTGCGGTCTATGTCTTCTTGATTGGGGCTGGTCGCCAGCATCTCAATCGGTTTGTCGCGGAATGGATCGTAGAACTCGTCGGGTACCTGAAATGGGGTGTGTGGGATATTGTAAGGGAGATAGCAGAAGAACGGTTGATCGCGTTCGACATTTGCCGCCATAAAATCCATGGCGCGGTCTGTACACTCATCGGGTAAGTATCCCTTTCCGCGGGTGAGTTCGCCATTGTGCTCGAGTTCGGCATCGAAATATTGTCCCCAGTGCCCGGAACAGAACCCAAAAAACTCGTCAAATCCCCGTGCGTTCGGGTGATAGGGATGTTGCGTGCCGTTGTGCCACTTGCCATAAGCGCCCGTGGCGTATCCAGCGGCTTTGAATACGTCGGCTATGGTTGTTTCATCGAGGTTCAATCGCTCGGCGCCGGTGCTCACGCCGTGGACACCGCCGCGCAGATGATAGCGTCCTGTCAAAAACTCTGCCCGCGTGGGCGCACATACCGGGCAGACGAAAAATCGGTCGAATAGCGCGCCATCTCGTGCGAGAGAATCCACATTTGGGGTGTTGAGATTTGTGTTGCCGTGTACACTCAAATCGCCCCAACCCTGATCGTCGGTCAAGATCACGAGAATATTTGGTCTGGTCATTGTGTCTCCTTTTTTATTTTATCATATTCCGGATTTACACACTTTTCTCCCCACCTCTTCAGCGCCCATCGCAAGCCGGTTTCGGGTTCGGGATATTGGCCTTTGTCATCGGTCTGTGCAATCCACTGGGTCAGGATATCGCGGTGGTGTTGCAAGGCTTCGGCATGGTCTGGATCATCTACGAGGTTGTTCACCTCTTCGGGGTCGGCATCACAATCGTAAAATTCTTCTGCGATGCGTTCTTCTGCCCAGAAAAATGCCTGCTCGGGCGTCAGTTCGCCGTTGGCATTCATGGTGCGTATCAGTTCCATATAATCCGATCCATCCCGGTACTGCGCCTGCATAAAGGGCCGATCGGTCATAAAGTTCCGCACATAGCGATATCGCTGGGTGCGCACCGTGCGCATGCGATCTATTGTGAAGTCGCAGCGATCCTTTGCGGCTATCACGTAGTCGCGTTCGACGAAATGGTCGCCAAACACATTTTGGCCTTCCATGTAATCGGGCACATCGAGGCCAGCGAGCGCGAGGGAGGTGGGACCGATGTCGATGCCGCTGACGAGATCGGAGCGCACGCTTCCGGGTTTTACGACATCTGTATCGCCTTGCCATGAAATTATCAATGGGGCTTTGTGGCCGCCTTCATAGATAAATTGCTTGTGCCGCGGCAACCGCATCCCGTGATCGCTGAAGAAAAATATGATCGTATTTTCGCGCAATCCATCTTCTTCTAATCGCTCCAAAATCCATCCCACCTGCCGGTCTGTGTGCAGGATACAGTCGTAGTGCAGGGCAATTTCTCTGCGGATGATTTCGTGATCGGGATAGAACGATGGCACGGGTACCGAGGCGGGATCAATGCCCGGTCCTTTGAGCAAGCCTATGCTTTTGCCGCCCCGAAGCTGAATTTGTCCGAAGAACGGTTGGTCGTGTGGACAGCCCGACCAGTCGCTTCCATCTTTTGCCCCTTTGAAATCCATGCTTCCATGGTGGTTAAATAAGGTATCTAACTCAAAGACAAAGTTATAATGCGTTTTGCCTTCGTTAAATGTGTAATATCCGGCGTCTCGAAAATACTCGGGTATTGTCTTTATCCCTTCGGGCAAACGGGGGTATGAACTGGTGTGGTTGTGCGCGCCTATGGTGGTTTGATACATTCCCGTAATTGTCGCCGAGCGAGAGGGCGAGCACACGCCAGAGGTTTGATATGCCCGATCAAATTTTACGCCCGAGGTAGCGAGCGCGTCTATATTCGGCGTTTGTATGGTCTGGTCGCCATAACAACTCATCCACGGGTTCACATCTTCGAGAAAAAGCCAGAGGATATTTGGACGGGAGTTCGACATTTTTTACTCCTTTGATCACGGATTAAATGGATGACGCGGATAGACGCGGATTGTAAACCACTCCGTTGATGAGTTGCTGGCGCAGTTGTATCCCACTCCGTCTATTCGTTGATTCGTCTATTCGTTGATTCGCCTACACTGGCCCACGCGAATTGCTTGTGCGAAACGCGCCCAGGTTGAGTCGGAGACAATTGGAATGGGATCGACTTTCAGGGAATCTAAATAGGGCGATAGTGAACGAATGCGATTTTTTGTCAAGGGGTGGGTTGAAGCATAGACCATACCATCTGGCATATCTCCCGTTATTTCGAGAAGGATTTCAAACGCTTCGACCATTCCTTTTGGGTCGATTTTCGCATCCAGGATCATTTTCATGCCCTCGATATCAGCAGAGGACTCGTGGTCTCTCGAAAAACGCAGGGCACCTGCCAGGGCGGCCCCGTCAAGCACGTAGTCCAGACCTTCATCACCTCCGGAAATAGCTGCAATAAGTGTGCGCGTGGACATTTCTCGCAAGACAGCCCGCGTGCCGTGTCTTTGCACGACATGCTGCATCTCGTGTGCGATTATACCGGCGATTTGCTCAGCCGATTTTACGCGTTTTAGAAAGCCGGTTGTAATTGCCATATAGCCGCCGGGAAGCGCGAAGGCATTTACGTGGGCGTTCTTGACGACGTAAATGCGAAATGTATAGGGCAAGTTTGTCGGTGCGGTCAAACGGGTGCCGATTTCATCAAAGACCTCAGTATAAATTTCATCCTGGCAGCGGTCTTTTTTTGGGGCGATATACGCGACAACGGATCGGCCAAGTGATTCTTCCCAGACAACGGGCGCAATGCGTGCGATGCCATCGATGAACACGGGTAGTATATGGCCGTAGAGGAGCCAGATAATAAACACAATAGAAACGAGAGAAACACCGACAAGAGGGACCCGGTAAGGGCGGAACTTTGGATTGTGAAAGCCCGAAGCGGAATTGCGTTCCCGCATGACCTCCAGAATTTTCACATCGTCTATTACCAGTGCTTGTCCAAAGGTATCGCTCTTTTCAAACCGGACCAATTCTCCGCTGTGAAAGCCCTCGGTCTGACGAAAACTTTCGTAAGTCCAGATTTCAGGTGGGCGGTCAGAAAATATTATCTCAAGGCCATTCGCCAAAACTTCTATCTGTACGGTATGGGGCTGTGCTGTTTGCCCATCGTAAAAGTGCGCGTGCCAGATGTGTGTATCTCGTGCCATAAATCTAAAACTCAAATTCAAAATCCAGATAATCACTCAAGCCTTCACCCGTTGCTCCGGCATCTGAAAAGTCTTGGGCAATACTGGAAAAATCCGGTTGTTCGGACAAAACGAGATAGTCGCACAGAAATCTGTTATTGCGAACCGCAACCCAGGGCCACGCCAACCCGAGGGAAATGGCGAGTAATATAAAATTTTCGACTTTCAGGAACAGAAGGCGACTGCCAACAACGGTCGAGTGAAATGAAATGCCTTCGAATGTGGTGCAAGACCAATAGTAGCGCGTCTTGAGTGCGGAGTACCAATACCAGCACAGGCCCAGTGTAAAAGGCGTGAGTAACAAATTTAGCACAAAATACCAGAATAGGTTGCGCCCTGTGCCGAAAAACTTAAAACGCCCCGTGCCAAACCGCACGTTCCTGGTCAGGAATAGGCGAATCTTCGTTTCAAAATAGGGGTAGTATAACCCCAGGGTGAATAGCGTTTTTAACAGCCCGATATAATAGATTTTGAAAAATGTTTTACTGTTGCCTCTGAAGGACAAACGGATGCCCTGATAAGAAGTTCGGCTGAGTCTGAAGCGCAGAGACCCCACAATGGCCAGTGGTAAAAATACAAAAAGCAGAAGTCCGTAAAACGCGAGCAGGGTGATCCACTCGTGCGTCATGTCTTCCCAGAAAAACGAGGGTATTTCCGAAATCAATACGATTGTGACGATTAAAATAATGGCTTTAATCCAGCCAATGCAGAGTTCGCCGCCAGTGGTGTGGTTTGAGAACCGGCTGTTGTGCAATTCCGTTTGGCTGTGCATGTAACGCCGAATTTTTGCCTTGCCCCAAAAATAATACACCCCGAGCGTGAGGAGCGTGAGCAACACATTGATCACAAAAATGCCAAATAAGCTACTCCCATTTCCGTGAAAACGAAGATGGAGGGGTGTGTGTTCTTCACCCAGTTCGGGTACTTTGAGCGGTTGCACGGCGAATGCGCGGATGACGATATAGAGCAAGCTCGCGAGTGCTATGACAATGAAAAAGAAAAAAACAAGAACGAAAACGGTATCGCGCGTTTCAGAATCGGCAACCCAAAAGGGACGAATATCCACGTTCCTGACAACCTCGCCAGAGGCTACGGCTATGTCGCGTTTTCCACCCCAGGCTGCTGGCACTTGAACCCTGTATTTACCGGGCAAGACTCTCATTTCGTAGAAACCCTGAGCATTGGTGACAGTGCTCGCTTTTACATGCCCTTCAGGTGTTGTTAGAGACACTGCAATGTGATCTATAGCTGTTCCATCCCGATTTTCAACATGTCCCGAAACGCGTGCCCATCGCGTTGTATCGGGTTCAAATATTACCAGTGCCTGATTGGAAATTTGCAGCGGCGTCGTGTCTGACTCAAATACCGTTGATGTTGGTTTTCGAACCTGCAATAACAGCTTTCCGTCCAGTAGTTCAGAAATTTTCAGAACGTGATTGCCCGGTAATCCGTCCCTTTCCGTCAATACAAGCCACGATTGTCCGTCAAATCGAACCAGACCGCTTTGTTCCGGATCTGTAATATCATCATAATGTACACCAAACCAGAAGGTGCCATCTCGCGCACAAAGTGCTGCTCGCACTTCCCCAAAGGGCATACCGGAATCCGTGTTGATCACGCGCCATTTATCACCGTCATAAACGGAAATATCATCGCGATTGCCATGCGTACACCAGATGTCGCCATTTTTTCCCACTACAATTCGATACACCTTCTGATTGCTTAAACCGTCTGTATGATTAAAATTGTGCCATTGCCCGTCTCGGTATTGGCTGGCACTTCTGTAAGTCGCGGTCCAGAGGTGGCCTTTTTGATCTATGGCCAGGTCGTAAATACGGTCGCTCCTGAGTCCTGTTTCAGTTGTGTGGTAAAACCAGTGACCATTGGAATACTCTAAGATGCCATAGTTACCTGTTGATCCGCGTTTATATAAAGGTTGAGCACGCATCCAAAATCGCCCTTTGCCATCTATAACCGCTGGGGGGCCCACAATCAAATTCCACTTTAACTTTGTCTTCGTTATCTCCTGTATCGTACTGGCGTATCGCGCTGCAATGAGCGAATCTCTGTGATGTCCAAAAAACCACATGGCCCCCGTTGAATCTTGCACCATCGCATCCACAGGCCATCCCACAGTTATTTGTGATAATTGGTTTTGTCTCAGCACAAAGACATCATCCTGGTGTCCCCACCACATGTTGCCTTCCAGGTCTATGTAGGGCTGTTCACCGGCATTTAAAAAAGCAGTGCCAGCTATAAGGCTCCAGCGGCCTGCAGCCGTCGTGTCCTGAGGCACTAACGAGACCTCCTGGGCATTGCCGGATGAGATGGATCCCCAAAGGAGAAAAAAATAAACTGTCAATCGAGACAATGATTTCAGGTGCATGTTCCGTATCATGAATTGGAGATTGAGCGATTATTTATAAAGGCCGGTTTAACCCGTTCGATCATTGAGCTTAAGCCATTCGGGAGGACCGTATAGCAATGGCTTTTCGTTCCATGTAAATAGCGGCTCCAGGTCCCGCAAAATATCGTCGAGCGCCTCGTGATCGTACGCATCTTGAGTTGGGAAGCGGGTAGTCAAACGGCTGTGTGAGCTTGTGATGACCTGGCGGCGGCGCAGTATTTCGGGATAATTTGTGCCTTTTATTGTCTCGAGCGCGAATAGGGGAGCCATGATGCCATATACGCGTTTTGCCTCTTTCAATTCTCCAGCTTCCAGGGCATTCCACAGGCGCACCACGACATCTGTTATGTGACAGCCCGGCATTTGTCCGGCTACGCCGCGCGGATGTTCGAGCAATAAATAGCGGCCACTGGCTCCGCCAAATACGCCTTTTAATTTTGGCCCGGCCTGTTCGATTAAGCCCGTAATCATATGTGTTGGGGGGAAGACCTCTTCCTTAACGTATTCTATGTGTTCTACTTCGTTGACCAAGCGCACCACTGTGGCGATTGACAGCTCGCTACCCCGCGTGTGATTTTGTATAAAAATTGGCATGTTCACTTCGCGGTCTATCGCCTGGTAATAGTGTACCATTGTATCTTCGTCCTCGATTGGCTCTATATAGGGAGCCATTGCGATGACGCCATCGGCTTCCAATGCCTGTGCGTGCCGCGCGAACATTGCCGCGTGATTACTACTTGCCCCCTGTACGCCGAGAATCACTGGAATGCGCCCAGCGGTGTTTTCTACGACCATCTGCATCCCGTGCAGGCGTTCCTGGTCGGTCAGTACGGGAAAACTACTGGCATTTACGGGCCAGACAATTCCGTGTGCACCACAGGCGATACAAAAATCCAGCACGCGTTTGAGATCGCCCCAATCGACATCTCCATCTTGCGCAAACGGCGTTGAGGGAATGGTCAATACCCCGCGAAATGTATCAGTACTCATGTTGTCTCCTTTTTTAGAACACTCATAAAATGTATATATGTAAAATAATAGTTTATAAAGTGGCATTTCCAAACAAAAAAATTCCACCTGCGGATCACATCTGCTTAGACATTTTGGCGTAAATTATAGTTGTTTATTCCAAAATTTGGCGTAAATTATGGAATTAGAGTCCAAATTTTACGCTAAAAGAGGTGGAATGTGAAAAATAGAACTATTCTTTCTCTCATTAAACAAAAATCCGCTACCAAACTGGGGCGTCTCATTGCTTTGACAGGAGCGCGACAAACGGGCAAGACCACACTGGTACAAACGGGATTTCCCGATTATTCATATATTTCCCTCGATGATCCGATCACGCGTCCAGATTTCACTGCGCTTTCGGCTGCACAGTGGTACCAACAGTATCCCAATGTCATTCTGGATGAAGTGCAAAAAGCACCTGCGATTATAGAGTCTATCAAAGCTGTTTACGATCAGTATCCCGATGCCCGCAGTATCTTGCTCGGTTCCAGCCAAATTCTGTTAATGGAACAGATCCGCGAAAGTTTGGCCGGGCGTATCTCCCTCATTGAGCTGTACCCTCTTACATTGCCGGAAATGATGACGGATTCCTGGAATGACACCATTATAGATTCCAGATTTATCCATTTTTTGAAAACAGGTGAACGCGATATTTTGTATTCGGGTATGCCACTTCAGAACGAACGCTACGCACAGGTAGCACACCACATGGCACATTATCTGAATTTTGGTGCCATGCCAGCCATCGTTGATCCCATGCTCACAGCCCGTGATAAATACGACTGGTTGCATGACTACATCCAAACCTATCTTCAGCGCGACTTGCGCGACCTCGCCAATTTGCGCGATCTCACTCCTTTTGCTCGCATGCAGCGTGCATTGGCAGGCCTGACTGGCGCATTGCTCAACATGAATGAATTGGCTCAACTTGCCGGCGTCACATCCAAAACCGTCAAGCGCTTCATTTCTTATCTCGAAATAAGCTACCAGGTCATCTTGTTACAACCGTGGTTTCGCAACCTGAACAAACGCCTGTCCAAAGCACCAAAAGTTCATTTTCTCGATCCAGGCATCCAGCGTGCGTTGCTCAATCGTCGAGGTCAATCCACCGGCCATGAATTTGAAAGTGCTGTTATTGCCGAAATTTACAAACAGATTCAAAACAGTCGGTTGCCCATTGATTGTTATCATCTGCGCACGGCTGATGGACGCGAAGTCGATTTGCTGCTCGAAACCGAAAAGGGATTTGTACCTATCGAAATAAAAATGGCGGAACGCATTAGTTTTACAGATGCCCGCCATTTGCGCAAACTCGACGAAATTTTAGACAAACCCATTCTGCAGGGACTGGTGCTCTCTAATGACCCTCGCATTCACGATCTGGGCAATGGCATTGTGGCACTACCTGTGGGGTGGGCACTTGGCGCATAATGAACGCAACCCAAAAGCCCCCCGGTGATTATCGGAGGGCTTTTTTTACTTTTTACGAAGGATATAGAGTCTCAATTCACTCGGTGGTGGAATTTTTTCTCTGGGTCTGTCGCGGTTGCGATCCAGTGTTTCCCAGCGCAAGACGTATTGCTCTTCGGGGCGTATCCCCTTGCCGCGAGCACCGCTCAGGTTGACAGTCATGCCCGGATAACCAGATGTCACCTGTTCCAATTCATCGGGAATCTCGTTATCCGGCGGTGGGTATGTCCCGATCACTTGCAGGGTTTGGGGATGCAGTTTCCAGATCCCCTGGCCTTCTTTTATATGCCAGTAACTCATGCTGAGACCGCCATCGGCCTCTGGCTTGACACCGCCCAATCGAATTTCTGCACCGATAGAGCCACCGCCTCCGAATTCCCATCGATAGGTCCAATCACTCACCTTGTAAAATACCCATTTGCCATTTTCCAAACGCGCACAATAGGCCTGTGTGTATCCATTTTCGTCGTGTTTGTGATAGCTGATCACGACGCGTTTCTGGTCGTCAAAACCCAGTGATTGCGTCATATTGATCAATCCACCTCCTGGGGGGACGGGATCAACAGTGGCACCGCTTTCTATTGTAATTGGTAAAGTTAGTGTATCGCCGCCGCCTGTTTCCCAGGACATGAGGTCTGGACTACAGGCATAAGAAATACTGTGATTGGTCGCGCAATCGGGTGTATCGCGCCAGATCCAGACCATGTGATAATTTCCGTCAGGTCCTTTTTCGGGCATGCGGGCGTACGCATTCATGCGGTCGAGGCCATCGAGCAATGGTGTACTGTGCATCCGGTGCCATGTTCTGGCCTGAATATCATACATATTGTAAAAATCGACCCCATTGCCGCTACTACCATCTCGATATCGAAAAATCAATTCATTATTGGGACCGCGCATAAATACGGGGTAGGTACAGCGATCCTCATTTTTGCCGACCATAAAGTCTATGCGTTCAAAGCTCGTGACATCGAGTGGCCGCGTTGTGCGAAAATAAATCAGCGGATCTACATGCATATTGCCGGACAAATGAATATGGCCATCGTCGTCGATGGCCATGGTCAGTGAATTGTGGCTGTCCCATCCGATCTCCGAAGACTGTCGGTCCCGATTCTCCAGCCATATACCTTTGGGGTGTGCAAATGTCCATGTTTCTTCGTCTATCTTTCGCATTCCAACGGTCATTTTGCGCTCGGCATTGTAAAACGCGATAAATTGCACATTGCCGTGGGTCAATAGATCAAACCCGACGGGATGTCCAGACCAGACCGTTGCGACAAATAGCGAACTGTAAACGGAAAGTGTACTGGAACTCATGGTTTGTCCTTTGATTCGCTAAAACAAAGAGCGCATTCTCTGGTCGAAGATGTAATGTTTGGGGTTTTCGGATCTGCCATTTTTGTAAACTGAGTAGTGGAGATGAGGGGCTGTTGAGCGTCCTGTCCTGCCCATCTCGCCGATTTTTGCACCGCGTTTGACGCGCGTTCCGAGCTTGATATGTGGCTTTCTGTTCAGGTGCCCATACAGGGTTTGCAGGCCATAGCCGTGGTCGATAATCACGTACCATCCCAAACGACTGTTGAAATCAATTTTATCTATTTTCCCATCGGCTGTGGCGAGAATGGGCGTGCCCCTGCGACCGGGATAATCGATGCCAGAGTGAAATTGTCTGCGCCCGGTGAATGGATCGCGACGGTAGCCAAATCCCGATGATATTCTCGGATTTTCCATCCGAACGGGGGTAATTGACGGTATGTGCTGGCGCATTTGGATGTCTTTGCTGAGCACTGTTAAGATCGTATCAAAGCTGGCTTGCAAAACGTGCGCTTCTCGCAAGAGTTGATCCATATTGGTGCGGCTATCTGTCAGAAGGTCTGAGACGTCGTCTGAAACAGCGTTTTCCCATTCTGGCAGCATGGCATCTCCACCTCCCACACCTATTTGACGGACGTCGTCACTCGGTTCAGACAGGTCAACCCAGGCGCGCATGATGCGATCTTTTTCCTGTAGCTGATCCATATTGTGACGCATGTTTTCCAATTCATCTTGAATCAGGACAAATTCGCGTTGGAGTGCGGTATTTTCCTCCTTGAGTTCGGCGAGTCTTTCCCGCTTGCCAATTGTGGCAACATAGCCGAGTGAGAGCAATAGGAGCAGGCATAATGCACTTATGATGCCGATAAATTTGGGTCGTGAGAGATGGTATTCCTTGATATAACCTTCGTTGTGGGAGATAAACATTAGAGTCAGGTATTTTTTCATACAATAAATCCAGGTAAAGGTGAGCGTGATTTATCTATGGCTGAGGGGGAATATAGAACTTTTAACAAACACAGATAAAGGGAGTTTGACTGGTCTGTGTTTAGAAGTGAGCAATATAAAACTTTTCGGCCATTTTATCAAGCACTGACTTTCCCCCAATTTTTCAAGAAGGCGCAGGCCTCGTCGCGCACGGCCTGACGCAGATTGGGAATATCGTCGCAAAAAATACGCACCACTTTTGCCTGTGCTTCAAAATTGTCGATTAGATAGTTTTTAAGCAAAGAGACTTCTGGATCATCAAAGCTCAGAGGTTCTGATTTTTCTACGGGGATGTGGGCGTCAAAAAATACTTTGAGATCTACCTCGGGACTTTTGTCAAATTGGAGAATGTCGAGGAGTATTTCATCGCCGCTGAGGTTGAGGTTGTGCTTTGAGGAAAGATGGGCACAAAAGGCCATCTCGAGTTCCCGCCGCTGGTCGGGTGCATCATAGAGGAGACGGAACAAATTTATGAGGTTGTGCGCGTATTCATGGGGAAAGAATATGCGACCAACTTTGAAGAGCTTGCGTCTTTTGAGACGGCCAATCAGGCTGGTTCGGTAGGGGAACCCGAGGTCGGTGTGTTCTTTTTCGAGGCGGTGAAGCAGGTCAGATTCGGTGGCGCGGTCAAAATCATCTTCCGTCAGCGAACAGTTGGGATGCGCCAGAAGGTCCTGTATTCCGCGCTTGAACATGGCGTTGGCTGAGCGAACCGCGTGATGCCAATAGACATTGCGATACATCAGATAACTGGTAAAGATGAGTGCTTCAGCCGCAGATACGCCTTTATAAGTGATAGCGGGGCGTTGTGTTGCTCGATGATATGTAATTGAGGATAGGAGGCGGTCTCTGTTCACGCTCTCGCCAAATGGGACACCGCAGTAGCGCGCGTCGCGCAGAAGATAGTCGATTTTGTCGGGATCGAGCGTACCGCTGAGAATGTGGGCAAGGCGCGTATCGCGGTCGGGAATGGTGCGCTGATGGTAATCGATAACATTTGCAACGCGCTGGGGATCAATGCCCACTTTGAGAAGTGCGGCGTGAACTTCTGTATTCGGATCTTCAATGATGTAGCGCCCCCGCGTTTCATGGTCAATAAAAAACATCTGCATTTCTTCGAGCAGATGCGAAAAGGGATAATGGCCGATGTCGTGCAACAAACTCGCCGCGAGAAGTACGCGCACATCGTCGATATCAATATCTGGAGGGGGCTGGGTTTTGAGCAGTTGCTTGAGGAAATGGCCCGCTATGTGAAACACGCCTAAAGCGTGTTCAAAACGCGAGTGGCGGGCTCCGGGATACACGAGCAAGACGTGTCCGAGTTGCGATATATCGCGAAGGCGTTGAAACTCTTCGGCATCAACGAGGGGTAAAAAATCGGGCGGTATGTGGATATAGCCCCAAATGGGATCCCGAATAGCTTTGCCTTCTTCGAGAAAGCGTAAATCGATCATGAGAGGATAAAAGTAAAAGACGAATCAGCGGAACGGGGTACAACTGCGTCAGCAGTTCATCAGCGATAGTAGTTGGGTGGTTGGGTGGGGTTCGTCTATTCGTCTATTCGTCTATTCGTCCATTCGCAGTCCGCGCACAAAAATTGTCACGAGATTTTCAATCATGGCGTCATCGCGCTCTGGCGTATCGGTTTCATTTCTCGCGACAAAACGGCTAATGCAGTATTGCAGGAGTGCATAGAAGAAAGAGCGAAGCGATTCAAGCGGGTCAACCGCGCAAAACAGGCCCTGATCGACACCGGTTTGAATGGCCTGGCGAAGGGATCGCATGTGTGGGTTGCTGTAAATTGCGAAAAATTTTTCTCGAAATTTGTGATCTTCGAGTGCGCTGTACATCATCAGGCGTATGAATGTCGAATCTCTGCGATTGCGATTGACAAATGTCTGGGCAAAATCGCGCAAGAGGTATTCGATATTGCGCGGGTCTGGCGGAGGGGTTGTGTCTCGATCCCACTGTTCTGAACGTTTTTCAACTGTGTATGTGATAATGGCATTGTATAAGTCTTCTTTGGTCGCAAAATGCCTGAAGATAATGGCTTCCGAAACATCTGCTGCACGGGCAATGGCGCGCGTGGTGGTACCGGTAAATCCTTTGGTGGCGAAAAGCGTCATTGCCACTTCGGTAATTTGAGTGCGCCGTTCGGCCTGTGTGAGTCGTTTTCTGGGCATGTGGGGACCATTACTCTTGAGATGAATAATTAACTAAAAAATATCATCATGGAAAGAATAGTTGTCAAGTTCAAAAAAATACTGGCATTTGGCGCAAATTGAGGTGTAAAATCTGCCTCTTATCGCATGGGAATGAAGCTTCGCAAAGGATCTGCAGTTCAGGCGTGGTTGGGGAAGAGACATTACTTTTGCTTGACACTTTTTGATCAATATGATAATTTTGCTTTCACACAGGATGTGTCTGGTATCTGTTCAACCCTTGATAGAATCCTCAAGGGCAGGTTCTTTTGCTCCCGTAGCTCAGCTGGATAGAGCAACTGCCTTCTAAGCAGTAGGTCGCAGGTTCGAGCCCTGCCGGGAGTGTTTTGCACTTTGTGTGGTGGGTGTAGCTCAGTCGGTCAGAGCGCCTGGTTGTGGCCCAGGAGGTCGGGGGTTCAAATCCCCTCACTCACCCCATATTTTTACTATGCATGTGCTGAAGCGATTTTATTCAGTATCTTGGGCTTTTAGCTTCTCTATATAAGGGGTTAAAAGCCCTGTTTTATTTTCAGGCAGATAGATGCTTAATTTTTTTTCGCGAAATAGAGCCAAATTTAGTCGCGTCGTTGTTCTGGGTCTGGATGGCATGCCCCATAGTTTGTTGCAACGTTTGATCGCCGAGGGGATTATGCCCAATTTTCAGCAGTTGATCGTTCAGGGATCACTGATGTCTATGACGTCGGTGCTGCCTACGGTATCGTCAACGGCATGGGCATCAATTGCGACGGGTTGTAACCCGGGTAAGCACGGGATTTTTGGATTTATTGATCGCGTTCCCCAAACACATGAGATGTTTATTCCATCTTCGAGGACGTTGCGCAGCAAGACATGGGTTGATCTGTTTGGCAATATGGGACAGCGGGTTTTTTCTATGGGGGTGCCCACTACTTTTCCCCCTCGCAAAGTCAATGGGATCTTGATTTCGGGCTTTCTGTCACCCGATTTGAAGCGAGCAACGTATCCGCCTGCAATAGCTTCTGAACTGGAATCCATGGGGTATTTGATCGATATTGACGCCTGGCAAGCACGGAAAAATCGCCAGAAATTTCTCGACGAGATATTCTGGGCACTCAACCGACGAGCAGAAGCTATGTTCAAGTATTACGCCCAGGAATCGTGGGATTTATTTGTGGCGCATTTTATGGATACCGATCGGCTGCATCATTTTCTTTGGGGCGATGTAGAGCGAGGTGATGTGTCGCACACCGCATGGTTTAATCGGTTTTACGCGCGCGTGGATGAGATCATAGGGGAACTGGTTTCACGGTTATACAGCGATACACTGCTCATGATTGTGTCGGATCACGGTTTTTGCACCCTACAGCGCGAGGTGCATTTGAATTTTTGGCTGCAACAAATGGGGTTGTTGTCTTTTGCAGTGCCTGAACCAAAGCAGTTGAGAGATCTGGATCCCCGAACGCGGTGTTATTCATTATTACCCGGGCGATTTTACGTAAATTTAAAGGGCAGAGAGCGCGAGGGTTGCGTGCAGGCAGGTGCTGAATACGAGCAGGTCCGACGAGATGTGGCAGATGCGCTGATGGAAATTCGCGATCCCGACGGTGGGGCGCCAGTTATTGATCGCGTGTTGATGCGCGAAGAGGCATTTGTTGGTGACGACCTCGATGCGGCACCCGATCTTATGGCAGTGCCTGCGCGGGGATATGATTTGAAGGGCGGTTTTGAAAAGCGCGTTTTGTTCGAAGCCAGCCCGGTGAATGGCACGCATACCTTTGATGATGCGCTGTGGTTTGCCAATGCGCCTGGTTTGGCATCTGATGACGCGACGGTGATGGATATTTTGCCTACAATGCTGGCTCTGTTGGGGCAGGAAAGTCCTGATGGGGTGGATGGTCGAGTCGTGGGAGGAACTTTGTGAGACGCTTTGTTTTTTTTTGTGTAGTTATATTGCTTTGGACCGATACACACGCGGACGACCACCACGTTCTGGATACGAGCGACGAGGGTATGGAAGCGATTTCTAAAGCGCTGGGGGTAAAGTGCAAGTATTGCCATCCGTCTGTAAATGAGGCAGGTGAACATGATTACAAAGCACCATCTCCGCTCAAGAAAACAGCGCTTTATATGAAACATCATTTTGTGGATGGTCTGGTAACAACAGCGGGAAAATCAATTGATTGTGCTTTTTGCCACACGGGTACGGCGCGGTTTGTGGTGCGCGATACGAGTGCAGCCAAACCCTCGCGGTTGGCTGGCATGTCGCGTGGAGAAATTGTGGCGATGATGAAAGAAATGCAGAAGGCATTGGGCGTGAAGACATGCGACTATTGTCATGTGAGAAGGCGCGATGGTCGGCTCGATCCCGTTACACCCACGCCCAATAAGGTCGTCGCACGCATGATGATGGAGAAGTTTACGGATCGTTTATTGGATATTAAAACGGGCAAGCCGGCAACGTGCCAGACTTGCCATGATGGAAAAGCGAGGTTTTTAGAGAGGTGAGTGAGGGCTTCTTCCCCGTTTTACTTTTCAAATTGCCGCAGTTCTTTTTCAAAGTCGCTGAGGTCTTTGAATTGGCGATACACAGAGGCAAAGCGCACGTAGGCAACATCGTCGAGGCGTTTGAGTTCTGTCATGACAAGTTCGCCAATGTGCTGTTTGGCTTCTATTTCGCGTTCGCCTCTGCTTACGAGTTGGTCTTCGATTCGGTCGGCGATTTCCTCGATCTGAGTTGTTGAGATCGGACGTTTGGTGCAGGAGAGCCGGATTTTGTCCATGAGTTTGTTTTTGTCAAAAATTTCGCGTCGTCCATCGGATTTGATAACGGTGAGAGGCGTGTCTTCGATGTATTCGTAGGTCGTAAATCGACGCTCACATCCCAGGCATTCCCGGCGTCGTCGAATGGCGGTGCCTTCTTTGCTCGATCTGGAATCGACTACTTTATCTTCGATCACGCCACAATAAGGACATTTCATGAAATGGGATTCCTTTCTTAAAATCAACATGATATTGTGTGTTGCTCAAATTATAGTACTAAATATAGGGTACTGTCAAGAGGGGAATTGCAGATGTGTGTCAAATTCAATAGCGTGTACAAAAAATGGGACCCACCATTTACCGGATGCGTCCCATTTTTGATTTTATGTGGTGGTTTTTAGAATGCTTTTCCAAATCCTATAGCAAGCGATAGCCCACTAAAATCGCCGGGTGAACCCAGCGCGTCGATGAATCGTGCCAGGGTGTAGCGGCCTTCAATGGTGAGGGCGAGTTCTTTTTTGGATCCGAAATGAATATTCAAACCGGAAGCGAGATGACCGCCCAGGGTTAAGGAGGTACTTGGGAAATCATCAAGGGTAAGAGGTACCGTGAGGTTGAGGCTGTTGTGTCTATTGCGAACTATTCTGTCTAAACCCAAATTATTCCCGTAGTACCCCAGTCGGTGTGATCGGTGATCCAGCCGGATGATGGGGCCAAAACCAAATCCAATATGGGGATTGATGCGCGATGTGGGCGCAAAGTGGCGTTGGAGGCCGATGGGTATGGTGATCAGGGTGATTCGCGTTGTACCCAGGGGCATCAAGTCTCCCAGAATAGTGCTGGCTCTGGATAAGCTATAGGTGAGAAATTCTGGACTGGCGGTAAAGCGCGTGTTTGGGGATACTTTATGATCATAATTGATGCGAGAGCCAAATCCGCCACTGGCTGTTGAAAAGAAAATTCCGATTTGATTGAGCATTTTCATCGGGTCCGGAAGCGGTGTATATACGGGCGATAGTCTGGCTGGATTACTGTGAACTGATTGTCCGGGACCACCGAGGATGCAAGGGGCATAGGGACCGGATGGGCCTTTGGGCACTGTAGAGAGCGAATCAGTCGGAAGCGCAAGGGTGCCTTCGGGGATGTGGATCGTTATTTCGCCTCTGGTGTTGATGCCAATGTCACTGCTACCGCGTTCTACTGAACCCGATAATTGGGCTTTGGATTTTTTGAGCGGGGATTCAGTGTGCGGTGCAGATGATGCATTGACGGGCAAGCAGACGAGAGCGGCGAGCAAAAACAGTCGAATATATGACATGGTAACCTCCTGAAAATATATGGCCCCGGCTATTATTATAGTAAGCAAAATCTGTGCCGTAAATTATTTTTTGAAAAACAATTATATAAGTAATTGTTTTTAATAGGTTTTTTTATTATTTTGTAACCTTTGAGAAAGAGTTACAGGTGTGTTTTTAATGCACAGGTGTTGTAAAAATAATACAGTATTGATTTTGGGATACATAAATTATCGGTATTTACAGCTTGACCTGTGCAGCAGATTTCTACATGAATAAGCAAAAACCAAATTTGAGAGGCAAAGAGGAAATAGTGAGCCATATATCGCTGGAATCTGAAAATGAAGCCGTCAAGCGCGCGCTTGAGTCGTCCTATTGTCCCGAGCCGATTAGAGAGGCTCGGCAGAGGCAGGACGAGATTCTCATCGAGCGGCTTCGGCATGGTCCATACAAAATTGCGGATATCGGGTGTGGTAATGGCTATCACGCCGTGTTATTCTCGCCGCACTGTCTTTTGTATCACGGCTTTGAAATATCGCCCGAAATGGCTGAGGAGGCACGCGCGCTGTGGAAACAAGAACGCATTGACAATGCACAGATATTTATAGGCGATGCCGCCGAGGCTGTGGTAGAGGAAGCGTTTTACGACCTCGTTTTCTGTCTGTATTTTACCCCGGGCAATATCAGAGATAAATCCGATGATCTCAAATTGTACACCGATGCGTATCTCGACCGCAATCCGCGGTTTATTCAGACGATTTCTCGTTTTTATGGCGCTCTGAAAATCGGTGGTTCAGCATTTTTCACTATGTATAAGGATGTGCCAAAAACAGAGGCCGCGCAAGTCGATTTCTACGAGCATACAGGGCAACGCGTTGTGACGCCTTTGGGGGCGCGATTTGTGGCGACTGCCGAGGGCTTTTGGTCTGCAAGGTGGACGCGAGATAGCATTTTGTCCAATCTGGGTGCATGCGGCATTGGGGCCGAGGATATCGTGTTTCACGATCTGAACGATATTGCGTGGTTGGTCGAGGTGGAGAAGTATTCTCACTAAAAAAAGGAGTATGTGCATGACGAGGCGAGAGCTTTATAACAAGGATATAGCAGGTGAGAAGATTCGGCGCTGGCAACGCGAATCGGGTTTACAGGGCCAGGAGATCGCCAAAATGGTTGGGATTAGTGCGCCCTATTACAGTGATATTCGAAAGGGCAAACAACGCGGGTCAATTCCCGTGTTGGCAAAAATTGCAGATGTGCTGGGCAGAAGTGTCGAAGACTTGTTGACAGATCAAAATACCAGCCAGAAGACAATACAGGTCGCCGAACTGAGGAAGGTATTACAGCCGATATTCAAATCAGAAACCGATGATATTATTGAGGGAATTCAACTCTGGCGGAGCGCACCCCATAATTTCAAAGCTGCGTTTCGATCCTTGCTCGATGCCTGATGAAGACAAGATGAAAACAAATAAAAGGGAACCGAAAATTTCGGTTCCCTTATTTTTTTGGTAGCGGGGGGGGGATTTGAACCCCCGACCTTTGGGTTATGAGCCCAACGAGCTACCAGGCTGCTCCACCCCGCGACCTTATGTCCAGATAAGCAATAGAAAAGAACGGGATTTTGGGGTTATTGTCAAGCTATTTCTGGGGTTTGTCATTTTGCATTTGTATCTCTTCGTCGCGTTTTGGCCCGTCCTGTAAAGGCTCTTCACGTTTGGTAATTTTTACCTGTGTAATGCGCTGTCCAACGACTTCGCGGATTTCAATCAATAGATTTCCGTGTTCTAACGTTTCATCTACCTGAGGTACGTGTCCAAGCACGTTGTATATAAATCCACCGAGCGTTTCATAACCGTTTTGTGGCAGTTCGACGTTGAGCACGACATTGAGGTCTTCGATGTCAATGCGCGCATCTGCGACGAGTATTTTGCCCTCCTTATGCCATTCAAAAAGCGGTTCCTCATCGTCGTATTCGTCTTGAATTTCGCCGACGATTTCTTCGATAATATCTTCCATTGTGATGAGGCCAGACGTGCCGCCATATTCTCCGACGACAATTGCCATGTGTACTTTTTCGCGCTTAAATTCGGCCATTAATTCGGCGAGTGTCTTATTTTCTGGCACAAAGTATGGCGCACGCATGATCTCCGGGATAGACCACGGCTGATTGGTCGCCAGATTGAGCAAAATATCTTTGACATAAACGACGCCTTTAATGTTGTCGATTCGTTCTTCATGAATAGGGATTCGCGAGTGCCATGATTTTTGAATCAACTCGAGAAGCTCTTTGGGCGTGGCCGTTATCTCAGCAGAAATCATATCGATGCGCGGGATCATCACCTCTTTGACCGTTGTTTCGTCAAATTCAAAGATGCCCTCGATCATTTCTCTTTCTTCTGCTTCGATTGTGCCTTCTTCTGTCTCGGATTCGACGATACTCCGCAACTCTTCTTCTTTTAGTGTTTTGCTATCGTCTTCGCTCAAGAAAATTGTTTGCGCCTTTTGCAACAAAAGTGTGGGAATGACGAGAAGAAAGTAAAGGGGCAAAAAGCATATCGGCAAAAAGGGCAACGGGCGGTCTGACCCTTCTTCTCTTCGGTAGGGGGGGACGATGCTGCGAATGATCAGGGCGATAAATACATAAAGCGAGATGAGCAATGCTGCGACGGGATACAGCCAGAATCCCGGTTTGAGCATTTGAAAAAGAATGGATAGCAGTGCCAGCGCACCTATGGATATGGCGATTGTCTGCCCGAGCAAAACCATTAGTGAGACAAAATCACGGGAGCGATAGAGCCAGAGGTAGAGTCCTGCGCGTGCTATTTTCTCTTCGTGCAGGCGTTCGAGGGTTGTGCGCGAAACACCAATGGCGCCGAGCCTGGAGAATGCTGCTGTCAGGACAATAGAAGCGATGGTTATAAAGATTGCTGGCCAAGGATCGTCCAAAAAAATCACGCTCCTTCCGCGGTAATGATTGTTTATGGCAAGAGGCTATTCTATCAGCGTCAGGTATTTGTTTTCTTCGTTTTGCATTTGCGTGTACCCCTCGGAGGTATCGTGTTCAAATCCCAGCAAATGCAGGGTCCCATGCACTGTCAGGTGTGTTATTTCCGCCTGTAGGGATCGGTTATGTGCTTTTGCTTGCTGTCGCGCGCGATCTACTGAAATGTATATCTCTCCACAATAATGCGCCTCTGGATGGATCGCATCGGAAAGCTCAAATGAAAGAACATCGGTCGTTTTGTCTATGTTCCGATATTTTTTGTTGAGCTGTTGGATATGGGCGTCATGGGTTAAAACGCACGAAATGGGAAGATGCACCTCGTTGTCTGAAAGCAGTTGTTTTACTACAGCTTCTAAGCTGGGGATATTCAGACCGCACACATCGACCAAAGTTGTAATTTCAAGTGTCTTCATCCGCTCGCGGCCTGGTGTTCTTGTTGTTGCACTTGCCATGGATAGGGTATTCGAGGGTGGTGCGTAGCCTGCAAGACGGGCAAAAAGGCTTCCTGGATTCTGGTCAGGTCGCGCAATGTAAGATCGCATTCATCCAGTTCTCCAGCATCATAACGACCTTTGACAATTGTTTGGACGAGCTTTTTAATCTCGTCTGGATCATTGTTGGGCAAAGATCGCGTCGCAGATTCAACAGCGTCTGCGAGGTTGATAATACCCGCTTCTTTGGTCTGGGGTTTGGGACCGGGATAGTGAAAGTCTGCATCGCGGACTGCCTGCTCGTCTATGAGTTGTGCCTGGTGCTTAAACGAAGTCATTTCTGAAGTCCCATGGTGCTGTGGGATGAGATCGATGATTGCCGGAGGAAGCCCTTCTTCTTGCGCCAATTCGATCCCGTCCCTGACATGAGAGATGAGAATCAGGGCACTTATTTGAGGTTGCAATTCGTCGTGAGGATTCACGCCGTGCTGATTTTCTATAAAATAGTGCGGACGTCTCATTTTTCCAATATCGTGGTAATAACACCCCACGCGCGCGAGCAAGGGGTCTGCGCCTATTGCGACCGCGGCTTCTTCCGAGATATTGGCCATGTTTATGCTGTGACTAAAGGTGCCAGGCGCGCGAAGGGCCAAATTGCGCAACAGCGGGCGGTTTAAGTCCGCCAATTCGAGCAATGTCATCGATGTTACGACATTGAAAACACTTTCGAATACGGGCAGTAATCCAATGGTGAGGATTAAGGAACCGCAGGCAGACACAATGCCCCAGAATAAATCTTCACGTATTTCCGTGAGAAATTCGGCGGTATTGTCATAGGGAAAAAGCAGCCCAACTGTAGAGGTAATTGTCAGAGCATAAGCGGCAATCAAATACAGGCCCGGGCGGTAAAAATCTCTGCGATGGCGCACCTGATGTACGGAAAATGCGCCAATAATGCCTGTGGTGAGAAAGATGATCCCGTATTGGAGTTCGCCGAGAATGCTGGCACAAAGCGTTGTAACGACAAGGGTAATTACTATGCCGACGACGGCATCAAAGAGCACGGTTGCCAGCATTGCAGATAGTGCAACGGGAATGATAAAAGGCGATATGGCCTGGCTTTGCGCGGCGTAATCGGCCAGGGCAGTCGGGATTAAAATAATGATGCCAAACATTACGATGTTTTTGGAGGGGCGATAAAGATCAGGACGATAAAATTTTAGAAAAACAAAAAATATTATAAGTGTCAACGCGCAAAGTGATAGCCCAGCACCTCGTTGAATGAAGTAGATAAATGGGTCTTGCTGGCGACGTTGGTTGATATGTTCGGCCAGTGACCTGAGTTTATCTATGTCGTCAGATGTTATACGGTCGTGTTTGTCAATAATGCGCTCGCCCTGGAGAACGCTTCCGCCTTTTTCGCGTGAGACATTGCTGGCGGCTTCATCTCTGCGTCTCTGCGTTTCTGTAGCGTCATAGGCAATATTGGGGGATAGATAGGCGAGGATCAGCTCACTACCCGCTCTCATTTCCATCGTGCTTGCCTTTGGCAATTGTTGTTCTATGGTTTGTTGGATCCCCGAGTTAAAATTTTCTATATCGACGAGTTCATCAACGCCAATTCGGCTTTCTGCTTCATTTTTCAGAAGTATAACTTCTTCATACCCTTCTTCGACGGTATTTATTTCCTGGTCGAGAATCCCATTCTGGTAAGTGTTTTGAAGGATCTTCTCGATTGTAGAGGTCAATCTATTGCGACTGGGTAATCGCCTCCGAGATACGGGTATGAGATGTTTCAGGGTGGATTCAGATAGGGGACCAATCTCCGGGTGTGAAAGCCGTAGCGCTTGTAGAAGCGATTCGTCTAACCCGGATCCCGCGTGTTTTTTTATTTCGTTTAGAAATGTTTTGAATGCATTCAGTTTGTTTTGCTGCACCGTGCTATCATAGCGCAAAACCGGCAAAATCTGGCGACGGGCTTCTGCAACTTCATCCTGGTATGCCTCCTCGCTTTTGTACACGCTGAATGATACAGATGCAATGACCTCATTGGGCGCAATCGCACCCTCGCGGAAGGCACTGTACTCGTAATGCTGTTGCGTGGGAAATAAGAGGGTTAGTGCGCCTAAGAGGACGAGCATCAACACAATGCGAAAGGCTTGCCTTCCGCGCTGTTTCCACTGTTGTCTCGTCGGTCGCGTGCGGTCGCGTTGGCGTTTTCTAAAGAACATCATGGCTTTGGCAGCGCCTCTTCTTCATCTGGTTCCTGGGAATGATCGTTTTGTTCGTAAGCTGTTATAATCTTTTGAACCAGTGGGTGTCGTACAACATCTCTCTCAGAAAAACTGACAAATTTTATGGCTTCTATATGAGACAGGATGTGTTGGACGTGTATAAGTCCAGACTGAATACCGGGTGGCAGGTCTATTTGTGTTATATCACCCGTAATGACGGCTTTGGCATTATTGCCGAGGCGGGTGAGAAACATCTTCATCTGGTTGACGGTGGTATTCTGCGCCTCGTCGAGAATGACAAATGCGTTATTCAGGGTGCGTCCTCTCATGAATGCAAGCGGTGCAATTTCAAGTGTGTGCATCTCCATAAGGTGTTGCAATTGTGTATCGGATAGCATGTCGCGCAGTGCATCGTAGAGTGGACGCAAATAGGGATCGACTTTATCCTGTATATCTCCCGGAAGAAATCCCAGGGTTTCGCCTGCTTCTACGGCTGGCCGCGTCAGGATAATTCTGGAGATGTGTTTGCTTTTTAGTGCGGCAACAGCCGCTGCGACCGCCAGATAAGTTTTGCCCGTGCCCGCAGGCCCAATACCAAAAACAATATCGTGGTTTTCTATAGCGGCAGAGTAAGCAACCTGAGTCTGCGAACGGGGGCGAATGAGGATTTTGGGTGTTGAAAGAACGGGTTTTGCGTATTCGCCAATTTCAGATTCGCTATTTTCTGACGGTGGCGCAAGCAGGTGCAAAGGATCAAATTGATCGCCGCGCCGAAGGCATGAAATCATTTCTTCTAATAGACCAGAGACGCGTTGAACTTTGTGTTGCGGTCCCTGGACATTCAGCTGATCTCCACGGGCGGTCAAACGCACGCCATAGCGGTCTTCAAGAGCGAGCAAATTTGCATCGTTGTGACCGTATAACGATAAGAGGTCAACGTCGCGCAAAGATAATCTATGGGAGAGTTCTCTATTTTCCACGATTTGAAGTATTGAAAAAAGAAAACTCTCATTCCCAAACAGACTACGGGAATGAGAGTTCTATTTTAGAGTTAGAGATTGATAGATGAACCTTCCATTGTATTTATGAAAGATCCAAATTCTGGGATCGAAAAGGTTGAGGTCAGTTTGCCGGAATATCGAATACTTGAGCTGGGAAAATCATGCTCGGATCAAATATCTGTGTTTTGTTGGCCTGATAGATCCGATTCCATTTGGTGACATCATTGTACACTTTGCCCGCGATGGACGAGAGATTTTCACCACTCATCACGAGATGTTGATTGATATCGACGCCAAAAGGAACGTTGAGAACCCATTTGGGATAAATTATATCGGGATGTTTAATTTTATCCCGGTTTTCAACATAGATACGAGGCCAGAGATAAGGATCGCCATAAATATCGTCTTTTTTGGCGATTTTCCAGAGATTATCACCTCTGACAACGGAATATTGTCGAATGCGTTTGCGAGGCATTCGCGCTTTAACTTGCTCGAGTAATTGATCAATACTGGCCAGTTTTGCCTGTGCAGCTGGGAAACAAGATCTTTTGTCCGTTTTAAGCTCTGATACGCGGGCTTCTATTTGATCAATTTCATCTCGAACTTCAAAAAGGGCATCTTTTGCCAGGCTGCGCAAGCCCATAAGGCGACCTTCAATGCGACCGAGTTCTTGCATGTATTCGTTGACCCCTGCTTCATCGGATTCAACAAGTTCATAAACTTGCTGTTTGATTTGACTAATCTGGCCATCCAGGCTTGAAATCTGATTAGAAAGGTCATTAGATGCAGTTTGGCATTCAAGCAGAGCCTGTTTAAGTTCTGCAAGCCGTTGCTCTTGTTCTGTAAGTTTCATCCTGTATTCGTCATAGGTCATTTCCATCTGGGCAATTCCCTTTTGAGGAAAAACAAAAAGGGCAACTGCACAACAAATGAGAAAAAATCCGAAACGTTTCATACCTGTCATCCGAACAACTCCTTTCCCACACCATAAGAAAATTATTGGCTCAAGATCTGTTGCACTGACTTAAGATATTTTGCCACTCGGCCAGAACCTGTTTTTTTTGTGCCAACTGGCGTTCCAACTCGGCCCGGTGTTGCTTACAGGCTGCGAGGTCGGATTCAGCCGATTCGGCAGCTTTACGCGTTTCTTCGAGCATTTGGAGTTGCGATCTTGAGGCCATTGGCGTGCAACATCCAGATAACATAACCAGTAACAGTCCACAACCTGCCGCTTTTTTGAGTCGTCTCATAAGCCGACTGCCTCCCCAGAATGGTTGCTGTAAATATTTGAATTATCAGGACTTAAAACAAAGTTAAAAATTCTAACATCAAGACTTTTAGACAAAGTACTACATAAGATACAGAAAGTCAAGAAAAAGTTTTGGATGCATTGCAGTCCGTTGTGATTACAATAATCGCAGGCCGAGTTCGCGGAGTTGGACGGGATCTACTATAGATGGTGCCCCATCCATGAGCGATGCTGCTGTATTGGTTTTTGGGAATGGAATGACGTCTCGGATAAATGTTTTGCCAGCCAGGAGGGCAATTAGGCGGTCGTATCCAAACGCGATACCACCATGGGGAGGCGCGCCGTATCGAAAGGCATCGAGTAAGAAGCCGAATTTTTCCCGCGACTCGCTTTCGGATATCCCCAACATGCGAAACACGCGCTCCTGGATTTCTCTATTGTGGATACGAATACTTCCGCCAGCAATTTCATTGCCGTTGAGAACGAGATCATAAGCTCTGGCGCGAACATCGCCCGGGGCTGTTTCAAGCTCATCGAGGTCCGCTTCCAGGGGGGAAGTAAAGGGATGGTGACAGGCCACATAGCGTTTTTCGACGTCATCAAATTCGAGGAGGGGGAACTGCGTCACCCATAAAAAACCAAAGTCACTGGTCGTCATAAGGTCTTGTTGCCGCGCGAGTTCTAAGCGCAGATTGCCCAGTGCGTTCGCCACAACTGCGGGTTGATCAGCGACAAATAAAAGCAGGTCTCCCGTCTGTGCGTCGAGTAATTCTCTGAGCATTTGTTGGGCCTGATCGGGAAAGAACTTGACAATTGATGATTCAAGCCCCTGGTCTGTCACTTTTATCCAGGCGAGTCCCTTAGCACCGTGTTGTGCAACAAAAGCCGTGAGGTCGTCGATTTGTTTGCGCGAGTAGTTTGCACATCCTTTGGCATTAATGGCGCGAACTTGTCCACCGGAATCGATTACGGATTTAAAGACCCGGAATTCTGAAGCGAGAGCTGCTTTTGCAATATCGACGATTTCGAGGCCGAAGCGCGTATCCGGACGATCAGTTCCAAAGCGGTCAATCGCCTCGCGATAGGTCATTTGTGGTATGGGAGAGGGGATATCAAAGCCTATGACATGCTCAAACAGGTGCCGCGTAAGCCCTTCTGCGAGTTGCATGACATCGGTTTCTGTGACAAATGCCATTTCTATGTCAATTTGGGTAAACTCGGGCTGGCGGTCGCCCCGCAAGTCTTCATCGCGGAAGCAGCGCACGATTTGAAAGTAGCGATCATAGCCGGCGATCATGAGCAACTGCTTGTAGGTTTGAGGCGATTGGGGCAGGGCATAGAAGTTGCCCATTTGAACGCGAGAGGGGACGAGGTAATCTCTCGCACCTTCGGGTGTACTTTTCATGAGAAAGGGCGTTTCGATTTCGAGAAAGCCCTGAGTGATTAAATATTTGCGCGTCTCCTGTGCGGCATTATGTCTCAGGAACAGGGCTTGTTGCATGTCGGGGCGGCGCAGGTCGAGGTAGCGATAGCGCAGGCGCAGTTCTTCGTTGACGTCAATGTCGGGTTCTATGGCAAATGGCGGGGTGTCCGCTTCGTTGAGAAGACGCAGATCTGAACATTCGATGTCGATGGCACCGGTGGGCAGTTTGGGATTTGTCATGCCTTCTGGGCGCGGTTCAACTCTGCCTTTTATAGCGAGGACAAATTCGTTGCGAATTTTTTCGGCAATGGCGTGTGTTTCTGCTTCGAGATCGGGACGAAAGACCACCTGGGTGATGCCGTAGCGGTCGCGCAAATCGACAAATATGACGCCTCCGTGGTCGCGTCTTTTGCCAACCCAACCCATCAGGCAGACTTCTTCGCCTACATTTTCGATGCGCAATTCGCCGCAATTGTGCGTGCGTTTCCAGTCGCCGAGCGACTCTGACATGGCTGTCTCCTACGCTTGGGTAATTCCGTTTTTAAGCGTTGTTTTTATCGCGCACAGGTCGTTTTGTGAAAAAATTTGTTGCGCGCGCGCTTTGAGGTCTTTGAGTACGATGGTATTTGCAGATGCC
Source organism: Candidatus Latescibacterota bacterium (assembly GCA_022821275.1). Taxonomy (GTDB): domain Bacteria; phylum Latescibacterota; class UBA2968; order UBA2968; family UBA2968; genus VXRD01. The sequence continues at coordinate 7,862 of JAJEDY010000091.1, read as the reverse complement.
TCATCTGGTCCAATCACCGCTGCAAAGGGAATATTTTGGCGATCTGCATATTTGAATTGTCTATCGAGACGCTGTCCCGGAATCAGGTGAAGTTCTGTTGCGATACCCTCCTGGCGCAGTTTTTCGGCAAAAGAAGACGAATGGGCGAGCAGATCTTCTGAGAATACCGTAACAAAGACGCGGGCGCCGGGCGTTTCGAGTTGGGGATAGGTGTCTATTTCTTTTAGCAATTCGGTGATGGCCATATCGCCGACTGCAAATCCCACGCCCGGTACCTGGCGTTTGCCGCCTACTTGACGCGTGAGATTGTCGTAACGACCACCGCCAAAGAGGGCGCGGCGCAATGAGGTTTTTGCCCACGCTTCAAATACTGTGCGCGTATAGTAGTCAAAACCGCGCACGATTTTGAGATCGAGTTCTACGAGGTCTGTAACGCCATTTTGGTCGAGTTGCTCAAATATGCGCTGGAGATAGGGGGAAAACGTCAGGTCTGCTGTTTGGAGGATTTCGTAGAGGGTATCGATTTGACCTGCGCTGAGAGCCAGATCATCGGTGAGATAGGTGCGAAATTTTTCCTCGGGCATTTTGTCTATGCGGTCAATGGCCCCAAAAACGGGTTTGATATCCTCGGGCGATAGGGCCAGTTCTCTGGCGATTAAATTTTCGAGGGCCTGTCGATCGTTGACTTTGATAGTGGCGTGTTCGTTACTGAGACCGAGTTGTTTGAATAGTGTGCAAGCTATGGTGATTATTTCGGCGTCGGCCAGATAGCTATCGCTGCCGAGCGCGTCGATATTCCATTGAAAAAAGGAACGGCCTCGACCGCGTTGGGGGCGCTCGTAGCGGAAGAACCTGCCGTAGGATTGCCAGCGGATGGGGAAAGTGAGTTCGCCCTCTTTTTGAGCGACCATGCGCGCGAGTGTGGGCGTGAGTTCTGGGCGCATGACGAGTTGTTTGTCGTCCCGATCAGATAGCGTAAATGTCTGCTGGGTGACGATTTCTTCGCTGCTTTTACCCAGATAGAGGGCCATGTATTCGAGTATTGTGCTTTCGTATTCTCTGTATCCGAAGAGGTTGCCAACGCCGATAAATTTCTCGCAGAGCCACTTCTGGTAGGCCCAGTCTTCGGGATAAAAATCGCGGGTGCCTTTTACTTTTGGAATCAACTGTGGCATGGGTGTATATCCGTTGCAAATTATTTTTTATAACAGAAAACGAAGATAAAGGTAAGAGGTGGTATTGTCAAGGTTTTAGAGGTAAAATTGGCTCTAAGCCGTAAAAGCATTTTCGTAGTGGCGGATGGCAGGGCGCGATTGTGTCAGGTCAATGGCGATGACATCAAATCGCGGTGCCGCGTGGTCGGGGTGTTGTCGCAGGTAGGCTTTTGCGACTTTGATGATTTGCGCTTGTTTGGCAGGCGTTACCCATGCTTCTGGCTGTCCAAAATGTGGGGTGGTCGCGGTTTTGACTTCGACGAAGATCAGAACGTCGTTTTTCACCGCAATGAGGTCGATTTCACCGCCCAGGGCGCGAAATCCGCGTGTGCGAATGCTATATCCTTTTTGTTCTATAAATTTTTCTGCCAATTGTTCGCCTTTGGGACCGGATTGTTGCAGGCGAGTGCGTTGTTTGCGAAATAGCAGGCGCAGGGCCTGGACCTCATCCTGTGGGATATGTTTGCTGGCACTGGCAATGGTATTTCCTATGGCTTGAAGTTGGTCGAGGTTTGTGGCGGTTTGAATGCCTTCGGCAAAAATTTTAAAGTCCTCAGAGCACCTGGCTTCAAAGACACCTCGGAAAGACCGGCGGTGGATGGGGCAGGGGCCGTGTTTTTCCAGGGCGGCGAGGTGTTCGGCGCTGCCATATCCCTTGTGATGGGCAAAGCCATAAGCGGGGTATTGCGCGTGGTAATTGATCATCAGGCGGTCGCGCGTTACTTTGGCGATGACAGATGCTGCGGCGATGGAAAGAGACTTCCGGTCACCACCTATGACTGATTGCTCGGGGAAAGGACTGTCGGGGAGGGCATTGCCATCGATGAGCACGCGGTTGGGTGAGATGCTGAGGGCGGCGAGTGCCTCGCACATGGCCTGGTGAGTGGCGTTGCGGATGTTGTATTTGTCTATTTCTTGTGGAGACGCTTTGCCCACGCTAATGGCGAGGGCTGTATTGTGGATGGTTTCAAAAAGTTCTGCTCTGCGTTTTTCGGATAGTGCTTTGGAGTCGTTCAAGCCGGGGATGATTGTATCTGCCGGGAGGATAACCGCCGCGGCGACAACCGGACCCGCGAGAGGACCTCGCCCGGCTTCATCTACGCCTGCGATGTGCTGGATGCCCCGTTCTCTGAGTTTTTTTTCTATGGTGAGCATTTGTTCGAGGCGTGCGTTCTCACGGACTTGTGCCTTTTGCTTTTTCCTCACCTGTTCTGCGATTGCGCGAACACCGGCGCGAGGGTCTTGTTCGAGTGCGTGGAGGTCTGCCTCATCAGGGCGATTGACAGATTTGATGTGGGCGCGAATTTGCGCGATGGTCATTGTTGAGATATTTTTCATGGCTGTGATAGGATGGGCTATTTTTTTGCGAGATCTGAATCCCGATGCTTGATTTAATTAAAAGGTATCTTTATATTTTGGTAGCCATTCTTAAATACCATTTATGATTGCCTAATGATACATAGATTAAAGAAGCGTCGAGATCCAAAAATCTGCAACTTATTTTTGAGATGAGATCGATATGGCAGACGAGAGCAATACCGACAAGCTGCGCAAGCTCGCGCATTTTGTTACGCCTTTTAAATCGCGCCTGATCTTGCTGTTTTGTCTGACAGCGACGATGACGGCACTGAGCATGCTGCCCCCGCTGGTGATGAAGTTTATCATCGATGATGTCATTACCATGGGCAATTGGCACTTGCTGGAAGTGCTTCTGTTTATTTCGATTTGCCTGCCTATCACGTCCGCTGCGATGCGCGTTTGGGTCTCATTCACCAATGCGTATGTGGGGTGGGGGATAACGACGAGTATGCGGAGGTTCACGTATGAATACATGTTGAAATTGCCCATGCGCTTTTACGACGAGATGGGTACGGGCAAGATTATGTCGCGCATTATGTCTGATATTGCGAGTGTGCGCAGTATGGTGACGTCGCGCATGCTGGGCATTCTCGTTGATTTTGTGTCGTTCTGGGTGGCGCTTGCGCTGTGCATGGGGTTGAATTGGAAGATGGGGTGTTTGCTGCTTTTGCTGATGCCCCTGTATTTTTTCAATTATTATGGGTGGCGCACGCCAATGCGAGAGTCGTACAGTCTCTGGCGCAGAAAAATGGATCAGGTGTCGGTTGGACTACAAGAGCGGTTGGCCGGGGTGCAACTGGTGAAATCTTATGGACGAGAACGCAGAGAACACCGCGCATTTGCAGAGGATACGCACCAGAGTTTGGACGCGGCGATGCAGACTGCCACAAATCGCGCTGGCTATATGGCGGGGTCCTGGGGGGTGTCGGGATTGCGCAATACGGTGATTTTTTGTTTGGGCTGTTATTACGTGATTGAGGGGGAAATGACTTATGGGGCTGTGATGGCCTTTTTTTCTTATTCGAGCCGAATGTTTCAGCCTATTCTCAATCTCACTCAAATTGCCATGCATCTTCAATCCGTGATGGTATCTGTGGATCGCGTTTTGGAAATTTTAGATTTTCCCATAGAGATTGCGGACAAGGAAGATGCTGTCGCATTGCCGCCGATAAAAGGGCATATTAAATTTGAAGATGTGCATTTTGAGTACAAAGAAGATGAGCCGGTTTTGAAGGGTATCAACCTCGAGGTGCAGCCGGGACAGATGGTTGCACTGGTGGGACATACGGGATGCGGCAAGACGACGTTGACGAGTTTGTTGATGCGCTTTTACGATGTGAAGGAAGGGCGTATTACAATTGATGGTCACGATTTGCGAGATGTTAAGTTGCGGACCTTGCGCACGCAAATTGGACAGGTGTTGCAAGATTCGGTGATGTTTGATGGGACGATCCGGGAGAATTTGCTGTATGGGCGGGCAGATGCCACAGAGGCAGAGTTGATCGAGGCGGCGCGCATTGCCGAGATTCACGAATTTATTATGCGTACGTCCGAGGGCTACGATTCGATGTTGGGAAAAGATGGCATCAAGCTGTCTGTGGGAGAGAAACAGCGTCTCGCCATCGCGAGAGCCGTGTTGACCAATCCGGCGGTTTTAATTCTCGATGAAGCGACTTCGTCGCTCGATTCCCTGTCGGAGGCACTGATACAAAAGGCGATGACCAGAGTGTTAAAGGGGCGCACATCCTTTGCTATTGCACATCGATTATCGACGATCGTCAACGCGGATATTATTGTTGTGATGGATCACGGCGAGATTGTTGAACAGGGGACGCACAGCGAATTGTTGCAAATACCCGAAGGAAGGTATCGCCAGCTTTACGAGCAGCAGGCTGCGGGTTCTATTGAAGAGGCTGTAGAGGCTATGGCGAGTTGAGGTTATGGAAAACTTAAAGCGATTTACCATTTTGTATATCAAGCCGTATTGGGGGCGTATGTTAATGGTCATTATGATGGCCACTATTACGTCGTCCTATACGTTTTTACTCGGGTTTATTTCAAAAATCACGGTTGACGAGGTTTTGCAACTCAAACCCGCAGGTGAAGTCGTTTCAGAAGCCCACATGCAGTCTTTGATTCAAGAGGAGAGACGCCCAAAGCGAGATCCACAGGCAACGATTCCGGGGCTGGGCAAAGAAGGCGGGATAATGCTGCCCAAGACGCGTACGGAAAAACTGGAATGGTTGGGGTGGATTTTTATTCTCTACCTGGTCGTGAGATCGTTTTTTGCCACGCTCAACTGGTTTTATACCTATAGTATTGCCTATGTGGGGCAGCGGATTGTTTTCCGCATTCGCCTGGCTCTGCACGAGAAGGTACAGCAGTTGCAGATGACGTTTTTTGATCGCCAGCAAACCGGACGGATTATGGCGCGGATTGTGGATGATGTGGGGTTGTTGCAGAGTGAGATTACGACGACATTTATAGAGACACTACGGCATGTTGCGCGCATTTTGATGGGGACGGCGATTCTGTTTACGATAGATGTGGAGCTCGCGCTGATGGCTTTTGTTGCATTGCCCGCGTATGTCGTGACCTATAAGGTGTTTCAGCGTCCAATAGCAAATGTTTTTATGCGGTTTCGAGAGGATTATGCCGAGGTTTCTGCACTGCTGGAAGAACGCTCTAAGGGGATTCGCCTCATTCTGTCTTATGCGCGAGAAAGACGGGAGTTTCGGGACTTTTTCAAGCGTCTGATCGGGTTGTATCGTTTGGGCGTCAAACAGTCTGTTTTGAGTTCTGGCCTGGGGTCAGTCTGTTCGGTTGTGGGGGGGGTTGCAATGGGTCTGATCTTTTATTTTGGCGCGTTGCAGGTTCGCGGCGGTATGATGACGGTTGGAGAATTGGTTTATTTTTCTATGTCGATGGGGAATCTCTTTTCGCCACTGGTCGCACTTGCCAATGTGAATGCGACATTGCAACAGATGCTGGTGGTGATCAGTCGCGTGTTTGAGGTGCTGGATGAGGAGGTGATTATTCGGGATAGGGAAGATGCACAGACCCTCGACAAAGTGCGCGGGCGCGTGGCATTTCGCAATGTGTCGTTTCGCTATACAGAGACGGGCGATTACGTTCTTAGAGATCTCAAGTTTGTCGTGCGACCGGGCACGACGGTGGCTGTGGTTGGGCCTTCGGGGTCGGGGAAGAGTACGCTGGTTAGTTTGTTGATGCGTCTTTATGAACCCACAGAGGGGAAAATTATTCTGGATGATTACGATATACAAGATGTCAAAATTTCTTCACTGCGACAGCACCTCAGCATGGTGCCCCAGGAACCCGTTCTGTTTTCCGGGACGATTGCCGATAATATTCTCTACGGTCAGGCCGGTACTTCGCCCGAGCAGGTGATGGCTGCGGCTAAGGCGGCTGAGTTGCACGATTTTATTATGACGCTGCCAGAGAAATACGAAGCGCCTGTCGAGGAGCGGGGTACCAATTTATCGGGCGGTCAAAAGCAGCGTCTGGCTTTTGCGATGGCTGTTGTCACCGATCCCAGTATTCTGATTTTGGACGATACGACTTCGGCGTTGGATGCAAAGACAGAGGCGAAGATTCAGGAGACGTTGGATCACTTGATGGAGGGGCGCACGACGTTTGTGATTACGCACCGGATTTCTACGGCGATGCGGGCGGATCGCATTCTGGTGCTGGATAATGGTCGCATGGCAGGCTGGGGTTTCCACGACGATTTGCTGGAAGAGTGCGAAGTCTATCGCTTGCTCTACGAACAGCAGCAAAAGCAGAAAGAAGATGCGGCAGATGAGTTTATTGAGGGGATTATGACGGCGGTGGAAGAGGTTGAAAAGGGGAAGAAGGAATTGCAGTCGAGATCGAGGTGAGCAGACATAGCCATATCTGTAGGGGCGGTGCCCCCGTGCCCGCCCGTCATCGAGGCAGTGTTGTGAACCGCGATCCAGCGTTGCCGAACTGTGAATGGGAAATCTGTTCATAGTTTTTTTCATACTCAATCTCAAAACTAAAAAAAACAGCAATACGCAGTGGGAATCACAAATACGCGGGGACTTAAGAAGGTTCTTTCGCACTTGCTGGAAGAACCTCCAGATTTTATACTGAGTAGTGCGAGAATGTATATAGACATATAGACGAAGTAGCTACTTCCAACTTTGCTGAGTATCGAACATGATAAAAACCTGCGCGATCATCTCATTCCTCGTATGCGTCTTGCCGACGGGCACTTGCCATTCTTATCAGCTTATTGGCACAGCGGCATTATCCGAAGAACTCGTCGCCCAGCACTACACCATCAATCCCAACCTCGACGCTGTTATCGTTGAGGATCGAACAATTCCGACCTTTGAATACCATACCTACTACAGCGCTGGATGGGCAGATGAAGCGGAAGGTGAACAAGGGCGAATACACTTCTTGGAACATCTTATGTCAAGCCAGGACCAAATCGTTAGCAAGAATGGAGGAGAAAAAAATGCCTCTACTTCTTATCATTTTACACGCTTCATACTGAGATTTCCAAAGGACAAACTTGACCTCGCCGTCGATATAGATGCGGAAAGATATTACAACACAGTGATCAATGAAGAAGTTGTTGAAAGAGAAAAGAAAATCATCCTGACTGAAAGAAGTCGCAGACAGACAAATTTTTCAAACAGATCTGCAAATTATTTTTTTGGCTTAATCTCTGGAAAGAAAAACTTTGATGATATCGGAACGGAGGACTTTATAAAAAAAATTGGACCAGTTGGTTTGAAAGATTATTATGAGAATTTTATGCGTTTGCAAAAGAGATTGGTCGTTGTCATAGGTGATGTGGATGTTGACCACGTACTAACAAAACTCAATAAAGCTTATGGCAATGAGCAAATACCTGGCGAATTATCGAGCAAATTGCCAGCACCTCAATATCCCAACCGTAAAGTACTCGGAAAAAGATTAAAACACACTTCCAAAAATCTCAGTCTTACCAGATTTAGAAAAGGCTGGTACACCCCCTATTTAGGCCATCTCGACTATGCGGGCCTGCTCATTTTGGACCGCCTTTTGGATAAACCCTCAAATTCATTGAAGTCTTCTTTAATTGATTCCGGTCTTGTAAAATCTTTCAGTGTGTCGCTTAGAAGCTGTTTTAAAAACCCGAACAGTCTTTGAAAAGTTGTCAAATCAACCGCCTGATGCTAGCCAAAACGCCCCATATCGCCGATATATCCACCCTATTTGCCTAATTTTTTGCTCCGATTCAGGGCTTACCGATAA
>JAJEDY010000034.1 GCA_022821275.1 Candidatus Latescibacterota bacterium | reverse complement strand
TGATTCCGAGTCGTGGACAGTGGGTGCAGGCTTGCGTCAGAAGTTAGGCGATCAGAGTGTGGGTGTGGATGTATCGTATTCAAGGGCTGAGGCACTTGATGAATATCCGGTTCGCGTCTCTGTTGCCATTGGCTTCTAAGTAAGCTTTCCCACCAGATACACAAAAGGCTGCGGTCATAAGATCGCAGCCTTTTTTTAATCGCGGATTTTTGCGGATTTTTGGATTTCGCTGATGAAAGGCGAGAAAACAAGCGGTCAGCGGTGTATTTAACCGCCTACATTGGTCTTTATCACCAATGTCAGGCGGTTTTTTTTATACCTTAAAATCTTTATTTATATAAAAAACAATAAGATAGAATTTGAGAGGTGTTTTGGCACAGATATTGCATAGAGATAGGTGTGCGTTTGATCGATAACCAATAACCAGAAGGAGAGATACCATGGGTGCCTTTTCGAGAATAAGCAATGTGGTCCGCGCTGAGGTTGACGATGTTCTGAATAAGATAGAGGATCCCAAAAAGATGGTGCGACAGATGGTGCTGGATATGGAGGACGCGCTGGATGATGCGGTGGTCGCCGTGGCACAGGCGATGGCAAACGAGAAGTTGCTGGCGCGTCGGATTGCGCAGAAGCGGGAAGAGTCGGATTTGTGGGCGCGCAAGGCAGAGGATGCTATGGATGCCGGTGAGGAGGAACTGGCACGGAAAGCGCTGTTTCAGAAGGTGGCGATTGATGAAGCGGTTAATACCTTGCAGGAAGTACGCGCAGAAGCAGAAGAGATGACGGCGACGCTGAAGCAGCGGCTCGCAGAGCTGAAGGCGAAATTGGCGTCTGCCCGCGCACGGCAGAGCACGCTGGCGATTCGCAGACAGGTGGCGCAGGAGATGCAGCAAGATGCGCGTGTAGAGGCTTATGATCGGTTTGTGCGGGATGTGGCGCGCGAGGAAGCGACCGCTGAAATTTATGCCGAGATGGCGGACGATGCACAGTTGCAAGAGGCGTTTGATCAACTGGAGCGAAAGCAGCGGGTCAAAGCCGAGATGCAGGCGTTGAAGGAGAAGATAAAACAAAGCGCAGACCGGGATGATAAATCTGAAGAGGAGAAGTAAGCATGTTGGCAAAATTATTCGGCATTGCCTTGCTGATCGTCGGTGGGTTTGTTGCTTTTTGCTTGCTGATGGCTCTTATTGGTGCGGTTTTTAGTGTTTTGATTTTTGCGTTGAAGGTCGCAATTCCCGTGGTGCTGGTGTATCTGGGATATCGGTTGGTTACGAGAGACAGACACCAGGTTACGTATTGAGTGATTTGACCGCTGGAACGGCCCCTGTGCCGTCCCCTACGATAATTGTGTAGGGGCGACCCCCTGTGGTCGCCCGCTGTACGATAATGAACAAAAGCCCTGGACGTTATATGACGTCCGGGGCTTTTGTGTACAAATACTTGACAGGTTCTTAGAAGCTGTTTTAAAATTCGTGGGATTTATAGTTTCCTGTTGTTACGTGCCCTGCCACGTTGCTTATTTGGGGTGTGAAGGGGCCTTTTATCGGTGTTTATCGGTGTTCATCGGTGGTTGCTTTTGGTTTTAAAACAACTTCTTAGATTTTCTGAGGAGTAACGCCGTACTCTATGATTTTCCGCTGTAGCGTTCGCACACTGATACCCAGAATTTCTGCGCTCTGAGTGCGGTTGCCGTCAGTATGCAGGAGCGTATCCAAAATGATCTCCCTTTCTACCTCGTCCAACCTCCTTGGCAAAAAATCCGATTTCTGAGATTCCGTATCATCCAGAGGAGCGATTCTATCATCAATTGGCAAAATGGACTCGATATCTTTCTCTCCGATTGTTCTGTTGCCATCTGCGGCATAGATCACCAGACGCTCGACCATGTTCTTTAGCTCTCTGACATTTCCCGGCCAGTCGTATTCGGCCATACGGTCGAGACAGCGATACGGTATTTCGATGGGGGAGATCCCGTTTTGATCTGCGAAACGCTCCGAAAAAGACCGCACCAGCAGAGGGATATCCGATTTCCGAGCCTTGAGGGGTGGGACGGGAATGTGAATCACGTTGAGGCGGTAGTACAGGTCTTCCCTGAATCGTCCCATTTTGACCGCCGTCGTCAGATTCATATTCGTGGCCGCGATGACGCGCACGTTGACATCGATCAATTGGTTCGCTCCCAAGTGTCGGATTTTCTGTTCCTCAAGCACGCGCAATAATTTTGTCTGCACCTGCATCTCTAAGTCCCCAATTTCGTCGAGAAAGAGGGTCCCACCCTGGGCTACTTCAAAAAATCCCTGTCGAGACTGTGTGGCTCCGGTAAAAGCACCTTCCTCGTGTCCGAATAACTCACTTTCAGCCAGTCCCACTGGTAGCGCCGAGCAGTTGATCGCAACGAACGGCCCATTGCTCACGGTACTGAGTGAGTGAATAGCACTTGCTACCAACTCTTTCCCGGTACCACTTTCGCCCGTGATCAGAACCGTCGATTTGAAAGGTGCCGCACGGCGGATCTGATCAAATACCGCCTGCATTGCACTGGAGGTCCCCAATAATTCGCCGAATCCCGTTCCCGCCTCTACCTGTCTCGCTGAAACGTGGTCAAATACCCGCTTGCGTTCAACCGCACGATATACGGCAGTCAGCAAGTCGTTAGCATCGACTGGTTTGACCACGTAATCGACGGCACCAAGCCGCATGGCCCGTACCGTTTGTTTTACAGTCGTATAAGAGGTGAAGATGACTACCGGTAGGGGTGGCGTCAGTCTGAGGGCAATATTTAGCAACTGCATACCACCCGGCATTTTGATATCTATGACCGCCATGTCCAGAGACTGCGTTTTGAGTAGCCGTTCGGCAACGGTGCCATCAGTCGCTCCGACAACTTCATCACAACCGTTTTCCCGCAGGATTTTGGTCACGGTTGCCAGGTGTTTCGGGTTGCTATCGGCAATGAACACTCTGCCTGACAAAGGCGCATAAGCGATTGGACTGGAAGATGCCTGCATCGGTGGTATGAACCTCTATCAAAATTGAAATTGTTTAAGCGAGATGAAATAAAGTTACATCATTACTATGTGGAATACAACCTCTTCATGTTGTGCACTACGTCAAAGTGACTGGTAACGACAAAATGTCGCAGTCACAATGTCGTAGTCGCGACTCCGATTGTCAAGCTCCGGTCCCGATATCGTACAACACGATGTAATAATCACCAAATTGGGCGACTCTAAGAGTGGCACGGGATTTGCTGTTATTTTTGCCTGACAGCAAAATAGACATCATTCAATATGGAGAAAGGAATTGCCATGGAAATAGCAAATATGTTTGAAGGTTGGGAATGGTGGGAGCAATACTTCTCACCCTTTGCACATATCATCTTACCTTTTACTATCCTCGTGTTCGGATGGATAGTGGCTCATCTGGTGGCCTGGGTCGTCCGTCGAGTGCTGCTCAAAACGCAAGTAGATGACAGATTGCTCGAACTGGTCATGGGCCGCGACGCCGCTGCGAACATCCACGTTGAACGCTGGATCAGCAGGGCAGTGTTCTATCTGGTGATGATCTTCGTGCTCGTTGCCTTCTTTCAGATACTCGGCCTGACGACAGTGACCGTCCCCCTCAACGCGATGCTGAGCCAAATTTTGATCTACTTACCCAAGCTGTTGAGCGCCGCCGCGCTGCTTTTGATTGCCTGGCTCGTGGGTAGTCTGTTGCGGAGAATCGTAACGGCCGTGCTATCACGAGCAAATATCGAGCAACGTTTGGCTGAACCAGCCGGGCTTGAGACCGCAACAGAGAGCGGGCTGCCGCAGACAATCGGCAACGTGGTGTACTGGCTCACGTTTCTCGTGCTACTACCGGCTATCCTGGATGTTCTGGGCTTGCAGGGATTGCTACAACCAGTACAGCAAATGATGGCCAAAATCATCGGTTTCCTGCCCAACCTGTTCGCCGCCGCCCTCATCATGCTAATCGGCTGGCTCGGTGCGCGCATCGTCCAGCAGATAATCACCAACGTCCTCGACGCCACCGGGATAAACAATTTTGGTCGTCGCGTGGGGCTGGCAACTGGACTGGGTATCGAAAGCCTTTCGGGGCTTGCCGGTACGTTGTCTTATGCAGTCATCTTGATATTCGCAGCAATCGCCGCACTCGAATCGCTAAACTTCGAGGCTATTTCCGATCCCGCCAGTTCTATGCTGGAGGGGGTATTGGCCGCAGTGCCGTCTATCCTGGTCGCTGGAGGTATCCTCCTCATCGGGTATCTGGTGGCTCGATTGGTATCCCGCATAGTTGACGATGTGCTCAGACAAATAGGCTTCAACACGCTGCTACAGCGCCTCGGAATAGCGGAGGTGACCGTTGCTGAGGAACAATCGCCTTCCATTGCGGAGGCGACCTCTGAGGGGGACCGCCCGTCTTCAACAGTGGCGACAACCTTTGCGTTGGATCGTCCACCTTCGCAAATAGCGGGATACGTCGCCATGGTGGCTGTCCTCCTCTTCTCGGCTATTGAGGCAACCGCGCAACTCGGATTCCAGGAGTTGGCAGGCATGTTCGTGACGCTGACGCTGCTATTTGGCAAGGTTGTCCTGGGCGTGGTGATCTTCGGTTTCGGGCTTTACCTCGCATCTATATTCGGTCGCATCGCGTCCAGAAAAGGGGGTGCCTATGGCAGCATACTCAGTACAATCGTCCGGGTTGCGATCGTAGCACTGTCTCTCTTTATGGCACTCGGGCAGATGGGCATCGCAAATGAGATCATTACCCTCGCCTTCGGACTCATTCTTGGTTCGGCAGCTATCGCCGCCGCGATTGCGTTCGGCATGGGAGGGCGCGACCTGGCGAAAAAGCAGATGGAGCAATGGACACAGAGTCTGGAAGAGATAAACAAGGATGAATCTTCGGAATCAGAGGAAAGGTAGCACTATTGTTGAGGTGTGGGCTGTAGAATGGTCTCAATCCAACAGTCAACGCAATACAAACCTTAAACCTGAGGAGTGATACAATGATGAACACGCGCACAGTATTGGCTTTGCTCACCATTGCCTTCATCGCACCGTCTCAACTGCGGGCAGAGACGATGGTATCTCCAGACGACTATGATGTTCCCGTGAGTACTGCTCAGCAGCTACGTCTTGGAGGCACGTATTCCTACTCCGGCAGCGGAAGCAACACTGGAACAAGTGACGGCTCTGCTTCACTGGTGTACCAGCGATATTACAATTCCCTGCCTTACGCCTGGGACCTCAACCTCAACGGTGTCGGGTTGACACGTCGGACAGCCGACGGTACGCAGGAGGGTTCCTACAATTTCGTGGCAGGTCCGGGAATCAGGAAGTACTTCAATCCAGAAGGTGATTTTTTTTACTCCGGCGAGCTTCGCGTTACTGGCAATAGCGACTTTGATCGCCCGACTATTGATGCTACGCCGGGGGTGGGGTACGGACGCTTCATCCGCGTTACACCACTCGCCCTGGCCGTGCGTATTGAGCAGTTCCTGCTGGACGAAGGCGTCCTCAAGGGGCCTCTGTCCAAAGAGACGCTGATCGCGCTTGCTCAGGTGATCGAGCGTCAGGGAGAGTTCGAGACCCAATTTGGTGACCGTTACAAAATCAGATGGTTCAAGGCGATGGAAGAAGTTATTGCCGAGTCTGGAATGTTTGTCGATGGGGGATTCGGTGCTGTCGGCTCATTGCGCGTCGATGAAGTGCTTTTCCAGGAACATGTGAACGAGCGTTTTATCGGCTGGGATGTACGCACTGGCATCCGCTTTGAGGCTGTGACAAAGGATTCAGACACTCCCCGCCAGGATCCCGGGTTGTCCATGCGAATAAGGTACTCGCGGCCTGTGGGCTGGAAGTCCCAGTTCGACATCAGTGCCCAGTACACCTCGCCATTTACAGGCGATTTTGGCGACGTCTTTACGCTGTCACTTTCGCTGAATTATCTCTATGAGGTAACCAACCGCGTTGACTTTACGCTCAGCAACATCATAATTGCTTCGCGAAGCGAGCCGAACGTCGATGCAATAGTGGTTGGGCAGGTGCGGTCGGGATTCATCTTCTTTATTGAGAATCAGATCAATCTCAATGTCACCGGTAATATCGCTAAAACGCGCGGCGAGGATCCCACTCAGAGTCTGACTATGGCTATCGAGTACCGCCTGCGTTAAAAAATGGTCGCCCGAATATTGAGCGAGCATGCTGCGACAAGGTTGGAGTCGCCTATATACCCACACTGTGGGGGCATAAGCGGGGAATGGGTGGCTCCATCCATGCTGTGTATGCCGACCTGTTTTGAGCGCGATAGACCGTCTTTAAGTGCGCTTTCTTTCTCTTAGCCACCCCTTCTTTTTTTGACATTTTAATTTTTTAGATTTTTCCTTGAGTTATCGTCTTGACGCTTTGGTTGTCGATGCAGACTGCTGGCACGAATAAACGGCTAATAATTAAAGCCCCGGGCGTTGTATGAGTCTGGGGCTTTTGTGTATATATACTTGACAGAGAGACTTATTGTAAATTATTTAGAAACTGATCCAAAACCAGAGTCCATTGGTAGAAAGCGTCCGTGAAATTATAGGAGGGAATGTGACACAGCGTGAACCGATGTGGATTATAGGATGGCGCGAGTGGGTGGCATTGCCCGATTTCAATGTCGATGCAATAAAAGCAAAAATCGATACGGGTGCGCGTTCATCCGCATTGCACGCATTTAATCTGAAGCGGTTTCGGCGGCGGGGCAAGCGGATGGTGCGTTTTGCGATTCACCCCATACAGCGCACCGCTCGTGGGGCGTTGGAAGTCGAAGCAGAAGTGATTGAATATCGCCGGGTGAGAAGTTCCGATGGAAAAGTAGAAAGTCGCCCAGTGATTCGCACCAGCGTGCGAATGCACAATCGCGATTGGGAAATTGAATTGACACTGACCAATCGCGATGAAATGGGTTTTCGGATGTTGTTGGGTCGCCATGCCCTGAGAGGTCAGTTTTTAGTAGATCCCGGACGTTCACTGCGGGCGGGATATCCTGTAAACAGCAAGACTTAGGAGGTAGAGATGAAGATTGGAATTTTGTCCCGTGGCCCGAAATTGTATTCAACGCGGCGTCTCAAAGAAGCGGCCACAGAAAGAGGCCATGAGGCGCGCGTTGTGGATTATGCGCGGCTTTATATGAATATTACATCCCATCGACCAGCGGTGATTTTTCGAGGTGAAAAATTGGATTTTGATGCCGTGATTCCGCGCATTGGCACGTCGTACACCTTTTACGGGACAGCGGTTGTCAGGCAGTTTGAAATAATGGGGGTGTTTCCCGCCAATGAATCACAGGCTATTACCAGGGCACGCGACAAATTGCGGTCCCTGCAATTGCTGGCGCGAGAAGGCGTTGGATTGCCCGTGACTGGCTTTGCCCATTCGACAAAAGATATTGAGGGCTTACTCAATATTGTGGGTGGTGCGCCGCTCGTGATCAAGCTGTTGGAAGGCACGCAGGGGATTGGCGTGGTGCTTGCCGAAACGAATCCGGCAGCCGAAAGTGTGATCGAGGCATTTCGCGGTTTAGACGCGAATATCCTGGTACAGGAATTTATCAAGGAGGCCGGGGGTACGGATATTCGCTGTCTGGTGGTTGGCGGGCGCGTTGTGGCATCGATGCTGCGCCGTGCAGAACCCGGAGAATTTCGTTCGAATCTGCATCGCGGTGGCTCTGCCGAGGTGATTCGCATTACGCCCGAGGAGCGGTCAACTGCGGTGCGTGCGGCAAGGATCATGGGTTTGAATATTGCCGGCGTGGATATTTTGCGGTCAAACCACGGACCTCTGGTGATGGAAGTCAATACGACGCCTGGTCTTGAAGGTATTGAGAAAGCGACGAATATCGATGTTGCGGGCTTGATTATTGAGTTTTTGGAAAAGAACACTAAGCGGGGAAGAACCCGCACGCGTGGGAGAGGTTAGATGCGCGAGGCATTTGAAATTAGCGGAACAAAAATTGAGCCGGGAACGCGCGGGAATATCGAAATTCCGCTGGCTATGCTTTACACGCATACCCAGATGACGATTCCCGTAGAAGTGCTACACGGTCGAGAAGCGGGACCTCGGCTATTTGTTTGTGCCGCACTACACGGCGACGAGATCAATGGGATTGAAATTATTCGGCGGGTTTTGGATAGCGTGCAGGTCGAGAATATGAGGGGTACATTAGTGGCTGTGCCCATTGTCAATGTTTTTGGCTTTGTGTATGAGTCGCGCTATTTGCCCGATCGGCGGGATTTGAATCGGTCCTTTCCCGGATCACAGCGCGGTTCTCTGGCGTCGAGGTTGGCGCATTTGTTCTCGAGCGAAGTAGTCTATCGGTGTACTCACGGGATCGACTTGCACACGGCAGCACCGCCGCGTACAAATTTGCCCCAGATACGCGCAAATTTGAAAGATGGGGAAACGCGGCGCATTGCCGAGGCATTTGCCGCGCCCGTGCTGATCGATAGCACCAGTCCAGCGGGGTCGCTGCGTCGGGTAGCGACAGGGCGTGGCATTCCGTTTCTGTTGTATGAAGGGGGCGAGCCAATGCGGTTCAACGAGAGTGCGATAGAAATGGGTGTGAATGGCGTTTTGAGAGTTCTGTGGGCACTGGACATGCTCGCAGAACCCATCGCCCCAGATGTTGCGCCCTCGGTCGAGGTTACGCGCACGACCTGGATTCGAGCGCGGCAAAGTGGTATTTTGCAGTTGGATGTGTCAATGGGAGAGCAAGTCAAAAGGCGGCAGAAATTGGGTGATATTTCCGATCCTTTTGGCAGCAGTACTCTAAATTTGACAGCGCCGCGAGATGGCCTGGTGATTGGACGGACTATATCGCCTCTGGTGCATCGCGGCGATGCGGTTTTGCATCTGGCGACGGAGATCGCGACACCCTAAATGGTCTGTCAAAAAAATTCGCTGATATATTTTTTTGATGGGCTGGATTGCGGCTTACACCATGCCGCAATGACAACCGTCGCTCGTCACGCCTGTATGTTTTAAGCAGGCGTCCAGTGGATTAGTTTATGATCGCCATTTTTAAAAAAATAAAAAATCGAACATACGAAATTCTCGAAGTCGCCGGTCCTGGCGACTTGTTCAGCCGGCGAATCAACTGGGCAATACTCGCTCTTGTGCTTTTTAGTACGGGTGTTCAATGCCTCGATATCTGGTGGCCGAAAACCCTCGTGGAGTATCTGCAGCGGTTTGAGTGGTGGCCAAGTAACGATATCCTGCATTATTATTTTCTCTATTATTCTTACTGGTTCGAATGGCTTTTTATTGGTTTGCTCATTGTTGAATATCTGGCGCGTATGTGGTCTGTCCAGGCGGCTGGTGGAACACACCTTGCCGCCCGACTGCGTTTTGGACTTCGTCCGCTACAGATCGCCGATCTCGTCGTCATTCTGAATTTTTTCTTTCCCCTTGTGTTGTTCGATCTGCGGTTTCTTCGTCTGTTGCGCTGCCCGAGATTGATCGATCTCATTCGTCTTACTCATAACTATACCGAGCCTCCAGAGGAAATTACAGGCTACAGGGTAGCCATCGGGAACATCCGACGCCAGCTATCTGAGGTGCGCCAAATCGTGCGTGCGGAGCAAGAGAAAGACCTGCACTCTGTCCGCCAGCGCGCAGAGTCTGTAATCGAGGATTTGAGAAGGATACAACAAGATGTATCGATCCAACTGCGCCGCCGTCCTCAGGCTCTGAAAGATTCACTTCCGCAGACGCGAGAAACCGTGCAACAGATTTTCGACTCGTTTCGTGCAGATTTGTGTAATCCCAATATGTTGGCTGAGGTGGAGGCTTTAAATCGGGACGCATTCCGAAACTCCGCCACGGTTTTCGACAATGTGCCGGAAAAGGTCAGTTATGAGCACGATCTGAATTGGAAAGGTCGAACGAGCTACCGGCTTGTCCCACTGTGCCAGATTGGCTCTTCTCATTTTAGCGGTCTGGAGAATAGGGCCGATACCTCTTACCAGCAATTTGAAAAAATCCGCATTGAAGGATCACTCGAAGGTTTAGACAGTGTGTTTAGCACGCTGAGATATGTCCTCAACACGGTTGATAATGGCCTGTCGCAAGGCGATGGTACACTATTACCCGATGTTCAGATGGGCTTCAATCGCGCGATCAATCGATTGCGAGACCTCAACGACTATACCCGAATGGCGTGGGAGTCGCTGCTGTGGGAGCTTGAATGCGAGCATCAAGAGCGGTTGGAACTGGTCGGTCAGGACGCTGCCCGTTATGGCCGAATTGTGTTCTGGCTCGCAAAGCTCGGACGATTTGTCCGCCAGAGAACTCTGACAGCCCTGAGAGCGTGCAGACAGGTATTGCTGCGCCTGTTGTCATTCTTCCGAGTGCAGGGGATTGCACTATTTAATGCTGTCTCCAGTATCATCAAACCCGCGTTGCGCCGCCTGGGTTTGATGGCACCGGCCGAGCGCGAAGTTCGTCTGGCACTCGACGAAGCCAATTTGG
Organism: Candidatus Latescibacterota bacterium; assembly: GCA_022821275.1. Classification (GTDB taxonomy): domain Bacteria; phylum Latescibacterota; class UBA2968; order UBA2968; family UBA2968; genus VXRD01. Next base: position 49,186 of record JAJEDY010000034.1, on the reverse strand, counting down.
AGTCGATCAGACATCTCGGACTGCCCGAAGACTATATCGCCCATTTCGCTTTCGATTCCTTGAATGACGAGGCATTATTTGTCGGATTTGACGACGAGTTGGCTACTATTGAACAGGCGATTCAGCGCTGGGAAGATGGTCTTACTTCTTCCTTTATCTTATTCGGACAGCGAAGCGCGGGCAAAACGACGTTGCTGAATATTGCTGTCTTGCGATTGTTCGACGACGCTTCGGTTGTAACTCGATCCGCAATTGAGCGCAAGATGACGACCGGACCTGAACTGGTGTCTTATCTGGCAAATATTCTTGAGATCGAAAATGTGGCGAGCTTTGATGATCTGGCACGGAGCTTGTTGCAGGGTCCGCGACGCGCTGTGATACTCGAAGGGTGTCACAATCTGTTTTTTAAACGTATTGGTGGCCTGGATGCGGTCCAGCACCTTCTATGGCTCATCGCGCGTACGAATCACCACATACTCTGGGGTATTTCTCTTGACCAGCATGCGCGCAACTATCTCGGTATGTGGCTGCCTCTGAATCGCCTATTTCACTTTGAGGTCGGAATTCGCGCGTGGCAACCAGTGGCGTTACAGATGCTGATTATGCAGCGTCACAACCAGAGTGGCTACCGTTTGCGCTATGCGATAAATAAGGAGTTGGAAAAAGTTTTGCGGCGGCGTGTGCATCGCTGGCGACGGCCAGAAGAGCCAGCCGTTCAGGACGCGCTGGCCCAGATCTATTTCAGACGTCTGGCGGAGATCTGCAAGGAGAATATTTCTGTCGCTCTTCTGTACTGGTTGCGGTCGCTTGAGTCTTCGGAAAACGAACTCCTTATGGTTAATCCTGTCAGCGAAATTGACCTTGGTATTGTGCGGGGTTTCTCGCTTGATCAGGCTTTTATTTTAATCGCGGTTTTGCAGCACGACAATCTTACTGCCGCCGAATTATCGACAATACTCGACAAAGACCTCATCCAGACCAGACTGGAACTCGAGATTCTGTGGAACGATAATATTCTCGAGTTTGATCAGGAATCGACGCGTTTTCGCATCAATCCCATTGGTTTGAAAGCCGTAGAGGAAATGCTGGAAGGACGCGGTCTCTTGTAATCTGAAACAGGAATCTGAACATAATGGATACTTCCCCTCTCGAACAACTCACAGGAAACGGTGGCTTACATATTAACGCTGCCAAAATAGTGGCTGTCCTGCTGGTGATTGCGGTCGCTTATGCGGTGACAGCCGTCATCCGTCTTGCGTTGGATTTTGGGGCCAGCAGATTCCCTTCGCATCGCTTGCTATTTAAGCGCGTTCAGCCCCTGCTGCGTATCGGTGTTTACGGGGTTGCGATTTATTACTGTATCGTTATTATCGCACCCGAACAGAATACTCTGTTCGCCCTGCTGGGGTCAATTGCTTTGGCACTTGGGCTTGCCGCGAAAGACTTGCTCAACGATCTTATTGGCGGTATTGTCGTGTTGTTTGATCGTTCCTTCCAAATTGGCGATCGCGTGACAGTAGGCTCTTATTACGGCGAGGTTGTGTCGATTGGTCTGCGCAGCACAAAGCTACAGACGACCGATGACTCACTCGTTACCGTGCCGAACTCTACGTTGCTGACTTCTGAGGTGTCGAATACCAATGCGGGAAATCTCGATTGCCAGGTTGTTGTAGATATATACCTGCCAGCACGGACTGATTTGAAGGAGATTGAGGATGTGGCTCGCGAGGCTGTGTTGACGTCCAGGCTCGCATATCTTAAAAAACCAGTGGTGGTCAATGTCAAGGACAAATTTGAAGAGACGCATCTGACGCATCTCGTGGTGAAGGCGTACGTATTTGACACGCGCTACGAGAACGATTTTGCCGCCGATCTTACCCGTCGGATTAAGAAGGAGTTGTCCAGACGCAAGCTCATTCCGTCTGATGTGCGTTTTACCGATGTTGTTGATAATTGATTGAAAAGGTGGTTTGTATTGGAAAATTTTTTTTTACAACTGCGATCGCGAACGACTGACCCGTTTGCGCGAATAAAAAATTATCTGAAATTTCGCGTTGAGCGATTGTTGTTGCTGGGCGTCCGCTTTCATCTGCTGGTCATTGCTTCGGTAATCGGGTTGGTTGCCGTTGGTGGTGGTTTGCTGGTGCAGGCTACGGACGCGCCTTTTGATGATCGCGAAACAGCTATCTGGTGGGCATTTTTGCGTTTGACCGATCCGGGTTATTTAGGGGATGACGAAGGGCTTGCCCGTCGCGTGATTTCAACGATGGTGACAGTGCTGGGCTATGTGCTTTTTATGGGGTCATTGATCGCGATTATGACGCAGTGGCTCAATCAGACGATTCGCAATTTTGAGCGCGGGCTTACGCCGATTGTGCGTCGCAACCATATTTTGATTCTGGGATGGACCAATCGCACGTCCGAAATTGTCAGCGAGTTGATGCGCGCTGAGGGGCGCGTGCGCCGGTTTTTACAATTGCGCGGTGCGCGTCGTGGGTTACATGTGGTAATCCTGTCCGAAAATGTGAGTTTGGAGCGCACAGTGGAATTGCGGAGAGCACTGGGTCCTTTGTGGAATGCCAAGAAGATCACTTTTCGGTCGGGAATACCCCTGCGAATAGAACATCTGGAACGCGTAGATTTCAAAAATGCGAGTGTCATTATTTTGCCCGGTGCTGATTTTGCTTATGGCAGTGCGGATGAATCGGATATGCGTATCATAAAAACACTGATGTCGATATCGAATCAGGGTGCTAAAGAAGGTCTGCCCTTGCTGGTGACGGAAATTTTCGATTCCGACAAAGTGGTTATGGCAAAAAGAGCCTATCGGGGCATTTTAGAAATTTTGGCGAGCGATGTTTTTATTACGCGATGTATGGCGCAAAATGTGCGTCATCCGGGATTGTCGCATGTGTTCCACGATATTTTGTCGCACGGGCTTGGCAATGAGGTCTATATTCGCACCTCCGAACAGTTTACGGGTTTTCGTTTTGGGGATCTTTCAGGTGCGTATCCCAAAGCGATTTTGCTGGGCGTTGTGCGTCCTAAAGGTGAGGATTTTTGCCCTCTGCTCAATCCACCCGGGGATCTAATTTTGGAATCAGAAGACCGTCTGGTCTTTTTGGCAGAAGATTACGGGGATTGTGAACCCCTGAGAAATTATCAGATAGAACGCGTATCGCGTAAATTTCAGGAAGTGTCTTATGCAAGGGAAAAGGGCAAACGACGCGTCTTAATTTTGGGATGGAACCACAAAGCAGCGGATTTGCTCAAAGAGTTTGGCAGGCAGATCAACGAACTGTTTGAGGTCACGGTTTTGTCTCTTGTACCTGCGGCGCAAAGAGAAGCAGAGATAGAACAAAAAGGCATTGATCTGCGCCGCGTGGTTGTCGCCCATCGCGAAGGTGAGACGACTTCGCTATCAAATTTAAGAAAAATGGAGCCAAGCGAGTATGATAATGTGGTTATTTTGGGCAGTGACTGGGTAGAGACACAGGAAGAGTCGGATGCGCGGACGATTGTGGTACATCTGGTGCTGAGGAATGTGCTGGAGGAGAGCGTGCATAAACCAGAAATTCTGGTCGATTTGCTGGATTCCGACAATGTGGCGTTGTTTGAGGATTACGATACAGAGGTGCTGATTACGCCTATGATCGCGAGCCATGTGCTGGCGCAGGTCGCGTTGCGTCGGGAACTCAATGCCGTTTATGAAGAGTTATTTGCCGCCGGTGGTGCAGAGATTTGTTTTCGCAGGGTTTCAGATTACGGCATAGCAGGTCAAAATGTGAGTTTTAGACAGCTTATGGAGATGTCATCAGGTCGGGGCGAAATCGCGCTGGGCGTTCGCTTGCAAAACGGTGAGGTCGCGCTCAATCCAGCGCATGATGAGCCATATAGGCTAAGTGAGTCGGATGATCTTATTGTATTGATTCGGGAGGATTGAGCTATGAATCCCTGGGATAATTTACGCAAGGTAATTGAGGAGCCAATCGTTTCTTTTGGCGAAATAGAAATAACGCCAGCTATTTTGCTGACGGCTACGCTGATTATCCTCATTGCGTATGGGATATCGCGATTTTTGCAACGCCTGTTGCGGCGTAGCGTGTTTGAACAGATACATATAAATAAAGGTTCGCAGTCAGCTATATGTCGCCTATTGCACATTGTTATCATGTGCATCGGCGTATTTATCGCCATAGAATATACCGGGATTAATCTGACGACATTGGCTGCGGTTAGTGCGGTATTGCTGGTGGGGATTGGTTTGGGGTTGCAAACGATTACCCACAATTTTATCAGCGGGCTCATTATGTTGTTTGAGCGCCCCGTGCAGGAGGGGGATTTTGTGGAGGTAGATGGCGTGCAGGGCCGCGTGCAGGCGGTCAATGCCTATAGCACAAAGGTCTATACCCTGGATAATGTGACGATTATTGTGCCCAATTCAAAATTTCTATCTGAAAATGTCACAAACTGGAGTTTTGAAGAGTCAAAAGTGCGTATTCACGCATCTGTGGGTGTGTCTTATGGTGCCGATGTGGAATTGGTCGCGGAGACGTTGTTGGAGGTTGGGCGAGCGCATCCAGAGGTTTTGTCCGATCCCGAACCGCAGATGCAGTTTCTGGGCTTTGGCGATAGTTCTCTGAATTTTGATTTGCTGGTGTGGATTGAGGATCCACCCCGTCAGTTATTTGTGATCAGTGATTTGAATTTTGCAATTGTCCGGGCATTTCGCGAGCGGGATATTACGATTCCATTCCCGCAGCGGGATTTGCATGTGCGAAGTGCCGTGCCAATGAGTGTGGCTACACAATCGGATGGTAATAAAAGAAAAGAATAAAAAACAAAAAGGAGGAGAAGAAACATGGCGGACACATTGACGGTCGCACAGGATACATTGAAGGCAGTTGCGACGCGGACCAGGCCATTTGATTATGTGCGAAATATCAAGCTGTCCATGACGGAGACTCTGGGAGAGTCCATAGTCGGTATTTTATATGCGGTTGTGATATTGATTGTGTTGCTGTTTGCCTATAAGATATCGAAGAGATTGATCATCCTCGCAATGGAGGAACACCATCGTACAGATGCACAAATTAGTCAGTTTTTGACGATGTGGCGATATTCGTTTATGCTGGTTGGTATTGTTTTTGTCATTGTAAGTCTGTCGGGGTCTCTGGCGGCAATGGGGCTGACGGTTGCTTTTGTCAGTATGATTTTGGGCTGGTCTCTGCAGCGTCCGGTAACGGGCGTGGCCGCATGGTTGATGGTGATGATTAAGCGGCCTTTTAAAATTGGAGATCGCATTATTATTCAGGGTGTGCGAGGCGATGTGTTGGAGATTTCGCCAACGCATATTTTGCTGGGTGAGGTCGGCGGTACAATAGGCGGTGAGGAGTCTTCCAATCGCGGTATTTTGATTCCCAATGCGGTGTTGTTCGACCAGATGGTGATCAATTATGCTGTGTCTGAAGAGACGAAGTATATTCTGGATGAGGTGCCCATAAGGGTGTCCTACGATTCGGATTACAAATTGGCGGAAGAGACGCTGATTACCTGTGCGCGGGAAGTGACGGGGACAATTGTAGAGGAAACGGGAAAAGAACCCGAGGTGCGAGCGGAGTTTTTTGATTCGGGAGTTATGATGCGTTTGCGTTATCAATCAATTGCCGTAGAGCGACAAAAGATATCGACTGCTATTGTTGCGAATGTCGTGGAGGCATTTGCTAAAAGCGACCGCCTCGGTTTTGCGTATCCACATTCCGCAGTGGAATATAAGTCGGTTGAGAGTGCTTCCCTACCACCGATGTTTAAGGAAGTAGATCTCAATACATAAAATTCAGTTTTTGATATTGGAGGATTAATGAAGTTTCTGTCAAGGGAGGACGCATGAGAACAGTGCTACGGGGAGTTTATTGCGTCCTCGTTTGTTTTTTTATCGCTTCTTCATTGTGTGCAGAAGATATACGGCTTACGGTGATTCACAGCAACGATGTATCCGGGCAATTGACGCGGCGAGGAGATCGCGGGGGGATGGCTGCGCGCGTGGGATTGATTCGCAAATTGCAGACTTCTGAGCCGGCAATTGTTCTGGATGCGGGGGATGCTCTGGGACCCAATGCAATGTCGCGGTTTGACGGGGGTGCAACGATATGCGCGGCGATGAACCGCGCGAATTATGCGGCTATGACGGTGGGGAATCACGATTTGTCTTTGGGATGGGATGTTTTGGAGGCGCGAGAAAAAGAAATCGATTTTCCGATGCTGGCGGCAAATCTCGTGCGAAAAGATGGTGGAACGCCTCCTTTGCGGGGTTATACCCTGGTAAAGGTCGGTGATGTTCAGGTGGGGATTATCGGTGTGCTGGGTCCGCAGGTCGCAGATAAAATTGACCCGGGTCATCTGTCGGGGCTGAGGGTTGGCGATCCCGTAAAAATTGTGGATTCATTGGCCGCTGTGTTGCGCGGGAAAAAGGCGCAGTGCGTTATTGTATTGGCGCATATGGATGAAACGAGTGCTCTGAATTTTGCCCGCGAGGTGGAGGGGGTGGATCTAATTGTTGCTGGTGGATTTAGCGATCTGGACCGCGGGTTACAGGTGCCGGGCCTGATTCGTCTGGTGAATGGTCTGGCACTGGTCGTCACACCGAGTAATGGGGTATCTATTGGTCGCGTTGTGCTCCATCTTTCGCCAGATTCAGAGGGCAATATGAAGGTGGTGGATGTTTCGGCAGAGCAGATTATAGTGGATCGCTCTGTGGAGCCTGATCTGGAGACAGAGCGGTTGGTCAATGATCTCAGACGGCGGTACGAACAGGTCGCGAGCCAGAAGATAGGCCAGATTGAGGGAAAGACATATCGGGATCAAGGGCGCATTGTCGCTGGGCTGATGCGGCGATATTTGGATAGCGAGGTGGGCATTGTCAATCGGGGGGGATTGGGGCTTGTGCCTTCAAATCGCGTGCTCAAAGTGGGCCATATCGATCATTTGATTCCTTTTGATGACCGTCTGGTGAAGATGAAACTGACGGGTGCACAACTTTTGAGCATTGTCAAACGCAGTCAGGATGCGCTGGGGGAAGATGCACAGTTGATTTTTTCTGGTTTGGAAAAAAATACAATTAATGGGCGTCCCATTCAAAAGAACGAATTGTATCGCGTTGCAGTCGTCGAGTTTTTGGCAAATGGCGGCGATGGATATGGCGAATTTCGCAGGGGAACAGAGGTCGTTTTTACGGGTATGCCGCTCCGCCAAATGGTCGTTTATGCATTGCGAGATACGCAGACTGTGCTGGTTCCTCGCGAGTTTGGCACTCTGAGGTCAGATGGGGTTTGGCACATGAATTGGACTGTCAAGGGCGCGTTTAATCGCAACCACATTGATGGTACAACACTTGCATATCGCGCACAGAAAGAGCGCGTTTCATTTCTCAGTGGTAAGACCAGTCTGGCATGGCATACGACGATGAATTTGATGGTTGTCAGGGATATGGGAGAACAAGTGCTTACGCTTGAACAGAGTCTGGCGATTGGGCAAGTTGGGACGAGGTTTGGCGATTTGACGCGATCAAAAGACCAACTTGAGACAGATTTGATATATCGCTATCGCACAGAATCTGTCGTTGATCCTTTTGTTTTGGCAGGATATAGCACCGCGTTGAGCCAGATAGATGGACAACGTCCCAAACTTTTGCGCGGTAGCCTGGGGGTGCGGCGGCGTTTTGGGCGGATATTGACCATTCGGTTAGGTGCTCGGGGACAGCGCGATTTGGCGGTTGACGCAAATGACATAGGGGCGGAAGTGTATTTGGACTATCGGCGATCATTGGGTAGTGGGAAGTTTCGCTCGCGGGTGCGCAGTTTTACGGGGTTTACAGGTCGGCATGTGGTGTCTTTAGAGAATTATAATTCACTCGCTTTTCCATTGGTTGGCGCGTTGAGTTTGTCTGTGCAGCAGAGCAATTTTCTGTATCGGGTCAATAAAATTCGCAATACGCCTGTTGATGGCATTGCCAATCGGTGGGATCTGACACTCGGTCTGGTTTATGATTTGGGGTGGAAGTGGTATTGAGTTCACAGAATAGATGAGAAGAATAATGTCAGTAATAGAAGAGAATAGGCGACCTGTTGCCGGTGCGTTGATGGTTGGTTTTGCGGCGAGCTTTTTGTTGTGTGGATATGAGTTTGTGCGGAGTGTATCTACGTCGTTGTTTATTGGGGCGTATGGGGCGCACAATTTGCCTTTTGTCATGACGCTGGCACCTATAGGTACGTTTGGTATGGTTTGGGGATACGGAGTGTTGTTGTCGCGGTTTGGGTCGCGGCAGACTTTGTTTTTGACGTCGGTGCTTTCGGGTGGGGGTATTCTGGCGTGTTATGGGGGGATTTTATCTGGTTTTCATCCGGCGGTCGGGGTGTTATACGTGCTGCGCGAAGCGTATATTGTGTTGATTATTGAGCAATACTGGTCGTTTATCAATAGCGTCTTGCGCGATGATCAGGGACGAAAGTACAATGGACCGATCTGTGGTATTGCGTCGGTGGGTGCGATTTGTGGGGGTTTGATTGTGGGGCAAACGGCGAAGGTGATAGGCAGTGAACACCTGTTGATTTTTGCCGCATTATCCCTGCTGCCAGCAGCGATTCTGGCGTGGTGGGCTTATGGTCTGGGGGGTGTGCCAGTTCAAGAGTCGGAAAAGCGAGGAAAGCTGGCGTTGGGTTTGTTTCGGGATATTCCGACTTTGCGCTATCTCGCGGGATTGATTTTTGTCACGCAGATGGTGTCGGCGGTGCTGGATCTGCGGTTCAGCGGGCTGGTAGAAACGGCGCTTCCAATACAGGATGAACGCACTGCGTATTTTGGGCATTTTTATGCGTTGTTGAATGCATGTGCATTTGTGTTTCAGTTTGGCGTTGCGCCCCTGTTGCTGCATTTTGTGTCGTTGCGAACCGCACATCTCGGTATTCCGGTGGTTCATCTAATAACGTGTGGGGTGTTGTTGGCTTATCCCACTCTCACTACTGGCGCACTGGCTTATCTGGTGTTTAAGACGCTGGATTACTCGGTGTTTCGAGCGGCAAAAGAGTTGCTCTATATTCCGCTTTCGTTTGATGCGAGGTATCGGGCAAAAGAAGTGATTGATGCTTTTGGTTATCGCGCGTCAAAGGGGATGACTTCGGGTTTGCTCGCGCTGGCGGGGATCATTTCTTACAGGGTTTTCAATATTGGACGGCTGCCGGGATCAGTATATCCGCTTGTCGCTTTGGGCGCGTTGGGGGTGTGGAGCTGGATCGCGTGGGCAATTACCAGATCGGAGGAGAGACCACTGGTTTCAGAGGAAATTGCCGATTTTTAGATGAGTGCTTGACACAATATACCAAAATCTCTATTTTTAACCGCGCTGATAAAAAAGGATTGGAATATGACTACACCCCATCAAACATCCCCACAACTGAAAAAGGGTCCTGCCCAGGTGACAGGTTATCTGACACCGGGCAGTGCCATTGAGGTTATACGTATATATGCCGCGGAGACGCTTGTGGGGTGTTGTTTTTCTTAAGCTATATACTTTTGTATGACACACCGCCAGAGGCGTTTGCCGTGGCGGTTTTTTTTGTAATACTCTGGACAGTTTTTTTGATAAAGCTTCGGCATCTAACCCGATGGGTGGCTTTAGGGGTATCCTGCTCATCCTTCCATCCTGCCCATCCTGATAGGAGTTTTTAATGTTTGAAAAAGTAGATACACATGTGAATTTTCCCAAAGAGGAAGAGAAGGTGCTCGCTTTTTGGGATGAGATCAGAGCTTTTGAAAAGTCGCTCGAGATCAGAAAGAATAACGATGAATACGTTTTTTACGATGGGCCGCCTTTTGCAACGGGTTTGCCTCACTACGGACACTTACTGGCAGGGACGATCAAAGATGTGATCCCGCGCTATCAAACTATGAATGGCAAATACGTAGATCGCGTCTTTGGATGGGACTGTCACGGCTTGCCCGTGGAATACGAGCTTAGCCAGGAACTGGGCTTGAATAGCAAAAGTGAGATTGAAGAGTACGGGGTTGCGGAATACAATGAAGCCTGCCGGGATATTGTTTTGCGCTATACTGCCGAATGGCGACAATTTGTCAAGCGCATTGGGCGCTGGGTCGATTTTGAAAATGGGTACCGCACGATGGACCGCGATTACATGGAGTCTATCTGGTGGGTGTTCAGACAGCTTTGGGATAAGGGATTGATTTACGAGGGACACAAAATTTTGCCTTACTGCCCCCGGGATGCGACACCCTTGTCCAATTTTGAAGCCAATCAGGGGTATGAGTCCGTGCAGGACCCGGCTATTACCGTTGCGTTCAAACTCAAAGATGAACCGGATACATATCTGCTGGCGTGGACGACAACGCCCTGGACACTGCCGTCAAATCTGGCTATGACCGTGCATGAAGATGTGGATTACGCGTATATCAAAGATGGAGATGTGACGTACGTTCTCGCTGAGGCGCGCGTGGATACTTATTATCCCTCGGGCAGACCCGAGATTGTCAGGACCGCAAAGGGGAAAGAACTCCTGGGTCTGCAATACGAACCGCTTTTTCCCTATTTTGAAGATTTGCGCGTCCAGGGGGCGTTCCGCATTATTACAGCCGAATTTGTTACGACTGAAGAGGGTACGGGTATTGTCCATACGGCACCTGGATTTGGCGAAGACGATGCCGAAGCCGGTCGCGTTCACGGCGTTCCGTCTGTATGTCCGATTGATGCCGAATGTCGTTTTACATCTGAAGTGCATGACTACGAAGGTCGCTTTGTCAAGGATTGTGACAACGACATTGTGAATCGCTTAAAAGAGGAGGGCAAACTCGTACATCGTTCCACACATCACCACAGTTATCCCCACTGCTGGCGGTGTGAGTCGCCTCTTATTTACAGGGCGATCTCGACGTGGTTTGTCAATATCGAGAAGATTAAAGAGAAGATGCTTCGTGCAAACGCGCAGATCCACTGGGTGCCCGAACACATCAAGGCGGGGCGTTTTGGCAATTGGCTGGAAAATGCGCGGGATTGGGCGATTTCCCGCAATCGCTATTGGGGGTGTCCGCTTCCCCTGTGGCGAAATGAAGAGACGGGTGAGACCGTGTGTGTTGGCTCTATCGGCGAACTGGAGGAACGCACGGGTGGAAAGTTTGACGATATCCACAAGCATTTTATGGATCCGGTTATTATTGAGGGAGAGACGGGACCTCTTACCCGCGTGCCCGAGGTGCTCGATTGCTGGTTTGAGAGCGGTTCGATGCCCTATGCACAACGCCATTATCCATTTGAGAACAAGGATTGGCTGGATGCGCATTTTCCAGCGGATTTTATCGCTGAGGGATTGGATCAGACGCGCGGCTGGTTTTATACGCTTGTCGTGCTCGGCGCTGCTCTTTTTGACCGTCCGCCGTTTAATAATGTCGTGGTCAACGGTATGATTCTGGCCGAAGATGGGCGCAAAATGTCCAAGCGGTTGAAGAATTATCCCGATCCGATGCATATTATGGATACTTATGGTGCCGACGCTCTGCGTCTCAATATGCTGTCTTCACCTGTGGTGCGCGGCGAAGATCTCGCTTTTTCGGAACAGGGGGTTCAAAAGACGATGCGCAGCGTCTTGCTGCCTTTGTGGAATGCGTATAGTTTTCTCGTCACTTATGCGCGTGTTGATAACTGGCAGCCTGCATCGGACCGGTCAGATCATCCGCTTGACCGCTGGATTCGCGCGCGTTTGAATCATCTGGTGCGCGATATTCGCCAGGGTTTGGATCGCTGTCATTTGCAAACAGCGGCTACGCGATTTGCAACCTTTATCGACGATATGACCAACTGGTATATCCGGCGTAGCCGACGGCGTTTCTGGAAGAGCGATAATGATAGCGATAAATTGTCTGCTTATGCGACGCTTTATCATGTGCTTTTGACGCTGGTCAAAGCGCTGGCGCCTTTCGCGCCGTTTATCACGGAGACTATCTACCGGAATTTGCGCGCGAGCGATATGCCGGAGTCCGTTCATTTGTGCGATTATCCCGATGTGATTGAAGAAGATCTCGATGAGAAGCTCGAACAGCAGATGGCGCGTACGCGAACAGCGGTTGGGTTGGGCAGGTTCTTGCGGAGTCAGGCCAATGCGAGGACCCGACATCCGTTGCGTACGGCGATTCTGGTGTCTATGCAGGAGGATGTGCGCGAAGATCTCAGGGTATTACAGGATATTGTCGCGGATGAATTAAATGTGAAAGAGGTGGATATTCGCGACGATGAAGAGGCTGTGGTGACACTTTCTGCAAAAGCCAACTTCAGAGTGCTAGGCCCGCGTTTGGGAAAAAATATGAATGTGGCTGCGGGGAAGATTGCGGATCTCAGCTTTGAGGAAATCCAATCTCTACGCGAAGGTCACGCACTGTTATTGGAATTGGATGGTGCAGAGCCTTTAGATCTCACGGTGGATGATATTTTGATCCAGCGCGAAGAGAAGGAAGATATGGCTGTGGCAAATGAAGGCGATATTACGGTGGCGCTGGATTTGCACAGGGATGAAAATTTGGTACGCGAAGGTCTGGCGCGTGAGATCGTCCATGTTATTCAAAATATCCGCAAGGAGAAGGGGCTGGATGTTTCAGACCGGATCGCTGTGACATATATGGATAATGGCAATTCTCTGACACCTGCTTTCGATCAGTTTCGAGATTATATCATGGGTGAGACGCTCTGTACGATATTGGTTCGCGCAGATGAGGTGGATGGCGATGCGGTTGACCTTGAAGGCCATACTGTGCGGTTTCTCGTCGAGAAAACAAGTGCGGTATAAATTCATCAACAGAACGGTGTGCCTGTCTGCCTGCGTACACGCATAGGCAGGCAACGGGTCGGTGAGTCGCGTTGACACTTCTTCACCGAAAGGGCTACGATGCAAAATCACGCACGGGTCGTTATCATCGGCGCGGGTATCGCCGGGACCAGCGTCGCCTACCACCTTGGGCAACTGGGTTGGAAGGACATTGTGGTTCTGGAAAAGGGGCCGCTGTTCAAAACAGGCGGTTCGACCTCCCACGCCCCGGGCCTCGTGTTCCAGGTCAATGTCTCGCGTATAATGTCTGTCTTTGCCCGCGAAACGACCCAGCTCTACCAACGCCTCAGTCCCTCCGATGGCGAGCCACTGTGGTTTGGGGTCGGCGGTTTGGAAGTCGCGACGACGCCTGAGCGGTTCGACGAACTCAAGCGCAAGGTCGGGGCTGGTCGGGGCTGGGGCATTGATACCGGCTTGCTCGGCCCAGACGAGGCCCGCGAAAAAATCCCGCTTTTGACCGACTCGATCTACGGTGCCCTGTACACGCCCAGCGATGGCATTGCACGGGCCTGGCAACTGGCCGAGGCCATGGCCGAGCAAGCCAGCGGGGCCGCACGGTTTTATGGAAATACCACAGTAACCGGTATTGATGTGGTCGAAGGTCGCGTGGCTGCGGTGCAAACCGACCGCGGGCATATCCGCACCGAGGCCATTGTCTGCGCTGCCGGAATATGGGGGCGGCTTATCGGACAGATGGCAGGTGTTTCCCTACCGCTGGTGCCGTTTTGCCACCTGTACGCCGAAACAGCCCCTTTGCCCGAGCTCGCTGGCGAAACCACGCAGTACCGACATCCCATCCTCCGCCATCAAGACCGGGCGATCTACTGTCGGCAGGAGGGCGAGGCGTACCTGGTCGGTTCCTACGACCACGAGCCTGTGCGCGTTGCGCCAGAGAATATCGAGTCGCATGAGCAAGCACCCGAGATGCCTTCCATGCGGCCCTGGTCGGCCGCTGCCTTTCGCGAGGGGATGATCTCGGCCGGCGAACTGTTGCCAGCACTCAGGCGAGCTCCGCTGATCCGCAAGGTCAACGGCCTGTTGTTGTTTACGCCAGATGGCATGCCCGTGCTCGGCGAAGCCCCTCATGTCAAGGGATTTTGGTCGGCCGAAGCGGTGTGGATCACGCATGCCGGCGGCGTCGGCAAGGCGGTCGCCGAGTGGATGGCAAATGGTCAGCCGACCATGGATTTGCGCCACGCTGATCTCGCCCGCTTCCTTCCTTACCAGCGCACCGCTTCCTACTTCGTCCAGCGCAGTACGCAGCAATACCGCGAGGTTTACGACATCATTCATCCGGCCCAGCCGATAGACGCCCCGCGCGGCCTGCGCCTCCTCCCTTACCATCAACGCTATCTGGAACTGGGGGCCTCCTTTGTCGAAAGCGCGGGGTGGGAACGATCCCAGTGGTTTGAAGCCAACGCGGTCCCAATCGATCACAGCCACACCCGCAGCGGTTGGGCGGCGCGTTTTTGGTCACCCATCATCGGCACAGAGCACCGCGCTGTGCGCGATCGCGTGGGGCTTTTTGACCTGACCCCGTTTGCCAAATTTCGCGTATCTGGACCGGGGGCTTTAGCGTTTTTGGACTATGTAACTGCCAACCGCATGGACCAACCCCAGGGCCGTATTACCTATACTTCGATGCTCACGCCGCAGGGGGGCATCCAGTGTGATTTGACCGTAACACGCCTTGGCGACGATCAATTCCTCATCATCACAGGGGGTAGTACCGCCGAGCGCGACAAGGCGTGGATCCGCCGCTACATGCCCACAGATGGCTCGGTTGTTCTGTCCGATGAGAGCAGCCGCTGGTGTTGTATAGGCGTTTGGGGTCCCAGGGCACGCGAACTATTGCGCCACGCCACCGATGCCGACGTGTCTGACCGCGCATTTCCCTACCTGACCGCGCAGCATCTCGTCATTGGCGCGATTCCGGTCCTCGCTTTGCGGATTTCCTATGTTGGCGAACTCGGCTGGGAACTTTACGCGCCGTTCGAGTTTGGGCAAGCTCTGTGGGATGACCTTTGGCAAGCCGGCCAGCCCCACGGCGCAATTGCCGCTGGGCTGGGGGCCTTTGACTCTCTGAGGCTCGAAAAGGGCTATCGGCTTTGGGGCAACGAACTCCACACCGAGTACAATCCGCTGGAGGCCAAGCTCTCTTTTGCGGTGCGGATGGGGAAGGGAGACTTCATTGGGCGGGAGGCTCTCGCCAGGGTCCGTGAGCAGGGCCCGGTGCGAAAACTCTGCTGCCTGACTCTTGATGCACCAAACACGGTGGTCTTGGGAAACGAGCCGATTTGGATCAAAGGCCGCATAGGTGGTTATGTCACCAGTGCCAACTACGGCTACTCCATTGACCGTGGTATCGCCTACGGTTATCTGCCGGTGCAACACGCCCGCGTGGGAACCCAGGTGGAGATCGAATACTTTGGCGAGTCTCTTCCAGCCACGGTTGCCTCCGAACCCCTGTGGGATCCGAAGATGGCACGCCTCAAGTGCTGAGAACCTGGCAGAATACAATAATACGCCCCCGAAAGGAGGGCGTATTATTGTATTAGGCGGCTGGCGCATCCTGTTAGTTGACGTAATCGCGGCCTTTGCGTCGCGCCACTTCGCGGATGTTGGGGTTTACCGATGGGCGGAAGGGCACTTCCACGATCTCGACGGGCACCGCGCAGTCGCCGTATTCGGGGGGGAGTTGGACGCTCAAGGCTGTCCCGATGGCCCGCATTTCCCAGGGCACATAAGCCAGCGCGATGTTGGTTTCCAACTCGGGCGAAAACCACGGTGAGGTGACGTAGCCGAGCGGATCATCGTCGGCACTAATCAGCCAGAAGTCGTGGGCATAGTCCGTCACCGGCATTCCCCCGAAGGTGATCCCGACCAGTACATTGCGAAATGGTGGTCTCCCGGCTTCGATGGCCGTCCGCACCTCGTTGAGCTTTTGCTTGCCGATGTAGGCGGCCGCCTTTTTTCGCGGCACCTGGTAGCCGAGGTTGCACTGGAACGGCAGGGTTTCCTGGTCCATGTCCTGACCCCAGGAGAGGATGCCGGCCGCGATACGCCGATGATGCGCCGGGGCAATGACCATTAGTTGGTGACGCTCGCCGGCTTTGAGCAACGCGTCCCACAGGTCTTCGGCGTACAGGGTGGCGTCTCTGAGGTAGATTTCGTAGCCCTTCTCGCCGCTAAAGCCGGTTTGCGAAATTATGACCGGGCGTCCGGCCACTTCCCCTTCCATTAAGCCGTAAAACGGAATGTCGCGTACGCACTCGCCAAATAAATCGACCATCAATGCCTCGGACTTCGGACCTTGAATCTGCACCGGGGCCACATCAATTTCGCCGATGGACACATCGTAGCCCAGCCCCACGTTGACACCGCGCAACCACAGTTCCAGATCGCTGTCCGCCAGCGAAAACCAGTATTCGTCCTCGGCGAGACGCAACAGCACCGGGTCGTTGAGTATGCCGCCATCTTCGTTGCAGAGGATGACGTACTTGCCGTGCATTGGTTTGATGAGGGTGGCATCGCGGGTGATGACGTAGTTGACAAAGGCGGCAGCGTCTGGTCCCTTCACTTGGATCTGGCGTTCGACAGCCACGTTCCACAGCGAGACATGATTGACCAGCGCGTCGTATTCGGCCATGGCTCCACCATCTTGTGGACGCACATAGCCGCGTGGGTGGTATATGCGGTTGTACACGGTGGCACGCCAGCACCCGACTTCCATTGATAGGTGCCAGTACGGCGATTTGCGGACGCGGGTGGAAATGAGCATTTCCACCGGGGTTGCGCCGGACTGGCGGAGATTAATGGGCACGCGCCGATCAGACTGATCCACGCTGGTGCATTGGGTAACTGATCGGGGGCGGTTCATGGAAAATCTCCTTTTGATGATGCACTGGGGCTCGTCCGGCTCAGATGATCCTTTGGGCAGTTCAGTTGTTATGGTTTCAGGTTCTGCTTTTGTACAAACCAAAGATACCCACCGCGATCAACACGCTCGCTGTTGGTCCCGCTATGTCCAGACCCAACCAGAATCCTTCTTTCCATTCGACGCTCTCTGTTCCAAACATTTCATCTACGACCACCACTTGCTGCTTGTTCTTGGTAAAGATCTGTGTTCCATCAATTACCCACTTTGCACCCACACCTATCACGAGCACAAATGCGATCACGCTGATGATTTTCCACATGGTTTACTCCGGGTAGGTGTTAATAGAACACATGCAGTTGTAAGGCGTAGCGCGATGAGCGAAAGGTCTCTGTGTCGAGGATGCGATATTCGGGGCGCAGTTCAATTTGTGGTGTTAGAAAGATCTGCATGCCAAATACGGCCTGTCGAGTTATCAAATCGACAGAGCGCGCTGATGTGCGGATATGCGTTACTTCGCCGGTTTCTCCTCGCGCGAACAAAAGCAGGCCGGGTATTGCTTGAAGCGTGATGTCAAGCGAGGCGGTTTTTGCCTCGCGCACACCTTCCTTATCGGATAAAGCATATTCGGCCATGACGGCGATTTTGTCCTGCAATCCGACGCCCGCAAAGAGGTTGGTCATCAAAAAGTCGCTGTTTTTGAGCCACGATCCTCCCAGATAAAAATTCATTTTCTGTTCGACCAATTTGGGCCACAATACGATACGCCCCAGAAATGAGGGTTTATCGCGGTCTTCGATCAAGGAGGCGTCTTGTACGGTGTTTTCAGAGAGTGCGCGGGCAGAATAAATGCCTGCGGTTAGCGATAACCACAATTTTTTGTAATAGTGTACTTCTGCGCCATACTCTGCGTAATTGGGCGCGATTAGCGATGTGGCTCCGATAACGTCGGGCGTTTGGCGCACGAGCATGGTGTGGTCGTCATACCGCATGCCGATGGATGGCTGAAAATGTCCTATGCGCAATGCGGGCCAGTTGTAATTGGGTTGATATATTGCCGATGCTGTCCACGCGCGCTGTCCCGCGTATTTTTCGGGGCCAAAATTATAAGAACCTTCGATTTTCAGGGCATTTGAGGGGCGAATAACGCTGTATAGCGCGACTTGCATGGGAAAGACTTGGCGCTCGGCTTCTGGCGATGTATGAGATCGCGCCATTTGTCCGCGGATATCCGCACCCATGAGTACCAGGCCATCGGCATAAGCGGTTTTGCCCGGTAAGACGTAATTGGGTGCGAGCAATCCCACGCCGTCCATTGAATACTGTCCCAATTCGTCCCGCTGTGCCCCACCCTGCGCGGTGATGTGACAGTTTACACATCGATTGGCCGTCAATAATGCAAACTGCGAGAGCGCATCCGCCTGGCCTACGAAGCTCAGCAGAATTAATAGTCCCAATAATCTAAAACGCGATGTCTTGGTCATGTGTAGATTCTCCGCGATTGCATCAATACTCAACGCTTGCCATTCAGTTCGTTCATCCTCCACCAAAAGTCTGTCCGTCTCCAGGGGGATTGCCGCCGAAGGTCACTGGTGTGCTGGTCAAATTGCGCAGAAAGATCTGCAGGCGGATGATGTGTACATTGCCCGCTCCCATGCGCATATTCAGACCATCTATAACTTCTGGTGTGATAAAATCGAGATTTTGTTGTAAAAATGTGATTCCATCGATATAATCCACGAAGGCGGCTTCAAATTCCTGAGTGTGCAATCTGAGTAGATACGGATTTGCGGGACGCATAGCGTGCAAGGTAGATTGAATGGCGTGAAGCCGCGCGATTATGTTACTTATAAATTGCCGCGACCAGTAGAGTGGGATTAAGTCATTCGTAACTTCGACTGTTACGCCACCATATTCTGCAAAAAAGACATCGATAGATAAAAAAGCCCGGTGGATATCGGCGACATAGGCATCGACCTCATCCGCGGTGACGTGGTCATACGTCTGTTCAGCAGGCGGTTCGGACGCGGGGGTCACGGGATTGGACGAACCACATCCCGTGTACAATGCCAGCAGTGTAAGACACAAAATCCATCGTTTCATAAAAGGTCTCCTGAAGCGCGTTAAAGCTGGAGGCTGGGTATCTTACCTCTTACCCATATAAAGCAGACGCCGTTTCTGATATCTTATGGTGTTGTTTAAAAAGCGCGCGATTTCGTCATCTGATAATGTGCGGCGCGGTTTGGCGGGTACGCCAGCGACAAGTGTGCGCGGCTCGACCTCTGCGCCCTCTAATACCAGCGCGTGGGCAGCCACCAGCGCGGATTCGCCCACTGCCGAGCCAGTCAATACGGTTGCTCCCATTCCGATGGTTACGCCCTGTTCTATTCGACATCCGTGCAAGATCGCGTTGTGTCCCACGGTTACATTTTTGCCGACATTACAGGGATAGCCCGGGTCGGTATGCACGACAGTGCCGTCCTGGATATTCGAGCCTTCGCCGATTACAATGGGTTCAACATCGCCCCGAATTACGGCATTGAACCAGATGCTCGCGTGCGCCCCGATTACCACATCGCCAATGACGACAGCACCGGGCGCGATATAAGCCGACGCATCGATGTGAGGGGTTTTGTCCATATAGGGCAAAATTGTCATTGCGCTATCTCCGCTTATCACCCTCAACAGGACCCAGTGTAAAGGTCTTGCCGCTTTGCGTGGCTCTGGCACCTGTTACCAGCCCGCTTACAAAACCGAAGATGCCAAAAATTGCGGCGGCCCAGATTGTCGTCTCTTTGACGTCGGCATTGGTCTGCCAGGCGGCAAGTGCCCCGGTTAATGCGCCCATTGCGGCGCCTCCAATTCCCTGCATAATTGCCCGTTCCATCGCAACAGAGCCGCGTTCTCCAAAGAATCGCACCTGGTGAATTTTATCTACAGGCACCTTTTGAACGATCAATTCCGTCTCGATCAAAATGTTACCATCTTCATAGGCGGGCAAAAATTCGCCTTTGATTTGTTTTTTATCCTTCAGGGTGACCATTCCGGGAAAACGCGTTTGCACCTGAAAGCGCACTCTGCGTTCTTCAAAAGAAATGGCATCCTCGGTATATTGCGGATAGGTCTCGTCTATTTTGGAGGAGTCTGTCAGTGTGTATTCGCCTTTTACGATTTCATCAAAATGTTCGATGTATTCTCTCAAGCGGCGCAGATTATTTTCACTTTGCACATTCACCAGCCGCGTTTCAATGCGAGGGCCTGACCGGTATTGAATTTTAACGGCGAGTTTGCCATTGTCTCGTTTCATAAACTCGGCAAATTGAAATCCCGCTACGCCCAGATGCAAAATTGGAAGATTTATTTTTTGAGTATAAATGGTCGCTCCCTGAAATAAACCATAGCGATTGCTTTCTTCTAAATCGATTTGAGGACCTACCCGGGAGCTTAACACAATGCGCGTGCCCGATACGCGCCGCACATCGACAATCTCCCATCCATCATTTCCCAATTCGTGAATCCCGCGTTCGTATTGCGTTTCCTTTTCGCTTTCGGCTGCCGGAATAGGGCAAATCGAAAAAAGTAAAAAGCTCATTGCAGTAATCAATGAAATCGATTTTTTAATCATGAAATTCTCCTCACTCACCACAGATTGATTCGGAAATGCCATCTAAAATATACGGGCGGTACTTATGAAATTGCAGGCGTGGATGAAACCAGGTGCCCTCGGGGTCTGCTGTGCCGGGGATGGAAACCATGCTGGTCAGGTCGATTCTGGACAATGTCGCTTCTCCCAAGAACCATTCCGCAATTTGTCTGGCTGTGCGATTTGGCCGCCCATTTTCGATGGGAATTTCCCCGTCCATAGGAAAAAATAGCGCGCCATCTCCCAATACGGATACATCGTTTTGATATGCCTGTGCGGCTTCGGTTATTTGGCCGGGTTCCGATATGACAACGCCTGTTACACACGCAATATCCTCTTTGGACACCACGTCGCTAAATAGTGTGCGAATGCGATTTTGCAGTCCGCCGTAGTTGTCTAAAAGATGTGATGATCGGGGGTTCACGCCAGCTTGAAGAAGGCCCAGTGTATTGTAGCGCAAACACTCAGAGACAAAATCGTCTTCATTGTCAAATAGTCCCACGCCGATCAGATTTTCGCCAGCCAGTACATTGAGTTGCGTGAGGCCCAAATCTGATTTGTGCTGGAGCAAATCGTAAAAACGCCGCACATCCCGCTCGTGAAAACGCTTCATCCAGACGCCTCTCCATCGGTCAGCAAACGCCGCCCTGCTTCGATCTGTTTCAAAACAGAATCGCGTCCTGTTCCGCCATCCAGATTGCGCTGTGCTGTGCTGGCTTCTGCGGACAATACGGCTTGTACATCGGTGTCGAACACCTCAGATGCTGCACGCAATGTCGGCAGGTCCAGTTCTTCCAATTTTTGTCCGCGCGCCAGAGCGGTTTTCACCAGTTCTCCAACGATGCGGTGACATTGGCGAAAAGGTACGCCTTTTCGCACGAGATAATCGGCCAGGTCGGTGGCTAAGATGGTGCCATCTATTGCATCGGCCATCCGATCGCCTTTAATTTTTATGGTCTGCCATACACCCGCAAAGACCGATAGAGACATCTGCACGGTTTCTGCGGTGTCAAAGACGGGCTCTTTGTCTTCTTGCATGTCTTTGGCATAAGCCAGCGACACGCCTTTCATCGCGGTGAGCAGAGACGTCAGGTTGCCGTACACGCGTCCTGTTTTGCCGCGTACCAGTTCCAGCGAATCGGGGTTCTTCTTTTGCGGCATCATGCTCGATCCGGTGCTGAAGGCGTCGTCCAGTTCGACAAACCCGAATTCAGAAGACGACCAGATGATCAGATCTTCGCAGAATCGGCTCAAGTGTGCCATCAATATGGCTGACGCAGCCAGATATTCCAGAAAATAATCGCGATCGCTCACGGCATCGATGCTGTTTTCAGTGATGCGATCAAATCCCAGTTCCTCGCGCAAAAATTCTCGGTCAACCGGATATGCACTTCCCGCCAGTGCGCCCGATCCCAGGGGCATGGCATTGGCGCGTTTCCAGCAGTCTTCAAACCGCGAGCGGTCGCGTGCCAACATCCAGAACAGGGCCATGGCATAATGCGAGAATCGGATCGGTTGTGCCTGCTGGACGTGCGTATATCCCGGCATCAGGATATCGAGATGCGTTTCGGCAACGTCTAATACCACGCCCATTAACCGCTCGATCTGTGCAATTGTGTTGGCGACTGTTTCGCGCAAGAACAGACGCTCATCCAGAGCGACTTGATCGTTGCGGCTGCGTCCCGTGTGAATTTTTGCGCCAGCATCGCCGACCAGTTCCGTCAAGCGCTTTTCCACTGCGGTGTGTATGTCTTCCAGGTCATCCGTCAATGGCAAGGTGCCGGCGTCGAGTTCACGCTCTACGCGATTTAGACCTTTGAGGACCTGTTCCAGTTCCTGTTTTGTTAAGACACCCATTCGGGCCAATGCGCGGGCTTGTGCCCGGCTGCCTTCAATGTCCATTTTGTACAGGCGCTGATCAAAACCAATGGATGCATTGAATTTTTCCATTAGCTCTTCAGTCGATCCCTCAAATCGCCCTCCCCAGAGCTTTTCAGCCATGGCCTTTCCTCTCAACAGAGCCGTCATCGCGGCGTGGTTTCCTGCTTAAGGCATACAGGGACATGCTTGAACCGCGACCAGAGTTTTTGCCTGTCATTGCGGCATGGTTTTAGCCGCAATCCAGTCTGTCAAATAAGAACAACAAATATTAGCGAATTTTTTAAGACCGATAACTACTCCACTCACTGGAATTTAGCGAGCATGGTTCCCAGGTCGCGGAGAGAATTGTTGCGTCGTAATGTGTGTTGGTCAATGAGCACATGTTCAGCTACTTCGGGTGACATGTTTTCACGATAATGCTCACGGGTGATGTTCCTATGAGTCTTGTTTGGATTGAGTGCAAGCAGAATTTTTTCAGATAACTCGATCAAGTATTCTTTAGCACCTCTGCCTCCTGTTTCTGCTTCGACTATCTTTTCAGTATCGCCTTTCTGGTAACTGCTGACCAATCGCCTGAAAGATTGGTTTGCGGAAACGCGATCACGGCAATTTTCTCTGTACTGTGCGACTTTACTGGCGAAATAACAGAAAATCCCAAGACAATCAATCAACAACCATGCTTCAAGTTCCTGAACAGCCTGTGCGAGAAATACTTTGCCAGTAAAGCGGCGGTCTCTAACGACCTGCGTGATCTGATTGATAAGCGAATTGGATTCTTGTCGTCGCTGATGGCTTGACATCGGTCCATCGTTGTCGATAACAAAAATAACACAATCATCTTGTTTGAGATAATTCTGAACAGCCATCCTCAGTGTGTCGCTCGAAGAGGCACCTCTTCGATTTCGCTTTGGGACTGCCTGTGGACCTACAGTTTGGATAGATAGATTCTCAATTTTCAGATGTCGCACCAGCTTATTTGCCAAACATTCAACTACTTTGGCATCATTTTCTGATTCCAAAGTCCAGATTCTTATGGTTGGCAAGCCGGTGCCTCCATCAAGTCTTGTAGCAATCCGCTGTCGAAAATAGCACTACCAATACCGAAATCCGTAATCCAGCCATCCAGTGCTACTCGATCTCCTCGGATATCCTCAAGGTTGATGACTTCTGTGCCGCGGCCAGGAACGTTGCGTAAGAGTAAAACTCCGATCGAATCCGATAAGTTCTCAGGACTAAAAGCATCAAGGAGTTGAGAGCTATGGGTTGTAATAATCACTTGAGAGTGTTCGGAAATCTGCTCAAGTACATTTGTTATATCCGTTAAAGCACCGGGATGTAGATTTCGCTCTGGTTCTTCAATAGCAATAAATGGCGGTAATTCAGGCTCGTTAAGCAAGACGTAATATGCAACCAGACGCAATGTGCCGTCAGATGCTCTCTTCAAAGGTATCGGTTGCTTGTATTCTTCTAAAAGACAGAGCTGATTATCTCCATCAATTTTGCACTGGTCCAGTCTAAGATTAGTAGAAGCAGCGAGAGAGTCACTAACGCTTTGGAAACGATCTGGCGTATCCCCGTACCAGTCCGAGAGTAATGCCGATAATATCGAACCATCATCATTGAGCTTTGGAAATTTGTCCAACTCTCCTGATAAAAGTAAAGATAATGGAAGCACCTTGAAATGCTCTCGTATGAGGTCTGGGCGAAAGTCGTAAAATTTCCACTTCCTAATAAACTCTGTCAAGGCTCTTGTTGTAGGCTTATCTCCATAATCGCCTGCGGATTTCAAAGCGAGTTTATTGGACTTATATGGCGTCTCGTTCTCTCCATCTTCATCCTTAACTTTGCCCTGTCCGTCCTGAATTGCTATAACATTTATATCATTAACCAATAATTTTTCGGCAATAAAAGGATTATTGGCATCCGCTTTTAGATTCAGTTCATATAGCGTTGGGATTTCTTCCACTTTGGTTTTTAATTGCAAAGAGATCTGGCTCGCTTCACCTGCCCAAAGAGATTCGTGGATAAGTTTAACTAAAGGCAGTTCTTCTTCTTTCATCATATCATTGAGAAGGTTCAAGGCGTTCAAGATATTCGATTTCCCACTTGCATTAGGTCCGACGAGCACTGTCAAAGGCTTTAGCGGAAGCTCAACATCGCGCAAGCTAAGAAAGTTTTTGATATGAACTTTCTCTAAAAACACTTTCTTTTTTGACATGGCTATTTACCTCTTCTCAGATGGGGATGGCCTCTATTCGTTCCACGCGCCAGTTATCTGACAATCATGCGGGTTCAAAGTATCGGCCTTCTTGGACTGCTTCCCATTCAGACTTCTCGATGAATGACTTACTCAGGAATAGAAAGTCGTCTATTCCCAGTTTCATCAGCTTTGGACGGATGCGTCTGGTCAGACCAAGGGTCCATCCCGCGTCCAGATGTTTTTGATCTCCATCGAATACGATGGTGATATTCAGATACTTATCTCCATCCTGATCTATTTTAGGCTCTACTATGATCGGGTCGAACACAAATTCGTCCTTGAAGCGTTGGGCCAATGTTTCCCTGACAATATTCGCAACTGCATTTGTCTGTATTTTGGTTGTCATCGCTATATCCACTCACAAATCAGCACTTTGTCCCGCTGCGTGTTGGGCTTTTGCGCCGACGCCGAGGACGTTTAAGAAGCCTTCGGAGTCGCGGTGGTCGTAGTCGCCCACGTCTTCCATTGAGGCGGTTTCTTCGGAGTAGAGAGAGTGCGGCACATTTTCCGATGACTGAAATAATACCGTGCCTTTGTATGCGGCGACTGTGATTGTACCCGTCAATAGCTTTGCTATGGGCGCGAGCGCGCCTTGCATCATTTGAGTGGATAGATCGCAGTAATATCCCTGGTAGATTTGTTCGGCGAGGGATGAAGAGATCGAATCGTAAAATCTTCGCGCGCGTCTGTCCAGAACTTGTTGGAGCAGGAACTCGTAGCACGCGCCGAGGAGACAAAGCCCCGGGCTTTCATACACGCCGCGCGATTTAATGCCGACAAAGCGATTTTCCACGGTGTGAATCCCAATGCCCACGCCGTTTCGCCCGCCTATTTCATTGGCTTTCAGGATCGCGGTCGCGATATCGGTATCCGCGCCGTTGATTTGCACCGGGTGGCCCGCGTCTATTCTGACGCTAAATGATTCGGGTTTGTCCGGTGCCTGCGCGGGAAATACGCCCATGCCCGGTTCGATAAAATCGGCTGCGACATCGAGGTATTCGAGTTTGCCCGCTTCGTGTGTTAAGCCCAAAAAGTTGGCGTCGGTGGAATAGGGTTTTTCATACGTCGCTGTGATCGGCAAGCTGTGTGCATTGCAAAAATCGATCATTTCTTTGCGCCCGCCAAATATATCGAGAAATGCGGGGTCACGCCAGGGGGCATACACGGTTACGCTGGGCTTGAGCATGTTGGCGACGAGTTGAAAGCGCACCTGATCGTTGCCGCGCCCGGTCGCGCCATGTGCGAGTATGTCGATATCGCGACGGTCCATTTCTTCCAATAATCCCCGCGTGGTGACATATCGCGCGATGCCCGTTGTATTCCAGTAGCCGCCTTCGTAACGCGCCTGTGCAATCAGCATTGCAATACCCGCTTCTGCGAGATCGGTTTTCAGGTCGATCAGCACGGCTTCACTTGCACCACAGGCGAGCATGCGTTTGGATATGTCATCGATATTTTCCTCATCGGGTTGTCCAATGTCGGCGGTCAAACTCACGACATTTACGCCGCGGTCGGCCAGCCATTTTGTTACGGTGCAACTGTCCAATCCTCCCGACGATGCAAGTGCTACTGTTTTTCCGCGCAGTTCATTAAGCGTCATAGTTCATGCCTCATCTAAAGAAAAGCCCGCGCCAGTCAGTAAATCTATCACATTTTCGCGTGCTCGTTGAATGCGGATATCAATTTCTTCAGCCGTAAAATCGCCACCCGTGCCATTCACGCGTTCGACCACCACTGATCCGTTAAAGCCCGCTTCGAATGCTGTGGCAAAAATGCGCTCAAAATCCACATCTCCTTCGCCGGGAATGGGGAAGTTGTTTTCTGCTTTGGGACCCATGTGATCTTTGGCGATTATTTTACAGGTTTGGTCTGCAATATGGGGAAAATCGTCTTCGGGAGAGATTCCTTCGTAATAATGGACATTTCCCGGGTCGTAACAGGCCCGCACCGAAGGGCGGTCAATTTCGGGGAGAAGGCGGGCCAGATGTTTTGCGGTCGCGGTATTGCCCGTATGCGGTTTGGGTGCGAGGATAATGTTTTGTTTCTGTGCATAGGTGCCCGCTTCTTTCAGGTCCGCGACATAGGCTTCGTGGGCAGCACGAAAGACCTCGGGCGCCAGTGGTTCATCGGGAAATCTCCGATATCCGCCTGCACCTCCCATCTGAATTGTTTCGGCGCCAAGTGCCCGGCACACATCAATTCTTCGCATGAGATAACGCGCGTTATCCCTTGCCGGGGTCGATCCAAGGCCGACTACGACAGGGGTTAAGCCCGCCTGTTCGCACAGGGTTTTTGTGCGATGTACAGGTGGTCCGTCGGGATCAAAACCGAGCGTATCTTCGCCTTCGTGCGACCAGCCCAAACCCACATGGGAATATCCCGCGCGAGCAACACCTTCAATGCCTCGCTCGAGAGGATAGTTTGCATAGGGTAGTGTTAGACAGACGAGTTTGACCAAAAGAGACCTCCCCATGTGTTAATCGGTTTTCCGCTTTACAAATAGTGCGAGAAATCCGGGCAAAAAGGCGATGGTCCAGCAGAGCAAATTGTAGGGATAATTGGGCCCGCCGGGCGTGTGTTTGGTCCAGATGCCCGAGATCGCGTAGAAGGCGAGACCAGAAGTCGCAGCGGCCAGGATACCCCGGAGCAATGTGTGTTTCAGGCTTTCGGAGATAGTGCCCACCCATCGGTGAAGCAGAGCTGCAAGGATCCACAGTTCCATCCATGCGACGATCATTGCGGGAAAGCGAATGATCGGGCGCAAAAAATAATATCCACCGGCGGACAAAATACCAATGGCGAGGCCGCCGAGTGCGCCCAACAAGATCGCTTGCAGCGATTTGCCGCCATAGCCGAGAACAATGCCCAGACAGAAGCACAAAAGTGCGCCGTGAAGGATGCCGGTGAACATGCGGTGTTTGATCGCGTGGTGCGCCCACAAAAAATCGCCCAGTGTGCTGAGCGCTGCGAGAATGATCGCGGCGACGAGTGCGCGTAATATTCCGTTGTATTGAACAGTCATGTGTTCCTCCAGAGATTTATTCCTGATACGCGGGATTGGGCGTGGGTATCACAGCACCAGTGTCTGTCAGGAATTGATCCATTAATTTGTCCAGTTCGCAGACGTGATCGGGATATTCGTCCGCCAGATTATTTGTTTCGCCAATGTCTTCTGCCAAATTGTAAAGTTCTACGCGGTCGGTCTGGTCGTCGTTGTCGCAATAGAACCGGATGAGTTTCCAATCGCCTTTGCGAACATAGGTGGATGGCAGGCCACCTGCTGCAGGCGTATAGTGTGGAAAGTGGCAGAAGATGGTGTCCCGTGCGAGGGGTTCGCCGCGAAGCGCGGATGCAAAACTGATGCCGTCAACCGATTTGGGAGCGTCGAGGCCACAGAGTTCGGTCAGTGTGGGAAAGAAATCAATGCTTTGCACGATTGCCTGATCGTTGCGGCTGCCCGCTGCAATATGGCCGGGCCATGCGACAATCAGTGGTTCGCGGGTGCCGCCTTCGTAGATATTTGCCTTTCCGCCTCTTAGAGGTGCGTTGCTCGTTATGGGTACATCGATATAATCGGGATGGACATTGTCTGTCGCGCTCCAGTGTACTCCGCCATTGTCGGAAAAGAAAATCACGATGGTATTGTCTAAAATTCCCTCTTCTTCAAGTGTTCCAATTAGTTGTCCTACTGCGTCATCCATTGTTTCAACCATGGCTGCGTAAACGGGATTGTGCTGGGGGTCTTCAACATCGACTTTTTGCGCGTATTTTTCTATTATGTCCTGCTTGGCGTGCCAGGGAGAATGTACGGAAAATTGCCAGAAATGAAGATAAAAAGGTGTGTCTTTGTTTTTTCGGATAAATTCAACGGCTTCATGTGCCATGCGGTCTTCCAGGTGCTCGCCGGGTTCGCCTTTGTCGGGATATACTTTCCACGGCGCAAACCAGCCATCGGCCAATGGGCTGGGGGCAGGCGTGTGCGGGATGTCGATGTCGAATCCGTGTTCAAACGGGCTATAAGGCTCTGCCCCCAGGTGCCATTTCCCAATGTGCGCGGTTTTGTATCCCGCATCGCGAAATACCGATGATAGGGTCTGGTATTCCGTGCTCAATCGGGTGACGCTTTGCGCGATTAGAGCCTTGTTATGCGGTGGTCCTTTTTCGCTTAAAGAGGATTCGAGTACAATGCGGTCCAGATGGCATCCCGGTGTTGTGATGCCAACGCGCGCGGGCCACAATCCCGTTATGATGCTCGCGCGAGTGGGGGAACACAGCGGGTTGGCGGCGTACGCATTGGTGAACATCATGCCGCGCTCGGCAAGGGCGTCGATGTTTGGGGTTTTACAGAACGCGCTGCCGTATAACGATGTATCGCGCCAGCCCAGGTCGTCTGCGAGAATGAATACGACATTTGGTTTGTTGTTAGGCATAATAATATACCTTTCTTTGAAGACGAGATGACAGCAACTCTCCTTTGTTCTTTTTGTTTTTTTAAATCTTCGTAAACAAGAGCGAGTGTAGCACTTAATTCGTTTTTGGAAAGCATCCTCCGGCACCAGTCATTTCACCCAGTAGAAATTACCGCTGGAAGCTGGCCAGTCGAGAACATAAAGGATTTTGGCTTTTGTCTCGTATTTTTCAACTTCATGGCGCACATTAGCCCAACGCTTTTGGATTTCATCAGATGCCAGTTCTTTAGAAGAAGTCGCTGTGCCGTACCCTGGAACGACTTCATTCCAGCAGTTCATAGCGAGTTTCTGGAGTCTTTCAATCTTTTTTTCACGAAGCGTATGTGTATCTCTAATTACTTCGTCTATTTCGTGAATAATTTCTGGGACTGACATTTCGGACCTCCTTGATATTAACGGCGTGCAGTGATGAATGTTCGTTGATTAATGACTCTGCGCCTCACCGAGAAACCCGCATCTCTTAGCGCATCACTTATCGGCTGCTCGCTAAAGATCCCTGTAGTAATAACTATTCGCTTCACTTGAAGACGTTGCGCTTGTCCGGCAAAAGTACTTGGTACAACAAATGCCCCTGAAGGAACCTCGACGAAAGGAACATTTGATGCCCGCAAGAATCGAACATTGTTTCCAACAAGACTACTCAGTTCCACTGCATTGACATTCGCAACTATTGTATTCGGCCCAAGATTCAAGTCAATATGTCTGAAATCTGATCGCTGGCTGCGAGGTGTGATAAAATTGTCCAGAGGACCACCTATGTTCACCACCTTTATATGACTTTGTTGGGCACCTGAAGTGCTTTGCTGTATGTTAGCGTCCATAGTCAGTAGTTACACGCTACTTTTTGGTGGTGCCATCTCAATTCCCTCTTGGGTTTCGGCGATAAGCAGATCGACGACGTCGCGCAATGCCTCTATTTCGGTGGCACCCTCCAGGCAGCGGATGCGAAAATGGTCAACTTGCCGGTCGGCACTGCTGCCGTCGCGGATGATTTCGGATACGCGGTGTAATTCGTCTTCGCAGCCGAGTGCGCGGGCGTCTTCGTCTAATTGTTCAATGAGTCCGCGTGCGTAGTCGTCGATGTCCATGCGCCCGCCGTCGTGTGTATCCCCCAGGAACGCAAATACTCCGTAGCGCTGTGCAAGCCAGCGATTTTCGGCGATGATTTCGGTGCGCGGCTCAGGAGGCAGAGTGCCTGCCCGTGCCCGTCGCAGCAGCATGCGGATGAGGGATGCGTAGAGTGCGACAATGCATACTGCATCTTCGATGTGCGAACAGGTGTCGCAGATGCGTATTTCCACTGTTGGATAAGCGTTGCCGGGGCGGATGTCCCACCACAGTTCGCCGCCGTCTCCGATGAAATTCAGGCGCTGGTAGTCTTCTACGAGTTGATCGTATTCGGCAAGAGAATACAGGGGTCCGGGAAGGCCGGTGCGCGGGAGGGCACTGAATATGTTCAGGCGATAGGATTTGAAGCCGGTGAGGTTTCCGCCGCTGAATGGCGACGAGGTGGATAGCGCGTGGAGCAGGGGCAGGTACCGGCGAAGTGCGGTCATGACGCGGATGCGTTCCTCTGGGTTGCCGAAGCTGGCGTGGATGTGCATGCCTCCGATGAGCAACCGCCGCACGGATTCCTGGTATGTGACTTCAAAATCCTCATAGCGTTTTTGGGGTGTGGGCGTCTGTGCTGACCACGACGCGAAGGGATGAGTAGAGGCAGCGATCACTGCCGCACCGTACTGTGCAGCGCCTTCAATGACTATTCGGCGGGTCTCCATCAGTGCTGTGCGGACTTCGGCTATTGATGTGCAGACGCGGGTATTGGCCTCTATTTGGGAGCGTAGAAATTCGGTTACTACTTTGTGTGGACCGCTGTTTTTTTCGCAAACGGCGAGGATGCCCGGGTCGGGGTCGGAAACGAGGTCGCGGGTGTTGGGGTCAACGAGAAAGAATTCTTCTTCGACGCCGAGGGTGATTGTGAGGTCTTTGTTCATATTGAGCCTTTTATGCGATTGCTTCGGCCAATTCTGTAAAATCGGCGACTGTTACATCTGCGCGATACGGCGAGTCTTCATAGGGCAGGTCATAGCGGTTCACGTACGCACCTCGCAAACCGCAGGCGCGGGCACCTACCACGTCAAACGAGTTGGCCGATACCATCATGCATGCGCCCACTTCCAGTCCGAGGATTTGCGCGGCGCGGCGATATACGGCGGGGTGCGGCTTGAATGCGCCCATTGTCGTTACGGAGATGACGTCGTCGAAATCCCATTGAATCCGGTTTTTCGCCAGATGATCGAGGAAGGCCGGATCGCCGTTGGACAGGCCGACGAGTTTGTAACGCGCGGTCAATTTTTCCAGTCCTGATCTGACTTCGGGGAAGGGCGATAATTCCTGCCAGCAGGCGAGGAATGTCTGAACTTCCCCTTTTGACATTTCAATTTTATTCAGGGCGAGCACATATACAAATGCCCGTCGCACTGTCTCGAGGTAGCCTCCGTGTCCGAGCATCATGATTGTGTCTTGAAATTGTTCCAGGCGCTGACGATAACGCCATTGTTGCCAGAATTGTTCTGCTGTGGTGTCGGCTCCTTTTTCTCGGAGCATTTCGTCGATAAATGGGGTTAAACTTCCACCCAGATCCAAAATCGTGCCAAATAGGTCAAATGTCAATGCCTGTACTTGTTCGAATTTTGCCATTGAGGCCTCCATCAACGATATCCCTGTACTTCCACTTTCTGACCTGTGCGAGCAGATTCGTGGGCGGCGAGGGAAATTGCAATGGTGCGCCTGCCGTCCAGGCCGTTGGATTGCGGTTGTTCGTCCGTGCGGATGCATTGTAAAAAATAGGTCATTTCTTCCAGCAGGCCGTTGTTCCGCTCATAGGTCATGTGTTCGGGCTTTTCACCTATCCGGTTGAGTGTGAGTTGCGCGCCCGTTCCGCTGGTAATTTTTACTGAACCTTCGGTGCCAGCCACGCCCAGTTCATAGCTTCCGCCCGGGTAAATTCGGCTGCTGCTCAAGGATCCGATTGCGCCTGAACTGAATTCCAGGTTGATAAAGATACTTTCTTCTACGGTGTTATCTGACGCATCGTCATATCGCATCACAGCTTGAACTGCGCGCACATCGCTGGCCATCCAGGTCAGCTGATCCAGTTCGTGACTGTGCATTGAAAAAAGCCCGCCGTATCTCTCTCTATCCAATTGCCATCCCGCCACGCCTCCAGGTGCTCCCGTGCCCAAACGCACGGTATGCGCCATGCGAATTTCGCCGATTTGTCCTTCGTCGATCAATCGTTTCATTTCGCGGTAGGCATTTTGAAATCGCCGCACATATCCGATCATTAAAAAAACACCCGCGTTATCAGCCGCTTCAATCATCGCGTCGCAATCTTCAATTGTGAGTGCCATTGGTTTTTCGCAGAATACATGCGCGCCCGATGTGGCGGCATCCACTGTAATGGGGCTGTGTACAAAGTTGGGGGTTACTACGAGTACGGCGTCTGGGGATTGCTCCGATAACATGGTTTGATGATTGTCGTAAACAGCCGGTTGGGACGCGAGTTTGTCGGATAGAGCCTCTGCTGAAGCCCGTTCATGATCGCAAACTGCTACGAGTTCTGCGCCTTCTATACTCTCTACGTTGGCGGCGTGCCGCGATCCCAGTCCCCCACAGCCGACGAGTCCTATTTTGAGCGTTTGGTCGGATGCCATGTCGCTTCCTTCTATAGATAAACTGGCGTACCCCGATCCCGCGCTGATGCTTCAGCGGCGAAGCAGGCGAGATGGGTGTTGACAGCTACGGATAGATTATCGTGGGATTCCGCGTCGGTTGTGATACAGTCGATGAAGTGGTCGATCATTTCCTGAAAGGGATGGTGTGATACTGCGCCGCTGTCTGGTAATACGGTTGGAATTTCAGCCAAGTCGCGTTGTCCCGGGATTTGTTTTGTATAAAACCGATTGTTGCGGATTATGCCTTCGTCGCCAAATACTTCCAGATTGAATACATAGGGCATGAAAAATTCGGTCGATCCAGAAATTTTTCCCGCGGTGCCGCGCTCAAACTGAACCGTAGCCGCGGTTGTTGCGAGATATGTTTCGGGATGGCTGGAATTGCGGGCGGATACTCCGGATACCTGAATGATGGGGTCGTTATTCAGCACATATCGCGCTGCATCCATGGCGTGACAGCCCCCGTGTACAATAGCCCCGGCAGTCATCGGATTCCACCCGGGTTTTTCAAATTTTTTTGGGCGCTGATGGGTTGGTCCGTGCCAGTAATCGGCCTGTACGAGAAGGGGCTGTCCGACCCATCCTTTTTCAATGGCGTGTTTGATGGATAGGACCATCGGATTCCATCGCAGGACAAAGCTCACGACGGTTTTTACCCCGGCTTTTTGAACCGCTGCATCCATGGCGTGTAGTTCGTCTGGATTTAGAGCCACTGGTTTTTCGATTAGTATGTGTTTGCCGGTTTCTGCTGCTGCAATGGTTTCTGCTGCGTGTAAATCCGGGGGTGTGCAAATCGATACCAGATCTACGCCGGGATGGGCGAGCATGCGGTCGTAAGAATCGAATAATTCACAATCTATACCGCAGGCGGTGGCCTTTTTTTGTGCGCTTTCCATTGTGCGGCTGCCGATGGCTACGACCCGGGTATGGGGATTGTTCTCGTATGCTTTGATATGTTCGGTGGATACATTTCCCGCGCCTTGAATTGCTACTCCGATCATTGGGTTTCCTTTTTAGTAATTGTGTACATTGTGCCCGCGTGCGGGGAACCAAACCCAATCGATGGCGAAGACCAGGGCCGTGCTCAAAGCCTGGGCAATGATTAATCCGATGAAAAAGGGCTTGCCGCGTTCGTAGAGATCCACGCCGCCTATTCTCATCAGCAGCGATTTGATTGCCCAGACGATCACAATTGAAAAGAAGACCTTTGTGACGCCGTAGTTGCCCTGTATGGCCAGGCCAATGGGGTGCAGAGGCCACCAGGGGAGCCAATAGCGGGCCATCGTGAACGCGGCCATAGCTGCCGCACCGATTAAAGCCCATATTGCCAATCCGCCTTTGCCACCCATTGGAATGGGATTGCGAATGGAGTTGATCGCTTTGTTAAATGCGCCCGGTGCGGCGTTTTTGAGTCCCATGTTGCCGAGGTTGTATGCGCCATAAGCGTATCCCAGGTACAGTGTATTGGCGATGGAAACCATATAACCCAGGATGAGTGATATCCCGATCATCAGGGCAATTTGTCTGGGTTTTACCACGCGATCTACGGCTTTGACGGATTGTGTCATGGCGGGCATGACATAGCCTTTGCCCGCGCTGTTAAATATCCGCATAAACGATAGGATTGTGACACTTTGCCCGTTGATTGTCGGCGTGCCCCAAATTTGCAATACTGCGTCAAATGGCTGTACCTGATAATACACGTACACGAGGCCGAGTTCGGCAACTACGCGAGAGAGTCCCAAAAATGTCAACAGGGCAATTGGCAAAAATGTGAGAATGACAAATAGTGCCAGGCCCGCGGCGTATAACCAGGTAGCGACAAATAACAGGGAGACGATCAGTCCGATTACAGCCGTGCGATACGATAGCAATTCGCCGCTGTCATCGACTTCGCAATCTGGTTGCACGGCTTTTCGCCAGACATCTGTGAGGTGTGCGCGGCCCATCCACAGGCTCCAGATTGCGAGAAAAATGAGTGCGCCACCGCTTTGCCAGCCCAGTGCCGGACTTTGCCATTGGCGGTCTGCTGCGCCGGGCGTGTACCCAAATTTGTTGAATAAAAGGACCTCAAAGCCAGATAAAAGCACCCATACCCAAACGCTGAACAGCACGTCCAATCGCGCAAAATAACCGAAGCCTATTGCGTAAAAACTGACCCTGCGAATTAAAAAAGGAAAGTCGGGGTAGAACCGAAACTGTCCGCCTTCAAACGGAATGTGCGGAAAAATCGGTGTGAAGTACGACCCGATGTTCCAGACTTTCAGCAGCATCACAAGTCCAAATGCGATCCAGAACAGCGGCGACGAAAAAACCTGAGATAGCCTGCCCCCTTGTTGGGTCTGGGTCAATAGGGTGCCCACTTCTACGATGGGATAGGTCAAACGTTCGTGATCTACCCACTGTCGGCGCAACATGACGACCACACAAAAAACGGCAAATGCGACAGCACCGAGGAAGCAGGTCCACCAGAAAAGCGGGGTTATCCAGGCACCGAGTGCGGGGACATGGCCTGCGGGCGTGCCCTCGTAAAACCAGTTCATCGCGCCCGTATCATTTTGTGGTGCCAGCCACGTTGGGATATTGTGATGGAGATAAAAATTCCATCCATTCTCCGGCGTGGCAAAATAGTACACGCCGGCTAAGACACCGATGAGGTGCCCGGTAACGCCGTCATAAGGCACAATTGCGGCGACGAGTCCCATCCCCAGAACGACGCGCAATTCCGGTGGTGTGAGAACGAGAGAGGGCAGGGCACGGCGCGCGATGATGTTCAATACGGCAAGCGATAAGAATGGAAAGAGCAGCGCCAGTGGAAAATGGCTGCGGCTGATATTGGAGCCGCTCATGTAGTAGGCCATCCACTCGTCCCACAGGACGGTTGCGACGATGATCACGATGGCTACAAAAATGGCCCGGGGTGTTACGGCGCGACCGCTTTGAACCTCAGTTGCCCGATATGTGGTTGCTTCTGCCATCTTATTCTAAATGCCAATCGGGGTCTTCGAGGGCTTCGTAAACCACGCCGCCTTCGACCTGCATCGGCATGGGCACTCCGGTGAGATAACAGAGTGTGGGGGCGACATCGATTGAGCGCACTTGTTTTGTGAGCAGGCCAGTCTGCTTAATTCCCGCGCCTGCAATCACAAATGTCGAATGCTGACCGGCCATGCCAAAGCTCACCGAGGGCAATTGCTTGCCGTGCGCACCGTCAAATTCGGGATGCAGTGCATAGACCACATCGCCGACCAGATCGCTCCACAAGTTGACCATTTCGGCATTTTCGCGGGACAGTGCCAGCGCGAAGGGGTGGCGTCCAGTGGCTTCGTCTTTGTATTCCATCAGCGCGGCAATTAGCTCTCGGCGCACGGTTTCGTAATCGTCTTGGGAAACAATCCCGTCGGGTTCGCGTCCTTCCAGATTGATGAAGATATGCACCAACCCCACGTCGCATGCGCGCGTTTTGCTCCAGTCGATTTGTCCATTTTCGTGGTATTTCACAAATCCCGTTTCTGTGAGGACTTTGCGGATGTTGACCGCGGGGAATTGATTGGATGTGCCGCCGTGATCGGCCACGACTGTGACGACGGTATCGTCGTCGGCAATATCGTCAACGATGCGCCCGATCATGCGATCGATTGACTGATAGGTGCGGAAGACGCCTTCGCGCGACCGCTCGAGGACCGATTGCTCGGCGCCGCTGGTGGGATCGGCCTGTCCCAGGAAGAAGTGGCTCGTATAATCCGACGCGTGCGTTTCAATCATCAGCAGATCCCATGAGCGAGATCCCGTCAGGTACTGCGCCACATCGGCCAGTCGCTGGTGGTGGAATTCCAGCACTTCGAAATACGTGTCGTCGTCGATTGTGCCCAGGGCATCGCGGCCGGGGTTTTGCAAGAAGTTCCCGACGTTTTCATCGATTTCCCGCGCGATTGACGCCGGTTTGGTATAGCCATCGGGAGGCCAGATTTGCGGTACGAATAGCTCGAACATATCGGCATTTTCGGTCAGGGAGATCAACTTCATCTGTACGTAGCCGTTTACTTCTTCGCCGTCAATTTCAAATGTGTCGAGCCACCAATCGCTCCATTCGCCCACGCCGAGGTCACACACTTTTGAACTTCCGTCGCGCGTGCGACAGACGGACACGCGATCGTATCCCTTTGCGGTTGTCGCGTAGATCAAACCGTAGAAGGGTTTGGGCGTGCCCTTTTTTCCCCGGTTCATGGGTGCGCGTCCCCGCGCCAGAGGCGTGATCACCATTTCGACTTCGAGCGGTGGCTTTTCGGAGTCGGGTAGCGCTGTCCACCCATCTGCCGCTTTGAGGGTGACGGGATCAAATTCCGATACGGTTTGCAGGGCGCTCGGGTCCAGTGTTTCGGGATCGCGTTGTACGACCAGGCGTCGAGGTGCCCATTTACCGCCTACAAATAAGTGATAGCCCGCGACCTGGTGGTGATTGGATACACCGGGTCCCGTGCCTTCTACCTGGATCCCGGTCGTTACGGTGGGCGGCCACGACATTTCCCATTTGACCAGAATTGGCGTTTTACCCGCACGTTCAAATGTGTTCCAGATATACTCGGATTTGGACAGATCGGTGTTGATGCCCCAGACGGTCTGATCCAGCCTTTTGCCCAGGGCGCGGATGTTAAAGTCCATGACCTCGTGATTGCCGGGCCACGATCCCGTGGCTATAGCCGTCCATCCCGGGGGCGTGAGGGTGGGAAACACGCCAATCATGGGGCGCCATGCCCCGCGTTCCATGAGCTTTGCGATATTGGGCATGTGCCCCCAGTCGGCCAGGTTTTTCACAATTTCCATGCTCGCCCCATCCATCCCGATGACAATTGCCTTTTGTGCTGGATTTCCCATATACTCCTCCTCAAAGTGATTGAAGAACGTCTCGCGTTTTTGAGAGCGTTTCATCTATATCTGTTTGTGAATGTGCAAACGATATACTGCCTTGTTTTGTTGCCAGTGGAAAGTGATAGATACCCTTTTCAATCAATGCGCGGCGATACTTCTCGTCAAGCGCGAAATCGTGGTGTTCGGCAATGTCGTGCCAATCGACGGGCGCGTGGTCCATAAAATAAACGCAAAAAGCCGATCCCTGTCGGGCAATGGACGCTTCTATTCCGGCTTCTTGAAATAATGCCGTTAATCCCGTCTCCATTTGTTCGCCCACCGCGTAGAGTTGTTCAAAATTTGCCGATGCCAATTTTTCCATTGTGGCAATAGCGCCCGCGCATGATATGGGATGGGCATTGTATGTTCCGGCGATCAATACGCGTTTTGCTGGATTTTCGTGGACAAAATAATCCATGAGCGACGCCCGTCCGCCAATTGCGCCAATGGGATAGCCATTGGCTATTGCTTTGCCAAATACTGACAGGTCTGGCATGATGCCACATATGCTTTGATAGCCTCCCATTGCGTGGCGAAATCCCGTTTTTACTTCGTCGAATATTAGTATAACGCCTCGCGCATTGCACAAATCGCGCACTCCCTGCAAATAGCCCGCTTGCGGATGTACGATGCCGATATTTTGCAATATTGGCTCGAGTATCAGCGCGGCAATATTGCACTTGTCCATTGCCCAGCGCACCGAGTCCAGGTCGTTGAAATTTACCACATGTACATCGTCTAATACGCTATTGGGCACGCCGGCAGAGAGTGGTATTTTTTTGTATTCACCCGGCGAGACTCGCGGTCCGATTGCATCTATCGGCGTCATGACATTCAAT
Source organism: Candidatus Latescibacterota bacterium (assembly GCA_022821275.1). Classification (GTDB taxonomy): domain Bacteria; phylum Latescibacterota; class UBA2968; order UBA2968; family UBA2968; genus VXRD01. The sequence goes on along the minus strand of JAJEDY010000034.1, from coordinate 10,691 downwards.
GCCACGTCGTTGTGCCAGCCGTTATATCCGCCTTGCATTACGATGACGCCATTGCGTCCCGTGTGCGCTCGCGCAATGCGGATGGCGTGATAGGTGGCTTCCGATCCCGTATTTGTGAGCATGACCTTTTCGACGGACGGTACGTGTTTTACAATTAATGCGGTGCAATGACCTTCCCAGGGATTGGTGCCCGACCCCATTAGTGTTGCACCATCGGTAAGTATTTTTGCCACTGCTGCGTTCACATCGGGGTCGTTATGTCCCAGAATAAATGGCGCGAATGCCGCATGGTAGTCGATGTACTCATTGCCGTCTGCATCCCACACATGGCTGCCCTGCCCACGCACAAAGGCAATTTCTGGCATGACAGCGCGGTTGACCGAGACTACGCCGCCGGGGATGACTTTGCGGTTTTTTTGGAAGATTGTTTTGGAAGACGACATAGCTTTATCACGCGTCGCGTTTGTAATAATTTTCCCAGCGTTCAGCGGGTTCGTAACCCAGAATGCGTTTTGCTTTTTCCAGGGTGTATTTCTGGTGCGCTGTCATACTCACCATGTTGAATTCCTGATAATTATCCGGTACGGCTTCGATGTCCAGTGCGAGGCAACACGCATGCGATAGGTCTTTCCAGAATATGCGAAATGGGGGGAAGTCCTCGCCTTTGATCGGTTCATTCGGTTCCAGGCCCAGGCCGTTGAAGACAAAACAGATTGTCTGAATATCGTAAATCCGCGCGTACGTGCGACAAATTTCGTAGCTGAGCATTTTGGTTATGCCGTAATACCCGGTGCCGGGGGCGCGGGGGACATCGGTGATTTCAAAATCCTGATCGTAATAACTCCGCACCAGTTGCGGTCCCGTATGCACCACTTTTTTAATGCCCAATTCGGCTGCGGCTTTCATAACGTGCAATGCGCCCAGTGTACTGACGTGAAAGCTCAAGATGGGATCGGGACGATTTACCGTAAAATTCATCACCGCATCCATGCCCCGCATGGCGTCGCGCACCTGGTCGTAATGGCGCATATCTACATGTTCGATGGACCTGCCGTCGGGATAGGGCTTTATGTCGGCCAATGTGAGATCGCAATGCGATTCCATAGCCGGTATAATATTGGGCGCGATTTGCCCGGAAGCACCCAGTAAAAGTACTTTTTTCACGCGCCACCTCCACGCCAGATGGCTTCAAAATTGTGCTGCGGTTGAAATCCTCGTAGCTGAAATCCACTAATTTTGCCGACCAGATATTTTGGATTTTGAATGTCTGCACAAATGTGATGGAGGGCAAACCGCTTGTTCCACTTCAGTTCGGACTGTGCATCTCGATTGAGAGATAGGCGAAATGCCCGCGCTGCGTCGCGATAATCGACCCACATGAGGTCTGAGTTCTTTGGGGACGCGTTTTCTTCTGCAATTAGTTTGCCCAGTCGCAATACTGTGACGGCTACGGGAAAATCGCGCGCAAATTCGCGCGCTGTCATTTCGCCGAGATAGCGCGTGAGTTGAAATTTGTCTGTCGATGGCATGGGGCGCCACATTTCGCTGATATATACATCATCGGGATAGGCTTCGAATATTTGGAGCGTGCTTCCATATACGAATCGCTTTATACCGGCTTCTATTCCGGCTTTGAATAAGACATGGGTGCCCCGCGTTGCCAGATCGAGTAGTTTTTGTTCGCAGGCGAGATCATCTTCGGGCAGGTTGGGAGGTGGCTCACCTGTGTGGATAATGGCCTGCATGTTTTGAACTGCCTGCCACGCTATGTCTGGGTCGCGCATGTCGCCTTTAAAATAGGTGATGTTTTCATCCAGTTCAGACTCGCCCGTTCCCCAGAGTCGCAACCGGTTACCCGGTGCCAATTCCCTGGCGATGGCCTGTCCCAAACGGCTCTCGGCTCCTGTGATCAGTACATTCATAATTTGTCCTCCAGATCAGATTCCCAGCCAAATTGCTGGCATAAACGCTGAATTGGGTTGGGGATTGGCGCGGAGATTTCGGTCCAGGTCCCCGATGTGGGATGTGCAAAACCGATGCGGGTAGCCATCAGCAATAATCGGTCAATTTCAAAATGGGATTGAAAAAAGCGATTGTGATGGCGGTCGCCATAGCGCGTATCGCCGATGATTGGATGGCGGAGATGCGCACAGTGGCGGCGGATTTGATGTTGCCGACCTGTTACTGGCATTGCACGCATCAACGAATACCGCGCGGTTTCATATCGTCCTACGGGGTATGGTAGTTCAACTGTACCATCACAGTGAAAATCTGTGATGGCATCGACGGGTTCCGACGCATTGGGCGGGCAATAGGCGTGGTGTATCCGCCCTTTGTCTGGCAAGTACCCGCGCACTACGGCCAGATATTCTTTTTTTATTTTTCGCGCTGAAAATGCAGCGCCCAATGTGCGGGCGCTTTCAGGATGCAGTGCGAATAGCACAACGCCCGATGTCCCGCGGTCCAGACGGTGGACCGGATAAACCCACTGCCCGAGTTGATTTCGCAATACGGGCATGCAACACAGGGCCGACCGGTCCAGATGGGTCTGGTGTACAAACCAGCCACACGGTTTTTGAATGGCGACCAGGTCGTCGTCGCGATACAGGATGTCCAGCTTCAAAATCGTTTCCCGCTACTTGATCTCGAGCAATTCCAATTCAAATATGAGCGTTGAATTGGGGCTGATTTGCCCGGCTTGCCGCGCGCCGTAGGCCAGATAGGATGGGATATAGAGTTCCCATTTTGATCCCGCAGGCATGAGTTGCAGGGCTTCTGTCCAGCCGGGAATGAGTTGATCTACGCGAAATTGCGCCGGTTCCCCGCGGCTATATGAACTGTCAAATTCCGTGCCGTCGAGCAATGTTCCGCGATAGTGGCATACTACGGTGTCGGTTTTTTGGGGTTTCGATCCGTCGCCGGCTTTGATCACTTTGTATTGCAAGCCGCTGTCCAATGTCACTACGCCTTCTTTTTTGCTATTTTCCGCGAGGAAAGCCTCGCCAGCTTTTTTGTTTTCTGATGCCATTTTGTTTTTCTCCGCCATTTGTTGTGCCCGTTGTTCTTGTTGGATTTCGATCAAAAATTGCAGTGCTTCGTCAGAGGAAAGCAGTGGGGATTCTCCAGTATAACCATCTTTGAATCCCTGTACAAATACATCCATATCAATTGTCATGTCCTGTTGCTTTTTTAGCTGATCGGACAGATTTAAGCCGAGTGCATAACTCAGCTTGTGTTGCTTGTCCTCGAGGTTGACTTCTACAAATTCGGGTTTTTCCTGTGCCTGGCAACCCAATAAGCCAGCGGCAATGAATACGGCAAAAAGACGCTTCATAGTGTCTCCTGAATAATAGGTAAACGTCCACCCGCAAGGTCTGTCCCTACAGGTCTTTGCGGGACGTGTGCAGGCTAAATAGCCTGAAATCGCGTTTTTACTTCTGATAGCACAATATCTGGAATATCCTCTGTGCGTTCAACTGCATAAACGCAGATGTGATCCGCAGCAGCAGCCCGCTGGCGAAATCGTTGGGCATCCCGGTTTTGCGCTACGTGAACAGCGGTTACCCGGTTTTCTTTTTGGATCAGAAATTGCATCAGCGAATCGAGGTTGGTGATCTGCATATCTGTTATGAGAAAAATATCCACATGATTTTTGAGGAGAGGTTCCAGGTCGGGCAGGTGCAATGCTGTTCCACCACCAAAGTAGCGACACAGTGCGAAGAATACGCGCTTGCGATCTCTTGAGAAATCCAGCACTTCTTTCCCGCCAGCCTGTGCATCGCTAAAATTGTAAACGGCCACGCGCTTGCCCCGTCGCAAATACGCATCGGCCGCGCATCCGGCGCCTAAGACGGCGTGGGATATTTCTCGACCCGGATCGACCATACTGCCCGAGGAATCGACAATGACCACGCAATCGGGTATGCCATCGCCATCGCCGTGGGTTTCGCCATCTCGCCAGTTCCACATCTGGGAAATGCCCGGCATGACGCGCCCAAAACTCGTCCACACATCGATGTGCTGGACGGGTTTCCCAATTTCCCAGGGCGAATGTGAATGCGGATGTAAGCCACCGACTTTTTCCAATGGCATGGTTTGCACGGGCAGGCGAAATGCGGATGCGCGCGCCATGTAAAACAAGAGGTCGGCATCCGAGGGCGTGCCTTTGCCCCGGCCCATATCGGGCATCATGTTGGCGTCTTGCAGTTCGTCGGCAAAGTCGCGCACCATTTCTCGAAAGGCGTAAAATCCCTGCTCGGCAAATTGCGCCATTCCCTCCGCGAGTTCGCCTGCGGAATACTGCTGGACATCGCCCATCATGCCTCCCTGTCCATTTCCGTCGCCCATTTCTTTTTCGATTAATGGGGCAATTACCTGTGCAAATGACCGAAGGCTGTCGCCCCACTGCGAGGCGTCGAGATAGGGTATGCGGGCGAGCCGATCTACTTCGCCTCGGTCTTCCACGCCCAAATTTTCACCCCAGAGGCGCTGATACAACGCTCGAATTACGTCTGTCACTTCACTCGATTCGGCGTGGCGATATACTTCGGGCAATTTCGATTCGCGCTCGCGCACGGCATGGGTATCGACCACTATGTCCGAGAAATATTCGACCACTTGCTTGACCAATGCACCATCCAATAACACGGGTTTGAGCGCGGCATACAGCTTTAAGTGCGTTTCAAAATCCCAGGGACAAACGGTGTGATGCCCCACGCCGTGATCCAGCAGCGCAGTGGTGGCGTCTTCTATGTCCATTACTTGCGCGAGGGCAGTTAGTCGATTGGCATTCAATTGGATCACTTTGTCCGTCATTTGAATGCTCGCGGTTTCGTCACCTGTTTCGATTACTTCTGGCGTTGGCAATTCGGGAAATAGATGACGCTTGCGAACAGAGGGCCAGACGCGCTGGATGATGTCGTTGAAGTTCATTTTATTTTTTTCCTCTGATCATTTGATCGCGGTGATAAATCGCGCCGCCTTCGGCATTGCCCACACCTCCCAGGCGTCCATTGATGTGGATTTCACCGGCGTGCATTTGTTCGCCGATGTATTTGCCGGCGTCTCCCGAGACTTCAATCCGTCCGCCAACCATACCTGCGCCGAGATAGTGTCGGACATTTCCTTCGACCTTCAGGTAGCCCCCCAGGAGTGAAATGCCCGTGAGGTCGCCCAGATCGCCCGCAATTGTGAGTGTGATGTCTTTGCGAAGGCGGTATCCCATGAGAGATAGACGCAAATCGTGACCCGTGAGATCGAGATGAATATCCGGCTGGGACGATGCGTTGCAAAAGGCCGATAAGAACAAGCCGAGGGGTTCCATGACAAAGAAAGCCGCATCATTGCTTTGCAGGGCGTGTGCGCAAAACGCTTCGATATCGGTCATTTCCCAATCGATTTGTCCCACGACCTGCGATGCCACAGCATAGGTCGATTCAATGGTTTTGCGGTCGGCTTGCCAGAGTCCCTCGCCGATGCATTCATCGATCAGGGCGCGGTAAGCTGTTGTCAACCGATCCATTGTCGCGGTGTGAGATGCGAGAATTTCATCCATGGGCAGGGTGCGCTTTTTGCGTGTGTCTTCGACGAATTCGGTGAAGGGATTGCGCTTTGGAGATAATAAGCCGTTGACGCGCACTGCGCTTTCAGGGTTCAAATCGGATGGTGCAATTTGATCAAATTCGCGGAATGGATTTTTTTGCATGTCTGGCTCCTGAAATTACGAAAATTCTGGACGCACAGGCTCTTGTCCCAGATCGCGCATAATTTCCATGTAAATGGGGTGTTCGCCCTGAATGGGTTTTTCTTCGGCACCGTTTAAGATGCGATTGGCAGTCATGAGAGCTGTTTGGATGCGTTCGCTTTGCTCGGTATAGCGCCGAAAGACCTGGCGCACCGCTTCTCGCGCTCTGTGAATGGGCAATACATCATCCCGGTGATCTTGCGTTTCTTCTTCATCTCGCCATTGGATGCGGTGAGCACATGTGTATGGCAATATCGTGCGGATATGTTCGATATCCACTTCTTTGTCGCGCAGCACCCAGGCGAGAGCCTGTGCGTAGCGCCGGATGGAAATGGGCAGGCGATTGGACGGGCATGTTTGCACTTCGTAACACAGATAGCCCGTGTAATGACAGCCTTCGCCACAGACTTCATTTGTGCGTTTTTGTCCGTATTTGCAGCAGAAAGACAATTCGGCCAAAAAGGTTCGCACATAGGCACTGGCATCGGCCTGGAAAGGCAATGCGCCCATTTCATTGCGAATCGTTTCGCGCTCGGTACGTCCCAGGGTTGGTATGGACAAACGCTCGGAGATCGCTTTTCCATAATCCTCGCAAATCGGTTCTATCTCTGCTTCGGCATTGGGGTTGACCAGACAAGCCTGGAGTGCCTGCTCGCGTTGAGGGTCTCGCAGGAGATGCGCGGGAGAGGATTCGGTGCCGATCATCCAGGACAAATTCGCGCCCGGATATTTGGATTCTACCATTACGTCAAAGCGGTCCAAAAGGGGTACGACGATGGTATTTGTTCCTCGGTCCTGATAGTTGGCCGTTGCGAACAAACAGTATTCATCGTTGATTTGCATCTGGTTCAAATAGCTCCAGTTGCCGCGATCCACGCCGTTGAGAATCAGGCTCTGCTTAGTTTCTGGCAGGCGGTTTATTTCATCTACGACTTTGACGGGCAAGACGGAAAATGCCGACCAGACCACATCTTCTTGGCCGCGGTTGAGTGCGCCGAGGTTTGGGCGTCCGACAATTTTTTCTTCGGTCTGTTCGGGATGGCCACTTACTTCGGCTTCCCACACAGCCCCCAATGGCATGCGGTATAGTAGCGCGCCGATATACTCTGCCGATGTTGTTTTGCCCAGGCCGGGTTCGCCCACGATCAGAATTTTGCCACCTAATAATCCCGTTAGCGCGCTGAGTAGTAAAGCGGCATTGTGTTTTTGTCCTTCGATCTCCAGGTCTGCCCGGTTAAAATACAACCGGTCCTGGATAAAGGCCAAAATATCGCGTACTGTTGTTTGTAAGTCGGCCATGTTTGACCTCAGTCTGTCTGTGGCGCGGCAGCGCGCCGGCGCAGCCATTCGACGGTGAGCAGTAGCAATACGGCGAAGGCGATCAAGAATGTTGCGACGGCGAGGATGGTTGGGCTGATTTGCTCGCGGATGCCCGCCCACATCTGGCGGGGGATGGTGCGCTGTTCAATACCGCCCATAAAAAGGACGACAACGACTTCGTCAAAAGATGTTGCAAATGCGAAGAGCGCGCCAGAAATAACGCCTGGCGCGATTATTGGCAGTTGTACTCTGCGGAACGTGAGGAACGGTGAGGCACCAAGGCTTGCGGCAGCGCGCGTCAGGTTTGTATCAAAGGCGGATAGGGTAGCGGTTACGGTGATTACGACAAATGGCGTGCCCAGTGCGGCGTGGGATAGGATCAATCCGATGTGGGTCTGCGCGAGGCCCAGGGCTGAGTAGAAAAAGAACATGCCCGCTGCCGAGATGATCACCGGTGTGACCATCGGCGAGATCAATAGTGCCATTGCGATGCGGCGACCGGGCATGGCAGGGCTGGATAGACCCAGCGCGGCGATTGTGCCCAGCGCGGTTGCCAGTGCGGTGGAAGCGATGCCGATGATCAGGCTGTTGACCAGTCCGCGCGTCCACAGTTCGTTTTCGATGATCTGCCGGTACCAGCGCAGGGAATACGCTTCGGCATCCAGGCGCAGCATGCCCTCGGTGAAGGTGAAGTAGGGTTCGGCATTAAAGCTCAGGGGTACGATCACCAGAATTGGCGCGATCAGGAACGCAAATATCAGGGTGCAGGAGGCCAGGTACGCGCCCCGGCCAATGCGTTGTGTCGATATCATGTTAGCCCAACCTCATGCGGTCAATGCCGACTATGCGGTCGTAGAGCAGATAGAGCGCAATTACGCATACCAGCAAGATGCCGCCAAGTGCCCCGGCCAGACTCCAGTTGAGCGAGGTCTGCATGTGGTAGGCGATCATGTTGGAGATGAGTTGTCCGGTGCTGCCGCCTACCAGCGCGGGGGTGATGTAGTAGCCGATGGCGAGGATAAATACCAGCAGCGATCCAGCACCTACGCCGGGCAGGGTCTGCGGCCAGTACACGCGCCAAAATGCCTGAAAGGAGTTCGCACCCAGCGACGCGGCAGCACTCATCTGGGTCGGTGGGATGGCGCGCATGATGGAGTAGAGGGGCAGGATCATAAAGGGCAGGAGTACATGGGTCATTGCGACCACTGTGCCAGTCATGTTGTAGATCATGGCGAGGCGGTCGTCGTCGCCGATCAGTCCTATTGTGACGAGTAAGTCGTTGATTACGCCCTGAGTCTGGAGCAGTACGATCCAGGATGTCGTTCTCACCAGGAGCGATGTCCAGAAGGGTACGAGTACGAGGATGAGGAGCAGGTTTGCGATGCGCGGAGGCGAATGCGCGATTAAGTGGGCAATGGGATAGCCGAGCAGCAGGCAGATCGCGGTGATGCTCAGGCTCACGATAAAGGTGCGCCACAAGAGGGATAGATAGATGCGGCGCTCTGGGGGCTGGCGCGCGATGGATCCGTCGGGCAGAGGTTGCAGGTCGAGGGCATTGAGATAGTGCCGCGCGGTGAAACGGTCCCCGGCACTGCGGATTGCGTACCAGGTTTGCACATTGCCCCAGGCGGGATTAAGGCCGATCATGGCATCGCGATAGAGACCTTCGCGGACGTTTTGCAATCCTCTTGCGCTGCGCGTGAAAACACTGCGAAGTCCCGGATGCACGCGGTTGACGCGGGTGGCGACCCGACCCAGCGAGCGATCTTGACGCGCGTTTAATAGCTCGCGCGCAGCCGCTGCGTACACCGCTTCGTCGGGCGCGCTTTTTCCGTCCCACTCTCTCAGCAGATTGAGGGTTTCGGGCAGGGCATTGGCGACTGTGGGGTCGTACACGCTGTGTACGAGCATCAGGGCCAGCGGCGCGATAAAGGTGATGGCGATGAAGGCCAATAGAGGCAACATCAACCCCGTCGCACGCAACCGCGGGCTGAGGATGGTGGTTTTGATGTTTGTGTTAGAGTCCATAGGTTAGTTTCGAGTTCGCGGCAAAACTCGTGACACTGTTGCGAGTTTTTATCGGCAAGTGCCAGGCGCTCGGATCAAGTGCCTGCCTGAATTGTGTTGGTCATTTCTCCCGAGATCATTCGAAGTGTCCGGACTTGGGGGGTAACTTAGGGGGTAACTTGGGGGGTAACTTGGGGGGTAACTTCCCCAGTATCCCGATCATTCCTCTCCTGAGTTAGACGCCTTCGTACTTTTGGATCTGGCTGATAACTTTGAACAAGGTACGGGCTTGTGGGTTGCCTTTTGGCTCGAACATTTGGATGAGGCTCTTGGGTGATTTATGGGTGAGATTGCCGAGTTCTTCAAATCCGATTGTCGCGTTGATATAGTCGCGCATCACGGCTTTACCGGTGTCCACATCGCCAGAGTGTATGCACCGAATGGCTTCTTTTATCAATTCCTCCCGAAAGGCTGGGTCACGCTGAACACGGGCCTTTATCGTTTCTTTGAAATCACATGTAAGTGCCATATCTCTATCCTATCGCCACTTTTTTTATCGCTCATCCTGAGCTTTTTTCATTCAACCAGATCGTCCAATTCCACATTTAAAACGATCGAGAGTCGGCGAAATATATCTACTGTTCCGGATTTTTGACCATTTTCGATCTGTGAAAGATATTTCTTCGAGATACCTATCCGATCCGCCAGCATATCCAGCGTGAACTCGCGGTGCTGTCGCCATGCCCTCAGGGGCGTTACGCCATCCCAGATCGCATTCACGATCTCGCCTGGAATGGTGTCCCCAACCTCATCTTCACGCAATGCGCGGTCAATGGCGGCACGATCTGAGTTATCATCCAGCAAGTTGATCATGCGGCGGTAATCCTCTCAATGCTCAAGCATGCTCGTCCACTTCAAATGCCGCGATGTTGCGGTTCTCACGGCTGAATTCTACCGCGATCAGGTGGATCGGTTCGCCCCGGGCGCGGTATTTGTCGGCGTAACGCCGCGCCTTCAATTGCGCCATTGCTGCGCCTTTGGGGGACATTTCCACTACTTTGAATTCGAACAGGTACACGTTGTCGTTGAATAATACGGCCATGTCCAGGCAGCCATGACTGCTGTTGTCTTCTACCGTGATGTCAAGCCCCAGTGCCGCAAAATAGGAATAAAACACGCTCGCGTAATAGCCCTCGTAGTTGGCGATGTCGTTGTTCGTGTACCACTCGTAGGGAATACTGGCGAAGAAGGCGTGGAATAGTGTCTTGAGTCCCTCAAAGTCATTCGCTTCCAGCAGGCGGTAGAGTTGGACGCTGTTCGCCATCTGGCGAGACGGGTCTTTTACCAGGTAGCGCAGCAGGCTCCGGTTGAGGCTCTGGCGCACCTCTCGGTTGGGATAACTTAGTCGGTAAAGGGGCTCGCCGCCCAAATTCTCTTCACTGATAATGGTCAGATAGCCGGTCTGAAACAACAGGGCCTAGGTCGCTATGTCATCGACATCGAAGGTCGATAGCAAGTCGCTACTGCCCAACATCTCGTCAAGCGATAGGGAACTGATGCGGCGTTTGAACAGGGTTTCAATCAGGAATGTCGGCGTGCCGGTCTCAAACCAATAGGCTTC
>JAJEDY010000086.1 GCA_022821275.1 Candidatus Latescibacterota bacterium | reverse complement strand
TTATCGGTAAGCCCTGAATCGGAGCAAAAAATTAGGCAAATAGGGTGGATATATCGGCGATATGGGGCGTTTTGGCTAGCATCAGGCGGTTGATTTGACAACTTTTCAAAGACTGTTCGGGTTTTTAAAACAGCTTCTAAGGGGCTGGAGACGGGATGACCCCTTCAAACTTCAAACCTCATACTTCACACTTCACCATGCCAATCCGCCTCACACTTCTCTGCGCCCTGCTAATCGCCTCTCCAATAGCCATATATAGTGGCGACATACCCCGCGTGCCATTGGGCCATGACGAAATCCGCTATCTCAACAGCATTCCCAAAGACAATCCCCTCACCCAGACTAAAATAGCCCTGGGCAAACTCCTATTTTTCGACAAGCGGCTCTCCAGAGACGGCAGCATAGCCTGTGGCTCTTGCCACCAGCCCCATCGCGCCTTTACCGATGGCCGCGTCTTGCCCACCGGTATTGACGGTCAGACCCCCAGGCGCAATGCACCCACCCTCATCAACCGGGCCTACGGCACGATTTATTTTTACGACGGCAGGGCTGTTTCCCTCGAAGAACAGGCCCTCATCCCCATCCAGAGTCCCACAGAAATGGGCAACACCCTCGAGCAGGTCGTCGCCACTTTATCAGCCATCTCCGGTTACCGCCCCCACTTCAAAGCCGCATTTGGAGACAGCACCATCACGTCCGACCGCATCGCCAAAGCCTTAGCCACTTTCGAACGCACGCTGATCTCTGGCGAATCGCCCTACGATTTGTTCGAATACGGCGGTCCCAGAGGCTCCATGTCCGCATCCGCCATCCGGGGTCTGCGCCTCTTTCGCACCAAAGCGCGCTGTACACTTTGCCACATGGGATTCAACTACACCGACGAAGACTTTCACAACATCGGTACGGGCTGGGATCGCATCGATCTTTCCACTTACGAAAAAACTGGCAATTTAGAAGACATCAAAGGCATCGATCCCGGGCGTTACGCACAAACCCAAAAGCCAGAACACTTTGGCGCAATGAAAACACCTACCCTGCGCGAAGTTGCACGCACAGCTCCTTATATGCATAACGGCAGCATTAAAACCCTGCAGAAAATCATCGAATTTTACGACAAAGGCGGTACTCCCAATCCATTTCTCGATGAATTGATTACGCCCCTCAATCTCACCTATGCCGAAAAACAGGACCTGATCGCCTTCCTCAAAGCACTCAACGGCATCAACTGGCTCCACATTGAGCCACCATTTAAATTTCCTAAATAACTAAAAAAGGCGACCGAACTTTTATTCGGTCACCTTTTTGCACACCACAACACAAAGGACTGAGATTCGACATTTCTATCATTTTTCGCTTTTGTTAGCCCCACACGACTCCCGTACAACCAGATCAGACCTCAGAGTTACTTGCCCTGGCTTGTCCTGCCCCTCGAGTTGTTCCAGCATCAGATCTACGGCGGCTTGAGCAATCGCTTCGTAAGGAGTTGCCAACGTCGTCAGTGACGGCATCATATAAGCCGCTACATCTATATCTCCATTACCCACCACAGCTACATCATCAGGTACGCGAATACCCGATTCTCGCAGGCCCCGACAAACGCCTATTGCCGTATAATCATCCCGACATACAAGAGCCGTAAATTGGCCACCAGGCTCTTTCCCCAGGCGATACCCCGCTTTTGAATAGATGTCGCTAACAGGTATGCGGTTGGGCGTCAGACCGTGCTGTTGCATCGCTAAAAGATACCCCTTACCCTTGTTTGAAAGCGGGCTGGACTCATTCCAGTCCTCTCCAATAAATCCGATCCGCTCGTGACCCAAATTGATCAAATGCTCTGTGACCTCGTAAAAATCCGATACAAGGTCCAATACGACCCCACTGAGATTTTGAGTTGGATAGAAAAATGTCACCACTGGCACACGTCCCTTTACCGCATCCAAAATGCGCTCTGATTCTCCTTCGCCTCCCCGCGTATGAACTAAAAGCCCATCTGCGCCGCGGGAAATCAACTGCTTGACCTGCATGATCTGATCTTCCAGCGGATTCTGAGGAATTCGATCAGAAGCCACTCTCATCAGTAACTGATAATTCTGCCTATTGGCCTCCCTCAAGAGGCAATCGATTATAATCCCAAACGTCTTCAGGGAAATTTGGTAGGCCAGCAACCCCAGTGTATCCGTTTTCTCCATTACAATCCCTCGCGCCATCAATTTGAAGCTATAGTCCATATCGAACGATTTTCACAGCGAGACCAGTTTAATTTATTCTGTTTCATCCCACTAAATATGCTACTTGCGCGACACTTTCCCTTGAATTATATTTTATATAGCACAGTGCTTTACGTTGTGCATTTGGGTCGAACGGGGTCGTCTGACAGGACCTATCCTCGTTCGGCTTTTATTTATAAACCGCGTTTGCATACGTTTGTATTTACCTGACTTAAAGATATACCAAATATATTACAATTATTCCTGATATCTGGTCCAATGTCAAGTATTTTTTCTATCATTCTTTACTATTGTTAGCTCCACACGATTCCCTTACCACCAGATCAGATCTCATAGTTATTTGCCGCGGCGTATCCTGTCCCTCGAGTTGCTCCAACATCAAATCCATCGCCGCTTGAGCAATCGCCTCGTAAGGCGTTACCAGCGTGGTTAGTGCCGGCGTCATATAAGCAGCAGCTTCTATATTGCCATTACCCACCACAGCTACATCATCGGGTACGCGAATACCCGATTCCCATAGCCCCCGACAAACGCCTATTGCCGTATAATCATCCCGGCATACAAGGGCTGTAAACCGATCACCGAGTTCTTTGCTCTGACGATACCCAGATTCTGCTAAAATATCGCTAACAGGTATGTGTTCAGGCGTCATGCTATGCTTTTGCATCGCCTGCAAATACCCTTTACCCCTACCTGAAACAGGGCTGGACCCATTCCAGTCCTCTCCAATAAACCCAACCCGCTCGTGACCCAGCTTGATCAAATGCTCTGTGACCTCGTAAAAATCCGATACATGATCTAACACAACGCCGCTCAGATCTTCAACTGGATAGTGCAATGTCACCACTGGCACCTGTCCCTTCACAGCATCCAAAATGCGCTCTGACTCTCCCTCTTCTCCCCGCGTATGAATCAAAAGTCCATCTACACCCCAGGAAATCAATTGCCTGATCTGCACAGTCTCGTCAGCCCGTGAACTTTCAGGAACCCGGCCAGAGGCCACACCCATCATGATCTGATACTCATGCTCGTCAGCCGCACGCAATATCTGATCGGTCTGATTCCCAAACGCCTCCTGGAATATCTGATAGGTCAACAAACCCAGTGTACCCGTCTTTCCCATCACAATTCCCCGCGCCATCAAATTGGGACTGTAGTCCATATCGGCGGCTGTTTGGCGCACCAGTTCTCGGGTCTTCTCCTTCACCAATACCGAAGCGTGTGGAGACAGCGCACGTGAAACGGTTGAATACGAAATCCCCAACTGCCTTGCAATATCTTTGATGGTAACAGACCTTTTGTTCATTAGATAACCCTTTGCCAAGTAAACGACATATTACCTAATCTAACAACTTTCGCAGAGATATGCTAAAAAATCAGATTTATTTTTCTCGACTTACTCTGCATTCCCTCAGCTTTGCCTATTCCATCAATCCTTCTGAAAACTGCGAAACGAGAACGCTCGGCACCAATCGCTCCACACCCCTTGTGCATTTCTCGCACGCACGCGCCAATAATATCGCTCACCCTGATTCAACAGTCCCCCAAACTGCGGTTGCCAACGCGTCTTCCCCGCGTATGCCGTGCGGCTCACATACCGGTCAAAAGCGGGACATACGCACCACCTGAAATCCGGGTACCTGCTCACCTGTACGTGATAATCATCCACCTCTGACCCGTTTCCATCGGGGCTTTTCCAACGAAATTCGAAATCCGTCTGATCTAACTCTACACCGTCATCCGGGAAAACCGGTTCGGGTATATCCGGCGGTTTGATGCGATGTTCCTCCTGCCACCCATAAATGATCCGAACATTCCGTTTTCCCTTTGTCTCATCTCGATATTGAATGCGGTTTTCGCCACAGAAAAGCGATGGCAAAGATCGCGTTGCACACTGCAAATCCGTATCAAACCAGATCTTGTCCACCCCCACATCACCGGCATTCGCACCAGCCCACATCGCCACCTGAACATAATATTCATAACGCGGCCCAACCCGCCATCCCGGATCCCAATCTCCCCGCCAGTCGAACAAAGCCGGATTCAAATACCAGTCCAGATCGACACATGCACTTGCTCGATGTCCCGCTGCCACCCAGACCGACCGCCAGTCCTTTCCATCCAGAGACAGCAATACCTCAAGACCGTCTTCCCGACTCGCCCGTCTGTAGGACAAACCCACCCTCGCTCCGGCAATTGGGTATGGCGAACATATCTTCCAGACCAATCGAGAAACGCACTGTTCCTGAATCGGGTGAACAGCAGGCAACCGCTTCGACACTTCCTGCACCACGTTCACATGCCGTTCTAATCCTTGCAACGCCAGTGGATTTCGCAGATTGGGCCGATAGATCAGCTTGCCGTTGGAATACCGCACCTCTGGGTGCAGCCGACGCCCCCGCACCACCGTCTTGCCCACCTGCTCCCAATAGCGCACCAACTTCTCGCCCGGCCGCAAGCGCATCGCCATCGTATGGGGCGGCGGCAACTGCGTCGTATCCTGTTGCACACGGCCATCTTTCTGCGTCCATGAGGCACTCGGATTGGTCGGATACACAAATTCCCGATTCTCGAACTGTGCGCTGTAATAATCCTTCTCCGCCAGATCCTTTCCCGCCAGCCCCAGGTTCCTGTGCGACCTGCTCATCAGTTCTGGATCCCGCGCCAGATCAGCGACACTGGCCACCGTGCGATTATCGCGTTTTAAGAAAAACACCATCTGATCTGTATCGAGCAAATGCCACGCCCCATTTGCCCACGCTTCAAAAATCGTATGACTGCACTGCCGCCCTCGACCATGCCCATCCAGAATACCACCAACCCATACCTCCCGCGACTTCACCCCCATCCCCTCACCCAACCGACTCGTGGCAATCGCATACCCTATACACCCTTCAAACCCATACGCATTAAACAACTTCACCGGATCGCTCACATCGTCATACCACGACATCCCACATCGGCTATCGTAAACCTCATCCACCACAAATTGCCACAACGCCATCATCCGCTCTTCTTCATCCAAATCCCGCTCACCTATCGCCTCTTTCGCCATCGTCTCAACCGACCACCAATCCCGCTGTCCGTTTGCCACCAACCACGGATTCACCACATCTATCTCACCCGTATTCTCGATCACCGCATACAGATTTGGCTCAAACACCTGATCATAAGGCGGCATACTCGAATTTGGCCCCGGGCAATACACCTCTGGCCCAAGAGTCACAGCATTCGACTCATCTACATACCCACCCATCCGAATCTCAAATGCCTCTGCCTTTTGTGTCAGCTCTACCTCTCTCTCACAGGGCGCGCGGGGCACCTGTGCCTCAACGAGTTCCATATCCTTTAACTCGTCCTGCTCGGGGTACCGATCAGAACCAACGGCGATATAACAATAAGTCTTCCCCGGTATCAAATCCGCCACATCCACAAACCGGTCCTCTCGGGCAACACCAACTTCTTCAAATGCACCATCCGCCCGATCCGCCCGATAGATCCGCATCCCCCGTGTGTTTTTGCAATCCACCTGCATCGTAACGCAATTGACAGCCGTATCCAAAATTTTGAGCGACATCTCTGATCCTCCCTCCGATCAAAGCGGAAAAACGCTTGATAGGTCATCCACAGGCATGTTATATTTCCTTAAATCTATCCTCTAACCTCCCAGTCTCAGGAGACAAGCCATGAAACTCGTCGAAACCGATCCCAACTCCGGCGCTGAAATCTACCAGCTCATCGACGATCCCCGCCCCGCCGACAACATCTATGGCGAACAGCCCTATTCCTCGGCTGATGGAAGCCGCGTCACAATCCGATATTATCCCCAAAACGACCAGGACGGCGGCCTGTCCTTCCTCGACCTCACAGACGGCAGTCTCCACACCGTACTCGTCGAAGCACCCCGTTTCCCCGCCTTCCACGCCTGGGGCGAACACCTCTACTACCAGCAACAAGACGAGGACGCGCTCGTGCTCAAACGCTGCAACTATCAGACCCTCGAAAAAGAAGACATCACAGTTTTGCCGACCGAAGAGGGCCGATTCAGCTATGGCACCACTTCCCAGGACGGGCGTTACTACGCTGCCAGTGTCCACCCCGAAGGCGGATCGAGCAAAGTCTGGTGTACAGACCTCTCAACCGGGAAATGCGGCACCCTTGCCCAGCGGGACGACTACCACTTCAAACACGAACAATTCTCCCTCGACGGCAACAACCGCATCCTCATTCAGGCCAACAAAATGCCCGACGTCAAATTCGTCCACCTCGGCGCCCTTGAACCCGACCGCGAAGGCATCACCTGGTTTCCCGTCGATCGCCCACACACACCGCGACCTACCGGCCACGAAGCGTGGATCGGCACAACCGACCACATCTTCATCTCCACAGGGCAAGACGAAGACAGCGAAGGCAATATCTGGACTGCTGGCTTACGCGACAATGCCCCAAATCTGGCCAGCAAAACTCCCCACCGCTTCGGCCACGTCAGCGTCTCCCGCTGTGGTCGTTACTGGATCGGAGACGCCACCCAGGAAGAAAATATCCCCATCCACATCGGTTCTCTCGAATCGGGTCGTCACGAATGCCTCGTCCTCAGCCACACCGAACACGACAGCAACCAGTGGTCGCACACCCATCCCTACATGACCTCTGACAATGCGTGGCTCATCTACACCTCCACCCGCAGCGGCCACCCCCAAGTCTATGGTGCAAAAATCCCACAGGAGTTCTTAGATAGTCTTTTATAACCCTTCAAAACCCTCACCACCCATGCACCCCATGCCCCGCATCGGGGAACCAGATTATATCCACCACCTTGGAGACCCCAATCCCGAACAAATACCCCACAATCGCCCCGTACCAAAACGGCAACGACCGCCGGTAAAGACTCACGCCCCCAAACTGGATGACAAAAGTCTTCATCAACCACACAATTAGCAAACAAAACCCGTATCGTCCCACGGGCAAAGCAATCGCCGCTGGGTGAAACGGCCACCAGGACACCCGCGCCTTCAAATAAGTCAGCATCCCTGCCTCTGCAAATCCAAAAAACCACACCCCCAACTTCTGCGGATCGAACACCGTCAGCTTGCTTCCCTCAATTAGCGACACCCTGCCCATCAACACACCCCAGTCCCATAGCGCCATGTGCCCATTCAGACCGCCCTCGGTATAACATCGGTAAAGCTGTGCGCCCACAGAAGCCACAAAACCCGTCACAAACGCCACCGGGATACAGCCCCAGATCAGCGGATGCCGCCGCAGGTGATCGCCCAACATTCGAAAAAAATGCGTCACCGACGGAATACACGTAATCCGAATCGGCACGCCGCAAAGCGCGTTGCTATTCACCAGCCAGATAGACGTCTGTGTCGCAGGTGGCAGATTCGACGTTCCGCCCAGCGATAGGAGCACCTCGGCTCCCTTCCCACCCGCAGGAGACAAAAAAATAAATCCCGTAGTCGCCGCGTATTTGGTAATCCCAAAAAAACAGATAAACAGCAACAGCAACTGCACCAGCATCACGGGAACCCGCATTCCGGCAGATACCATCCACCCGCCCAGAAACACCGCCGAAGACAACAACCCCAACCACGCCGTGCGATAAGAAACCGGCGTCCCGTCATCACCCTCGCGCCCCCTTTCAAACGCTTTATGCAGCGTCTCCCGCAAATGCCCTCTGGCGACCCACACCGACCATCCCACCAGAAAAACCAGTGCCCCGTGCGATTCCAGCATCGCGATCTCGCCGCCCATCGCCGGTTGCCCGGGCAAACCCACCGTAAACCCCGTGCGGTTCAGCAAACCCTTTTTCAAAATATTCACAAAATCGTAAAACCAGAAACTGAACAGAATATCCAGCGGACACAAATACGCCAGCCCCATAATCATCGGCTGCACCCGCAAAAAATAATCCGGAAAATGATGTCCCAGGGGAACGGCTTTGTACGCCGTCGAATAAAACAGGGTAATAGGCGGCAAGCTGAGAGCGAAATACCCGATGATATTCCAGCCAATAACCCCCGCCACAAAACCGAACCCAATCCAGAACACCTTGTTCTTAAACACATCCGGCACCCGACTGCCCGCGGACTGCCTGAGCATATCCATCGGAAACGTCGCCATCGGAAAGACCAGCCGCTCCTTCTCGTGCCACTGTTTGTAAAAAATTACACTCGAAAAAAAACCCGCCCCAACCAGCGACAAACACGCCATCAACCACCAGAACAGCGGCCGTACCCAGGCCAGCCACGGGATAGCCCCATCCACCTCCACCCCGGTAAACAACTGCCCGATCACCACCTCCGATTCCTCTGGAAACAGCCAGCGCGGGAAATAGGGCATCACCACCTCTCGCATCCGGTTCTCAGGCGAGGCATAGTGAGCCGGAGCCGCAATATCGGTCACCATATACATCGCCCACCCAATACCCGGCAAATTCCCCACCAGCCACACCATGAAAAACACCGTCAACATCTCCATCCGGGACAGTGCCCATCCCCGCGCAAACAGCTTCAACACCGTATTGATCCCCAGCCACACCACAAACGGCAGTGCCACTGCTACGGGCATATAATTCTTCACCAGATTCCGCCCGAAATAGGACATGAAAAGCGCCATCCCCACAATCGTGAGCACACCAATCACCAGCGCGCGCCCCGTCACCCGTTCGCGGAGATCTCCGGCCCGTTCTTCCACCCCCTGCTTTTCATCGGTAGCGACCCTTTCCGTCATCGCAATTGCTCCAGCAATCCCAAAGCCGCATCGACAATCTGCTCGCCACAGCCCGGCGCAAAGACGCTCGCCTCCGGCTCATATCCCCCTTCTTCATAAGACTGCCTCGTCGGCAAATAACCCACCGAATCATTGGCTAACTCGATCACTATCGTCTGCGAAAACGGAGACCGAGCTTTCAAATCCAATCCCAACCCCACCAGCAACTCCCCCGGCACAGCCGCAATCCCCAGATCCCCAATGCGAAGTGCCTGCACCCATGTCCGCACCTGATCCGGCACATCGGCCATGCGCCTGGTTATTCGCCGCACAAAAGCGCGCTCGGCCATCGTGGGACGCGCCATGTCCTCAATCTCCCTCACCCGCGCTATATCGGCCTCCGAAGGTGCTGGCTTGCGCGCCAGAACCACCTCTTGCATCGCCGCTCCAAGAGACACATCGGCTGCAAAATCCATCTCATTCCACACCCACAGGACACCCGCTGCAATCAGCCCTGCCACGCGTTCTGCATGCAGAGAACGGTCTTTCACAGGACGCCTATCCCCCAGCACATCTATATTATTGATATCTCCACACGCGCCATTTGAAAGCGCCGCGACAAAAGAGGCATTCCGCATCCGCTGAATCAGCGTTGAAAAAATTCCAAAATAATCCGCAGAGATCGAATACGTGGATTCGGGCATACCGATATAATGCAGCGCGTAATTGGCCAGCAAACCAATCGCCCTCCCATCAACCCCCTGCAAACACACCACGCCAATCTCCGGATCAATCGGTCCCATTGGCGCCACCACATCGGGATTGCCCACCCCCGGGTTCGTGCGCACCGATCCATCTCTCATGCGATAGCGGCGGTTAAAAACCACGCGGTCCTCCAACGTCTGCCCAAATCCCACCAGTGCTGGCTTTCGGTCCTGCCACGCCAGCCTCACGGCATCGGCAATCCGATCAATCAAAAACGCCGTATAAGCATCATCGCCCGTGACCGCCCCCGTGTGCGTATGCGTGCAACAAATCAAAACCCGTTCCGCACTCAGTTCCGTCTCCACAGCGATCCTTTCCTTCGCGCGGTCCAGATAATCTCGCTTCACCCCGATCAAATCGCACACCACAATCGCCACGCCTTCCCCTTCTCGTTCCACCACAAAACTGCGCACATGCAATGGATCGCGCACCTTCTCTGCAAACCGATCCTCAAACGATCCCGGAATCATCGTACCCAGCGGCGGTGTAATATCCAGACATGCAGCTCCTGCGGTAATCATAGAACACTCCTTTAGTGGTCATTCAACCCAATCCAAACTGCCGCTTCAAAAACTCAACTGTCTCCCTGTAAAACCGCACTTGAATCGCCCCTTGATCCTCCTCTAACACATCCTCTCGCATCCGCACCACGCATTCCACACCCAGCGCATCCATCTTCTCCTTCAGCACCAGCCCGAATATCGGATGGTGGATTCCCTGACCCGCATCTGGCTCGGGGTCCATTGGCAAATTTGGCGTGGTGTACCACAACATCACAGGCGGCGCATTTTTAGACACATAATTGATTGCCGAAGCTGCTTTAAACATCGCCCGTGCCTCCGGCTTATCGAATTCCTCAGGCGAAAATCCAAAAAATAGTTGCAGTGCCTCGTGTGCATACGCCGGTCCCGAAATAATCGTCCGGATAAAATGCGGATCGTACGAACACTGCCCCTGCCACGACGCCACGCACGTCAGCCGCGTGGATTGTTGGGCCACCGGATCTTCGCTTTCCGGCTCTGCTTCTTCCCCGCGAAACCCGATCCACATCGATATCCCGGCCCCAGCAGATCCCCCTCCGGCCGCCACCCGGGAAGTGTCCAAATTCCACTCTCCTGCCTTCCAGCGGATAAACTGAATTGCCCGCTGGCTGTGCTCCATCGCCGCCGGATACCGGTCCGTTCCCGAAAGTGGATAATTGATCGCCGCCACAGAAATACCCGCCTCATGGCATCCTTCCAGCAACACCTGCGAAATACTTGCTTTGTCCCCACCCCGAAATCCCCCGCCGTGAATATACACATACACCGGTGCCGGATCTTTCGAATCCGCTTGATACAGATCCACCACATCCCGCTCGTGATCCCCATAAGCCACATCTCGAAAAGTAGGTTTGTCCATTGTTTCTCCTTGAAAATTTTAGTTATACATCCTCGAAATTGTACGTGTACGGCCCCCGATAGCACTGGTCGAGCTTACCTCGCCACTCGCCTAAAACGCCCCGGAGATCGTCATTCCGTATATTCTGGAGAAACCATTCGGGCACCTCGTAATGCCGCATATTGCAGTAGAAGGGCGGAATGAATGTATATGTCATCGAATACCGCGTATTATCGGTCAGGATATGGGGTGCCGAATGCATCAGCGATTCCGTAAACAGGAAGGCGTCTCCAGCTCTGCAAGTGGCCTCGATAGGCTCACAGGACTTACTCACTTCCGCGTAGTCACCGTGAACCTTATGGGACTTATCCATAGCCCAGGTTCCGCCATCACCAGGTCCTACATCCGTCAGGTACACAAAGAAATTCAGGTAAGGGAAATGGTGCATTCCCGGGTGGCACTCGTCTCCGTACATCCCCCATTTTGGCGTACTGCCTCGATGCCAGCCCTTCCTGTAGCTCATGTCTTGCTTGTATCTTTGCACCTCTTCAGCGTTATGACGAAAATCAGCGGGTCGCTTGATAAAAGCCCAGGAATTCTTGAGTGTGGCTGCAATGCCGCCGATCTCGGTGTAAGCTTCCAGGATGCAGGGAATTTTGATGAACTCGATAAAAGAATCATCTCGAAGGATGAGGGTATCTATTCGAGTAGTCGTTACATCATTACCCGTCAGCGACCAAATACCAGACGCGATGCGATCTAACGTGGACTTATAAGCGTTTATTTTTTTTGCATCCAATACACCCTCCAGTCGCACCCAACCGTGTTCTTCAAAATGCTGACGCATTTCTGATATCATAACCCTCTCCTATTTTTCGTGTATAGAGGTTGGTCTGTGATGTATAGCAGCGATCGCCGTTTACGGAATCGCCATCCTGAAAATGGGATGGCTATCGGGCGCGTTTGAGAGACATCCGTGGCGATCCACAAGCGGAATCATATCCGGAGTAATGCGATCCACGTTGATATAGCGGTAGATCAGGGAACGACGCCGGTCAGAAGACGTATTGGGATCGGAGCCGTGGGGCAGGCACAGGTGAAAAAAGAGGACATCGCCGGCATTCAGAACAACGGGCACCGCATCGGTGGTATCGAATTCCCCCTCGTCAAACCAGGGTTGGTCCGAATTGGGGCGTTTCAAAATGCCCTGCCGGTGCAAGCCGGGCACAACTTGAAGACAACCGTTTTCAGGAGTAGCATCATCTACAGCGATCCAGATAGTGGCAACCGGAAGTGGTATGGAATAAAAATAGGGCGCGTCCTGGTGCCAGGCATGAGCAGACCCATAGAAAGCGGGTTTGAGCTGGGCTTCGTCGCCGAAAAAGCGCAAGTTATCGCCCAGAATATCCCGCATACACGACAGAATGGGTTCACAGGTAGCCACAGACCGAAAGAAAGAATCGTGCCGGACGACGCGGCTGACTTTGCGGATGCGGTTCAGGGGATTATCGGGACGAATACCCAGACGCTGGACCTCGGGTTCGACCTGCACGGCAATCCCAGAATCGAGTTGCCCGAGCGCAGCGCGATCCAGGTGTTCGGCGATCTCTTTGAGAAGCCCCGGCGGAATGAGTCTCTCTACAATGGTAAAACCGTCTGCGTGGTAATCCCGGATTTGATCGGGCCTGAGAGTCATAAAAACCTACCTTTTAATCCAGATTGGACTCGACCATGCAAAATCGCCCTGCGCCACCTGCAAATTTCCACAACGCCCGCCCATCGGCACCCGGCGAAGCGGCTTTAGTCTAACCTCTACAAAATAAAAATGTTCTCCAACATCTGGCTCATCCTCAAACCTCAAAACGGCCTGTTTTTTTCCAACCCATTGCGCCAGCACCTGCTCTCCATCCCTGAACAGCGCGACCTCCTGCACCATTCGGGACGCCTGCACCCTGCAGATTAAGTGTACCTGGCCAGCCACCATCATCTCCGATCCCATGGGCATATCGTTCACCCGCATATCCAGCATAACACGAGCACCGCTGGTGGCAAAACACCGCCGTGCCCACAGGGCTTCAAACAGCGCCTCCCGGGTCAGAGCCTCTGCCCACACACCCGTCAGAGCACCGCCCATTCCGGGCACAATCCGATGGGAATCGCTATTCCCCATAAACGCCAGGCGATAGCCCTGCCGCAGAGCCTCTGGAATCGTATCCCGCATGTGAATGTAAATATCCCAGCACGAACACAATTCCACGCCCCCGAGCCGACTGCTCGGAATCACCCACCAGGTGGGATGGTGCGGAAATGTGAAAGCCTGTGTCTCTTCCATCGCAGCCACCCACTTCTCCAGTGTATCCGCATCGGACTCGGTAAAATGATACAGCGGCACTTCTCCGTCCGGAAATAGCATAATCCGATGATTCGGTCCGCGCTCTGATTCCTTGCGATAGGTGCGCTCATAGGCGGGGACGGCTACAAACCGTCCCGGATCGTTAAAGTGATCGGCCTCCGCCAAAATCAACTCGAGCTCTGATGGCGTGAGAATATTATCGTAAAGCGCATCATTATCCGTCACCGCCATAAAATCCAGCCGTGCTTTGTAGCGCCCATACGCGTAATTCTCGTCGATCTCGCCCTCTGCATCACCCGACAGATTGCCGTGACAATGGAGATCTCCCCAGTAAAGTTTATAGGTCTTTCCCCCCATCTCTATCTCGGGTCGCCGATCAAACACAGGCGATTCGGGCAGTCGGATCGGCCGCCACGATCGCCATGCCGAGACCGGGCGTTCCTCCACGGGCTGCGCCCGATCCAGCGGCAAATACCCGGTACAGATATCCGCATAATATCGCCCCTCGGAAATCTGGGCGGCAAACGGCAGCCTCCCATCCACCACCGGTAAATCTCCGTTCACCGTATAGGCGTGTACCTGCCCATCCACCTCGCAGGACCGCCCCTGATTTCTCCCAGTCAGGGGCCGAGCGTAAAACAGCGCATCCGGACCGTGCCGGTTGACCAACTCGTCCTCTTTGCGCTCATAGAGAACCCAGACATCCCCATCCGTTTCCCGCACAATCTGCGGCCGCCGCCGCCACCCCACAAACCCCATATAATGCTCGCGCCCCAGCAATCCATCGTAGAGATGAGCCACATACCCTTCGGGCATAGTGCGATCCGGTCCCCTATAGGGAGTCCAGGATCGACCGTCAAAATGCGAAGCCATCGCCTCCACTTTGTGATCCACAAATCCCTTGGGATGGACCACATCGCGCGTGACCGCCCACGTCGCCCAGACCCCGTCTGATCCGTCGGAACACAACCTCGGAAACAACTCCCAGTCATCTGTAAGCGAAAACTTCCCCAGTCGTTCCACCCCATCCGGTGTCCACTTCCTCAAAAACAGATCGCATTTCCCATTCTGGAGCGTCTGATAAGCCACCCAGGCACCCCCAGCATGACCACACAGCACGGGCCGATAGTGATCTCCTCCACCCTGCGACAGATCCACGGCTTCAGTCCAGCGATCCTCGTCCAGACACCTCCCAAATACCCGACGCCTTCTACCCACCAACGCAGTCCAGACTGCCCATATTCTGCCCTCACTGTCCGAAGTCACATTTGGGAAAGCCAGACTCGCATCCGCCTCGGCCAGTCGCACCACCTCGCCCATCTCGCCTACCGACCGGGCCAGCACGCACCACCGTCCCTCCCGCACAGCGCACCACACCACCCATACCTCATCGCCCCCGCACGCAATCCGCGGCTGAAAATTGATCCCCACCTCTTCGCTCACCGGTAGCAAAGGACCTCGCTCCTGCCCTTTAAAAGACCGCACCAGAATCCTATCTTCTTTGGGCCTATACCCGTGCCATGCCACCCAGAACCGACCAGAACCATCTACGGTCAGCGCCGGATCTTTATCCACATGCTCTCGGTTATGCTCTGACAATCGAATTTGCAAACGCCCCATACTCCGATCCTCTTATAAACGTCCTCGGAATCATCCCGAGGGTCTCAAGATAGCTTTTGTTTTTGGAAATAATTGGTATATTCTTCACAATAACTTTGATCTGCATTTTCCCGGAGAAACCAACAGTGACGACAAATACCATTCGCGTGGGCATCATCGGAACTGGCAGCCGCGGCATCAACTGTATTGGACATCAAATTGCCGAACAAGCCAGCGATCTGGACATCACGATCACCGCTTTTTGCAACCGCACAGAAGGCCGCATGCACATCGCCCTCGAAGATGTGAACAGAATCGCGGCGGCAGCGGGCAACAGGACGTTTTCACCCACATTCTACAGCGATCCAATAGACCTAATCTCCGACGACAACGTAGATCTAATTGTCATCACCACGCCCACGGCAGCCCATCGCGAAGCGGCAATACCCGCGCTGCGCTCGGGCAAAAAGGTCTATTTGGACAAACCCATTGCACATACACTCGAAGATGCCATAGCCATCCACAAAGAAGAGCACAAAACAAATAATCCGATGATCATGGGCTTTACCAGGCGCTATGAACAGCCCTGGATCGAACTCTACAACCTGCTGAAAAGCGGCGTCATCGGCGACCTCAAAATGATGCTCATTCGCTCCGTAATCCCCTACACGCATTATTTCATGACCTGGCATCGCACGCGGGCATTGAGCGGCGGTGCGCTCAACGACAAGGCATCGCACTACACGGACGTATTCAACTGGTTTGCGAACGGCCATTGTCTTCAAGTCAACGCCTTTGGGGGACGCAACCTCTTTGAAGTGCGCGAAGACGCACCCGAATTTTGTGCCGTATGCGACGACGACACTTGTCCTTATCGAGCGGAGTTGGTCGAAACGGGCACACAGGATCAGGCTCGGGGCGCAATAGATCAGACCTTCGCCCGTGAAACCGATCCCATGCGCCGAAAAGACAATTGCGTATATAAACCCGGCGCAGACATCTTCGACCACGCATCCATCCACTTCCAGTACGACAACGGAATCGTCGCCTCCATCTTCTACGCCATTTACGGTCCCAAAGCCGAAGACGAAGAAACCTTTGAACTGGTCGGCACAAAAGGGCGAATGATCCTGACGCGCCTGAAAGGCGAAATCGACCTCGTCACGGACTATGGGGAACGCAGAGAAGAACTCATACAATGCAAAGCCGAAGCCTTTGAAACCTCTCACTTCGGTGCAGACCGCAAGCTGGTGCAGGAAATTGCCAAATTTGCCCGCGGCGGTCCATCCCCAGTAGATGGCCAATACGGCATGGAAGCCACGCGAATGATCCTATCCGCAATGCAATCTATCGACCAGGGAGGCGAAACCGTTCGTCTCAATGGACAAAAGGAGGAAAAATGACACCCATACCTATGACCGACGAGCAAAAATTCTTCTTCGACCTTCGCGGCTGGATCCTGCTGCCTTCGGTGCTATCGGCAGCCGAGATAGAAGAAATGAAAGCCGAAGTATATGCCGGCGCCAGGCGGAGTTATGAGGGCGCGCTTCAGAACCTGCTGGACCACCCGGCAATCGTCGGCATTCTAAACGAAATCCTATCCGAGGACCCCTTTGTAAAAGACGACTGCTACGGCTTTCGCTGCGAAGGCTCCTTCACCACCGTGCGGCCTCCCGGATGGGACAAATCGGAACGGAGAGACAACGGCATGCCCCACGTAGTGCGTCCCCCCCAACAAGCCAACGCCATGCGCTATCAGGTCGCGGGAAATAAAATTTTTGCCGGGCTGACCCGGGTCGTGTGGGAACTCGAGGAAGTAGTGTCGGGACAGGGCGGAACCTCTTTTCTCAGCGGGTCGCACAAAGCCCACTTCAATTACGGCGGTCCGGATCGGTTTCGACCAAATATCGGCGGTTCCCCCTATGAATCCAGTATGAGAGACGCAATGGAAGATTATAGCTGTCCCGCAGGCTCGGTGGTCATCTTCACGGAAAGCCTGATCCACGCTGCCAACGACTGGATCAACCCCAACAACCCGAGATGCGCGGTCTTCAACTGCTACAACTCCATCTGGGCGCAGTGGCACCGCCTCAACCTCGACCACGAAACAATCGAAGCCATGCCCCCAAGGCGGCGAACCCTCTTCCGCGGCACCTGGGCAATTGGCGGCGGTCCAAATGGAAACCGCGAGTACTCGCTGGATAACAGAACCGTCTAACGGTCTGTTCTATTTCGCATCTGTTCGACCACCGGCGTCGTTGGCGCCTCGCCGCTGTAAAGTGCCTGCCCCCGCTCGTAGGACACCTCCACCTCGCCATCCCTCACCTCCAGCCGGGGCACATTGTAATTGCGCGCATCCCGATCTGTGCCGCGCATCACGGCCAGATGTGCGTCCGTCATATCCTCCACCATGTCGTCGCCCCACCGATTCCATGGATGCACCATATCCCCGCCGCTACGGTGAAAACTCCGCGACGAATATTTGATCAAAATACCCCGCCGCGGGATGGGATTCTTCCACGCCGTGGTGCCGTGTGTCGTCGCGCCATCGGCAAAAAATAGCACATCGCCCGCCTCCATCACCAGTTGCTTCACCAGACCCATGTCATCATCGCAGGACCGCACGCCCGGCGGCGTTGGGTATTTCCCCTTGTGAGAACCCGGAACACAGGCAAACCCGCCAAGACCGGGCGGCACATCCCGCAACTGCCACGTAATCGTCACCGCCTCCGAATAGCTCCGCCCATTCTGAAACTGATAGCCCATCGGCGGATACATCGGTTCCCCAGAATCGTGCAGGGCATGGCCAGACGTCCCCTGAACCGAACAAAACGCCGCAGGCCCACTCATTCGCGCGCCACTCCCGCCCATCCACGTCAACCTGTGCTGCACGGACGGGTGAGCCACCATCTTCCGAAACGGCTCGCAATACGGCTCGGGAAGATCCAACAAACCGCCCAACACCGGACGCCCCGTGCCCGCCAGGCTCTTTGACCCCCGCGACAATTCCTCCTGCACCACAATCTGATCCTCAAACTTGTCAATCGCCTCATTCGCCTTCTCCAACCACGCCTCATCCATCACCCCTTTGAGAATCAAATACCCGTTCAATTCCCAAAAATAGAACTCTTTTTCATCGATATCGGAATTGGGATCCCGACTGTAAATCGAGGGATGAAACACCTCCCGCGATTCATCGAGTTTTACTGTCTCGCCATCCGTCACAATCACCGGCGGAGGCGTCGAATACGCATAATCCGGTTTGTAAAGAGACGCGCGCTGTTCGAGGCTGAGCGCAGCCTGCCATTCAGGAGAGGGATCCTCCGCAACCATGGGACCTGTCCCCGCAGACTGAATCGCCGCACGCCCCACATACTCGTAGCTCAATAATCTCTGAGACCCTTTACAGGGCCGCACCCCCTGCAACACCGTCCCCGCCACCAGAAACAGATCTCCGGCCTTTAGTGCTGGCTGAAATGTCAGCCCCATATCGTCCTCACCCGTAGCCACGTCCTCTGGCGTCTCCACATTCACCTTGTGGGTACACGGCACCATCACAAATCCACCATCGCCCTCTTCCACATCCTCAAGCGCCCAGATCGCCCGCACGGCCTGGCAATACCGGCGACCATTCTGAAAATAGTACGCCCTGGCCGGATTTCTCGGCTCATTGCCTCCCACCAGGGGGGCCTCCACATCCCAGGTCTCATCGCACAACAACTCTGGCTCCCGGTCCAGCCGGAATCCATAGCCCACGATCTGATTCAAATACCACACCAATTGTGGATGAATCATCAAATCCCGAAACAGATCCCGAAGTGGGGAATCCCATCTCAGCATCCCCTCACTCTGCCCCCCTTTGTCCAGCGCCTCATTCAGCGCCTTCACCTCACCTCGGTTCAACACGCCCGGGATGTGCAAATAGCCTGCCACATCAAAGCTGTAATTCTCCTCGTTGCTCATCGCTTCCCGGTCCATCGGTGACCTCCTGCTATATGATTGGGGTTTATTAGTGCATTTAATACATAGTAAGCCAATTTCTGGATCAATTCAAAACAAAAATGCTTATAATATGAGGTGCCGCGAAAAAAAATTGGACAAGGAGTGACAAACATGACCACACGAACGCGAAAATCGCCCGAGGAAATAAAAAATCTCCTGGAAGGTCCCGTCACATCGATACCGACGCCTTTTCTATCAAATGGAGACATCGACTGGGATGGCGTGGACAACATCATCGAAATCGGCATTGGAGGCGGCAGTGGCGTCATCTTGCTGACAGCGGGCGATAGCCAGTACTTCTGCCTGAGCGAAGATGAAATCGCACAACTCACACAATTTACCATCGAGCGCACCGCTGGCCGCGCCCTCACCATCGCCGCGACCGGGGCATGGCCCACCCGGCAGGCAGAAGCATTTGCCCACAGATGTGTCGAATGGGGCGCAGATACGCTCATGTCCGTCACCACATTCCACGGCTCAGACCCCGAAGGCGTGGCCGCTCACAATGTCGCAATCGGCAAAATCATCCCGGTGATGCTCGTCGGCTATCCCTCGCACCGCGCCCTGGATATGCTCATAGACGAACCCGACATCTGCTGCTTCAAAGAAGACGGCGACACGGCCTATGCCGTAGAAACCCTGCAAAAATACGGCCACCACTGGAAAATCATGACCGGAGGCACCCTGTGGCGTCACCTCCTCGAATGGCCCTTTGGCTGCACCACCTTCATGGACTGGTCCACCTCATTCGCCCCCCACATCGGCGCGGAATTCCACCAGGCTCTCTGCCGCAACGACATAGCCGAAGCACGGCGGATCACCGTCGAAATCGAACGCCCGCTCTGGGATCTGCAGCCCAATTTCCGAGGCGGCTGGCAAACCATGTGGCGCGCCATCCTGGAACTCTACGGCGTCTCCGCCCGATATCTCAGATCGCCCCAACTCTCTGCCACCGAAGAAGACCTGGAATTTCTCCGTGCGTCTCTGGATCAGATCGGCCTGCTCCCGAATGGCTAAAATGTGCAGCCCTTTTTCATACACAAAACCGGGACTTGCGATAAGCCCCGGTTCTATACACCCTGCAAAACCATCTATAGCCCCTGCAACTCTATCTCACCAGAGGCAATGCGCTGCAACGTCTGGACGTAAAGCCTGTGTTCCTGTTGTAGCACCCGGGCCGATAGGGTCTCGACCGAATCGCCAGGCTCAACCGGCACCTGGATCTGGTCCAAAACTTGACCGTGGTCGTATTCTTCGTCAACCAGATGCACCGTAGCCCCGGTCTCGCGTTCACCCGCGGCCAACACCGCTCGATGCACGACCTCCCCGTAAAAACCTCGACCGCCAAATTTGGGCAACAGGGATGGATGGATATTGAGAACGCGCCCCCTATACGCTGCCAAAGTCCGCGGGCCCAACCGTTTCATATACCCGGCAAGGCAGACCACCTCGGCCCCATACGCCTGTAAAATCGTCAGAATAGCCCCATCCAGAGCACCGGACTTGGGGTGAGTATAAGTACTCAAATGCACCGCTGGCACGCCCGCCTTCCCGGCCCGCTGTAGAGCACCGGAATCCGAGTTATTGCTGATGACCACCCGGGGCCTGGCCTGCAAGCGTCCTGTTTTACAGGCGTCGAGAATAGCCTGCAAATTGGTACCCCTATGCGAAGCCAGAAAACCCAGTTGCAAGACCCTTCTACTCGGCATTTTCTCGCTCCTTCCTATCCCGACTTCTCCCCCGGCTTGCGATAAGACGACGCGTACTGGTCGCCCTCCGGATCGTACGACACATGCACCTGTCCATCCCGCACGACCAACCTGGGCACCGTGCGATCCCCTCCATCGCGTTCCGGACCGCGCATAACCGCAAACTGTTCCTCGGTCATATCCTCCACCATATCGCCCCAGCGCTCCTGGGGGTCAATCACGCCACCGCCCCAGTTGGAATTTTTGGACTGATATTTAACCAGCACGCCCCGTCTGGGAATCGGATTTTTCCACGCCAGCGCGCCGTGTGTACACCCGCCATCCATAAAAAATAACACATCTCCCGCTTTCATCGCTGGCTGCACCACCAGCCCCATCGTCTCGTCGCACGTGCGGATTCCAGGAGGCATAGAATACTGCGTCTTATGAGAACCCGGCACACAGGCAAACCCGCCCAGATCCGGCTCCACATCTCGCAACTGCCACGTAATCGTCACCGTCTCACAATAACTCCGCCCATTCTTAAACTGGTAACCCCGCGACGGACTCATCGGCTCATTCCCATCGTGCAACGCGTGGCCCGACGTCCCTTGCACAGCGCAAAACACCGTACCGCCACCCGTGCGATACCCACTGGCTCCCATCCAGTTCAGCCGATGCACCACAGCGGGATGGGCAATCATCCGCCGGAACGGCTCGCAATAAGGCGCGGGTAAATCCACCAGCCCCGGCAGCAACGGCCGCCCCGTCCCGGCCTGACTCTTCGACCCTCGCGCCAGTTCTGCACCAACCTCAATCCGGTCCTGGAATTTATCCACCGCCTCATTCGCCTTTTCCAGCCATTCCTCGTCCATCACCCCACGCACCACCAGATACCCGTTCAAATCCCAAAAATAAAATTCCTTCTCATCAATTTTTGAATTTGGATCCCGAATATAAATCGACGGATGAATCACCTCAGAACTCCCCTCCACCCACGTCTTTTCGCCATCGGTATTCAGCACAGGCGGCGGATTAGATCCCTTAGCCCCCGGCCTGTACATCACCGCCTTCTGTTCGGGAGGCGCACTCTCCGTCCACCCGGGTCGCGTTTCGATCTCAGCACCCGGTCCCGACCCATTCGACTGAATAACCGCCCGCCCCGCATACCAGTACGTCAACAGCCGTCTCGGTGAACCCGTCCACGGACGCATCCCCTGCAACGCAGTCTCGGCCAGTAAAAATAAATCGCCCGCCTTCAACACCGGCTGTTTCACCAGCTCCATATCGTCTTGCCCGGTCGCCAGATCCTCGGGTGTTTCCACATTGCTCTTGTGACTCGCCTGCACCACCACCAGTCCGCCATCGCCTTCCTCCACATCCTCCAGAACCCAGATCGCCTTCACCCCCTGGCACGACCGGCGGCCATTTTGAATAAAATACGCCCGGGACGGATTCCGAGGTTCGTCTCCGCCCACCAGGCCCTGTCCGATCTCCCCTTCCCGGCAACCCAACAACCGGGGTGCCTGATCCAGTCGGAACCCATGTCCAATAATCTGATTCAAATACCACACCAGTTGCGGATGCACCAGCAAATCCCGAAACAGATCCCGCTGGGGCGCCTCCCAGCCCAGCATGCCTTCAGACGCATCCGCCTCGTCCAGTGCCCTGTTCAAAGCTTCAACTTCCCCACGACTCAACACCCCTGGGACATGCAAATATCCGGCGACATCAAACGCATAATTCTCTTCATTGCTCATCTCTTCCCGGTCCATCTCTGACCTCCTTGTTGGAAGATTGGGGTTTGTCTCTGCATTATATAGTACGCCAACTTTTTACCCAATCCAATCAAAAAGTTTTGAAGCTCCAAAAACGCAAAACCGGGACCTGCAGCACAGCCGTAAGCCCCGGTTGTAAACACCCTGTATTTCCCCCGAATATTAAATCTGATGCACCGCCTTGCGCTTCGCGCGCATACTGGCGTGCGATTCTGGCGACCCATCGTGAAACGTCCCGAACCAGTAATCGAACGGAAAATCATTCTCGCCGTAATTGCACTCAAAATAGCGGTGATGCAACTGGTGAAAAAACGACGCCGCGGGCATTCTATCACTGCTTCCCACCTCAATTTTATCAAACCCCACATGCCCCTGCGCCGGTGTAAACGCCGCATGTTGTGCATTCATCAACATGTGAATCGGATGGGATGGCACCACCCAGTGAATCAAAATACAGCTAAAATACAACAAATGTTCAATCGGGTGCATAGCCAGCCCGGACCAGGGGCCAATATTGATATTCTTGTGATGCAAATAGTGCGCGGATTTATACAGAGGTTTCCAATGGGTCAGGCGGTGAACCCAATAAAAATGGAAAAGCCGCCAGAACTGGATACCGCACAGCAACGCCACAAAATAAACCGGTTCTGTGCGCCAATCGACATAGGGAATGATCTCATTGGCAAATGCCCACATAGAAACCACTTCATAAGCCGTCCAGATCGTCCCTCCACTCACACAACTCCAAAAAATATTATCGCGCAGTTGATTGCCCCACAAAAACTTGCGATTAGATGTCGCGAGCCATTTCGACGTGTATTTATACCGCGTGCCCTGCGCCTTGAACCTGTAGAAATACACATGCCACGCGCCCGCAATGACGATGAGCATCGCAATATTGCGCACAAACATCTCGGCAATCCAATCCACGCGGAATTCCACACAGCGCTCGAGCGCGGGTTGCAAATAAAGCCAGGTGCCAATGGCAATAAGCATATAAATCGCGTTCCAGGGCCACAAATAGCCCGGAAAACCGAACATCCACTTCAGCGCCTCAACAGGACGCGGGGGCCATGCAAAAATCGGCGCAGGCTCCGGGCGTTTTGCGGGCTGCCACTCGCCACTTCCATCCCGAGCAACGCCATCTACAACTTCGTTCTCCACCCTGGTATCAGCCATCTTGATCCTCCTTTTCGCACCACTGGCGGGCGACCCAGTGGGATCGCCCCTACATATCCGGGTTCACTTGCCAGTTCCTGCTTTTGACTTTCATCTGCGTTCATCTGTGTTCATCTGTGGTTGCTTTAGATTTTCCCGCTGACCCACTGAATACCCCGCATTAACACCGACTGAAAATTTTCATCCTTCCACGTCTGATTGTCGTGCCCACTCTGAAAGCAAAACACCCGCGTACCATTGTATTGTCGCGTCCAGCCAATCGACTTCATACACGCCGGGTGATCTGTCGTCAACAGCAAATGGCTATCCGAATCCGGTTCACCCATCACATAAGTCTCATCGATCATCTCCCAATCGGATATCCCTCGCGTAATCGGATGATCCCCATCCTCTACCGCAATCCGCATCACCTCATCGTGGCTGAACGATTCAAACGATCCCGCCACAACACCGGCCATCTGCACCCAGGGATCCCAATCGGGAAATGCCAAAATCGCGTGGTGCAACAACACCATACCCTTGCCCGTTGCCAGCCAGGACTCCAGCGCGCTTAGCGGTCGCCCCATCCACCCGGGACGGTTCTCATCTGTCGGACCTTCCTTGTGCATATTGTAAAACACAACCGCATCGTAGAAATCGCGCTCCTCTGCTCGTGGCGATGCAAAATCCTCCAGAGACTGAATATAGGCATCCACGCCTTCAAGATTGCGAAACAACCCGTGAAAATTCGGCACATCAAAACGGTGGCCGCCGGTCACTACTGCAACCTTAATAGAATCGTCCATAATCATACCCCTCAAAGTATAACCTATCTCCCCCGATTTGTCTCCCAAACCGGCCTTTCCTGCCACGGCTCAAAATCTGGATTCTCCTCGGGGATTTTGGCTTCGATCTCCTCTTGCCAAGCCTTCAGAAGTCCGTGCAATCGATCTCGCACATCGGGCAATTCATCTGAGAGATCATGCGCCTCGCCAATATCCTCTCGCAAATTGTACAATTCCACATGCCCGGATTCAAAAAACTCGATCAGCTTATAATCCCCCGCTCGAACAGAAGACCCAGGTGTCCCTCCCTGATTGCCATAATGCGGGAAATGCCAGAAAATCGCATCGCGCGCCAGATCGTCTCCCTTTAACAAAGGCGCAATACTCACGCCATCGCAATGCTGTTCGGGAATCAAATCCAGACCCGCCATTTCCAGTATCGTCGGATAATAATCCGTACTCGTCACCGGAACATCGCACACAGATCTCGCCTGTGTCACGCCGGGCCATTTGACAATCAGCGGCTCCCGCGTTCCGCCCTCATACATCCAGCCCTTACCCTCGGCGAGCGGCGCATTGCACGTTGGCGAGCCTTCACTCGTCGCCAATCCACCATTATCTGAGGTAAACATAATCGCGGTATTATCGGCAATACCCGCTGCTTCCAGCGCATCCAAAATGCGCCCCACGCTCTCATCCATGCTCTCGATCATCGCAGCATAAACTGGATCGGACTGCACCTTCCGCCGCGTAATGCGCCTATCCTTTTTGTGTTCCCCCGGAAAAAAATCGCCCTCCTCAAACGGCTCAATTTTATCCAGGCCCATCTTCTTCGCTTTCTCTTCGTACTTCTCGATCTTTTCTCGCTTCGCCTGAATGGGCGTATGCACCGTATAATACCACAAATTCAGAAAAAACGGTCGATCATCGCGGTTCTCGATCAAATCTATAACCCGATCCGTCAAATAATCCGTCAAATACGTCCCGTCTGGCACATCCACATCATCCAGCACCGGAATCGTCCACGGACTAAAATAACCCCCACGCCCTGGAGAACCGTGTTCGCATCCGCCAACATTCACTTCAAACCCGTGTTCATCGGGATAAAATCCAGGTCCCCCCAAATGCCATTTGCCAACATGCCAGGTCGCATATCCCCCATCCTTCATCGCCTGTGCTATCGTGCGCTCTTCATGGGGCAAATACTTGAAATAGGGCACATCGATCAATTTGCCGCGATTGGGATGGTTTCTCCCGCTCCAATCGATAAAATTCGTCACCCCAACCCGCGCGGGATATTTGCCACTCATCACACTCGCGCGCGTTGGCGAACACACCGGGCACGACGCATACGCATCCGTAAACTTCATCCCCTCGGCGCACAACCGATCCAAATTGGGCGTCTCGTAAAATTCACTTCCGTAACACGTCGAATCTGCCCACCCGTAATCGTCCAGCAAAATAAAAATAATATTTGGTTTGCCCATTTCTATTATATCTCCACATCCACACTCTTGCCAGAAGCACCCGACTCGCGTGCAGCGTGCAACACCTGCATCACCCGCAAACCGTGTTCCGCAGTAATAATCAACTCCTCGCCCTCGCGCAAATGCCGCGCGATATTCGCGTGCAAATTTTCGCGCGGTATCGCATCGGTGCGAACTTCCTCAGAATCTTCACCATAGACCGTAACCTCGCCACCGCCCCCACGCTCGCACACAAGCGTGGCTTCCGTACCCAGAACAACCCACTTATACGGCAGGGAATAAAAAGAAATATCCGCCTTGGCAGCACGCGCGCGCACCCCATTGTCAAACACCATCACAATATCGAACAAATCGTCTGAATCGCCCCACTTCGTATGCCGCACATCCGCAAATACCGATACCACCTTGTGACCCGACATCAAATCGATAATCTGCTCGACCCAGTGCGGTCCAAAATCCAGCAACGTTCCCCCACCCGCCGCGGCTGTCACGCGCCATTGCTGATTGTAATCGGGCACGCCAAAACCCACAGCGGGACGCGCCCCCATCGTGCGATTCTCAAGCGCAACAATCTCGCCAACCGCGCCATCTAAAACCGCGTGCTTCACCAGACAATAATCGCGGTCGTAATGCCGGTTGTGGTGCATCGTCAACACCACGCCATTCTCTCTGGCCGCCTGCACCATTTCCTCGGCCTCTGGCCCGGTCAGTGACATCGGTTTCTCAATCAGCATGTGCTTCTTAGCCGCCGCCACCTTGAGCGCGTCCGTATAATGCGCCGCCGAATGCGTCGCAATCAAAACCAACTCGATATCCCAACCGAGAAATTCATCGAGTTTATCGGTCGCACGCAGGCCCTCGACAACCGCCTCTTCCCGCCTGGATTCCGTAATATCGCACACCCCCACCACATCGTACAATCCCGTCTCGCGCATCGTTCTCAGATGACCACCAGCCACCCGCCCAAATCCAATAATACCCGCCTTGATCTTTTCCATTTATTCTTCCTCATCATCTCCGTATTCTTCACCGCGATAAGCCGCGCGCAACTCAGCGATATTGGTCGCCTTCTTAACGCGCTCTTGAAGGGCCTCTTCTCCTGCAATCAGTTCTTTCACATTCGCCAGCACCTCTGCCATCCGATCTGCGGGAAACTTAACCGCGCCATTTTCATCCATGTGAATAATCTCGCCAGGCGCAACATCCATGCCGCAAATCGACACCGGCACATTCACCGCCTGCACAGCCTGATCGCCATGGCCCGGCGATATACCCGTTAGCAAATACTGAAATTCCATCGGACGGATCTCATCGATATCTCTCGACGGCCCATTTGACACGCACCCCACGCACCCGAGTGCTTTCATCGTCGTCGTCATATTGCCGCCCGCAAGCCCCACCTTACCCGCAATCTCCGGCGGAAACTTCTGCTCCAGCGCCAGTATCGTCGGCTTTGGCGACGCATCCAGCGCCTCGGACACATCCATAAACGACAACCGGCTAAACCCCGCATCCGGCAACCCAAAAGTACACGTCACAGCATACCCACACCGCGCGCCGAGTTCTGGATACATACACTTAATCGTCTGATCCGTGTACCAATTCTCAACCCACGGATTGTAAAGTCCCAAACACAACGGATTATTCGGATAAGTCGCCACCACATTCGTAATAGACGGCGTATCGAAATTCTCCAACTCCTTCAAAATCTCCTGTTCTGTCATGTTATGCTCCTTAAAAGTTGATCGCTACCTGTTAGCCTTTTACTCTGTGTTCATCTGTGTTCATCTGTGGTTGCCTTTACCCACCTTCACCACATGCTCCTGATCCCAATCCTGGATCAACGGCTCCAGATCATCCCAAAACGCTTCGGGAATTTCAATACTGCCAGCCTCGGCATTTTGAATTGTCTCTTCTTTGTTTCGCCCTCCACAAATCGCCGTTGCAATCAACGGATGCCTTGTACACCACTGCAGCGATGCAGCCACCAGTGGAATGCCATAATCGTCGCAAAGTGCTTTTACTCTCCCAACGCGGTCCAAAACCGACTGACTAAAATTGCGATTCACATAAGAATGCCCGGGCAAGGGTCCCGTCGCCAGCAAACCGCGTTCCAGAGGTGTTGCGAGCGCAATCCCCACATTGTGTTTTTCAGCACCGGGAAAAATGAACGTATCCGCCGCCCGATTCAACAAACTCCACGCATCGGGAACCACCGAGGCATCAAACTCACCCGTATCAATGTACGGACCATTTGAATCGGGATCATTGGCCGCAATACCGACAAACCGCACCACACCCTCATCCTGCAATTTTCGCAATGCCCCAAGCGCGCCATCTTTTGCCATCACCTGTTGCATGGGAAAATCCATTGGATCGTGAATATACAGCACGTCAAACGCATCCAGCCCCAACCGCTCCTGACTGCCTTCCACCTGTTGCATCACCCCGTCGAAAGAGAAATCGTATTCACTTCCCGATCTTCCCACTTTTGTCGTCACCGTACACTTTTCAGCCAGATCGAAGCGTTCGCGCAACGCGCGACCAATAATTTTCTCACTCGCAGTATTCCCGTAAAGCGGCGCCGTATCGATCAGCGTACACCCAGCCTCAACAGCAGCCACCACATTCTCTACACCCACATCTTCATCGACGCCCGGTAAAAAATGACCATCTTCCCCCATCACACGAGCGAGAAATGCCGTGCCAAAACTTACAATTGGAACCTCCAACCCCGTTCTGCCCAATATCTTACTCTGCATCGCAATCTCCTCCTGAAAAAACCCCTCGCATAATAGACGACAGAACCCCGCGTGTCAATGCGAAAAAATCCCCCGCTCTATGTCGGAAATTAAAAATGATAAAATAAAAATACTCTTGACAGTCTATATCAATTTCTGTTATACGTCATGTGCGACTTTATCCGTCCTGGTGTCGATTTCATCAAATTGGAGACCACGGGTTTGACTAAGGACAACATTTTGTCGATATTTTGATAACTTGGGGGTTGCCGCAAATGAGGACATATCTACCGAGGTATTGCCCCACAATTTCAAAATGCACGGATGTAGAGGGGTAGCCGACATGGCACAGCCACAACATCGCAGCAAAGACAACTTGCAACAGAGCGAATACTGGATGCGTACCGTCTCATTTGCCGGACTCCATCGCATTTTGAAAGCCGTTGCAGACTTTCCGAGCGGACTTAGAGCTAGTGAAATTAACAACCTGGTGCTGGAAAACCACATCTCGCTTACGCAACGTAATTCCCCTCCTTCACCTACTACCCTTTACCACTATCGAAATACCTTGTTACACCTGCATGCACTCAAACGAGATGGACGGATGTTGCTTGTCAATTACGATGATCCTGATGTCTGCAAACTCCTACATCAGCCAGTTCCAAACAACGAAGATCAATCTCTATGTGATGCTGCGAAAGACCCATTTGCAGCACTGGTTTTGAAAAACGAACAATGCAGATCGCTTTTCTTCGATCTTTTCATGCCTTTGGATATAAGTTCTGATACCGTTTCCAACTTCCGGCAAAAGGGTCTCCCCGTTAAGTGGACCCGCCACCATTCCTCTCGCACCGGGAAGGTCGTTTTTGAAAATAATACAACAGGCTACACGGTACGTTGTGAATCACCTGTAAGTGTGTCTGCGATCCTATATGGCGTACGCTACTGGGCGCGTGATGAATTAGGACTCATTGACGAATACTGTCAACAAGCTGGCAGTGATACAATCATGTTTCCTCTATCCCGCCTAGAGCCTTTCTCTACAGAAATTGATTCCCCTGTACTGCGAACAGTGCGCTTACTACTTTCTCTACGTACTCCAGGAGAATGGACTTTGTTATCCATTTCCGATCTCATCGCTCGTTGCTGTGTAGAACAAAGGCAACCGATTAGTGTGCTCTTTCGTGCCATTGATTGGTTACTCAAAGAATGGCCCAATCATATTTTGCTAATCCCGACATCTCGTGCCCTCGCTACGCTGACAGCGACATCGCCGCAGAGGGAAAATTTAGAGTTGCGAAGGTATTATAGAACTCCAAATGGTCCCTATATCTCCCATATTCGCATACATCAAGAGATAACTATCAAATCCCAAGAGGTGACAAATAACCATGTCCAATATTCTGAAAAAACTCCGGCTTGACTTTAATCCCTTCGAGCCAGCGGCAACAGGTGCCCCCCTCCATGCAAAATTGTCGCCTCCAAATGAGTTGGAAACTCGAATGAAAGAACTCCTCGACTTACATCAAACAGGAGCCGGTGTCAAGGCCATCGTCATCGTCGGCGAGTATGGAACCGGAAAGACCTGCCTCTTGCAATGGCTTCATAGCGAAGTCTTTCCAGACCGTCAAATTAAATCATTCTACTTCGACAATCCAGGGGTGCAATTCTACGACCTTGCCAATATGTTGTTGCGCACTATCGGACGCAAAAATTTTGCTAAATTCATCTGGGAACTCGTTAGTCCTCATGTGTCGTTCGCCTATCAGGGAGATCTTTTTCGAAAGAGCTTTGAAGAATATCTATCCGTAATAGCTAGTTCGCGCCGACAACAAAATATTACAAGCCCTCTCCAGGATGCAATCAGGAAGGCGGAGATTACGCCAGATGAAGAAATTGCCCACTGTCTTGCCCGAATCGTTACCGAGATTGTGAAAAAACCATATTTCGAATATCGGGACTTCGTACCGAGGCAGAGCAGCAGCATGGTCCCGGAGGGGGAAGAAGCACCTTACTTCCGCGCAATATTGAAAACGATCTTACAAGGAACGAGTGCTAAAGCCATTGCGTTTCTCATTGACGAATTCGAGGAAATAGGTCTTCAAAAAAGGCTCACCAGACGCGCTGCACATGATTACTTGGCAACGCTGAAACGTTTGATAAACCTCGCTCAAAGCGAGCAGATCGACTTCTGGATCGTCATGTCAATGACTCCCGATGCTTATGAAATCACCAAGGAGTTTGAACCTTCGCTGATTGAGCGCATTTCTGACCAAATATTAAATATTGATCTCTTAACGAGTTCAGAAGCACTGGCCTTAATGAGATCACGGATAGAGGCTGCTCGATCAAGCGAGAAGAACGAATCAATAGGAGATATTTTCCCGTTTCCGGATAATATTGTCTTCCGGCCCAACACCTACTCGAATCCCAGACGACTCGTAAAAACATGTTTTCGAGCGATTGCCCAAGTGGATGCTGATGTACAACTACCATTTACAGAAAACTATCTTCACAAAATCGAAGACGAACTTTATCCCCAATTGACTAATAGCGAGAATGCACAGCCATGAAAGAGGAGTACCCCTTCCAGAAAGTAGTGTTTCTGGACACGATGACATTACACTACATTCGGCTTTGTCTGGAGTCCGCAAAGAAGGATGGTCTTGAATTTCCTACGGACGAGCAAACGGTCTCAATATTGAAAAACCATTTTGGCAAAGTTTCTGAAAAACTTCTAAAAGAATCACTGCTACAAGGCTTGGAGACGATTGTGTTACTATCAAGGGATGTACAGGTCGAATACGCACCCGTCTCAGAAATCGAGATACTCACTGGAATTACGGAGGGAGAAGCACGTGTAAAAATGGCTCAAGAGGGCATCCCTCATCGAATATGGTCAAATTTTTTGCCAAAGGAAATTCGAGATCGGATAGCCATTGAGGATTTAGCAGCTATCAAGGATCGTATTGACGATCTTAACTCAATGTTAGAGGAGTCTGGCGTTACGATTACGCGAAGTGATAGCGACCGTACAAATGAGGTAATTGAGTTGGCGAAAGGCATAGTTGGTCTTATTTACATGGGCGAGATAGATAGTATTATTTACGCAAGTGCAGTGGCTGCCGGAGCAAACTATTTGATCACAGCTGATAGCTACCTCATAGAAACTGTGAATTATATCCGTGATTCACAGGAGCAACGATACGAGGAAATTCGACAAAAGTTGAATGAGCTTATCAGCGAAGTGATACTTAAAACGGAGATCGAGATCAAACTACCCCAAGCCTTCACAGTTACGCATACAGGCAGACGTAAAGGATTGTCATCTCCATCTTTTCCTTGAGATAGGTCTGGTTATGAAATATCAAACCACCGAGCAGGCAGAGTGGAGACATTGGGTGACTCCAAAAGATGCCAAAGAGAAAGCCGTTCACCGTTGGTATCTATTTCCCCATAGCTTCACCGATAACCTCGTACACGCGTTAATTGATGAATGGGGCCTTAACGGTCAGGATAGGATCCTTGATCCCTTCGTGGGCGCAGGTACAACGCTATTGGCGGCCAAGGAAATGGGCGTTTCGAGTAACGGCTATGATCTTTCTCCGCTCGCCATTCTCGCATCTAATACTAAGACCGCTACTTTCTCTCGAAAGCGATTGAAAACAGCATGGCGAACACTCGAAAATACATTGGTACACAACGGCACGACACCCATGAGCCGCGCCTATCCGGAACTGGTTCACAAGGCACTCCCAGAGGGACGGCTTGAAGCACTTGACACAGTCGCGACAAGTATCGAGAATCTCAAGTGTTCGTCCTCGGAACGGGACTTCTTCCGATTAGCGTTGATTTCCATCATACCACGTTTCAGCCATGCGGTCGCAACTGGAGGTTGGCTAAGGTGGTTGAATCAAGGTGATGGTGCCGAGAACGTTACGATTTTTTTAAAAAAACAAGTTGAGATGATGTTGTCGGATATTTGTGACATATCTCCCCAAGTCAATAGATATTGGAAAGCCCGTGTCGCGGATGCGCGTGTCATGCCGGCATCTGATGAGAAATACTCAGCCGTGATTACTTCTCCGCCGTACCCCAACCGTCACGACTACACGCGAATTTTTGGGGTCGAATTGATGTTTGCCTTTCTTGACTGGGAAGCCAATCGAGCACTTAGATACCAGACGTTTCATTCCCATCCGGAAGCTCGTCCGAATCGACCAGCGGCTGAAAGATATAAGTCTCCTAAGGCTTTAAGCGACAGTATCCGAGATCTACGTGACAAGCGCATGCAGCACATGCTAGAGGGATATTTCTTGGACATGTATTTATGTCTTTGCGAAGTTGCCCGTGTTTGTCGCAAAGGAGCTAAAGCAGCGTTCGTCGTGGGGAATGCACAATATGACGGTAAGGCTATCCTTGTTGATGAGTTCACGGCAGAGATCGGGGAACAAGCAGGGCTCATCTGTGAGGAAATACGAGTAGTGCGAAGACGTGGAAATAGTGCACAGCAGATGGGAAAATATGGACGAGTGGCGTCTCGAGAGAGTGTTGTAATGTTTGAGAAGCCATGACAGCCAAATCCGACTGCTGTCTGACTTGATTTCGGAGGCGTAATAGGGGCGCAATTGAATAAAAAAATCAACGAGTCCAACGGACCGCAGCAAACGATACGTGTTTAATGATAGATAGTCAACTCGGGAGCTATGACAAGCTGTGACAAGCTATGACAGAGCATCACAGAATTGGAGCGTAATGGGGAGCAATAGAAACGCCTGTGAGACTGCGGTTGGCTTATTCTGGCTTAAAGCCATCACAGAATCGCGAGAGAATAGTGAACTGATGGAAAAAAAATGACCCCCCCGACTACTCCGTACAGGAGAGTGCTCGCCTGGAGCACTTGTCATCGGGGGGGAACCTTTTATCCATCGGTCTGGATGAACCATAGCGAAACAAATACCTAAACCGCCATCGCCTCTTCCTTCAGATCCGTCAATCCTTCAAACTCCCGCCAGATATCGGTCATCGCATCCGTGCTATTTTCTCTGGCATTGACGTGTCGGGGTCTGAAAATCACAGCATACCGGATATCGGGCGAATGATTTGGACCTCCGTTGTGATACATCTGGTGATGGCAGATCACCGCATCGCCTGCCTCGCCCATAAACTGAATCGGCCCATGCGGCAAATCGATATCGGGAATCCGGCGATTGGCCTTTGCCGTCTCCACGTAATTGGGATCCTTTTGAAACGCCGCCTCATAAGCGCGATGCGATCCGGGCCAAAAACAGAAATTGCCCATATATGGTCGCGGAACATCGTGGACCAGAACCACCACCAGCAGCGTCATACCGCGACTCAGCAACCCATCCTTCAACTTCCCACCCAAATCCAGATGCCCTCGCGTCAGTGGACGCTCCTCTGCATCGGGAAAATTGAGCTTCACGTTACCTCCCTGTTGTGGGATCAACTTCC
Source organism: Candidatus Latescibacterota bacterium (assembly GCA_022821275.1). Classification (GTDB taxonomy): domain Bacteria; phylum Latescibacterota; class UBA2968; order UBA2968; family UBA2968; genus VXRD01. The sequence goes on along the minus strand of JAJEDY010000086.1, from coordinate 14,518 downwards.
CCTCTCCCACAACCGACTCGCACAGACCCCAAAGCGGCGATTTATTAAACAAATCTGTAATCACCGGCTCGTTGCTCAACCCTGGATTTCGTCCCTGTTGCATCACGCGAAAACGCATGTGATGGTTAATAGCCTTCCGCGCTTGATCGGCCATTAACTTTGGCACAGCACCACGCACAAGCACATATCCATCTTCGAAAAACTGCTGCTTTTGAGCTTTGGTCATCTGCATGGGAATCTCCTTTCAGTTAGCAGTTGTCGTTCCCAACCACCAGTCCCATCAGCCCCCAGTCCCAGCCCCTACTCATAATCCAACACAACCTTAATCGCCTCATCCCGATGATCCACAAACAATTCAAAACCCTTTTGCACCTCTGTAAACGGCAAATGGTGTGTGATAATCGGCGAAACATCAATGCGTCCCTGTGCGATCATATCCATAGCCAGAGGATAATCATTCAGCGAATCTGGCCCCACAGAGCCAATCAGCGTCACATTTTTACTAAAAAAAGCGCGATAATTAAACGCGTACACATCGTCATCGGGCACGCCAAACGCCAGCACCGTACCCAGACGTTTGGTTAAATTCAGACACAAATTGACCGTATCCTGATTGTGCCCCACAATTTCCACCGTCAGATCGGCCATGCGCCCATCTGTAATATCTCTAACAACAGCCACCACATCTTCCCTGTCGGGATTCACCACATGGGTTGCCCGCATCTTTTTTGCCGCTTCGAGACGAAAATCGACCGTATCTACAGCAACCACGGTCTTCGCCCCCAAATTGCTCAGCAAATGCGTCATCAACAAACCCATGGGGCCCTGCCCCACCACCACGGCATCCCAATTGAGAATATTGCCCAATTTGCGACACGCCCAAATCACCGTCCCCAGAGGCTGAGACATCAACAATTCATCGAGGGGTTTATAGTCCGTGAGATGCACCCCCACTTTTTCGCTCGAAATATAATACTCAGCCAACCCACCAATACCCGCCGTGGGGCGCGCCTGCACAAAATCCCCGGGTTGAAACCGATCCGAAGACGACGCAACCACCGTTCCAATACACTCGTGAATTGAAGTCCCGATGTTCATCGGATACACCGCGGCCGGTTGTTTCAATACAAACTTTGGCGAATCCGACCCACAAATCGCGGTCATATGCGCCTTAACCTTTATCGATCCGCCTGGAAAATCCTCAATATTCGGCTCATCGGCCTCAAACATCTCAATCTGCCGATGAGCGACAACGTGTGCTGCTTTCACCAAATCCTCCTTCCAAAAGAAGTGAGAAGTGAGAAGTAAGAAGTGAGAAGACCCCGCCCAACCACCCAAAGGCTGGTGCTCCATCGCACACTTCCTCCTTCACACTTCCTCCTTCACACTTCCCTAATCCGCCGCCTCAATCCGCGAGGTCTCCAACTCGCTGCGCCGTCCCAACCACACAAACACACCGCCAACACCCAGCACAAAACCGCCCACAAACAAAATCCCCAGACGTCCGATCAGCGGATTGGGCAACAAGACGAGCATACAAATTACCCCACCAATAACCGCAGCAAAACTACCGATAATTTTGAGCTGACGCAAATCATTTGGTATGCCGATCTCTTTCTCAAAATCAACCGGTGTCAACATCCGATCAAAAAAGTCCTGCGCCTGCTTCTTATACAATTCCGGTGCGCGATTCCAGAACGGCATCGTCAACAAATAAACCACGATCCCCACGGCGAGATTGACAAACACCTTCTGCTGAAATGACCAGGTCTCGCCAAAGAGTTCCGCGCTAAAAAACCCGATTGCAGAAGGAATCAACGTCACACACACCGTCACAATCGCCGCCCAACTCGGCGACGTGCGAATAAACAGCCCCATCAACGCAGGCACAGCCATCGGCAGCGCCAGCAATGCGCCGATATTCAACATATGTTCAAACACGCCTCGGCCTTCTGTATTCGCAAAATACGTGGCAATACTCACAATGCACACCCCAAACACCGCAGAGAACACCTGCCCCAACCGCATCAAACTTTTGCCCTGCATAGCCGTTCTCCCAAACAAACGGCACAGCGTCGGATAAATATCATTTGTAAAAATCGCCGCATTGCGATTCAACCCCGAATCCATCGAACTCATCGTCGCCGCAAACATCGCCACCACCATCAGCCCCGTCATACCCAGCGGCAACACATTCAAACTCGCAATTGCATACGCCGCTTCCGCAGCCTTGGGAATATCGACCGCCATCACCTCGGCGTGGAACAAAAGCCGCGCAGTCATCGGCGGAATAAACCACAGGAACGCACCCGCCGTCATCAGAACAAAACCCAGCCACGCCGCCTTCTGCGCCTCGCGTCCGTCCTTAACCAGAAAATACCGCTGCGCCGACGTAAGCGTATTATAACCAATCACATTCTTCAGCAGCATTGCGATAGCCCACGCATACGTATAAGCCCGCAGCGGAAACTGATCAGGTGCGTTAAACACGCCGTAAGCCGACGACAGCCCCATATCCTGAATCCCCTGAAACAAAGCACCCACGCCGCCGAGCTTCACCAGACACAACACACCCACCAGGATAGTAATGGGAATGAGGATAAGCGTCTGCAGAAAATCCGTAGCCGTCACCGCCCAGCTACCGCCGATCAGCGAATAGACCAACACAACCGCGCCCACCACCACGATCACCTGCTCAATTTTATATCCAAACACCGCCGAACAGAAAATCGCCAACCCCAGAAGATGCAGCGACGAATACAGAGTTTGCATCACAAATGACATCCACGCGTAAAATTGTTGCGTCGGAATACCAAAGCGCAGGCGAATGACCTCGGGCCCCGTAATAGCCCGGATCTGTCGAAACCATTTTGCGAGAAACAAACCGTTAATCGCAAACCCCACTGAATTTGCCAGATAAATCACCAGCACACTCCAACCAGCTTCATACGCCGCACCCGCCGCGCCCGAAAAAGTCCACGCACTAAACGCCGTCATAAACGCACTCGACCCCACCAACCACCAGGTACCCTTACAACCGTTTCGAAAATAATCACTCACATTTTCATTAAAACGGCGAAACACCATCCCCACCCCAACCAGCACGGCCAGATAACATCCGATCACAACGTACTCAACCGATGCTTCACTCATATAAAAATTCTCCGATTAGTCAGTCCACCCAACCCCCAACCGTCTTTGCTTCACACTTCACCATGGTATTCGCGGCAGGGATGCCGCTCCTACGGGTTAATTTCACACTTCACACTTCCTACTTCACACTTCTCTCACCAGTGATGCACGAGATGTCCCTGCCCAAAGAAAAACAACACATCCACAATAAAAATCAACCCAATGCCCAGAACATAACCGAGCATCAGCCCCATAAACAAAGGCAGAGATTGGCGATAAAGTCCAATACCGCCAATTTTTAACAAAACGGACTTAACCGCCCACGCCACAAAAACCGTAAACACCTGCCGCTGCAAAATACCCGTAGTAAACACCGTCAGTCCAATAGGACTTAACGGCCACCTCAAAAACCGATAGCGCAAAAAACTACACACAGCAGTGAGACCCGCACCAATACCAAAAAACATCAGCCTATCCAGACTGATGCCAAAGGGATTTTGCAATTTTTTCACCACATTGCTAAAAATCACCACATTCCCGGAATTAAACGTATAAACATTGAAATTGTACGCGCCATACATATACCCCAAATAAAGTGTGAACACCGCTGAAATAACCATCGACACCACCAGCGCGCACATCGTTGTCCAGAACAGCGAACGGGTCTTGAGCTTGAGCCTCGCGCCCATCTGCGCGATATGCGCCAGTGTGGAAGCACCAAAAGTATTGCCCAGGCCAAACGTCGAATAAGACAGCGCCAGAGACGCGGCACTATTGGTATCCATCTGCCGAATACCAATCGTATAAAACGTAAAACTCTGCGGTGTAATGGGCATCCGCGCATAAGCCAAACCCGACTCGGCCACAAACCGCGTCACCCCCACCGTCATCAAAATCAGCGCAAAGAGAAAAACACCAGATACCAGCGCGGACATACCCGAATGCCACAACCAGAAAAACAGAAAAGCCGCCCCCACAATAATACCCCACACCGCCGCCCGATAAGACAACAACTCATCCGAATCATCCACAGCATCGTCGCCGTGCATCGCCTTGCGCCAAACATCCCGCAAATGCGCGCGCGCCATCCACATACTCAACGCCGTAAACGCAAAAAAAGCGCCCATCGCCTGCCAGCCCAATGCCGCACCGCCACGGGACCCCCAGATATCCGACGCGCCAATAGTATATCCCAGACGGTCAAAAACACCGGTTTGCACAATGCCCAGCGCGTAGAAAAACCACAAACTGAACAACACATCGAGATTGGTAAAAAACGCGAACCCCAGCACAAAAAAATTCAATTTGATCGTAACACTCGGAAACCCGCGCCCAAGTGGCAGTGCCCATCTATCCATCAACGGAATAGGTGGAAAGGTGTGCCAAAAATAACCCACGATATTCCACACCACCACAACCACGGGAATGGTCAGCCCAACCCAGAACAAGCGAGAATGCAGAAGCCTGTATTTTCCTGCCTCAACCTCCTCCAACATCGTCAGCGGTGCTTCGGCTAAGGGAAAAGGCAGGCGTTCTCGATCCACCCACTGCCGCCGCAACACAGCCATCAGCGCCACGCTCACCAGCGCCAGTGCAATAAGAAAAACACCCCACCACACAAGCGGCGTCATCCACGCATCCCAGGGAATATCAACCCCTAGGGGCTTGCCCTCAAAAAAATACGTCATCTGCTTTGCTTCATTGGGCGGCGCAGCCCACTTTGGCAACCCATCCAGCAAATAATCGCCCCACTGATTCTCGGGCGACGCATAATAATAAGGCGCGGCAATCCCCCCGATAAACAAACCCATAAAATTTGCCGCTGGCACAGCTCCCGCAATCCAACCCATCGAAAAAACCACCACCATCTCGCCCCGCGACAGTGCCCATTGCGGCTTGACCCGCGCCATCAAAACATTCAACGGCCACGCCAGCACCGTGAACACCACCATAGTCGCCATGGGCAAATGGGCAAAAACCATGCGCGACGAATGCACGATATAGGCCGAATAAGCGGGCAAAAAATTCACCAGAAACGTCACAGCAATCCCCACGCAAAAGGCGCGTGTGGTCACGCTCAGATGTTTGCTCTCCGGGTGCAAATCCCGATCCATCGCTTTCAATTCGGCCATCGCAATCTCTTAAAAGCAACCACCGATAAACACAGATGAACACAGAGAATTGCATTGTTGCTCATCATAAAATCCGTGCAAGCGTGATTGTTTTTTGCCTTTCTTTGTGTCCCTTGGTGCTCTTCGTGGATATTGTTGTGCAATGTACCTCAAAAAGAAAGTGTGTGCAAGGAATCCATCCCCTGCACACACCAGTATTGGCGTTCAGCTTTCAACCCTCACCCATCGCCCCGTCCATCTGCGTCCATCTGCGGATAATATTGGCGGCGGGGGATGGGTTTCAAAACGACCCACTAACAGCAATGCGCAGCGGTGCATCGAAATACACGCCGCCATTGCTATACGACAGATCCACGCGGATATCGCGCCCGCCAAAATTGTGCTTCAGGCCAGCGCCCAGACTGTAATCCTCCACGTCGTAGTTGACCTTATACCCACCGCGCAATGCGAGCATATTGGCAAGCCACAACTCACCGCCAAAATTCCATCGCTGACCGTAATCAGTAGCCATAATGGTCTCGGCCGCAAGCGTCAAATACGTCGGATCGCCCTGTTCCCCATAGACCTCACCTGCCAGCCCAAAATTGAAATTGATCGGCGGTGAAAACTGCTCGGTCTCCACAGTAATCTCAGTACCCACATTGCGCGCGGCAGCGGCAATACGCAAACTGCGATAGCCCGTATATGCCGAAATGCCCAGATCAAACTGGAAGGTACTCGTCGTCTTGAGCACCAGATCTTCCTGAACCCACCGCGCCTGCACACCCCAGGACACTTTATCGGTCATCTGACGCGCGAACATAAATCCAATGGCCGTATCGCCGCCCTGGATCATGCGCCCGGTACCCGTGGCCTGAAAGATCGTCGTTTCCTCCACCTCTTCGGGCACAAAGCTCACAATGGAAACGCCAAACGTGTTGCCGCCCCACTTGTAAGCCAATGCCCCCGAATACAATCCCGAATTGACCAGCCAGCGCGTGTAGGCCAGCGCGTACTCGCCGCCCGAAACAAATCCCAATGCGCCGGGATTGTAAAAAGACGCATCAATACCGCCGTTCATCGCGACAAAAGCTTCACCCATAGCAACGGCACGGGGTGACGCACCGATTTTGAGAAATGCCAGCGACGACTGCCCCTTCACCGGCAAAATCGTACCGTATTCTCCAAAATCCGACTGTGCAAAGGCCGGTCCTGTCATCAGCCCGACCAGCAGCACCAGTAATATTCGTTTGTTCATGTCAGGCTCCCTATCTCAAAATGTAAAACGTCCCCGTCACCGTTTGCCCCATACTTTCGGGCGTCAGCGATTCAACGACGTAAAAATAAATGCCACTGGCCACATCAGGCGCAGTCACATTGCGTTCAATCTGGAACCACGAGGCTTCGCCTGAACTGGCATCGTCGTGCAGGATTTCACCCACAATATCTCCCGCCACATTGTAAATCAGCACGCGGCTTTTGGGGGGCAATCCCAGAAAGCGGATCTTTTTTGAACTCTGGTAATTATAAGCCGATTCCGACAAACTGAACGGATTGGGCACCACGCGCACGCGCTTTTCTGGCCACGATGGAGCCAGTCCCGGCTGAAACGGGCTGAGGTCCAGATTCACGCGGTGTTCAGGCGCAGAATATCCACCTTCGAGTCCAGCCTTTAAATGCCCCTGCACTTCTGCGGGCAAATCAGCCATACTCGACATGCCATTGCTCCACGAATCGCGCGGTTTGGCAAAAGCCCGCACATTGTAAAAATACCGGAACCCGGCAACTGCCGTATTATCACGCCACACGTATTGACCGCCCGAATAGTCCCAGGTAGTTCCACTTGTGCCTGCCGTAACCGTACCGACGTGTTCCCAGGGACCAAATTCCTGATAAGCAGATCGGAACACGCGATACCCCACCACATCGGGATCGCCAAAATCGGGATGTGCCGATGATTCGACGCCATCGCTCCACGTCAATGTAATTTCCGCGTCTTGATTGACTCCGGGCGTGAACATGACATCGGGTGGATAATCGGGCAGGTCGTACATATTATCGTACGCAAATTGCGCGGCCTCCAGATGTGCGATCAGAGCACTCTCACCCTGTTTCAAGCGGTCGAGGCGAACCGATTCTTCCAGAGGTATGCCATCCAGACAAAACGATTGAATATCAATAGCATAAGCAGGTTGACCGGGCCGCGAGATTGCTTGCGCGCCCGATGCGGCGACATAAGCCACCACCACTTTGGCCTTTTCGCCTACAGCCAGATTGTACGGCCCGTAAGTCTGCACATTGGCAAAACCCGTTACCGTTGTGGGATTGTTATCTGTCGCACCGGAAAATGCCTCGTATATACCCTGTTCCGAATCGCTCGACAAATTGGGCAATTTGGTGCGCAAGCCCCAGAAGCGGTCGGTCTCGTACCACTTGACTGTACGAGGCTGTTCCCCAACGGGATTCACGTATTTGCCCTGATCATTGGCATTGAACATATGAGACGGCCCGCTATCGCGATAGGCCAATGGTGCGACACCCACGTATTGGGGTGCTCGCAATTGTCCATCAGATATACCACCGGGCAACCGCTTGGCATTGCCATGTACACTTTCAATATCAATGGGTTGGCCCGTATCTTCCTGCGATTTGGTGGGATCATCCCCATCCCACTGATAGCTGAGCTTCAGTTCCACATATTCAGCCGGACCGTCGTAATTGGGAGCCGCAGTATAGCGAAAGTGGTCGTCTTGCGGCGTATATTGCCCGGGCATCCCCGCGCTCATGCTGTGGTTATTACCATCGCCAGACATGCTCACGGTAAAACCCTGAACAAATGCGAAATACGCATCCTGCAAAGGATATCCTGCACCACCGTTCAAATCTGCAATGCCATCGCCATCGGAATCACCCGTGTTCTCAAATTCCACTTCGAGAATAAAGAAGTCATCAAAGCCCTGATAACTCCAGGCCATGGCCTTGCGCGTAATCGTAACACCGTGTTTGGTCGTCCACTTGCTAAAAACGATATCTTCTGCGCGACCATCCTTATCGGCGTCCATGTACTGCCCCCACCGATGGTTGAGGATTTCATAGGGCACACCTGTCCTCGGCGCATCGGTTTGCAATGCTGCACCGGGATACCAGTTGGGCATAATTGCTCCCGCGCCCACGCCATGGGGCGGCACTTCGACTTGATACCCCCAGTTCGCTTCGGGGCTATTGGCAATATCGTAATACATCGGTGCGATATCTGCCGAAGGCGTCCACGGTCCCGAATACGACACCCCGTATTCGCCGCCGACATTGGTCAACACCCATATTCCCTCACCACCCGATAAATTTTGCGCTTCTTGCTTTTGCTCTGCCCAGCTAAAACCGTCCTTTTTCCCGAAATACTCGATATAGTCAGCCCCCGCCATATTGAGCATAAGACCATTGCCCATGCCCGGATACGTCAAGCGGGGCGCGCCGCGAGAACTTCGGTCGTCCCAGACGCCGCCCTGAGTGCCCTCATTGCGAAATCCGGTCCAGAGTTGCCCGCGGGTGAGTTGTCGCATATTCTGAGTGTCCAGAGAATAGACATTAAATGCCCACCCGACAACCACTATCATCAGGACAGCAGCGAGAAATTTCCTGTTCATATCACTATCCTCCAATTTTCAAAACTGAATTTCCAGACCGATTTCCACTTCGCGCGGATTGTACCTGTAGCGCGTAGCTTCATTCGGATCGCCATACAGCAAATACTCGGTATCATCCGGTGGGGGTAGCCGTTGTCCGTACTGCACATAAGTGAAATCCGAATTTCGGCTCTCGGTACTCTTTTCATTGAACAAATTGCTCACCTCCACAAATAGCGTGGGGCGCAAATTGCCAATATTTCGAAAATCTTTGGCCGCGTACAGATCCGTCTTCATCACCGGTGTCCCGGTACGAAATTCCCGCGGGCCAACCGGGGGAACGTACTCAAACGGCGCGCCGCTGAAAATGCGGTAGATCATGCTCACGCGCAGCCCCCCAAATGGATTGATCGCGCCCATCTGGGGTCCATAAGCCATCGGCGTGGCATAATACAACTGAAGCGACAACTGATTCCTGCGCTGTCCACTGGTAGGCTCAGCAGAAAAAACCTGCCCATTTGAAGCTGTCCAGATACCGTTCTCATTGGTTTTAATAGGCGGCTGCCAGGGACCAGCACCCGGCCCCTGTGACCCGGCCTGCTCGGTCCACGACACGATATTCGCCTCGGCTTTCGCGCTAATATCGGCCACTTGATCAGATGTGAGCGGCACGGGCCTCTCCGAACCATCGGGTTGCACTTCCCAATCGGTCCAGTAGTGCCCGGCACCAATAAAATCGGCATCGGGAAGTATATACCAGTTCGCAGAGTGCTTGCCGTAGTGAATGCCGCCCGGATCGCGTACCCATTCGGCATTATAGGACAAATTGAACTGGAAATTATTGCTAAACGTCTTTTTCAACGACAATTCGAGGCCGCGCGCCGTTTGCCAGTAGGTATTGCGTATGGCATTGACCTGAGCAGACTGGCCTTTGAGGGGATCTACCCAATAAGAAATATTGTTGCTGGCGTACAATCCCTCGTCGCGCCGATAGTGTGCCGTAATACTGGCCGTATAATCGGCCACAAAATTCCAATCCACCCCCATTTCCATACTCGTCGTGCGCTGGGGTTTCATCCCATCGGAAGGTTGCCGTGCCGTGGTATGCACTTCCATAGCATTCCACTTTTCGGTCTCATCAATCCTGCCATTGCCGTTGAGATCGTTGTCCGGTGCCTCACTTGAAAACTGTCTGCGATGGGTTTCGAGTAGCACGGGAAAGACATGCGATCGACCAATAAAATAGTGCGCTGCCAGACGGTCTGTAATCGGATGCGATAGCCCCACGCGAGGACTCAATGCCGTCATCGTTGGCGTCGAACTATCGAGATGATCCATCTCATATCGCGCCCGCGTAAACGTGCTGTACATCGGCGATTTGCCCAGCGCCTCTCCCATTGAACCATTGCGCCCAAAATTGTAATAATCCCAGCGCAAACCCAGGTTGGCGACCAGACCACCGTACTCGATCTTGTCCTGCACGTACAGGTTCAGCGTCCACGGCTTCACATTTTTGCCGAGTTCAAAACCATCGGCCACAAACTCGAGAAAGCGGCTCTTGGTATTGGCAAAATTTTCGTGCGTACGGTGATACGCCCGCTGCGTGAGCACCAATCCCGTCTGAATCAAGTGCGACCGATTGACCTGACTCACAAAATCGTATTTGATGCCGTACTTTGTATCTTCCTCTTCGGTATATTGGCGCAACAGCGTGGGCAAATTGAAAAAACCCGCTTTATCTTTGCGCACGGCTTCGGTCGCATCCGGCACATCAAACGCATCGCGATCGTATTTGTTGTAGAAAAATCTCAGATCGTAATACGTATTTTTGCCCAATGTATGTGTCAGCGTCAACACCTGGAGTTGCCGGGATAATGTATAAGTGCCCGAAGCTGAAAAATCCTCCGGAAAAAAAATATTTTGTGCATTATTGCGCGTCGATCCCTGAAACTGATCTGACCGTTGATACATCCCCAGTGCTTTAACCTTGATATTTGCGCTGGGCCGATACGTCAACGTGCCCTGCATGCGCGGCGGATCGTCCGACACCTGTTCAGCCGCCGGGAACCTGGCCGGGCTGCGCGCATAACTCACACTCGCAAAATACGAAATATCGGGTGTGAGAGGTCCTCCCAGCGTGCCTTCCAGACGGTGCCCGATCTTGTCCGTATAATCGATGCGTTCGTGCGCCATACGCTCGACATCATCAGATGTCCCCATGACGCGGTCCGGTCCCGGATCCATATACGTTTCGGTCACCCAATCGGGATTGTCCCACTGCACATTGTCTTCAAAGTTGGGACTTTCATAAACATCTCTGCCCCAGTGTTTTTTGCCCGCAGGCGTGAACTTATACTCCACCCGACCAGAGAAATTGCCCCGACCTTCTTTTGTCACCAGACTCACAATACCAGCACCCGCATTGCCAAACTCCGCATTCATACCGCCGGTTAGCACACTCAATTCCTGAATAGCCGTAGTATTCACGCCTGTGAGCAAGCTCCTATCAACCTCAATCCCATCAATATAATAGCCCACCTGCGTACCCGTCTGCGCGCGCGTTGTACTTCCGCGAATGCGATTGGTGCCATCCAGCGCCATCCCCGGTTGCAACGCGATCAATTGCGATGTCGATCTCACCTGCGGCACAGCCTGAATATCTGCCGAAGAAACCACGTATTTACTCGTGGTTTTATCTGGCTCCACAGGCGGACGCTCCGCCACGACAACTAACTCGGCCAATTCGAGACTGGCTTCTTTCAGTGCAAAATTCACTGTGGATGTATAATCCACAATCACCTGCACTGATTCTTTCTTCTCTGTGCCATAGCCCACCATCGTCGCCGTAAGGGTGTACATGCCGGGATCTACAGCCAGAATTAAATAGCGGCCCTCGGCATCGGTAGTAGCTCCTTTGCGGGTTCCTTCGAGCGCCACATTCGCGCCCGGTAAAGACTCTCCCGTAGCGGCATCTGTGATGACACCCGTGATTTTACCCGCTGTTGTCGCCATGGCCGATGTACCCATCAGCAACAACAAAATAAATCCCAATATTAATCGCTTCATAACCCTCTCCTCTTTGAGATCTACCAGTACAATTTGAATGCCGTCCTGAAATCGAACATCGCAATGGGAAATACCCCGGGCAGATTCCACGCCTCCATCGGTCGCAAATCACCTAAAATTATGTGATAACGCCCGCGAATATCCAGCCCGAATCGCCCCTGCACCACCGTCATTCCCAACCCCACATTCGCACCCAGAGCCGTATGTTCATCCTCTCGATCATCCAGCATCAGATCCGCATTCAAAGGCTCCTCTTTTTGTCCCGGATAAATCAGACCTGTAATCCGATCCTGATAATCGTAAAACCCCGCCCCCACAGCGATATATGGCAAAAGCTGCAAATCGCTGCCGGACTTGCGGGTATTGAGATACGCCAGAGCATTGATCAAAAAGCTGTTGAGATTAAACCGAGAATTCGCATCTGGACTCAAATATTTTTGCTTGTCAATGGGCCATGTAAATGCCAGCCCCTCGATCTTTCCGTCATCCATTGTCAGATGATGGTATTCAAACTCCATCGTAGCGCGCGGGCTGACCTGATAATCCAGCACCGCACCATAAACCTGAGAAGCCGAATACCGATCGTGAAATCCCAGCACGGGCACGCTGCGGTTAAAAAACACGCCAGCGCCGTATCGAGCCTCCTGGGCAGAGACCGGCACCGCGATCAACAATGCCAGCAGCCACATCTTCAACATCAAATATCTATTCATAGATATGTCTCCTTTTAACAATCAACGGTTGTATAACATTCCACATCTCCTGTCATATTACCTCCTTTCCAGGGAGCACAACGGATTATCGCCAACCCCCTGCTCAAACCCCCAGCTTCTTGATAAACGCCAGATTCTTCGCGTGATCGGCGTTTGGATCGTCGCCCGAAGGCGTCTCCAAAACGATGTATCCATCGTAACCAATCTCGCGCATCGCCGCATCTACCGAATCGAAATCCACGCGCCCGTCTCCCAACGCCTGTCGGTCCGTATCCTTGGCGTGAATCATCCCGACACCCTCACTACCCAGCTTTAAAATTTCCTCAGCCGGATCCTGACCGCGCGTCATCGTATTGCCCGTATCGTGATAGACCTTCACCGCAGGAGACCCCACGCGGTCCAAAATCATCACCAGTTGATCCGCGCTAAAGGTCGTTTCCAGATCCAAAATCACGCCGTGCTCTTCCGCAACATCGCCCAGTGCTTTGAACCCATCCACCAGTTGATCCCACGTCGCATCCGGCCACTCATCCATATCGCGCGGAAACATCGGCACCAGAATATGCCGCGTATCAACCGCCGCACACGACGCAATTACATGCGTCAAAATCTCAACGCCCTCGGCGCGCTTTTCCGCTTCTGGCAAGGCGGGATGAAATTGCGAAAATACCCCCGGCGACAGTGAAGAAATCTCAACACCAGCCGCATCTGCCAATCCCTTCAACCGATCCCCTCCACCATCCTCCCACAAAATATTCTCTCGATAGTCTCGCCCAACACAAAACTCCACGCCATCAAACCCAATATCTTTCGCCACCGAAAACAGCGCCTCCATCGGCGCTTTTAACATATTATCTCGAATCCCGTATTTCACAATCAGTCTCCTTTCAAAAGTTTCATTAAAATTTACAAGAACCAATTTATAGGATTTTCTGTATATAAAAAATAAAATTTGTTACAGGCCTTTATTAGAAAATATAAGAAGGTTCCAGAAGACTCCATTCATGTCTTACCCTTTACATCTTTCACCTTGCCCACCTGCCGCAAATGGCTTATAGATAATTTATAAGCGTGCCACCGGTGCTGTTCAAGGCGCCTTTAGGGAACTCTCGATGATGAGACCTTTATGTCTTTGAAAGAATCTGCGGACTTACGAACCAGTTATACTAAACAACCGGCCAGGAATGACGCTGATGCACTACCGGCGTTTCCCGAAGGATGGTATTTCGTCGCAACCCGCGAGTCCATTCTGCGAGAAAAATTGATCGAAAAAACGTGGATGGGCGAGGAAATCGTCGTCTGGTGCGACGAGGTTGGTCGTGTCTGCATGGCCGACGCGGTATGTCCGCATCTGGGCTCGTACCTGGGGCCGGAGGTCGGCGGCTGGCCGCCACAATGGGAGTTGCCAACCGAGCCAACCACTGGACAAGAGTGGTGTGAACTGGGATTCAACATACTCCGGTTCCGAGGCCATCCCCAGGAAACAACCGAGAACTCCGTGGACCTGGGACACCTGCGCTACGTACACGGCTACGACAAAGTGCAACCGGTCGGTTCGGTAACGGTGGATGGTGCCTATCTGAAGAGTTGCTTCGACTTCAAACGCGTTCGCAGGATCCTGGGTGTAAAAGACCTCGTGTACGAACCCTCCGCTGTCACCCACGTCTATGGACTGGGCTACTCCTTTCGAACGGGGCAAACTCTTGCGCGCAACCAATGCCACAACTGACGCGTTGTCGCATCCGAACGGTCAAGTGTCCGCGATCGCTCAGGCCTCAGTAGATGCCCGGTATCAGGGCCCGGCGGTGCGCCGGATAATCGCTGAACGTTTCGAGATACCATCGATGGTTGCTCCTCGCCCTCGGAGCAAGAT
>JAJEDY010000054.1 GCA_022821275.1 Candidatus Latescibacterota bacterium | reverse complement strand
ACATTTGTCGGATATTGTCTTGGCGTATTCATCGCATGTCCTTTCTTTTTAAGGTTTTTGGATACCCTAAATTTGGACTGATGAATACGCTTTTTCAACTCTTTTTTCAGATCCCTATAATTTTAAAACAGCTTCTAAAATTTATCTACCGCGTATTCCTGACCAAATCCAAATCCGTACTAAACAAATCGCGTATATCGTTAATACCCAGCGCGACCATCGCCATTCGATCAACCCCCAGGCCCCAGGCAATAACCGGAACATCCACACCCAGAGGTTGCGTAAGCTCAGGACGGAAAAGACCCGCACCACCAAGCTCAATCCATCCCAGAACGGGATGCTTCGCCTGAAGTTCGACCGAAGGCTCGGTAAAAGGAAAATAATCGGGTACATAGCGCACATCTTCGGACTGCGCGATCTCAAGGGCGAACAACTTGAGCAAACCGAGCAAACTGCGAAAATTTATCTCCTCGCCCATAACAATACCCTCAGCCTGGAAAAAATCCGCCGCGTGTGTGGCATCGACATCATCCGGACGAAAGCAACGCGCAAGAGCAAAATACTTACCCGGGATATTTGGCTTTGAAGCGAGCGTACGCCCCGAAAGCGCAGTCCCCTGACTCCGCAAAATAAGGCGGCGCGACTGCTCGGGATTGAACTCATATCGCCACCCACGCGAACCAGTATCGCCCCCGCTCTGATGCGCCTCTGCCACCTGCGAAAAATAGGGTTCCTCAGCCTCTCGGGATCGCGTCGGCTCCGTCACATAATACGCATCGTGAATATTGCGCGCCGCGTGAAACTGCGGCATAAAAAGGGCATCCATATTCCAAAACTCGGTCTCGACCAGCGAACCCTTCATCTCTTCAAAACCGAGTGCCATCAACCGACGCCGCACATCATCGAGATACGCCCGATAGGGATGGTGCTTCCCAATAAGCACGCGCGGCGGCTTAATCGACAAATCATATCGGCGAAAAGACGCGCCCTGCCATGTACCCTTCTGAATCATCTCCGGCGTAAGACGAGAAATCTCATCACCCGTAAGATTGGCATTAACCACCTCCACAAGCACGCGCTGCCCTTCTTCCGTAAGACAATAAACCCGCTCCGTATGCTCGTCCAGACGAACAGGTGCCTTGCTTCCGCCGCGTTTGCGGGCATTGGCTTGAATATACTGGGCAATATCACCTGGAAAATCATCAATCTCAATTCCAGCATCGGAAAATTTCTCAAACAGCTCCGGCATAAGCCGATCGACAAAAAAAGAAGCGCGCTCCGCATCCACAACAACAACAGCTCCTTTATCCAGATCGATAATCCCATCCTTTTTCAAACCGCCAAATGCACTGCCCCAGGCACCCCTGTCAAAACGCTCATCGGCCTGCAAATCCTGGATCCCAACGCGCTCTGCACTTGCCCGGATCAAAAGCGCGGTCTCTGGCGTCGCGCCCTTTGAGACAAACTCATGTCCCACCTCCGTAAGCGAAACCGTCACCCGCGTATTTTCTGCGATAACTTCGAGCAACTGTTTGGAAATCAGCCACTCGACCGCGCGCCGAACCTGTCCTTCGCCGAGACCCGCCCCTTTTTGAAGTTGTGCATCGGACTGCTCGGCACTGGCATTACTATCATATACACGCAAAATGCGAATTTCGAGCGCATGTAAAGATGCGAGATCAATCAAGAGAAACTCCAATGTTAGTATTAGACAACAAAAAAGCCCCTTCGTCATCATAGGGACGAAAGAGCTTTCGCGGTACCACCCTATTTGCGCTTAAAAGCACCACTCAATAGATGGCCGTCACCATCCTGTCCATTATCGGCGAACTCACCGGCTCGGCTTACTAAAGACACAGTCTTTACATTCAGCTTTGCAGCTCGGGAGGGAACTTCGCCTGTGCATCCTGCAGATGTGCTCTCAGCCCGGGACACATCCTCTCTGTCCAGTTGGGAACAGGTTACTTTTCTCCGTCATAACTTTGAAAGCAAAACATAGAAATTTGCGCCACAAGTGTCAAGCCGAAAGTCGCAAATCAAAAGCCGACTACCCATCGACCTTTTTTCCAAAGGACTCCACAAAAAGGAGAAAATCGGTAATACCAACCACGCCATCGCCATCGATATCGAATTGAGAATTAGCAGATCCAAATGCCTCTACAAACAAGAGAAAATCGGTAATATTCACTTGTTTATCACCATTAAAATCGGCCTTGGGATTGGCAGAATCGACCTTGACTATTATAGAAACGGGTAATATCTGTGTTGCACTATTCGGATCGTTATTCGAAATACTAATATTACCCGAAAACGTGCCCTCCGCAGAACTCGGAAACGTAATCGTAACCGTCTGTGAACCATTGGGATCCAGCGTAAACATAGAAGGCTCAAACGTCAGACCCGATACATCGCTCTCAATACCCGTAATCTCCAACGGCGCGGTACCTGTATTTTGAATCGTAATAGTTTGTTGGCCTGTTTGACCTGCGTCAATCGTACCGAAATCAACGGCTGTTTGTGGCACAGAGATCGCTGGCACAGGGGGCGGTTGGACTATGATAGAAACGGATAATGTCTGTGTTGCACGATCCGGGTCATTACTCGAAATCGTGATATTCCCCGAAAACGTCCCTTCCGTCGAACTCGGAAACGTAATCGTAACTGTCTGTGAACTGTTAGGTTCCAGTGTGAACATCGTAGTATCAAACGTCAGACCTGACACATCGCTCTCTATACCTGTAATCTCCAGCGTTGCAGTACCCGTATTCGTGATTGTAATAGCTTGTTCACCTGTTTGACCAGCATCAATAGTACCAAAATCAATAGCTGTTTGCTGCACAGTAATCGCAGGTGCAGGTGGCGGTATTTGCGCCAACAGTTCATTAACCTTGGCTTTCACCCTATCAACAGAACTTGAACTCAGATTACCCGTGGCGGGCAATGCCACAGTCCCATTGGGACCAATCACAACGAAGTTCTCATACGAGGCCGTAGCATCATTACGACTCGCATTTAGAAGCATAGGAAAAGTGATGCCTCCGCTTGCGCGAAAACCCTCAACCTGAGACTGACTGCCACCCCATAGATCGAGACCGAGCATCTCAACATTGGGATTTGATTTATAATCTTGCCATAAACCTTCGAGTCGCGGACCCGCGGCTCTACAGGTCGGTCAGCCATACCCGATGAGCGCAAGTATGAGTACTTTGCCGCGATAGGTAGAAGCGCTATATGTATTGCCGTCGGTGCCCCGTAGAGAAAAATTAACCGTTTGTGCAGAGGCAGTCCCGACGAGCAAAAGTAGAATCATCGGGATGGATAATAGGTATTGGCGCATGGGATTTATCCTTATATATTGGTGGAAATGAAGACAACCAAAACCTTCTGGACCGCGGCTAACACCCTGCCGCGATGACGGACGGGACGACACGGGGAGAGACCTGGTCCTCCCCTTCTTCGCAGGAAGTCCGAAAAATTTAAAACAGCTTCTGATCTCAACGCTTTAATACTATATTATCAACGCTTCAATTTAACAGAAGTTTCTCCACAGGTCAATCACAAGGAGCCAGCAATGGACATCCTCACCGACAAAAAAAAAGCGTTCTTTGACACCTTTGGATTTCTCGCATTTCCGGGATTACTGGCAGATTGCATCGACGAAATCATCGAAGCATTTGATGATATATGGGCACAACGGGGTGGTGGACACAACGGGCAACCGCACGACGGCATCCGTCGGTCGTGCATCGTGCCATTTATTGACCAGCACGAACGATTGTGCGCCCTCTTAGATGATCCGAGAATAAAAGAAATACTCGTCGGATTACTCGGTGAAAATTTCAACTACATGGGCTCAGACGGAAATTATTATGCCGGAGACACGCAATGGCATTCAGATGGCTGGGGCAAAGAAATTCGATTTGTAAAAATCGCCCTGTACCTGGATCACTTAACGCGCGACACGGGTTGTTTGCGCGTCATCCCAGGAAGTCACCATCTCAAAGATCAATATGCAAATAATGTCGAAAACACCGTCCGAAAATCCCACGAACAATGGGATATTCACGGGCCAGATGTACCTGCATTAGCACTGGAAACCAATCCCGGCGACGTCGTCTTATTCAATCACAACTTAAAACACGCGGCCTTTGGCGGCAGTCCGCGGCGGCGGATGTTCACCATCAACTGCAGCGAACGCTTCCCTGAAGATGAAGAACACATCGAACTGTTAAAAACACAGATTGCCGCACGCGCGCGATTCTGGAACGATCGCGCTTACGGAAAAATCATGCTCGCAACCGCTGGACCCGAACGCAAAAAACATCTGACACAAGTCCTGGCGCACGACGCTCACCTCGCCGAACTCTCCGCACGCGCAAGAGAAGAAATGCCCGAGCCATCGCGAGGATAAGGCAGATTCACACCTATCAAAAACCCAGAAAGCCCTGTAATTTCAAATCGCGGGGCTTTTTTTATTTAGGAATTCGCGCTTTCGGGTCACATATATATAGCGGGCGGAAAAGCAAACGGTCAGGGATCAGCGGGCGACCACAGGGGGTCGCCCCTACAAACTACAATATCACCGTAGGGGCGGTGCCCCCGTGCCCGCCCGGAGCGGACAGCCCCTGTCCGTCCCAAGCACAACAATCGTCTATCCGGAGTTATGATGAGCAAACGCGATGCAGAACAAGTTGAAAAAGTATTGGCAGGCGACCAGGCTGCTTACGAACCGCTGGTTGAAGCGTATCAAGGGCGCATCTATGCCTTTGTAGCTGGTCGAATCCGCGACTTTTCCGCAACTGAAGACATCGTGCAAAATGCGTTTGTGGAGGCATACATGCATCTCAAGTCTCTAAAATCGCCCGAAAAATTCTCCGGTTGGCTGCGGGGAATAGCACTCAATTTGTCTAACAAATGGCTTCAACAAAAGCGTCCAGTCGTCTCAATTGACGAAACATCGCGGGATATAACGCCTGAAGTATCGGAACTTCCATTGCCAGACCTACCCGACGAAGCACTGGAAAAAACCGAAACAAAAGAAGCTGTCATAGCCGCTATTGATACATTGCCAGACATTTATCGGGAAGCCGTATTGCTCCACTACATGGAAGGCATGACCTATTCCGAAATCGCCACATTTCTCGACATCCCCGAAAGCACAGTAACCGGTCGCCTACAGGTTGCACGCAACCGCTTGCGCGACGAATTGATGCCAATGGTAGAAGACACACTCCGCGAAAAACGTCCAACACCTCAATTAACGCGCAAAATAATGGTCGCATTACCCCCGCTATTGTACGCCGTGCCAACGCAGGCGAGTCTGCTCGCCAAACTGAAAGGAACAGGCATGATAAAAATAATGGGTATCATCGGCGCAGGTATCGCGGGAACGGGATTGTATTTTGGTGGGATTTCGGCAGTACTGAATTGGGGACAGGAAAACAATGAGCCATCCCAGGTGCCCCAAATACAGCTCGAATTAGAAACCCCCGCTCAAAATGAACAGTCCATTCCTGAGAAAACTGACGAAACAGACGGAACAAAATCTTCGCAACAGAATGTAAAACAAGAAGTCCAATCCGATTTCAATACAAGCGGCGAAACACAAATAGAAAAACTGGACTTCAGAATGGAAAGTACGCCACAAGATTCACTCGTAAAAATTGTGTACTGGATTCCGGAAACGATTTATTCAGACTCCGTCTTTGTAGAAATCGATTTCTACAACCGTCACGGTGCAAGGGCGGCTAAACCGGTCAATAAAACACACGCACCCGGTTCTTATACGGCGTTCTTATCCAAACGGGGATTACCTGATGGCAGATACCTGGTAAGAAGCTGTTTTAAAAACCCGAACAGTCTTTGAAAAGTTGTCAAATCAACCGCCTGATGCTAGCCAAAACGCCCCATATCGCCGATATATCCACCCTATTTGCCTAATTTTTTGCTCCGATTCAGGGCTTACCGATAA
>JAJEDY010000033.1 GCA_022821275.1 Candidatus Latescibacterota bacterium | reverse complement strand
TCCATATCAAATCTTACTTGCGATTGTCATTTCGGCATGCTTAAAGCCGCAATCCATAGGCCACCTTGCCAGACTGGACTCCTGCCTCCGCAGGAGTGACAGCCCTTATATGGCGTATGACTTACGCCGTGATGCACTAGTACGCGACGAGAGATGTTTTGAAATTAGAAGACCAAAGGTGCCGGTTCATCGCACCAGACCATTCTATGCCGTTCTCCCAATATCGGGAGGGCGGTATTTTTTTGTTACTGGCGACGCTGGTCAAACCCACGCCACATCTGCGGGGAACGGGCCGAGGGATGCAAAACGTCAAAATGTCCGCGTTTGTCTTCTTTGGCACGCTTTGATGGGGCGTTAAACATATTCCAGGAGAGAAAATAAGGACACATTTGTTCTTTATGTCATTTATATAAATATTTTATTCAGGATTTTTCATTTTTTATCTGTTGAAAAAGTCTTAATAAAAGGATATATTTTTAGCGTGTCGTGTTTAAGCAGTTTTACAATGAGAACTCAAAGGAAGGAGCCTCACCATGAAAATCGATCCTGATCGCCTTCGCACCCTACGCGATAGGAAAAGTTTTACACGCCCACAACTTGAAAAACAATCTGGCATCACCGTGCGCACGATCCAACGTTTGGAACAAGAACCACATCGATCCCAAAAGACCCGAGAGGACACGCTGAACCGCTTAGCCAAAGCACTCAGCGTTGAACCAGGTGTGCTCACAGGCGATTTGCCACTTCCTGAGTCCGATGAAGTACCTGTTTACGACCAGGCACCGAAAACTCGACTCGCTTACGACCTCATCAAACGCCGATATGGGGTCAGTCGTACCGAGATCATTAACATGGCACCGCTCTTCTTCACGCTTCTGGCCGAGGGCAGTCTTGCTTGGCGACGGAAAAAATTGAAAGAGGTGGAGGAAGCGTACGATCATTTGATGCAAATTGATGGATTCTGGAGTGGGGGCAGCGCATATCTTCAGCACGGCATGGACGAAGGTGCTGGCGGAGAAGGAGAGTCCATCGATGAGGCTGATCTATTTGGCGAACATCTGGATGATAGTTTTATGGGTAAGCCCTTTGATTCCTCTAAAAACAATCCATTCACTTACTATTTGCGAAAGTTAGCAGAAGAACTCACTATTCCTACCATTGTTGATGTAGATAGCGGCGTTCTCAACATCGCATCAGATTTCAAGTTTCCTCACTACGACATCTGTAACGAAGAAATCGACCACATTGCTAACGGATCTCCTATTGCCAGGATATGCCTTGAAACTGGTTGTGCGCGGCTCTCCGAGATTCCCGAGCAACTGATGGCAGAAGATGCCGGTGAGGAGCGTGCGAAGTGGCTCGAAGATAAGGTACTGGACATCTTCAAGGAAATTCCTGAGAAAGAAAAAGAAAACGTATCCGCAAAGTTTATAGCTACGTCGCCACAGGGAGACGATATAAGAAAGTGGTTTGAGAATGTCTCTAAAACCAGGTCCAAAATCGAAAAAGAAGGAGACGACGAATGACCGATCTCATTTATAGCCGACACGCCGAGACACGCCTGCAACAGCGCGGCATTCGCAAAGCGGATATACCGATCATTCTCGCGTATGGAACGCAGATTGACGACGAGACCTATTTTATGCGTAATCGGGATGCCGCCCACGAGATCGAGACTCGCAAGCGAGAGATACAAGCACTGAGCCGGCTTGTGAATCGCAAGGTCGTCATACGAGACGGGCGCGTTATCACTGCCTATCCCTCAAACCCCGCAGACCAAAAACGCACACTACGTCGTGGCCGACAAAAGGGATTGGTGAAATAACAACGGGAGGTGTTTTCACTATGAACTACATGCCGCGAATCAAAGATGCAAAATCGCACTTTAGATAATTGGGGCGATTCTGACAAGTTCACAGCCAAGGCTCTTGAGATTATTCAGGACCAATATGGTTGATGATGCCTACAAGTGACTATAGATCTGCTCGCAGCCGGACGTGACTAAGGGCAAGAAAGGTCTTTGATGCGATCAAGATGTCGTATCTCTTTCGTCTCCGAATCGCATATAGGAGGTTGTTTCTAATGAAAAATCCGCATAATGAACTTCGGACTTATCTTAACACGCTAATTTATCGCTATCGCAATATCAAGAGTTTGGATCAGCAGCTCAAGAGTATTTATGAGTGGAATACACCTGCCAGAATTGAGGCTTTAAATCTTGGTGCCCATTTCTTTTGGGTTGCTGATTATAGCTTATCACGCATTATTTTAGTTGAGTTGTTTATGTTTTTCTCAGAAAAAGAGGACAGATCGCTCCGTGACTGGTTGAACAAAGCGAAAGAACACGCCGCATCAATGAATCCTACGCGCTTCAACAAAATCGAACGCGACTACGAACCTATTAAGCCTGAGAAATATCGCTGCATAATTGATTGTCAGATTGCCCAACTGCAGGCTCGGCAGAAGATTATTGATCGAATTAAGGCACATAGAGACAAAGCAATAGTGCATATGGACAAGGATTACTTTAACAATTCACAAGCACTTGATACAAATTATCCATTGAGTGCTGGCGACATTGACGACCTGATGGAAGTTGTGAGTTGTATTTTAAAAAAGCACTACAGTTGCCTTTTTCAAGCGAGTATGAGTCTGGAGGTTGCAAGTGTCTAAAACGTTGATACATTACTACAATATGCGCGTGCATGGATGCGAGTACGGAGAGACCGCAATTTCCTTGATAAGGGTTTTAAACCCTTCAAATACATGCGGGACGACTATTAGGATAGCATCGCGCAGAAATAACCCATATTCCGTGAGAATATAGAAACACATAACAACCATATGAGTTTGGATGGGTGGCTTGAGAGGAGACGGGTATCCTGTAAATCCTCACATCCTGCCCATCCTGATTCTGACAGGGGGATTGGCTGGCTTCGGGCAAGTGGCACATATCTTTCACTATGCCGCCTGTTCATGGCTCAAAATGTACCCTTTTGCCTTTCATCTGTGTCCATCTGCGTCCATCTGCGGATTTAAATTCAAGTTGTGAATAAGACCGCAATACTGCATATTGAAAGCATAATGAGGTGCCTGCGTTTCTGTCGAGCCTTTTTTATCACTCAATTTTGTGACATTGGCCTGATATTTGCTTGAGGTCTGACTGTTGCGTTAGTCCAAAATACGACCAACTCTCAGATCTGGGGCATCTCACATGGCCGAATTTGATGCAATATCTAAACACCTCATTCAAACTTATCCCGACGACTTTGCCAGTTTCACCCTCGGACGCGAGGACGTTGAAGTTCTTGCCGTCATTGACACAGAGCAATACACTGTTGAAGCACACCAGACCGATAGCCTGATTCGCGTGCGTATCGATGACGAGGAGGTATTGGTTCACAACGAGTTTCAAACGACTGATAGCACCAATCCGCCTATGCCGCGCCGCATGGCAGGCTATATTGGACATGCTATTCGGCAACACGGCCTGCCGATTTATTCCAATGTGATCTACCTGCGTCCCAATGCAGGGCGGCGCGATCCCGGATACTATGTCCAGGAGCGTCCTGGCTACCCAATAGCGATTCATTACAGGGTGATCAGGCTGATTGAGATAGAAGGCGAGCACGTCCTCGAATCGGGGCAATCGGGTCTGATTCCTTTCACGCCATTGATGAAGCCACCCGACGAGATGGCCTCGGATGCGTGGTTGCAACAGTGTATTCACACCGCTCGGACGCGCCCTATCTATAGATCATATAGGGCGGATTATCTGGCTGGCATGGTGGCATTGAGCGAGTTAGTATATGAGTCTGAAACGATTTCTGATATTATTTTTAAGGAGGGTATCATGGATCTGATCCGCGAATCATCTCTTTTTCAATCCCTTACTCAACAAAGTAGAGAGGAAGCGAGAGAGAAGGGCCTTGAGGAGGGCAGAGAGCAGGGTCTTGAGCAGGGTCTTGAGCAGGGCCTTGAGCAGGGCCTTGAGCAGGGCCTTAAGCGAGGTGAAAGAGACCGCGCGATTGCAGATATTCTCGATGTGTTAGAGGTTCGATTTGATCTCCCTGCGTCGCATCCCCTATCTGCTCGCATTGCCGCCATTGAAGATTTGCAACGCCTCAAACAGGTGCTCCGCTCGGCGGTCCAGGTGTCCAGTCTTGAAGCATTTGAACATATTTTAGATGACGTGCTGTGAGATGATGGTCAATCAAAAAGAGGCGGGCACACAATCGTGCCCGCTTTTTTTGTGCCTTATTGGTTGGCGAGGAGGTCGTCAACGACGGTTGGGTCGGCGAGGGTTGAGGTGTCGCCGAGGTCCGAGGTGTCGTTTTCGGCGATTTTGCGCAGGATTCGGCGCATGATTTTCCCCGATCGCGTTTTGGGCAGTCCCGGTGCCCAGTGGATTACGTCTGGGGTGGCGATGGGGCCGATTTCGGTGCGGACTTGCTGGACGAGTTCGGCTTTGAGGTCGTCGGTATAGGCTTCGCCCACGTTGAGGGTGACGTAGGCATAGATGCCCTGTCCTTTGATTTCGTGCGGGAAACCGACGACTGCGGCTTCGGCCACTTTGGCGTGTGAGACCAGGGCGCTTTCAACTTCGGCGGTGCCCATGCGGTGGCCCGAGATGTTGATGACGTCATCCACGCGACCGGTGATCCAGTAGTAGCCGTCTTCGTCGCGGCGGCAGCCGTCACCCGTGAAGTAGTAGCCTTTGTATTGTTGAAAGTAGGTTTCTTCAAAGCGTTTGTGATCGCCATAGACGGTGCGCATTTGTCCCGGCCAGGGTTCTGAGATGGCGAGTACGCCATCGACGCCATTGCCATCGACAATTTTGCCCGATTCGGGTTCGAGTACCACGGGTTTGATGCCGTAGAGGGGGAAGGTCGCGGATCCGGGTTTGGTGGGGGTTGCGCCGGGCAGGGGACTGATGAGAATGCCCCCGGTTTCGGTTTGCCACCAGGTATCTACGATGGGACACCGCTCTCGTCCGATATTGCGGTGATACCATTGCCAGGCTTCGGGGTTGATGGGTTCGCCCACTGTGCCGAGTATTTTGAGGGATGATAAGTCGTATTTGGCGGGCCATTCGTCGCCTTCTCTGGTGAGGGCGCGTATGGCTGTGGGCGCGGTGTAGAATTGGTTGACTTTGTATTTGTCGATGACCTGCCAGTAACGGCCCGGGTCGGGATAGACGGGCGTGCTTTCAAACATGATGGTGGTGGCGGCGTTTGATAGGGGTCCATAGATGATGTAGGAGTGGCCCGTGATCCAGCCGATGTCAGCAGCGCAAAAGTAGATGTCGCCGTCCTGATAGTCAAAGACGTTTTTGTGCGTGTAGCCCGTGTACACCATGTAGCCACCTACATTGTGCTGTACGCCTTTGGGTTTGCCGGTGGAGCCAGAGGTGTAGAGTATGAAGAGCGGGTCTTCGGCGTCCATTTCTTCGCATGGGCAGTTTGCATCGACTCCTGACATGGCTTCGTGCCACCATAAGTCGCGTCCTTCACTCATGGGACATGCGATGCCACTGTCTTCGCCCACGCGCTGGACGACGATGCAGGTGTGAACGCTGGTGTTCCCCATGCGCGAGTTGGCCAATGCGATGGCTTCGTCGGCGGGTTGCTTGCGTTCCATGGGGCGGTCGCCGCGGAACATGCCATCTGTGGTGAGTACGATCTGGCAGGCGGAATCGACGATGCGGTCTGCCAGTGCTTCGGCTGAGAAGCCACCAAAGACGATGGAGTGGACAGCGCCGATGCGCGCACAGGCCAGCATGGCGATGGCGAGTTCGGGGATCATGGGCATGTAGATGGAGACGCAGTCGCCTTTTTTTACGCCTCGGGATTTGAGTACGTTGGCGAATTTGCAGACTTGTTCGTGCAGTTCACTGTAGGTGAGTTTGGCGTCTTCACCAGGCTCGTTACCTTCCCAGATGATGGCGACCTGGTCTCCTCGAGATGCGAGGTGACGGTCAATGCAGTTGTATGTGATGTTGGTTTTGGCTCCTTCAAACCACTTGATAGAGATTGGTCCGTTATCTATATTGTAGTTGTAGGATCGCACGGTGTCCCATTTTTTGTACCAGTGGAATGAATCGGCGATTTCTGCCCAGAATGCTTCGGGATCGGCAATTGATTTTTCGTATTGTTGCCCGTAGGCATCTATGGTGGGGACATGTGCATTGGTGCTGAGCGTTTGCGGTGGGATGTATTGTCCGTTTTGTTCGACGACCTGATTTGCTGCCATCGGAGTTCCTCGCTTTCTTAAATGGGCGTATCGAATTTGGGAAGTTGAATATAAGACGGGATTGATGAAGGCGCAATGCGGAAAAACAGGCGGCGCGTATTTTTGGGAACCCTGAGGGCGTGTGAAGGGTTTAATAGTAGGATTGAGGATATAAAGCTTTGGGATGAGAGGGGATACATGCCCGAAGGGGAGGGATTCCATGCTTATGGCAAATTCGAGATATGGACTTGGCGAACAACCCGATGTGGAGATTTTAGCTGAGGTCTCCGCTGGTGATATTGATGCTTATGGAAAAATTGTGCGGCGCTATCAAGGGCGGTTGTACAATTTTGTTTTTCGCTTTGTGGGCGATCGGGAAACAGCAGAAGATATCGTGCAAGAGGCGTTTTTGCGCGCGTTTGGAAAGCGCGAGGAATACCGCGCAATTGCCAATTTTTCTACATGGCTGTTTACGATTGCCGGTAATTTGGCCAAGAGTGAATTGAGAAGGCGCAAGCGATGGCGGTTGTTTTCGCTGGACCGAGACGAGGAGTCAGATACGGGCATGGATTTGCCCGATGAGTCTATGCGTCCCGATCAAATGGCAGAGTCTTCGCTGGTCGATGTGGAGATTCAGAGTGCTATTGCTTCGTTGCCCGATAATTATCGCCAGGTGATTTTGTTGCGCGATGTGGAAGGTATGTCGTATTATGAGATTTCTGAAATTGTGAAGTGTCCGGTTGGGACGGTGAAGTCACGCGTCAATCGCGGGCGCTTAAAATTGCAACAAAAATTGAAAAATGAAGGCCGAGATGTGGGCCTGAATGTTTGAGATATCTTGAAACGGAGGTTAAATCGAGACATGACCGTTACTGATTTTGAAGCGCGCGTTTCGGCTTATGTAGATGGCGAAATGAGTCCGGTTGAGATGGCGGAAATGGAGCGCAAAGCTGCCGAGTGCGAGCATTGTCGCACTTTGCTGACCGATGTGCAAGCTTTGAAGGAGCGCATGGCACAATTGCCACAGGTGCGCCCATCGGCTGAGTTTGATTTTACCCTGCGTAGCCATTTGGCAATGGCAATGGCAAAAGAAAAACAGCTTTTGCACAGGGCGCGGCGCACTATGTTTTCTTCTGTTTCGCGGACGATTACAACGCTGGCTGCGGCTGTGGTGATCGGCCTGGGGTTGACTCAGGTGGTTTTTCATAGCGATATGACACCTGCCCCACAAGTGGCAGTGGAGCGCCAGGAGATTCCACTGGTGCCGGGCGAGAGATTGCCCAGTGTCGATGTCGGTGCTCTGGAATTGGAGCGTTTGTCCAAGGAGTCTTATAGTCTGAATTCTCGTCATTATCGGGATTCGGCGCGTGTGGATTCCGCATCGCGGTTGAAGCATCTACCATCGGATATGCGCGATTTGCGCCGCGTGAAACAGGTTCCCGTTTCGTATTCATTTTGACGTTGACTCGACAAGTGGAGAGAGGCGGGATCATGAGATCTTTGTGTTGCGCAATGGCGTTGTGCCTGCTCTTTGTGGGCAAGGGATGGACGGAAGAACGCAGCCTGTTGTGCAGGCTTGAAGAGGAAATTGCTGCAATTTTGAAAGATAATCGGCAGAGTGTGGTGCGGATTCACACGCTGTATCCACCCCGTGCGCGGGCAGATAGCGGGCCGTTTGGTTCGGTGTTTACCCACGGTACGGGGTTTATTTTTGATCCCCAGGGTTATATTTTAACGATTGAAGCCGCTATTGCAGATGCCGATGAGATTCGGGTGACGCTGGCTTCTGGCGTACAGGTGCGGGCTTCGCTCGTGGGAGCAGATCCGATTTCGGGGATTGCTGTTATTCGCGTTGAGGCAGAAAATTTGCCCACGGTTGTGGTGGGAGATTCACAGCATATTAAAATTGGGCATTACGCCCTTTTGCTGGGCAATGACTTTGGCAATCTGGTGCCTTCTGTTGGGATGGTGTACGGAATCTATCGGGATAGAGATTTGTTGCAGGTGTCAGCCCGCGTGCAGAGCAGTTATGGCGGGGCACCTGTGTTTTGCGGTAATGGACGGGTTGGGGGCATGGTGTGGCGCTATGAAGACCCGATTCGCGCCGTTACACAAAACGATGGTTCTCTGTTTGGATGGCATTCCCTTCCGTCGTCGGTTTTTGTCATTCCGATTAATCGCGCGATGCGGGTGGCGCGCGCACTGGTTGCACACGGGCAGGTGGCGTATGGCAAATTGGGTGTGGAGGTTGCGCAACGGGGCAACGAGGTGGTGGTGGTCAATGTGCAGCCCAATAGTCCCGCGACTGAGGGCGGGATTCAGCCGGGCGATGTGGTGCTTTCATATCGCGGGCGCGCCATTGGTGGTCCGGTGCATTTGAAGCGGATGGTGCTGGAAAGTACGCCGGGCGAGACCGCAACGCTGGGGATTCGGCGCGAGGGACAGGTGGTGGCGATACAGGTCGAGCTGGATCAGATGGATAGCGCTGCTTTGATCGCTTTGCGTCCAGCATCTCGGGTCA
Organism: Candidatus Latescibacterota bacterium; assembly: GCA_022821275.1. GTDB lineage: Bacteria > Latescibacterota > UBA2968 > UBA2968 > UBA2968 > VXRD01. The sequence continues at coordinate 139,289 of JAJEDY010000033.1, read as the reverse complement.
AGCCCGAAGACGCAGCGGTTTATCAACATATCAATTATCTGCAACAAGAAGTCGGGCGTTTGCGACAGATTTTGCATCGCGACAAGTAAGCGTTCGCGATAAACGGAAAAAAGCGGTGGTCTTCGGATCACCGCTTTTTTTTTAGATAAACTTTCCAAACAAACAGGGTAACACCAGCTAACAAAGATTTTATCCAGAAACCAACTTCTCAATCTTCACCGCGCCATTTTCCACTACATCCACTCTCAGGCCGTGCCCTCTGAGTAAACCCATTCCTACAAGGGGATCAGTGTCTGCCGCGTCCACTTCTACCGTGCGATCCTGTCCGTTCCATAACACAATCCCTATGTACGCGTCGAATACGTGCAAACTGCCATCGGCCAGTAGTGCCTGGCCACGACTTTGCCAGGGCAGAGCCAGTCGGTCAATCAACGCCATGGGGAGCGTCAGATGACCGGTGAAGCCGGTATCGATTATGGCCTCAATGTCATGTTCCTCCCCGGCAGTGCCGCGAAGGGTAAGGTGTATGGTCGCCTCGTAATTCTCGTTTACTGTACCCTCAATCATGTCAAACCACTGGCATGAGAGTGTCCGAACCGATGTAGCGCACGGTGGCCGATGCGGATCAACCACGGCTGTGCATCTGGACAACGCGCAAAAAGTTGGTCAGAGGCGGCAAGTGGGTCGTCCGCTACCTCGAACTCACCTGTCTCAATATCAATCGCCACGATCCTGCCACTGTTGCCTTCTTCCACCTGCGCCCTCACTTGTTGCTCGTAGAATGTCTGACCACGTCGGGCGAACTCTTCTTTGCTATAACGCGGTTGTCGTACTTTCATGCTGTTCTCCTTAGCGTCTCATAATGATGACATGGCAACAATAGATTATAGCCGATAACACAATTTTACGCAACCTTACGCGCGGTGTTTCGCAACCACTGATTCGTCGAGTTCGATGCCCAGACCAGGTCCTGTTGGCGGGGTGATATAGCCGTTTTCAAATAGGATTGGTTCTTTGAATATTTCGCTGTGGAGGTCGTTGGCGTTGAATTCCTGGATTAAGAAATTCGGCGAGCATGTGTCGAGTTGCACTGCGGCGGCTGCGGCGACTGGTCCGCAATACATGTGGGGTGCGATGAGGGCGTAGTGGGCTTCGGCCATGCTGGCGATTTTTTTCGATTCCAATATTCCGCCGCATTGTCCCACGTCTAATTGCAGGATTTGCGCGGCCTGTTTTTTGAGGAGTTCGGCAAATTCGTATTTGGTGACGAGTCGCTCGCCCGTGGCGATTGGAATGCTGGTGTGGGCGGCGACCCGGGCCATTTCGTCGATGTTTTCTGGGGGGACGGGTTCTTCGAACCAGAAGGGACTGAATTCTTCCAGTTCTTTTGCCACGCGGATTGCGCCAGATGTGCTGAATTGTCCGTGGGTGCCGATGCCGATTTCCAATTCGTCGCCGACTGCGTCCCGGATGCTTTTGAATATTTTGGCGACGTGGCGGATGGTTTTGAGTGAGAAGTCGCGCGGATTGGGAAAGATTGGGTGGAAGGGATCGAATTTGCAGGCGGTGTTTCCTTCCGCGACCAGACGGGTTGCAATCTCGCCCGCGCGTTCTGGATTTTCCCAGATGCCATCGGTTGGCATATAGGCATAAGCCCTGAGTTTTTCGTGGACTCTGCCGCCGATCAGGTTGTAGATGGGCTGGTTCAATGCTTTGCCGACGATGTCCCAACACGCCATTTCAATGGCGCTTAAGGCGGGTGTGGCGTCGAGGCCGGGGTGGCGATAGTCGTGTCGAGACGCAAAGATGCGCTGCCACAGGCTTTCGATGTCAAAGGGGCTTGTGCCAATGGCGAATTGCTGGCACAGGTTTTTGATGAGGCTGATTTGAGAGTCCAAATTGGTGGCATTTCCCGAAGGTCGCTCGCCCAGTCCGACGATGCCTTCGTCGGTGATGAGCTGGATAAAGAGCCAGTATCGCCCCCCGCGATAAGGCTGGATGTTTTGGATTACGATGGTTTCCACGTCGGTGATTTTCATGGTTGATGCGCTCCTATTTTGATCTCTTTCTGAGTTACTCAGCAGTTTCCATCAGTTCCCCAATCACATCCCCCACACCGTGACCGGTGCGCCGCCTTCGGTTTCGTCGCGGCGATACACCTTGTCGTCCCACGACTTGTCCTCGGTGCGGTCAAAGAGTACGAGGTGTCCTTCCACCGTCGCGCAACGGTCCATGTAGGCGCGTGTTTGCTCAAGCCCGTCGCGCAATGTCTGCTCCAGATTCCGGTGCAGTAGTTTGCACTCAATGACGACCTTCTGTATCCTGCTGGAATCCCCGTCCACCGGCCATACCACCAGCAAATCCGTCCGCATCCGACCCAGGCCATACTCGCGTTCAATCCGTCCGCCGCTGTTGATGATGCGCTGCAAAAATGCCTGTAGCAACAACTGCGGACCGGCTTCCTTGTACTGGAATCGCTCTATCCAGTGCTCGGAGTGCTCGCGGAAAAACGTCTGGAACGCGGCCAGTAGCTTGCCTGCTTGCAGGGTGCCGTTAGCATCAATGTACCAGGTCGGGTCATGATGAAAGCCCGCCTGGGTGGTGTAGGTGAGGTCGCGCGGGACTACCTCGCGATAAATTGGGTTGGCAACGGCAATTGGATTGTCGGTGCGCACGAGGCCCAGGTCGCGTACGTACTGCAAGTCGTCGTCGGCAAACGAGCCAGCTTCATCGGATCCTTTTAGTAGCGGTTCGATTACCCGGCGCACCCGTTCCTCCTGGAGCTTGTCGGTGAGTTGGTCCAGGTGGGTCTCGCGGCGCAGGATCAACTGTTCGCGTGCGTTCTGGATGGCGTCGGCGGTGATTGACTGGCTGCGGTCGCGTCCGGCTTTGTTCTTGAAGCAGGCTTCGTAGGCCAGGGCGTTGACCAGCCAGGGCTGGCCCTGGGTCAGTTCCCAGACCGCGGCGCGCGCCTCTTCGGCGAATGTCTGTCCGGTCTCTGCGGTGTGTTGTTCCAGCAGCGATTCGACGTCGTCGTAAGAGAAGTCTCCAAGCCGCAGGGACTCGGCGCGAATATTGAACGCGCTGCCCCCGGCGATGATGGCATTCTCGGCGGAAGATTGGATGCGGTAATCGCGCACATCGCGCACGCCGCACAAGATCACGCTCTGTGGAAACCGGCGCGGACGCTCCGGGTAGCCAGCGCGCAATTGTCGCAGCACGGACAGCAGGGTGTCGCCGATCAGCGCGTCGATCTCGTCGATCATGAGCACCAGCGGTCTGGCATCCGACTCGGCCCAGCGTGCAAGAGTTTCTCCCAGCGCGTCGTTGGGACCGGCGCTATCGAGAATGTCGGGCCAGACTTGAGAGATGAACAGGTCGTCCAGCGTGTGGCGTGCAGCACGACCCAGCGCGCTGAGAATCGCCTGCATGGCCGCGCCCACGTCTTCCCGTGCCGCTTGTCCGATTTCGACGTTGACGTACGCACAGCGGAACTCGCCGCTGGCATTGAGGTCGTCCCTTAGTGATAGGAGCGCGGAGGTCTTGCCGGTCTGGCGAGGCGCGTGCAGGACGAAGTACTTTTCCTGTCGGATGAGCATCAGGAGGTCATCGACGTCGAGCCGGGCCAGGGGCGGAATGTGGTAGTGCATCTCCGCCTTGATGGGACCAGCGGTGTTGAAGAAACGCATGGCTGTTGTCGTCATGTTGAGACTCCCTGACGGCGAGGGGTCTTGGTGCCGTAGCGCAACGCGGGCCTCCATGACCTCCACCTCATAATTTACACCGTGAGTTTGATTGCGTCTGCGTTATTCGGCGGCTTCCATTTCGCTTGAGGTGGATCCTTCAAGCGGCATTGCCAGAACGCTTTGTTGCTTCATCCGACTCAAGAGAGCTTTAGATCGTCGGACACATCAGAGAGCAACTCGTTGATCTTTTGTACTTGCTCTGGATCGGGAGTGGTTTCTCCGCTGAACTCGATACGGACGTTAAATTTTAGGTTACTGCCGACCGCTGCTTTAGTTATGCCTGGGATCTGATCCGCCAAATCTTGGATGCCGTTGGCTTCCAGGGCAGCTTCGGCAGTAAGCGGTCCCGATGGCGTCGGCTGGTAGCGGTCCTTTTCATCCTCGCGAATTTTTTCGTTTTGGGGAATCTGAAGAACCACCTGCTGGGCACCATTGAAGTCGCACGGCCATGTGATGTTGCTGTCGCTGAGTTCTATCCATCGGGCGCGGATACCATCATCTATCGCCGATTTCACTGTGTGCCAGGGGAGGGTCATGCCCCGCTGGGTCGAGAGCGCAGTGGTGATGGCAAGGGCGTTTGTCTTATCGTTTTTCCACGCATCTGGGATTGAATCGGCCATTAGTTCGGCAACGTCAATCCGTTCGGGTGGGGGTTGCAATATCGCAGTGGGGCTGAGCACACCGGCAGGGACAGGTTCCTTCAAAATTGACGCCGGTCCGCTGGTCAACCACACCAGCCCTTGTTCTACGGCTTGTGAAATCGCGGTCTCGACATCTGCTGGTTCGCATTTCGGGATGGTGAGTATTTCTTCATATCCTTCTTGGGGTACGGTAACAGTGTGACCACCAGCGAAGTAGTCGTACACGTCCTGGACACTGATTTCTTCGCCCGACCAGAACCCCGGGAGCCTCTGATATGCCAACAAATCGGGCGCGAGCTCGCTCAGTGTGGCAAATTCAGGTAGAAATACCTCCAGACTGGAGTCTTTAAGAGCAGGCTCATCAATAGTCGTATGCCAGAATGTCCTGACTGTACGGTCTGGTCGCACGATCTGTGCCACCCAGATTCCCTGCTGAACGCCTTGTACAACTGTATCCAGAATCTCCTTTCCGCGTAGCATCTTGGGCAGTTTTGGGTACTGGGCGAAAGCACCGACCAGATCCTTGACCCGACGAGATTGCTCGTCTTCTCGCCACAAGTCGTAGGGGCCGCCTGGCATCATTGCCTCTGCGCTGATCGCGGTTTCCTGGATGCGCGATCGCTTGTCGGCTTTGATAATCGTGAATAAAGGTTCGTCGGTCACTACGATTTTGAAAGCATGGATATCATTGGTTTCGTTGACGGTCACGACTATGGAATATGCCTGCCTGATCGCATCCGGGATGCGTTTGCTTGCCGTCCTTATTTCATCGGCGAGCATCTGTTCTCGAATGGGATCAATCTGCTGGCCCTTGAGTTGATCGCGGACTTCTTGCCAGCCCAGATACTCTCGAACTCGTGTACGCACGGCATCGAGGCCATCTCTGGAAGGAACGGCGAGGACGATTGCATTGCGATAGACCCGAGGGCGGTCAGCCGCGGTCGTCTCGTTGATGAACCGCTTCGCTTCCGCGCTGGGTTTGCCGGATTCCGAGGCTGATTTTGGACCGAGGACTGCGTAGTGAAACTCGCCATCGTCTGCGATATCGGATGGGCGTTCCGGTAAGGTGTGAACTCTTGCTCCCGCCGCGGATGCGCCCGTGGTGAGTTCCTTGAGTTTTTCGATGGCATCGATAACCTGTGATTCCACGAGTGGGAGTGGTACGCGCGTACTACAGGCGTCGTGATGCATCTGGCGCAGATTGGGGCGATTGCCCAGCCGCCATGCCTTCGGCAACTGGTCGCCCGAGTCGGTTTCTCCTGTGGCGATCTCCACTTCGTCTAAAAACCAGGACACGTCGGTCCAGCGACGCAGGGCTTTTTCCAATTCTATCTTGTCCGGGTTGGCTGCTCCAAGCAGTACGAGTAACTCGGGCATCAATGCTTTGTGACCGATTGGCTGAGAACTTAGAAATACCGAAATGACTGCCTGTTCTATCTCCCGGTGGTGCAGACCCGTCGCTTCGGATTGAATCTCACGCGCTTTGTCGAGTTCGCCTTCGAGAATGGGACGCCATTGCTGGTGGCTGCCAGTGTCTGTGTCAACGCTGGCAAAGGATGCGAGTTCTCCTGCGGATTCGGCAAGATCGCTCTTTTCCGGGTCGTCCAAAAACACATTTGGCCCCACCAACGGGCTTGTGTCCCACTTTTCCGCATCGCGCAGGGCAATGGCAAATGTCCGCAAGATGCCGCGGGTGCGCTGGAATCCTTCGAGTTGGGTCCAGCGGGTGTAGAAGATTTCGGTGAGGTCCGGGTGAAAGGGATAACTGTCTAAATAGCGTTTTTCCGCGTTTACCTGCTCTTTTTTGGTCTGTTCGTCGAGTGCGGCGATGTTACTCACCACCGAGGTCACATGCGGACGGAAAACGCCCTCATCGCTAATGGACTCGGGTTTGAAGAAGCGCCGTCGCAGAACCTCTGCCACATCCTCTTTGCTCACGGGACTGGCGTCTTCTTCCATCTGGCGACCAAAGACGTCGGATACGTCTTGAAACAATTCGTTTCCCAATTTGTCATGCTTTTTGGGGTCCGAGGCGAGAAGTGAGGCTACCATGGCACAGCGATCTACCTTCACAACGGCTTGCGTGAGGTATTGAAAGAAGCTCGTTAACCGTCCACGCCAGTCCGGGTCATTTTCCACTTTTGTGCGGATATACATCAATACTTCATCGAGGAGAACGAGGGTTGAAAGATCCTTTTCTTGTGGCCTCGACAGCAGTTCTACAACAAGTGGTTCCGCGGGTGGTGTTTCGCGTTCCTCGTCTTTGCTTTCGGCGTGGATGAGCTTGAGGCCGTCCGCTCCCGCCAATTGAAAGGCGAGAATGCTCCAGGGATACTTGAGCATTCTGGTAGTGCCATCGGGGCCCGTTGTCTCGACGCCCATTTCCAGGTCAATCTTGTCGAAGCACAGTGCCGCGACCCGTGCCTTTGGAGACTTGAAGCCAATGTGGGCCTCAAATTCCCGGACTGCTGGCAGATCGGGCAGCGCGTCTGGGTCGTGTGCCAGATGTCTGAGTGCGATGAGTGTATGGGTTTTGCCGCCGCCGTAGTTGACGGAGAGTTTTCGATACGCTTTGTCGGTCTGACCAGCCAGGCGGAGACACACATCTTTGACCAGTTCTCGCAGGTTGTAGGTGGGGAAGGTGAGCGCGAAGAACTTGTCGGGGTCTTCGTAAATTGGTCGTTGGCCTTTTTGCATGACCACATCGTACAGGTCAGCGGCAAATACGGCCAGCGAGAGTTCGCCTGTCTTCAGGTCGTCGCGCAGTTGTACGACCTCATGCCAGGGTTTATAGGGGAGTTTTCTCGTCATATCAAACCTCGTTCAGGTGTTTACCGCGGCTTCGAGACGCCGGGCAAGGACGTCAAAATCCTCGCGACATTTCTGTCGAATTGCGCCGATAGGCTTCCCGTTATAGCTTTAGCGTATATGGACGTTGCCTTGTCGCCAAATACGGGCTACTTTCGCTTGACAAAAAGTCCATATAAGTGTATATTTTATATATGGTTAAATCATTCAAATACAGGTTGCGGCCAACGGGAAAGCAAGAAAAATCTTGCTGGTGCATATTGAAGAATGTCGCTTGCTATACAACCAACTTGTGGCATCCAGGGTACAAACCTATAAGAATAGCAAGGCGTCCTTGTCCTGCTATGACCAGCAAAAGATGTTGCCGGTGCTGAAACACCAACACAATGGCTTTGTCCAGGTCTATAGTCAAGTCCTACAACAAGTCGCGGTACGTGTTGATTTGGCATTCAAAGCGTTCTTCCGCCGTCTCAAAGAGAAAGCAAAGACCGGTGAGAAAGCAGGCTTTCCCAGATACAAAGGTCAAAATCGCTATGATTCTATCACGTATCCGCAGTTTTCCAACGGTTGCCGAGCGGCAGAGAAACTCGATGTTCAAGACATGCAACAGAACCGTCGATTGTCTAAATCCATAAGCGATGCGGCATGGTCAATGTTTCGGCATTGCCTCCAATACAAAGCGGAAGAAGCTGGTATTGGATTCAAACCCGTCACCCCCAAATACACAAGTCAGACATGCTCAGGATGTGGTATTGTAGAGAAAAAACCACTCTCCCAACGCTGGCATGAATGTGCGTGTGGGGTGTCTCTCGACAGAGACCACAACGCTGCGATAAACATATTGACGTTGGGGCTACAACGTCAGGTGGAATGCATGTGCCCGAATGATTTTATCGGGTAACCACCAAGAAGCCCAACTGATTCAGCGTTGGGAGTAGTCACCTTCGCATATTCCGATATTTGCACAAGCTCTCCAAATGTCGTATATAATACAACCAAAATCCACCAAAACCACCAAAAAATCTCCAGGACAAATCAAAATGACACAACGCCCAAACATCCTCTTCTGCATTGCCGAAACTTCAGAAAACACTTAAACAACACGGCGCCCCCCGCATGGAAGGCCGCGGTCACATCTTTGACGAATATCCCGTCACCAACCCAGAACAAGAACAGAGAGTCAAAAAACGGTTCCGCATTGCCAAGGAAAAGGGTATTTTCTTTAAAAGCAATTAAATAAGGAGAATTGATATGGACCTTGGATTGACGGGAAAAGTTGCGGTTATTACGGGCGGCAGCGAGGGAATCGGCAGGGGAATCGCATTGCGGTTCCTGGAAGAGGGCGCAAAGGTCGCGATTTGTGCGCGACGCGATGATGTCTTGCAGCAGGCAGCGGAAGAACTTCGCACCTCAACTGATGGTGATGTTCTTGCTGTCCCTGCTGACGTGACCAAACCGGAAACACTAACAAACTTCATCAACACAGCGGTTCAGCATTTCGGACGGATTGACATCCTGGTCAACAACGCCGGCCGGTCAGCCGCGAGCGCCTTCGATGACTTGGACGACGATGATTGGCATGCCGATTTAGACCTGAAACTGATGGGGGCTGTACGTTGCGTACGCCTGGTCATCCCCCACATGAAACATATCGGCGGAGGACGGATTATCAACGTCACGCATCCGGGGGGCAAACAGCCTGGCGCAGCTTCTTATCCAACCTCCGTGAGCCGCGCAGCGGGAATAGCGATGACCAAAGCGCTATCTAAGGAACTATTGCCTTACAATATCCTCGTAAACACCGTGTGCTTGACTTCTATCAAGAGCGCACAGGGAGAACGCGCCTGGAAAGCGGAAGGTTCTCCTGGCACTCTACAGGACTATTGGACTGAGCGGGCTGAAGAACATCCGCTGGGACGTTTAGGTGAACCCTCTGATGCTGGTGCTCTTGTCGCCTTTCTCACTTCGGAATGCGCTTCTTTCATCACAGGCACGGCGATTAACCTCGACGGCGGATTGTCCAACGTCGTATAGACGCATGTCAATATCCTATGCTTCGCAGATAATCGAGATTGGACTTTGCCGCCTCTGCCGGGGGTTTGGGCGGATAGGGCCGGTCGAGTTCTACTGACACCCACCCATCGTAACCCACTTCCTCCAACTTCTCCAACGCTGCGCGTGCGTCAAACCCCATATTCCCCGCGCCGAGTTCTGCAAATCGCGCTTCCTCATTAAACTGCCCCGTGCGGTGATTCCATGATGCGGGATCATTGGCATGCACATCCTTCAAATGCACATGTCCAATCCGATTCCGCAACACATCGCGTTCAAAAACCTGCATCGGATCGCTACCCGCCGCCAGCATGTGTCCCGTATCGTAGAGCAACCACAAATCGGGCGCTGCCGTCATCAATCTCTCGGCATCTTCAACCGTCTCAATCAACGTCCGCATATGCGCGTGGTGAAAACCCTTCACATTGTGCGCCTTGCAATATGCCAGCACCTCATCGAGCGAGCGAGCCGCATTTTCAACATCTTCATCGCTCGGATCATCGCCACCCCACATCGCGCGACGACACGACGGCACCTCTGCCGCATCATTGCCCAAAGCGATATTGAACCGAACCCGGTCGAGCGGGCTCGGTCCCCCCACATTGACCAGATGCAAACCATTCTTCCTCGCCAGATTGGCTTTAGCAACCAGATCATCGCCACTATCGATCTTCAACCCCTCCACCCCATCCCACCCGGCCTCAGCCACTTCTGCCAGCACCTTCTCGGGATTTTCGTGCTGCTCGCCCCGAAACTGAATCAAATGACAAGCCAGTCTAAATTTGCCCATGTGTGTCCTTTCTGTAAGCGGGCGACCACAGGGGGTCGCCCCTACAATTAATTACTTCACACTTCATCCTTCATTCTTCATCCACCGTCCGATGTGCGAAAGCATTCCACACACCAGCCAACTCGTGAACGGCCTTAAACATCGGATACAGTGCGTCCCACATCGCATCTCGCGCTTTGAATGCGGCTTCCGAATCGCCCTCTGCGAATGCCTTCTTGAAAGCCGCAACCCGCGCGCGTTGCGTCTCTGCTGTCTCCTCTACGCACGCGACAAAATCTTCCACAGATTGCAAATGTTCATCTGCTCTTGCGTCTGCACCAACGCTCAAATCCGGCGCCTGATCATAAGAAAAAGAATTCGCAAATCGCGGCGGCTCCTTCTCCCCCTCTGCCGTCCAATACGTATGCGTAGGCAAAATATGCGGTGTCACTGACAAATACATAATCACCTCATCATCGCCCACATTGCGCACCGTATGCGCCTCATCTGTCAGAGCAATACACATCTGCCCGGGACCCAACACCTCCTTGTGCCCCTCGATATCAAACTCTGCCTGCCCTTGCAAAATCAGAAAAATCTCGTGCCCCAAATCGTGCGTATGACTCTGATTAAACTGCCCCACCTCCATCTTCAAAAATCGCGAACGAATCTGGGGTGTCACCAGCATATTGGTAATATCCTTGCGATAGTCAAAAACTTGAAATGGCATAACGCCCTCCGTATATTAAAAGGAAGAAGTTAGAAGGAAGAAGTTAGAAGACCCCGCCCAACCCCCCAAAGGCTGGTACTTCATCTCACCCTTCACTTTTCAATGATGTTTTTCATCTGCGTTCATCTGCGTTCATCTGCGGATAACACTTCACACTTCCTACTTCACACTTTATCCTTCACACTTCACACTTCCTATGAGCGTACCCAATCCCGCGCCACAGCCTGAACCCACGTCACACATCACCACCCGCGCCATTATCGTCGGCCTGATCCTCACCCTTGTCATCTGCTATTTTGCCACCGACACAACCTATCGCCTTCGCGCATCCCGCGTATCCCTCGGCCACATGCCCATGTCATTGTGGCTACCCTTTCTCCTTATCTTCCTGATCAATCCCCTGCTCAAAAGAATCCGGGAGAACTGGATGCTTCGCCCGCATGAATTGGGACTCATCCTCTGCATGGGATTTATAGGCAGCGTTTTTCCCACCAAAAACGTCGCCGGGCGCCTGATCGCCGTACTCGCCAGCCCCTATTACAAAGCCACGCCAGAAAACCGATGGGCGGAATTTACCCACGAACACATCCAACCCTGGGCTGTACCCAGCAATCGCGCGGGCGACATCACCAATTTGTGGGAAGGATTGCCAGCGCATCTCTCCACTCCCTATCACGTCTGGGCTGTGCCGCTCTTCTGGTGGTTCACATTCTTCTTCGCACTATTCATCGCCTGTTTGTGCATCACCGTCATCTTGCGCAAACAATGGGTCGAACACGAACGCATCACCTTCCCCCTCGCGCAATTGCCCATACTCATGATTCGGGATACAGCATCGGGACAAATCGGCTTTTTGAAAAACAAATTATTCTGGACGGGATTTGGCATCGCCTTATTCATCTTATCCTGGAATATACTACCCCTCTTCTGGCACAATCTCCCAATCATACCCATTGGTCCCACATACCGTACCGCCATCTCATTTGGACACGACTTTCCTCCGCTACAAATCAAATTCAACTTTGTCATGACCGCCTTTGGCTATCTCACCAACCTCGAAGTCCTGCTCTCCATCTGGCTATTCCACATCCTCTCGCTCATCGAAATCGGCGCATTAAACCGCTTTGGCATCACAGTGGGCAAAGACTTTGGCAGCGGCCTATTGCTACAGCAAGTCGGTGGCTTCATCGCATTTGCCCTGTTTGGCCTCTTCATGGCGCGGCAACATATTGGAACCGTCATCCGCGCACTCTGGCAACCCGATGCACAGGACAAAACCGAACTCCTGTCTTATCGCACGGCAGTGATCGGCCTGATCATCTCGCTCATCTATGCCAGTGCCTGGATGTACGCGCTGGGCATTTCTCTACTCGGCATTGCAATACAACTCGGCCTACTCTTGATCTACTTCATCGGCCTGGCCAAAATCGTCGCAGAAACTGGCCTCGTATATGTCGAAACCCCACTGCGAACCCAGGAACTCGCCGCTGCCGCGCTCGGCACAAACGTGCAAACCCCCGACCACGTCGGCATGGCACTATCGGCCAACAGCGTGGAAAGCCACCGCGAATACATCCTCCCATCTCTAACTCACACCGCCAAAATTCACGACGTATTTCGCTGGCCGCGCAATCGCATGGTCGCGGCCTTAATGCTCGCCTTTGTCATCGGTTTTGCCGTCTCAATTATCTACACCCTCAACCTCTGTTACGGCGCGACCGGCGCCGCCAACATCCGCCACGTCTTTGTATTCGGCGGGTACAGCCAGCGCATGTTTGACCGCGTCGTCTCCTGGGCATCGGAACCGACCTCTTTTGGCCGCGTTGAATGGCAATTTCTGGCTGCTGGCGCGCTCGGCACCCTGTTTTTGAGCCTCATGCGCCTGCGCTTTGCGTGGTGGCCCCTCCATCCGGTGGGATTCACCGTGGGATATGTCTATCCCGTCAGAGTCACAGCCTTCACCGTCTTTCTCGTCTGGGCATTCAAATCCATTGTATTGCGCATCGGCGGCATTCGGCTCTACCGCAATTTGCAACCCTTCTTCATCGGCCTCTTAATCGGCTACACCCTCGGCGTTGGCCTTTCCACACTCGTAGATCACATCTACTTCCCCGGCAACGGTCACATGGTACATTCGTGGTAAGGAACGAATCAGCGAATCAACGAATCAACGATAGTAGTTAGGTGGTTGGGTGGGGTTCGTCTATTCGTCTATTCGCCAAAAAGGGTCGCCATCGCGCGATGACAACCCTTTTCAATTCAAGATGGCTCTCAAAATGCCTGTTCCCGGATAGTATTTACATACGGATGTCCCGTCTCCTCTAACCAACTCAAAATGCGATCTCGCATCGATGCGGCACGCGCGCGATCCCGATACACCAGATTGTATTCCTCAAGAGAATCCTCCGCCAGATTGTAAAGCTCGTCCAAATCGCGCTCGCCATCTGAGGGCTTCCAATTCAACACAAACTTCCACGTTCCCTGCCTGAGCATCACACCGCGATTCATCAAATCCGTAAAAATCTCTTCTCGCGCAACATCGCGCTCGCCCTTCAAAACACCGCCTATACTCTCGCCATCCACCCCCTCGGGAATATCCATACCCGCCAGATCCAGCAGCGTGGGCATCACATCCACACTGCTATTCAGTGAAGTATTCACAGACCCCGCCTCAATCCGCCCGGGCCACCGCACCAAACACGGCACCTTCATCAACGTATCGTAGCCACAATACGTCAGCTTATACACCATGCCAAACTGACCCACCATATCGCCGTGATCTGAAACAAACATCACAATCGTATTCTCCGCCTGACCATTGTCATCCAGCGCGTTGAGCACCCGCTCGACTTGTGCGTCGATATAACTCACATATCCCCAATAACGCCGAATATAGTCCCGAACCTCATCTCTCGACCAGACATCGCGCACATAAGTGCGGTCATGACCCGATTGAAAACGCGGCTTATCCTCCAATGGCGCATCGTAATTATCGGGCAGGGGTACATCGTCCAAATCGTACATCGAATCCCATGGCTCGGGCGGGCAGACGGGCAAATGCGGTCCGTAAAAAGACAACACCGCACAAAATGAATTGTCCCGATTGGCATTGAGAAACGACACCATCTCATCGGCAAAAAAGTGTGCCATGTGGTGATCCTCCCCCAACAAACTCACACTGTGCTCCCGGTCTGGCGCACTCGGCGCTGCCTGGTGATTGCCCACGCGAGGCGCATTTTTAACCTCATCGGGCAAACTGGTCGTCTGCAAATACGCCTTGAAATGCTTCCATCCCCCAACCCAGTGATCAAATCCACTGCGGGGTTCATCCTCGCCTGTGCCGCCTTCCACCTGTACAAACTCAAAATCCCGCGTACTATCTACCCGCTTTTGCACCCAGCAATCGTCAAACGGACCGCGTCCTGTAAGCTCGCGATACATATTCCCCCCCAAATGCCACTTGCCAATCCACGCGGTTTGATAGCCCGCATCGCGAAATGTATTGCCAATTGACGGCAACGCATCGTCTAATTCCACATTGTTGGTCATCACCCCGTGATTGTGCGTATAGCGCCCGGTCAAATACGTCGCTCGAGACGGCGTACACGGAAACGCCGCAATATAAAAATTGTCAAACCGCATACCCTCTCGTGCCAGGCGGTCCTGCGCGGGTGTCTCGACAACCGAATTGCCATAACAACCGATAGTCGATACGGGTTGCTGATCCGTCATAATCAAAAGCACATTGGGACGATCACTGGACATCGCAAACCTCTCCTTCTACGCCAAAAACTTCAGGCAAACGGGCATGGGCACTTCCACGACATGTCCTGTCTCTGTCAATTTTCCGGTCTCGCGGTCGATGGCGAAAGAAACAATTGTATCGCTACTTTGATTCTCCGCGAGCAAGTAATTGCCATCGGGCGAAAGCGCGATATTGCGAGGCGTCTCTCCGCCAGTGGAGTGAATATCGACCGGCGTCAAGTGACCGCTGGACTCGTCAACCGCAAAAATGGCGACACTATCGTGACCGCGATTTGACCCATACACAAACTTTCCATCGGATGAAACGTGAATATCCGCCGTATGGCTCGTATCTGAAAAATCCCCGGGCAATGTGGCGATAGATTGCAACTCGGTCAACGCGCCGGTCTCTGCATCATAGGCGTACGCATTGACAGTATTTCCGATCTCATTGATCAGATAGGCGTATTGTCCCCCGGGGTGAAAAGCAAAATGGCGCGGTCCCTCACCGGGCGCAACAGAGACAGATGGCGGGTCATTCGCAACGAGTTTGCCGTTTTCGAGATCGAGCTCAAAAATCAACACCTTGTCCAAACCGAGATCGGCAACATAAACGCGTTTATTATCCGGTGAAATATTCGCAGAATGGGCGTGGGGACCCTGCTGCCGTTGCGGATTGACACTACTGCCCTCGTGCTGAATAAAATCCGACGCTTCGCCCAACGCACCGTCTTCCCCAAGAGGCAAAATACAGGTACTACCCCCACCGTAATTTGCCACCACAGCATAGCGACCCGTCGCGTCGATATTCAAATGACAGGGACCCGTGCCTATTGTCGATTGCCGGTTGATAAACGCGAGATCTGCAGCCTCTGCATCAATGGCATAAGCGCTAATCGCCCCCGCGCTCTCGCCATTGTATTCACTGATCTCATTGACCGCATAGAGAAATCGCCCATTGGGATGAATGGCGAGAAATGTCGGATTCTCACTCTCGATGCTATTAGCCGGAGTGAGTTCACCGGTCTCGGTATTGAATCGGTGAACGTAAATACCTTTGCTGCCAGTGCGAGTATAGGTACCAATAAAAGCGATGATATTGCTCATAAAAAATCTCCTTTAGTGACTCAAAATATCGACGACCATATCGCCAAAATCGCTGGTCGAAAGAACATTCTTGGGATCGGTTATTTCTGAGGCGAGTTCAGAAGTGGCATATCCTCTTTCGAGAATATCAAACATAGCATTCCACAAAGCGTCTGACTCCTCTTTGAGACCCAGACATTTATCCAGCAAAAATGCAATACTGCCAATCATAGAATAGGGATTGGCGATATTTTGCCCCGCGATATCGGGTGCCGAGCCGTGCGCCGGTTCCACATAGCCCTTTTCTGGCCCCATACACGCCGAAGGCATCAAACCGAGAGAACCGAGCAAACCGCCCGCCTGATCGGTCAGAATATCGCCTTGCATATTTTCCAGAAGCATAACCCCATTGAATTGCCTGGGATCTCTAACGAGTTGAAAAGCCGCATTATCGACGATAATCGACACGTATTCGACATCGTCGTATTCTTTTGCCATATCTTCGATAAGCGCATCCCAAAGCCGAGACGTCGCCAGCACATTGGATTTGTGGACATGGGTCATCTTAACACCGAGACGTCGGGCTTCATCAAACGCAATTTTCCCAATTGCTCGCACCTGTTCTTCGGTATAAATACAATCGTCACGCGCGTATTTCATACCCGTGGCAGTACCTTCTTCTTTCTCCCCAAAATAAATACCACCCACAAGTTCCCGAATCATGAGAATATCAATACCCTCTCCAACGACGCTATCGCGCAAGGGGGAAAATGACGCGAGAGATTTGGGCAGCCTGACCGGGCGATAATTGGCATACGTATTAAAACGCTTTCGCAAAGGCAGAATAGCCCCGAGTTCCGGACGCGACTCCTGTGGAATTTTCTTCGTCTCTTCAATAGAAAGCCCCACCGGACCCTTGATAATCGCGTCTGCCCGATCACACAGGGCTTTTGTCTCATCGGGAAACGGACTGCCCTCGTCAAAATACGACGCCGCACCAAAAGGCGCGTATTCGAGCACAAATTCGTGATCGAACTTTTTTTCAATCGTGCGAAGCGCTTTAATCCCTTCGCGTACAATCTCGGGACCAATGCCATCGCCTTCGAGCACGGCAAGGGTTTTTTTCATAATAAACCTTTCTGTTTAATTAAAAATTACGAGTTAAGAGCAAGGCTAACTTCCGATGCCGCCTCTCTATCTAAAATAAACGTACAATCCGAATGTGTCTGTAAAAAACTCGCCGGGCAGACCGGATGTGGAACACCCTGTACAGCGCGGGCAACCACTCTCGCCTTATCCTTACCCGTCGCCAAAAGGATAATGCGCTTCGCCTCACAGATCGTCGCAATCCCCGCAGTAAGCGCCTGTTTGGGCACATCTTCAACATGCTTAAAAAAGCGACTATTCGCCGCAATCGTACTCTCGGTCAAATCGACCAGACGGGTGCGAGAATCGGGCGCACTGCCAGGCTCATTAAAAGCAATATGTCCATTGCGACCAATGCCGAGCAACCACAAATCCACACCACCACACGCCCGTATCCTGGTTTCAAAAGCCCCGCACTCGAGATCGGCATCCACTGCCGTGCCATTGGGTACATGCGTATTCCAGAGTCGGATATCGGTACCGTCAAAAAACGCGTGATTCATAAAATAACGATAACTCTGTGGATGCGTGCCATCAAGCCCCCAGTAATCATCGAGATTAAAGGTCGTCAGCCGCGAAAAACTCAGCCCCCCCTGATTCATCCGCACGAGTTCGGCATACGTCTTCACAGGCGTTGATCCCGTCGCCAAACCCAGCACAGCATCTGGCTTCTGGCGAATAAGCGCGGCAATTTCCGATGCGGCAGCGCGGGCCACATCGTCGGGCGTATCGCAAATTTTCACTTGAATAGGCATAATTAAACGCGGCGCAGCACCTGACCGGGCAACGCACCTGTGGGTTCTCCATTAGCAATGACGAACTGTCCGTTGACAAAAACATGCGAAATACCGACTGGCGGCAACGTGGAATTTTCAAAAGTAGATCTCGCAGCCACCGTATCGGGATTAAAAATAACGAGATCAGCGGCCTTGCCCACAGCGAGTTCGCCCCGGTCGGGAATATTGAAACGCTGTGCGGGAAAACCGCTCATCTTGTAGATCGCTTCCTCAAACGTCAGCAACTCGCGCTCGCGCACAAAATGACCCAGCACGCGCGCAAAACACCCAAAACCCCGCGGATGCGGATGCGGAATATTAAAAATACCATCACTGGCAATCATCATACGCGGATGAGTGGTTGTGCGCGTCACGGTCTGCGCGGCTACTTTGGGATCAACCTGCCATGGAAAAATAACGGCATGATCTTCCCGCTCCTGAAAAATCAGATCGTAGGCAAAATCTTCGATAGACATATTTGCCTGAGCCGCGAGATCGCACAGACGTTCTCCCGTGTACTTGCCCGAGCCAGTGTAACCCACGATTTGATCGCCGCGCCCGAGCCATGTCTTGAGTTCGGCGACGGACTCAGCGCGAATCTCTGGGTCTTCAAGACGCGCATTGACCTCATCCGGACTGCCGACCTGAAATTTCATGGGCAACATCATGTACAAATGGGTCATCCCGGCCGGATAGAGATAAGACTCAAATGTCAGATCAATATCCTCGCGCTCGATTCTCTCCAGCAAATCGGCATTCTCATCGTTGACCCGCTCGTGCGAGATGTGAACCGGGATATTTGCAGCGCGGGAAAGCGCAATAGTCTCTTCCCATGCAGCAACGCGCCCAATCGTGTGATAGCGCACATGAGCCGCGTAAATACCCCCGTATTCCGCCGCGACTTTGCAAAGCGCGACAAGCTCCCTAAAATCCGCATTGGCACTCGGCTGATAATCGAGCCCCAGATTGAGCGCGCCAGCCCCCGCCTCCATCCATTGTCGCGTAAGATCCGCCATCTGTACAATCTCATCATCCGTTGCGGGGCGCGCATCCCACCCGCATGCAGACAGGCGAACCGCGCAATGAGGAACTTGCGGATACACATTTGCCGGGCTGTTATTGGGAAAAAGACTCAGATAATCCTCAGGCGTTTGCCAGCCAATAGGTATATCGACCTCGCCAACGGAAAAGCGCGTATATGTCCACAATTCGCGCGTGCGCTCGGGCGACAGCCCCGTCCACCCAAACCCATCGGGCGTCAGAAGTTGCGTCGTAATCCCCTGCTGCACTTCCGCATAGCGATGAACACCTGTGAGCAGGGCAATTTCCGAATGAACGTGCACATCGATAAAACCGGGACAGACGATATGCCCCGTCGCGTCAATAATCGTATCGGCCTCTGCCTGAGACAAATCGCCAATGGCCTCAATGCGATCCCCACAAATGCCAACATCCGCCTGAAAACCAGGCGTTCGGCCCGTGCCGTCAATCACTGTTGCATTGCAAATAATCAGGTCAAAAGTCACTTTTTACCACCTGTTGAGTTTGTGGCCATTGCCCGGGAAAAAAAGCGCATCCACAACAACGCCCAATGCAATACCGGCTATTTGACCGGCAAGCATACCCAGAAACAAAGGCGCGATTTTGCGATAGAGTTCAAGACCGCCAAATTTGAGAACGAGCGTTTTAATCGCCCAGCTAAAGAAAATAGAAAAAAGGCTACTGCGCAAGACGCCCGACGATGAAATTGTAAACCCAATCGGATGAAGTGGAAAGTGGGGAAAGCGATAGCGAATATAGAGCAAAATACCTGTAAAAACGGCGCCAATACCCAAAAACCGCACGCGATTCCAATCCGTACTCATCGTCCCGGCGTGTATGCGGTTGGCGGTATAAGTCCACGAACCCACGGCACCGTCGCCGGACCCATTAAAACTAACCACCCCAAAATTATAGCTGCCAATACCGTAATAGCCCTGATAGAGAGTAAAGGCAATAACAGTGGTTGCGCCGATCAAGGCACCTGTGGCAATCGCGGGAACAAAAGCGCGTCGGCGTTCGGCGGGCACAACCGCGGCCAGACGCGGGACATGCGCCAGCGTTGTAATCGCAAAAGTTTTGGCATCGCAAAAAAATGTGTACGTCAGCCCCAGTGCAACAGCGCTCGGCACCCCCATACCCGCAACACCAAGGACATGCCAGGTAAATGCCTGAGCAGTAATAGGACCGCGTAAAAAAACCAAACCGCTCTCGGCGATAATATGTGCAAGACCGAGATAGAGAATCAGCGTAGCCCCCCAAAAGGTGAGTAAGGTAAGGACATTCATACCCGATTGCACGAGAAAGAAAACCGTGTAAATACTGCACAAGATCAAAATAATAAATGCCGTGCGGTAGGATAAAAGTTCCCCCTCATCATCTATCGGTGCATTGCGAGACCACACCTTGCGCCAGACATTGCGCAAATGGGCGCGCGCCATCCACAGCCCCCACAGAACGAGAACAATAAACCCACCAAAACTCTGCCACCCAATAGCCGGGGCCATAGAACACCACATATCGGAACCGCCAAAATCCAAACCAAAGCGATTGAAAATACCAACCTGAAGAATCGCGAGCAGGTGAAAAAACCAGATGCTATACAACACATCTGATTTCGTGAAATAGGCAAATGCAATCGTCATCGGCTGAAAGAGAAACCACAGCGGTGGAAAACCGCGACCAATGGGGATATTGATCTGCCTCATAACATCTAGACGGGGCAATGCCGCGACAAACCATGAGGCGACATTCCAGCAAAAAACGCCAAAAATGAGTGCAAATCCAATCTGAAAAAAGCGCGAGCGAACGAGATTGGCAAACGCATCTTTTGAATCACCCGTACCCGTCAGTTCGAGAAGTGCCGTAGCAATGGGAAAAGAGAGCCGCTCGTATTCCATCCACTGTTTGCGAAGGAGAATAACCACACAGAAATTGGCGAGAAATACAGCACCCAAAAAAAGGATCCAGCCGGGAAAAAGCGCGATCCACGCATCCCAGGGAAAAGGAGCACCGGGCGGCAGCCCTTCGTAAAACCCCGTAGCCGCAGCGCGGTCTGTCAGCACATTCCACTCGGTAAAATGCGGCCACAGCCTTTCGGCCCACATATTTTGCGTTGACGCAAAATAAATGGGCGCAGTAACAACGCCGAGAAAATAACCCGAAAGCCACTCGCCTTGCATATTGGCAGCCACCATGCCAATGCTACATATCGCGATGAGCTCAAAGGATGAGAGGCCCCTGAATCTGCGCGAAAAAACGTGATTAAAAGCGAGCAAGGCCAAAAAGGGAATAAGAAAAGCCACAGACAGGTGTGCAAAATCCGCGCGAGAAGAACGCAGAATCAGGCTGCTATACGCAGGCCAAAAATTCACCCAAACAGATAGGCAAAGGCCAATAATAATCGCGCGAATGGTCATAGGACACCGAAATATGGAGAATAAAAAATAGGCGTCCATAATAACACCGAGAACAGCATCGGTCAAGCTGCGTAATATTACCCTGTCCCTTCCCCCGCCGATCCCTTGACATGGAAGAAATGGCAACTTATCATGAGCGTCCCACCATTCGCACAGCATTACACATAGACGAGGCTTATTATGCGCCAGAAACTCTCGGGCATCCTGGAAGAAATGACCATAGACGACGTGCGATCACTCGCACCCAATGTAGCGGTCATCCCCATAGGCTCCACCGAACCACACGGACCTGCATTGCCCTATGGGACGGACAGCTTTCAGGTCGAATACGTGGCTTACGGGGGCACGCGCAAAGCCAATGAACTGGGCGGGCGCGTCCTGTGTTTGCCCACGCAGCGAATGAGCTTAAACAACAACTTTCGCGCCTTTCCATTCGCGTGCCGCATGCAAGTCCCCACATTTATGAACCTGTTAAAAGACCTCGTCACAATGTGCCGTGCGGAAAATGTACACCGCATTGTCTTCATCAATGGTCACGGCGGCAATCCCGACACCATCCGCGCAGTACAGCGCGATTTGGCAGCACAAGATGGACTCTTCACATGCCTGATCAGCACGGGATCCTGTGCATCGGAAGACGCAAAAGCTACATGGGAAAACCGCAGCGATCACGCAGGCGAAGAAGAAACCTCCCAAATCCTGTTCTTGCGCCCCGAACTCGTGCGCGAAGATCTGATAACCAACAATCCTCCCCAATATCCCAAATTGAAAACACTACGAGAATTTCACATCGACTTTGTGCGCCCCTGGCATTTGTATTTGCCCACATCCGCTGGCGGCGATGCGCGTAAAGCCTCAGCGCAAAAAGGTGAAACAGTCTTAAACTCAGCCGTGGAAGGAACCGGGCGATTCTTTGCTGAACTGTCACAGGCAGAGGACTCAGAGACGTTTCCTTATTGAAAGGACCTTACAATGATCACCTACGACACACTCGGCGTAAAACCATTTATCAACGCGAGTGGCACCATTACCACACTCGGCGGCAGCTTAATGCCAGATGAAGTCCTGGAGGCGATGTGCGCGGCGGGAGGATCATTTGTCGATTTGAACGACCTGCTCGTAAAAGCAGGTGAATATCTGGCAGACCGCATTGGCGTACCTGCGGCCTTTATCTCATGTGGCGCAGCCAGCGGTGTACAATTATCCGCTGCGGCGTGTTTGACCGGACCTGAAATAGCTAAAGCGCGTCAGTTGCCACATACACAGGGATGGCAAAACGAATTTGTAATCAGCCTGGTCGATAGCCATACGTACATCCATCAGGGCATAGAAGTCTGCGGAGGCAAACTCGTGCGAGTGGGCAGCAAACAAGCGGTAACCAGTGAAGACCTCATAGGCGGAATCGGCGAAAAAACAGCGGCTGTCGTGCATTTTTTGGGCAAACAGAGCAAAGAACAACTCGCAGAAGTCATCGCCCGCGCCGACAAAAAAGGCGTACCCGTCATGGTAGATGCGGCTGCACAGTTACCTCCCCGGTCAAACTTAACCGAACTCGTCGAAATGGGTGCGAGCCTGGTGACATTCAGCGGCGGCAAGGGATTGTGCGGGCCTCAAAACAGCGGTCTGGTCGTGGGAAAAGCGGATTGCGTAGAAGCCGTGCGGATCAATGCGAGTCCGCATTCGGCAATTGGACGCGGCATGAAAGTCGGCAAAGAAGAAATCCTGGGATTGATCGCCGCTGTAGATCTGTTTTTGAGCCGAAGCGATGATGAAGACTGCCAGCGATGGCACGGGCAAGTTCGCGTTGTCGTAGATGCAGTCAAAAACATAACAAACGCCTATGTAATGACCGAAGGGCAGGATGCCGCGCCCGAGATCGCACCCCGCGCATACATAGACCTGCCGGAAGAACAGCGCGATGCCGTAATCCACGCATTGAAAGAGGGCGAACCATCAATTGTCGTACGGCGAAGTGCCAGAGGTATTTTAATCGACCCGATGACCATGCAAATAGGAGAAGAAACCGCAGTCGCAGAAAAATTGCTGGAGGTATTGACATGATCGACGCGCATTTACATCTCACACACAACGGCAGATCGGTTGAAGAAACCATCACACATATCGAAGCCATTGGCGCAGAAAAAGCCGTCATGCTACCCATTGAAGATGGCGACGACGAGTTTGGCTGGATGACCGAAGACATAGTAAAGGCGCATCGGGATTACCCGGACATCATCATACCCTTCTGCCATGTAGATGTCACGCGAAAAGACGCCGTACCCGAACTGGAAAAACGCGCCGCCAGCGACATCTTTAAGGGCTATGGCGAACAAAAACAGCACCTGCGATTGGACGATCCGCGATTGGAAAAAGTACTGGCAGTCTGCAATGAATTGAACTGGCCCGTAACCTGGCATTTTCAAGAAGGCGCGCGGGGATATAATCAAGGGATTGAACACCTCGAAATACTACTAAAAAAATTCACCAATATTAAATTCATCGGCCATGCCCAATCGTGGTGGGCGCATATCAGCGCCGACGTACCCGCCCCCGAAGAGACCTTATATCCCAAAGGCACCGTCAAACCCGGCGGCTTAATAGATCGGCTATTGGCAGACTACCCCAATATGTTTGCCGACTTATCCGCGGGTTCGGGTCTGGGCGGACTGACGCGAGACGAGGACTTCACCGCGGGATTCCTGGCACGGCATGGCAAAAAGTTGATGTTTGCCACGGACTGCCCGTGCAGAGATGGCAAGGGTGCGGGCCTCTCCCGCGGCGCGTGTTTCGCGCAATTGAGTCTCCCATTCCTCAAGCGCATGCTCGCCCCCGATGCACTGGAGGATATCTTGCACAACAATGCAGTGAGAATTTTAAACCTGTGAGAACCAGACTATCCTACAGGGGCGTAGTTTGAAAAAAGTTTATGTGTTGCTGACAATGGACTGCGAGACGGCCAGATCCGACGTGACCCCACATGCGAGGCGAATGTCGGGCAGTGGCCCTGCGGATTACCGGGAGAGTGAACGGTCGATCTATTTTTTCGTTGAGACGGCAAAGGCGTACGGGTTTCCAGTCACGCTTTTTGCACACCCGGAAGTAGCGCTTGAAAATGCAGATCTGCTTCAGACACTGCAAGATCAGGGCGCGTGTTTGGGGCTACATTTGCATCCATACAAGCTCAGAGAGGGAAGATACAAATACGATCTGGGCGCGTATTCTGCGCGTACACAGCGCGAGATTATTCAAGAGGCAATGGAGATATGGGCGTCTGCGCTGGGCAAGGCGCCCCGTTATTTCAGAGCGGGTTATTTTTCCGCCAATGATTGCACATTCGGCGTGCTGCGCGAACTGGGATTTGTGGGCGGCAGTCTTTCAAATCCAGGGCGGGTTTTGCCCGCGCACTGCAGTGTTTGGGCCGGTGCAGAGCCCTATCCTCACCGGGCGCATCTGGAATTTCGTTTGATACGAGGAAATAGCGACTTTATCAATGTACCGGTATCCGCAGCATTTGGCAGGCCGGTTGCGCAGGGCCATGCGGGCGAGCAGGGTTATGAGTGGTCCTATGTCCCGCACACGTACGACCACAGAGCAGTTATTCGGGATGTGCTAAATCGTTTCCGGACCGAAGATCCCCGGTTTGGCACCCTTGTGACGGACAGCCATAATGATCAGGATTATTCCGACCCCGGGCATCCCGCAAGGCAGAACCTGGAGTTGATACTCAGATCAATTGGTGATTTCTGCGAGCAAATGGAGATGCTCC
Source organism: Candidatus Latescibacterota bacterium (assembly GCA_022821275.1). Lineage (GTDB taxonomy): Bacteria > Latescibacterota > UBA2968 > UBA2968 > UBA2968 > VXRD01. Next base: position 114,567 of record JAJEDY010000033.1, on the reverse strand, counting down.
CCGTGGGGATTACGCTCGATGCCCTGTGTGAGCTTGTCCTGGCGGATGGGGATGCCTATTAAATGGGAGGAGACCATGCGCATCGATTCTCACGTACACGTATGGACAATGGGGACACCGCCGTTTACCCATAACGATGACATGACCGCGCAACGGCCCGATTATCCGGGGCTGGTGGAAAATCTCATCAGGTACATGGATCTCAATGAAATAGACCGCACCGTACTGATCCAGTGCATGTATCACGGGTATGACAATCGATATATGTGCGATTGCTTGAGGCGATTTCCAGATCGCCTGCACGGGGTAGCGCTGATCGATCCCCAGAAACCCGACGCATCCGAAACGCTGGCGCGTCTGCACCGGAATCACGGGGTGCAGGGAATGCGATTGTATCCGATTAAAGATCGGGATGCGTCGTGGTTGTCAGACCCTGGGCAGCATGCACTTTGGGAGACGGCACAAAGACTGGGCGTGCCGTTTACATGGTTTGGACGCTGCCATCAGATTCCACTGCTGGAGCCGATGTTGCAACAATTTCCCGAGGTAAATGTGATAGTAGATCACCTGGGCGAGCCGATACTGTCCGAGGGGCTGAACGGCAGTTTCGGGATCTTGCTGGCAGCGGCAAAATATCCCAATCTCGTTGTTAAAGCGACCCGGATTGATGGGATATCCGAGCAACCCTGGCCACACGAGGATGTGTATCCCTATGTCAGAGCCGTGTACGAGGCTTTTGGGCCTGAACGGATGCTGGGATGTACGGGATTTCCGGAGAATCCACAACGCGGAGAAGCAGTTGGTTTTCGCGTAATTGAAGCGATGGATTTTTTGTCAGATGAAGACAGAGCATGGATTTTGGGCAAAACAGCCGATACACTCTACGGCACATAAGGGAGATGCCGAAATGTACAAACCCGGAGATATCGAAAACGCCCGACAAAATCTATCTCGCTACGGTTGGGCGCAGGAAATCGTGAATAGCTGGGCGCAAAGCGTTGCATTTGCCATGCGGCAAGATCGAGCGTTTTTCGACACAATGATCCCCGAATTGACTCCCGGCACGCATTACGGCCAGAACTGTCCGCACTGTGTGGGCAAACAATCGTTAATGGGCGGCGGACTCTTTGACTGGCACATTGACAGACCGGATGAGATTACGTGTCGTGCCTGTGGCGCAGTTTATCCCAACGCCCAGTACCCGGAGACCGGCGTACTGGTATGTCCGCGGATGGGTCAACAATTCACCTATTACGAGACACCCGAAGAAGTAGCCGACCCCGAAAACCGCGCAAAGCACGCGCTCAAATGGCTTGGAGACCGCCCCACAATGACGAGTTTTAGCGGTCATATTCGAGATCGCAAAGCAGGCTGGGCGCGAAACCAGGCATTGACACTCGCCAAACTCTACGCAGTAACGGATGAAATTGAATACGCCGAGCGCGCGATGTGGATCCTCGACCGGATCGCCCGGGTATTCCCGAATTATCTCTACCACTCCTACGACGGAAGTGTTGCGGACTTGCCGCCTGCAGAGGTAGCGGCCAACATGGGCAAAGAAGAGGCCGAAGGTGGTCCCCGCGGAGGGCGCTTTCCAAAAGATGCGATCCGCCATGCTTACGGCTTGCACCAATTTGAGGATTATTCGACGATGAACAACGGATTCTGGGGCGCGGGCCGCATGAACGTCCACGGAAAAGGAAGCGATGCCGGGGCACTATTTGTATTAACCATTGCCTACAATCTGATCCGCGATGCAGAATACGCGCCTGGTCGTAAGTTGATAGACCGGGATACGGAGCAACGGATAACAGAGGACCTGATCCTCGCCGGGTGTGCGGACATGATGCACTGGAATTCTCTAAGCAACAAGGTCACAGCGGTTTTTGTATTAAGCGCCGAAGTGGGAACGCTTCTGGCACACCCCCAGAAGGTGCGACACGCGCTGGATGGCTTCAATCGGATGTTGGCGGAGCGGTATCACCACGATGGTTTTTATTCGGAATCGCCAGCCTATTCGGCCCACAACCTTTCCAACGTACATGAACTGGCCGACCTGCTACACGGATATAGCGATCCCCCCGGTTATCAGCCAGAAGAAGGCGAGCGGATCGAGCAGTTAGACATGTTCTCAAGTGGGCGTTACCCTCTCTCCCTACTATCTCTGGCAAGAATGCTCGCACCCGGCAACCGCATGCCAATAATTGGCGATACGCGGTACGATACCGAAGCAAACCTTCTTTCCGCTGAAATTCTCGCCGCTCGTCTCGGTGGTGAGTACGCTGGCCTGCTGGAAAGTGTTCAAGGAGCACCTTTATCCGAAAAAGGCCAGGAATACGCGCTGTGGTACCGCCCTTATGATCTACATGCAGAGGCAGCGACGCCACTTCTGCATTCCGAATGGTTCCCCGGCTGGCATGTAGGCGTCTTGCGAGGTGGTCGAGATGACACCGCCCTCTATTTAAACGGCAATGAGCACCTGTGGACCCTGCAAACCAGTCACCGACAGCAAGATATCTTAAGCCTGAGCTACTACGCCTATGGAGAGGAACTCGCCTCGGACCGCGGTTATTTTTCGGGCAGCAGCCAGCAACTTCCAGACGGGCGCAGCGGACAGGTTTGGGTAAAAAGCAGCCTATCGCACAACCTGGTAGTAGTCGATGAGAAAGAGCAGAACAACACGGCTTGCGGTTCCAACCTGGAATTATTTGGCACAGCACTCGGCATTGAGATAGTACAGGCCTCGGGCGTAAATGTGTACCCCCAGTGCCGGGAATATCGGCGCACCTGCACAATGGTGACAACGCCGGAAGGACAAACCTATAGTGTGGATCTTTTCAGGGTCAAAGGCGGACGGATCCACCAGTACAATTTTCACTGCAATGGCTCACCAATGAGCATGAACCCGGCAACACCATCGCCACAGGCAGTAACTTTGGGAGACGCCTGGGATATATGGCTCGAAAATCCACAGGCAATTGCGCCCCAGGAACCGACTACATTTACATGGCAATTTCGGGATGTAAATCTGGATCTGATGTTATTAAATGTACCGAACCGCATTATTCTCGCAGACGCGCCCGGCTGGCGGGTTGGAACACCTGAGGAATTGGAAAAACCATCAATCAGACAAATCTTTGCAGAAAACTCAGCCAGGAATGACAATGAGACACTTGCAAGCCAATACGCCGCTGTAATCGCACCCTACAAAACCGAAAGCTCTCCACTTCTTGGGGCACGGTTGCTCACAGATGATTCAGACGCTGGTGTTCTGGCAATTGAAGTAAAACTACCGAACCGCACCGATTATATTATATCGACGAAAGACCAAAAAGAGCGACAATTCGGGCCGGTGACCGCTGCCGCACAATTTGCATTTGTATCGATAAATGATCAAGGCGTACAGGGCTATCTGCTAAACGGCACAATATTGACGTGTGGCAATTTGAAAATTTCCCTCACAGAGGCGAATACCACTCTGAAGGTCCAGTCGGTAGAGGAAAGTATATTTCACCTCGCAGAACCATTGCAGAATCCACAGGCAGTCATCGGCTCTTATTTACTGGCAGGAGAATCACCTCAGACCGGTTTTGAAATTGCATCGGCCACAGAAAACGCGATTACCGTGCGGGACTATCCCGCGATTACTTGCGACGAAGTCAGAATCTTAAATTCCGCCTGGGCGCGTGTTGCGCCTTAACATAGGGAGGGATTCACATGCAAATCTTTGATCGATATTCAGATCTCCTGCAACGGATTGAACAGAAAGGCTACCCATCCCAGATACTCGGACATACGCCGGATGGATCACCGCTGGTATGTATCAGAACCGGAGGAGATAAAACACCGGCTATTTTTATCAGTGCGGGCAGCCATTCGACAGAACAGGCTGGAGTCGGAGCGGCAATGGGACTTCTGGACGCGCTCGACACAGAGCATCAGGTCTATATAATTCCCACCCGAGACCCAATGGGAATGAACGGATATGCGTATGCACTGAGTTTGAGCCTCGGTGAAGAGCCAGAATTAAACGCCATAGAGGACGTCGAGAAAATTCTAAAAGCACGCGGCGAAGTACTCTACGAAGAAGATGAAACAGTAATCGCAATCATCGGCGAATACGGATATTCGACTGTGGGGGTTTTTGGAAAATTCGAAGTAGGAATCGATTTTTTAAAACCACTCTTTGGACGGCGCATTTTCTTTCCATCGCGTGCCGAAGACATTGAAGGCACTGCCCTCTGCCAGAGAGCCTATACGCTAATTGTCAGTCCAGAAGGCGAAGTATTGCACATCAACCGCTTTCACGACACAGCCTGGTCGCCCGTGGAACCGCGTTGCACGCGCAATTTGATGGCTGAAATTCAGCCCGGACTAACACTGGACCTGCACGAATACGGAGGAGACGGCTTCTGGTTCTCTGCCCGTCACCAGCGCAATGAGAATGATGAAATGTGGGAAAAGCGGATGGCAGATGCAATAATTCGAGCAGTTGCCGATTCTGGATCTAAACTTGCGCCAGCAGGTTATACGCCCGGATCGTTTTTTGAGACAGGAGAACGCGGCGTGTTCTGGTTAATTGCCCAGGAACGCGGCGAAGGATTAAATCTGGCCGATTACGGAGCGCATCAATACGGTCCATCATTTACGATCGAGACGGGAATGACCATGCAGGGTGGGTATCAGGAGCGCGTACAAACGTCTATGCTGGCAGCGCAAACCGCGATTTCGGTTTTTGAAGAACGCTGGCGTTGAGTAAGGCGATAGCAGGTTCAGGCAGGTGATCGCGATTCTGAGATTAATGAACGGAGTGCTTTATTTACAGAATTGGAATCGGGGAAATGTTGTTTTACATCTGGGTCTAACATAATAGAACCGTCTTCCTCTGTGAAACAGCGGGTTTCTATTGAGCCATCCTCTTTTCTTATTTTAACCGTATGTCCTTCACGGTAAGCCTTAAAATGTTTTCCCCGAACTCCGTCGGAGAAATCGTATTCCGATCGCATTTTCTTATTTTTATTGTCCTTCATAATTGCGGCGCTCCCCTCGGGTGGCTTCTCTGCTGCTGATGAGACGAATTCGTGACCCTCTTTCTGTATAGGAGACTACGAGAAATCTTCCTTTTGATGAAAGTCCCAAATCAATATACCGGTCTTCATTTATTGAATGATCTGGATCATAAACTGTAATGGCAAAAGGATCGTTAAAAATTGTCTTTGCCTCTTCGAAACTGACACCGTGTTTTCTCTCATTCTCTCTGGATTTATTTTCATCCCATTCAAATATCAGTGACAATGGCCATCTCCATTTTGCTTGATTTGTTACATCTGTAGCATTTCAATAATAGCCAAATGTCACGCGTACTACAAGAGAAGAAATTTGAAGGCTATATATATGACCTGGCATATAATCCAAAAAATTGCGCTGTATACATTTGTCGCGCTTATTGCGTGTGGTGGTAATAAACCCACAGATCCAGAAAATGGGGATACTCCCACAGACAACGGTCTGGATGCACACCGCTTTGACATTACAGAGAATCAGACCAGCGATTTCGGTATGAACACGCCTGGTGGGCGCGGGGGCAGGGTCATTCGGGTGACAAATCTGTTGGCGAGTGGACAGGGATCACTGGATGCGGCACTATCTGCACAAGGACCGCGTATTGTGGTATTTGAAGTGGGAGGGGTCATTGACCTGAACAAAACGCGGTTGAACATTCGCGAGCCATTTGTAACTGTGGCGGGACAAACCGCGCCGAGTCCGGGCATTACGATCATTCGCGGTGCCATTTTCATACAGACACACGATGTAATTTTACAGCATATTCGGGTGCGCCCAGGCGATGCGGGCGAAGCAAAAAGAAGCGGGTGGGAGCCAGATGGCATCTCCACAGCAGGTGCTGATGCGTACAATATATTGATCGACCACTGTTCTATTTCATGGGCAGTAGATGAAAATTTGAGCGCATCTGGCCCAAATACCGAGGGACCAGATGCGACTTCCCGTCGCATCGCATTTGTCAATTGCATTATCGCCGAATGCCTGAATGATGCATCGCACAGCAAAGGTCCCCACTCCATGGGATCGCTGATTCACGACTTCTGCCGAGAAATCGCCATCATCGGCAATTTGTATGCCCACAATGCAAATCGCAACCCGTATTTCAAGGCATTTACAACCGGGGTGATCGTAAACAATTTGATCTACAACCCGGGTGCGCGGGCGATTCAACTGAGTTTTTCAGATGCCGAATTTAGCGATACCAATCTCGTTCCACAAAATGCGCGCGTGAGCGTGGTGGGCAATGTAATGATTCACGGTAGCAATACGCGGTCGGGACTGGCACTGGTATCCTCAAAGGGCGATGCGTATCTCGAAGATAATATCGCGCTGGATAGAACAGGAACTAATGTGCCTTTGACCTCGGGCAATATCCGCATTTTGGAAGAGAAACCCATCTGGGGTAACATCACACCATTGCCTGCATCAGCAGTAGTGGAACATGTAGTACAAAGCGCGGGTGCGCGTCCGAAAGACCGCGATGAGACAGATCAGAGGATTATACGCGAGTTTCTCGATCGCGAGGGTCGGATGATAGATAGCCAGGTAGAGGTGGGTGGATATCCGCAGATAAACATGGTCAGACGACCGCTGGATATTCCCGCAGATGTAGATGCGTGGTTAGCGCGACTCGCGGCAGAGCTTGAGGGAAATTAACCGTAAAAAGAAAAAGGATAATACATGCAAAAACGAACCCTTGGACGCACAGGTCATCAGAGCACAGTAGCGACCTTTGGCGCATTCTCGGTAGGATATGTGGATCAGGACGAAGCGGACCGCGCCATACAACTCATCCTCGACCACGGCGTAAACCACATCGACATCGCGCCGAGTTATGGACACGCGATGGAACGCGTGGCTCCGTGGATGCCCGACATACGGGACGACGTATTCCTCGGCGCAAAAACAACCGGTCGCACGCGCGACGACGCGTGGCGGGATGTGGAACAAATGATGAAGCGACTAAACGTCGAAAACTTCGACCTGTTCCAACTCCACTCAGTCGGCACTATATCCGAACTGGATAAAACCACCGCACCGGGTGGCGCACTTGAAACCCTGATAGAAATGCGCGAACAGGGATTGACCAAATGGCTGGGCATCACCGGACACGGGCCGCAGGTACCGAGTACCATCCTGGAAAGCCTGAAGCGCTTCGACTTCGACACCGTCATGTTCCCGCTGAATCCGGCAAGCATGCGAGACGCGAACTATCGCCGGGACGCCGAAGCACTACTCGCCGAGGCAAACGCGCGCGACATCGGCATCCAAACAATCAAAATGATCACACGCGGCGGCTGGGGTGAAAATTCAAAAGACTGCCACACCTGGTACGACCCGCACCGGGAACAAGAAGCCATTGATCAGTCCCTCTGGTGGGTCCTATCACAGCCTGTACACACCGCCCCCACCTGTGGCGAAATCAGCCTGCTGCCAAAAGTTCTCAACGCAGCTGAACGATTCGTCCCTCTCACCCCTGACGAACAGGTCGCCGCCATCGCCGCACAGCGACCACCCCAACCACTTCCCGCACTGGCAATACCGAAAGGGTGAAGGGTGAAGATAAGGCGCATTAGGACACAAACTTTGCGTTGCCAACCGAGCAAAACTTTGGCATCATGCAAAAAGAGAGCATTGGACTCTGGCATTTTTCTTTTATAGACCAGACCTGACAAACAACCATCCTTAGAAAGGAATTTATCATGCTCAAACAAATAGTCGGTGCAATTCTCACTATTGTAGGGGTGGCGGTTGCCATCCACACCGTCATAGAACCACTCTATCACACCTCCAGCGACGGACAACCATACAGCCCGTTTTGGAACATCCTGAATCTGTTAATGGTGCTATCAATCATACTGGGACTGATATTCGGATACATCCGCAAGAAAGGCATTGATGGCGGCGATGCGATTACACGCGAATACCTCGCCGCCAACATCCAGTTCTACGGCTTATTATTTGTCGGCATCCTGTTTTTCTGGAACTATTTCAACCTCCACAGTGATGCATTTACCGCAATAGGAGAAGAAACCGTATCTCTCGTGTGGATACTCATCGACGCCAGCCTACCTCTGCTTTTAGGCGCGACGGGCATATCCCTGCTGCGAAGCAGCGACGAGTAAAGTGGCGCAACTACTATTCATAGCTGGTGGAGGTGCTCTGGGAGCCTTATTGCGCTACGGGATGTCCATGAGCATACACATCCTGTTCGGACGTGGCTTTCCCTATGGCACGCTCACAGTCAACGTCACCGGATCAATCCTTATGGGACTCCTTTACGTATGCCTGTCTGAATATATGGACATGCCCTGGCGCGATGGCCTGCTAATAGGTCTCCTGGGGGCGTTCACCACTTTTTCGACCTTTTCTATCGAAACCCTGCACCTGATGGAAACGAGTCACCCTTTACTCGCATTGCTGAACATCCTCTTAAGTGTCACCCTCTGCATCGCGGGCTGCTGGATCGGTATTGTAATCGGGCGAGCACTATAAAGGAATTTATCATACTAAAAAAATTAAATTCAAAAGAACACTCTGACCAATGGCGTGTATAAACAGCACAGACAGAAGACAGTTACAGACATTTACACAGAGGAGAATTTCATGGTCAAACGCATCATCGCCATTGGCATCATCTTTTTCTGCATCGCAGTGGGCTGGATTATTCTGAGTGCCACCACCTACATACGCACAGAGGAACAGGACGACAAGCTCAAAAGTGCTGTGGGACACCTCTGGGGCACAGCGCAGACCCAGCGAGCACCGCAAATCTACTGGCTGGAGCGCGTCACCCATATCGAAACCATCGACGGCGAGTCTGTCTCGCGCACAGTAGATGAGAAACATCTCCTGAACCTCAAAGCCAGTCGCATTGAAGTTGACCTCTCTTTGGAACACCGGCGCAAAGGCTTGCTGTGGTATTCCACCTACAAGGTGCAATTCGCAGCCTCTTACACCTTGATCAACCCCACCGACCAGAGCCGGCACCTGTCCTTCGACCTGGAACTGCCCGCCCCGCAGGCAGTGTACGACGACTTCACCTTAACCGTTGACGGCCAATCCATTGCCGAACTCCCAATCCGCAACGGTCATTTAATCCAACCCATCGAGCTATCACCCGGGCAGGAACTCTCCATTGACCTCTCCTATCACTCCCAGGGCCTGGACGAATGGCGATACAGTTTTGGGGACCACGTCAACCAGGTATCGGACTTTGAACTGGTGATGCACACGGACTTCGCCGCCATTGACTTTCCCCAGGATAGCATGTCTCCCACCTCGAGGACCCGCGATGGCGACGCCTGGACCCTGACGTGGAAATACAACCATCTTCTCACCGGCATTGACCTGGGCATGATTCTTCCAGCCCGTCTAAATCCCGGTCCCTGGGTCGGCAAAGTCGTCACCGCCGCCCCCATCTCCCTCTTTCTTTTTTTCTTTTTGCTCTTTATCTTTTCCATTGTGCGCGGCCTCGATCTGCACCCGATGCACTATTTCTTCATCGGTGCCGCCTTCTTCAGTTTTCACCTGCTACTGGCTTATCTGGTTGACCACCTGATCATCCACTACGCATTTGTCCTATCTTCGGCGGTCTCCATTGCCCTCGTCACCTCGTACATGAGGCTGGTCCTGGGCACACGCCTGGCATTTGTCGAAATTGGCCTGGGGCAATTTGTCTATCTCGTGCTCTTTTCCTACACCTTTTTCTTTCCCGGCTACACGGGACTCGCTGTCACCCTGTTATGCATCACAACTCTGTTCGCCGCCATGCAATTCACAGGCCGCATAGACTGGAACACAGTATTTAATAAGGAACCCTCTTGATGAGTATATCAGTAGAGAAAATCGACCTCAATGTCTTGAACATGCACACGCGATTTCCGTTTAAATACGGAATAGCATCGCTCGTGGCATTGCCCCATTTATTTGTGCGAGCGCGAGTCAAAGTCGATGGAAAAACAGAAATTGGATTGGCTGCAGAGGGATTGCCGCCAAAGTGGTTCACCAAAAATCCAGACGCGCCATTTGAGTCCGATCTAGATGAAATGCTCACCGTTATTCAAAATGCCTGTGATATCGCCCTGCACAGCGATACAGAAAATTCGGTATTTGACCTCTGGCAGACGATTTACGCCAAACAGCGCACCTGGGCAAAAACAACGGCCTATCCGCCGCTCTTATGGTCATTCGGCGTCAGCATGATCGAACGCGCAGTGATCGACGCCTTTTGTCGTGCAAAAGGCGTGACATTTGCACAGGCAGTAAAAGAAAATACATTGGGCATTCGCCTTGCCGATATCCACAGTGAATTACACGGCAACACCCCCGGCGATCTCTTGCCACACGCGGCGCGGCGATCAATCACCGTGCGGCACACCGTGGGCCTCGCCGATTCCTTGACCGACGAGAACATCGCGGACGAAGACCGCGTAAATGACGGCCTGCCCCAATCATTGGCCGCAAATATCGAAGCCTATCAGTTGACACATCTAAAAATTAAGCTGTGCGGCGATGCAGAACAGGACCTTGCTCGCCTTCGACAAATCGCGGACCTGATGCCCGATCAATGCGCCTTCACACTCGATGGCAACGAACAGTACACAGAGGTCGAACCCTTTAGAAAACTCTGGAACACCATTCAAGGCGACACCGTACTCTCGTCTTTTATGGAAGGACTGATCTTTGTCGAGCAACCCCTTCACCGCGACATGGCCCTCAGCGCAACCGTCAAATCCGTATTGACAAATTGGACCGACCGTCCCCCGATGATCATCGACGAATCCGACGGCGCACTCGACAGCGCAACACAGGCATTGGATTGCGGCTATGTGGGCACGAGCCACAAAAATTGTAAAGGCATTTTCAAAGGCATTGCCAATGCGTGCTTAATCGCCCATCGCCAACAACGCGACCCCTCGGGAACATATATCTTAAGCAGTGAAGACCTCGCCAATGTCGGTCCCGTGGCTTTATTACAGGACCTCGCTGTACTCGCTGTGCTGGGCGTGGATCACTCGGAACGCAACGGGCATCACTATTTTGCGGGCTTGCACATGTATCCCGAAGCCATCCAAAAACAAGTACTCGCGCATCACAGCACCCTTTATCGCCAGCATGCGCGAGGCTTTCCCATGCTCAATGTACACAATGGCACGCTCAACGTAGAAAGCGTCGTCGAAGCACCATTTGGTTATGGCTTTGAACTGGACACCCTTCAATTTACCCCCCTCGCGGACTGGACCATAGATGAACTGGCCTGAGAACGATTCATTGTACCCCGTTTTCCTGGCAGTGTGACATAATCCGTGTAATCCTTTAATCCGCTTAATCGGCGATCAAACAATGACCATAAACTGGCACCACATTGAAAAAGAAGTAACGAATTTCTTACAGCACCTGATTCGGTGCAACACGACCAATCCCCCGGGCAATGAAATCCTGTGTGCAAATTATATTGCCGATGTATTGAAGCGCGAAGGCATTGACGCTACGATCACAGAATCAGAACCCGGACGCGGAAATGTCACAGCGCGCTTAAAAGGTGGAACCGCGCCCGCGCTCATGCTATTGGGACATACAGACGTCGTCGCCGTAGAACCCGATAAATGGTCGCGCGATCCCTTTGGCGGGGAATTGCACAACGGCTATATCTGGGGACGCGGCGCACTGGACATGAAAAACATGGTCGCGGCAGAACTCATGGTCTTCTTGCTCTTAAAACGGCAGGGTGTGACACTAAACCGCGACGTAATCTACGCAGCAACCGCAGATGAAGAAGCGGGCAAAGGAAACCACGGCATCGGTTGGCTCATCGATCACCATCCCGAACAAGTCGATGCAAAATACGTGTTGACAGAAGGCGGAGGCGGCGATTTTTATGTAAATGGAAAACACTTTTATACGTGTCAAACGGGACAAAAAGGCATTTTTCGCTTTCGCCTGCAAGCAAAAGGACGCCCAGGACACGGCTCCCGCCCGCACCGCGACAATGCCGTCGTCAAACTTAGCCGCGCCATAGCTTCTTTGGGACAGGCAAAACTTCCAATGCACCCCTCTAAAACACTGCGCGCGTTTTTAGAAGGCATTGCAGCGACACAGGACGATGAGACCGCACAACAGTTGCGCCGCGTACTCGATGAGACAGACAGCGAAAACGCATTGCAAAAATTGCCCCTCGCGCCAGATATGATCGCCTCACTGCGTGCCCTATTGCACAACACGGTCTCACCAACAATCCTCGAAGCAGGCAGTAAAATCAATGTCATACCCGCCGAAGCAACTGCGCGGATTGACGGTCGGCTCGCCCCTGGTCAGACAGATAAGAGCTTTGTAGCCGAAATCCGATCCTCGATTGGAGACGAGATTGACCTCATCGTAGATCAATACAGCCCCCCCTTAGAGGCGAGTACAAATTCGCCCCTATACGAAACCATCGTCCAGGTCATGGCAGAACGAGACCCAGACGCCACCGTAGTCCCCGCGCTGATGAGTGGGGGCACAGATGCCAAGCATATTTGTCCGCGCTGGCCCCATGTACAGGTTTACGGATTTATGCCCCATCGGCAAGTGCGGGAAGAAAAAGAAATGAATTTGATACACGGTCATAACGAACGCACCTCAGTCGAAAATCTCGTCTTTGCAACGCGCATTTTATACGATATTGTCACGCGATTTTGCGGATCTTCAACCGGAGAAAAGGCATGAAAATTCTGGTGACAGATTATGCCTGGGCAAATCTGGACGTCGAAAAAAGTGTCCTGAGTGAAATCGGTGCCGAACTCATTCCCGCACCCAATGGCGAAGAAGAAACACTCGTCCGTCTGGCGCAGGGATGTCAGGGCATTATGACATGCTGGGCGCAAACAACGCGCGCGGTCATCGCATCTGCATTGCCCGAGTTGAAAGTCATCGTGCGGTACGGCGTGGGGTTGGACAATATCGATGTAGCGTATGCAACAGAACGAGGGATCCCCGTAGCCAATGTACCCGACTATTGTTTTATCGACGTAGCCGAACAAACCATGGCCCTGCTACTGGGGCTTTCGCACAAAGTCGCACACTTCGATCGGCTAATCCGAGACGGCACCTGGGATATTCAGGCCGGCTTGCCCTTGCGGCGTTTAACGGGACAGGTACTCGGCTTGATCGGCTTTGGGCAGATTGCGCGCGAAGTCGTTCCCCGCGCACGGGCTTTTGGGCTACAGGTATTGGCCCACTCGCGGTCTTTAACACAAGAACAAGCGCGTGCCTGTGGTGCCGAAGCTGCGGATTTGGACACCCTGCTTCGCACATCGGATTTTGTATCGCTCCACTGTCCATCTACCGATGAAACGCGGGGCCTGATCAACGCCGACAGCCTCGCAAAAATGAAGCCAACAGCGTGTTTGATCAACACATCGCGGGGCGATATTATCGATGAAGCAGCACTACTCGCGGCATTGAAAAATAACACCCTTTCGGGTGCTGCTCTCGATGTGCGATGCCAGGAACCGCCCGAAGCGGGGGATCGTTTAATCCACACAGATCGGGTAATTCACAGCCCGCATTCGGCTTTTTATTCTGAAGAATCGCTCATTGAATTACAAAAAAAAGCCGCCTGGGAAGCGCGGCGAATCCTGACGGGAAAAGCACCCGTGCATCTGGTCAATCCGGAATATGAGAATCAGTAACCAAAGGAGTATCAATGTGAGCAAACCAAACGTGGGTATTGTCATTCGAAAATCGCTCAGAGAAAGAATATTGAGCGACCGAGATTTAGAGAAATTGGAAAGTTTTGCAAATGTGACAATCAACGACGAAGACCGCGATATCGTAGATGGTGAAGCGGCTGAATTTCTAAACGGAATGGACGGGGCGATGACGAGTTGGAATTCGGGAGATTTGACACCTGCCATTCTGGAAGGCGTGCCAACGCTAAAAATCTGGGCTTATGGCGCGGGTACTGTAAAGGGAAAAATCTGCGATGAAGCCTGGGAAAAAGATATTGTGGTGACAAGTGCCGCGCCCGCGATAGCCGATGATGTCGCGGAAATGACCATGGGATTCATGACCATGGGATTGCGCCGGGTATTTTCCCATTCGCGCGCCATGCGAGAAGGCGAGAAAAAACCGGACAAGACCGAATCCCGCTCGCTATATCGCCGCACAGTCGGCATCATTAGCGCCAGTCAGGTCGGGCAGCGCGTGATGCGATTGTTGCGCCCCTATCACACGCGCATATTGCTTTACGATCCCTTTGTCTCGCCAGAACGCGCAGAGGAATTTGGCGCCGAACTCGCGGACCTGGAGACAATAGCGCGCGAGGCAGAAGTGGTAACCGTTCACGCGCCAAAATTGGACGCTACGTATCACCTCTGGAATGAGACGCATTTCAAACTCATGCGCGACGACTGCGTATTTATCAATACATCGCGCGGTGCAAATATCGACGAAGCCGCGCTAATCGCAGAATTGCAAAAAGGGCGATTCTCCGCCTTTTTAGACGTAACCGACCCCGAACCGCCTGCTATGGACAGCCCACTGCGCCGTTTGCCCAACGTGGTCTTAACGCCGCATTGTGCCGGGCTACAATCCTATCGCATCGGCGCGCTGGTAGTCGAAGAATTGCGCCGATTTTTTGCGGACGAAGCGCAATTGTTTCAAGTCAAACGAGAAATGCTGGACCGGCTGGCGTAGGGAAGTGTGAGGGATGAAGTGTGAAGAGAGAAATAACTGGACTCCTGCCTGCGCAGGAGTGACGAGCATCAACTGTCATCGAGGTATGATGTTAAGCCGCGATCCCAGGAGGTTTTTAGCTGATCACCAACAAAGAAGGATATGATGCAAAAACGCGTAGATTATTTATCGTGGGATGAGTATTTTATGGGTGTGGCTTTGCTATCAGCTCAACGGAGCAAAGACCCCAATACACAGGTGGGCGCGTGTATTATCAACGAAAAAAATAAAATCGTGGGCATTGGATACAACGGATTACCCATTGGATGTTCGGACGATGAGTTTCCCTGGGGCAGAGAAGGCGGCTTTCTCGATACAAAATATCCCTATATTTGCCATGCGGAATTAAATGCAATATTGAACAAAATCAGCGCAGACCTGCATGAATGCACGCTTTACGTCACCTTATTTCCGTGCAATGAATGTGCAAAAGTGATTATTCAGTCGGGCATTCGCGAAGTGATATATCTGGCGAATAAATATCCAAAATCCGATTCCGTAAAAGCCACCTACCGCATGTTTAACAGTGCGGGCATTCGCTATCGCGCGCTGGAGGAATATAGAGAGCGCGTTGTCCTTGATTTCAGAGTCTGAGGCGGTCATGGCATCTCCAGCACTTCAAAATAGCCTGGACACCAGAGCATTGCCAGGCGCATCCGATTTGAAACGCGCACTCGTGGATGTTTTATACCGCAGGCAATTTGGGGCATTGCTAATTTTGGGCATTGGCACCCCCAATCAAGCGCCTGGGGACAATATGAGACAAGCGCTTAAAGTGCTAAATTCCATTGTTATTCCCGCCCCTGATAGCTTTCGCATAGCAAAGAACAAAATCGCCGTGCTTTTTGATGCCGATGGTACGCGTATTCAGGAAATCCCACCATCTCTGCCCACTGCGATTGCCGAGCAAATAGGACACCGCGTATCTTGCGGTGGTATTAAAATCTCGAGCGAGGATTATGGCCTGCAACCCCAAATGTCCGAGATAATCTTTTCCACGGCCCAATGCGTACTCGCCCGGGCAAAACAGCACGCGATCCCGCAGGTGATCTGGTTGACCGAAAAATCCGCAGAGGATGCATCATATCTAACGGATATTTCCCTGAACTTTTT
This sequence comes from Candidatus Latescibacterota bacterium, assembly GCA_022821275.1. Lineage (GTDB taxonomy): Bacteria > Latescibacterota > UBA2968 > UBA2968 > UBA2968 > VXRD01. The sequence goes on along the minus strand of JAJEDY010000033.1, from coordinate 98,673 downwards.
TCGAGAAATTGCGCGTATCAACGCCGCACGAGTACAAAGAATGACACTGGAATCGCGCACAGATTTTTTGACGGGCCTTTACAATCGGCGCGGTTTTGAAGCGGTATTTACACGTATGGTGCGACGCGCAAATCGCAATGGGAAGCCCCTCGCACTCTACTACATAGATTCCGATTCGCTCAAGGCCATCAACGACAGCAAGGGACACAATGCGGGCGACCGATTTATTGCAGATTTGGCGCAGGTATTGAGCGACATGCTGCGCGGATCGGATTTGTTGTCGCGGTTGGCGGGAGATGAATTTGCTGCAGTAGTTGAAAATACGCCGAGAGCGCGTGCTTATGCAATAGCCCGCCGTTTGAACCGGGCCGTTGATGAACGCACGGAAGGCACGATATCCATTGGGGTTTATCACGGCGTGCCCGAATCAACGGAAGACGCCCTCAAGAAAGCAGACGCCGCCCTTTACCGCGTAAAAAACCGCGGGAAAAATGATATAGAACTGGCTGACCCGATTTAGAAACTCAAAAGGGGGTTACATCGTCTTATAGAAGATGATGAGAAGGATCTGCTCACTTATTTGAAGGAGACATATCATGCCAAAAAAGAAACGCTATGGAATGAATAAATACCAGAAAAGAGCAAAAAAGATAGGCGAACTTCGGTTGCGACGGGAAGATATTCCGCATTATCTGGCATTGGCAGAGAGCGACGACCCGGCAGACCGACACGAAGCCGCTGCCAATTTATGTCCGTGTCATGTGCGGCATCCCGTTCCCGAAATACAGACCGCGCTATTCAAACTCATGGAAGACCCAGACTCAAACGTGCGCGCCCGCGCCTGGCACACGCTGGAAGATGGCGGTGTACCCGACGACCCGAGAATGGATGAAATTTTTGAACGCGCCCGCAAAAATGAAACCGATAAGACAGTGCTGAACTTCATGCGACAGGTGGAAAATGAAAATTACGCGCACAAAGAACGCACCATGCTCAAAGTCGCCGCCCAATCGGAATACGATCAGACTGGCCGATGCGATTTTTGCGGAACAACTGGCAGGGTAAAAACAGATTTTGACACCGAAATACCTGACAGCGGACAGATGCGCTTTGCTCTGGTATGTGAAAATTGTGGATAAGTTGTGAAAGGATTTTTTTATGCTCGAAGGACGATCAGAGATTGAGTATCCGTGTCCATGGAATTTTAAGATCATTGGGCGCGAAGAAGAACACATGCGTCGGGCGATAGCCGAAATTGTGGGCGACAGCGATTATACCCTGACCTTTTCAAATCAGAGCAGGCATGGGAAGTATCGCAGCTTAAACCTCGATATGGTCGTCCTCGACGAATCCCACCGCCTCAATATCTTTGAGGCACTCAGACATCATCGCAGTATTAAGGTCGTTCTTTGAATCCACCATTCCTTCCTATTTTACCTTGACAATTCCCGCTATTTCTTGCACTATTTACGGCTTGCAATCCTCTCTTATTACGGTGCTGTTGTAGTGGAATTGAACAACCTCTACGATTGCAAACAAGACCCCACTCACTGGGGCTTCTATGTGGTAATCTATGTACAATTTTAACTTTAACGTGCAAAATATTGAAGATGGTCAGGGCCTGGGCATTGCGCTGACCGGGATGATCATTGTATTCAGCGTTTTGACATTGATCAGTGCATTTATTGTAATATTGCCCAAAATATTGGCTGTTGTAGCAAAAAAATTTCCCGAATCTGCGGGACATCACGGTGTGCCTGTACAGGATGAAGACGACGGCTCTGCACTGGCAGCCATCGGTTTTGTCATGCACCTGAGGCGCACGGGAAAAACTTGACGTAATTGTTCATAAAAACTTTCAGGTAACGGATGGACATATTTTACGATTTTTTGAATACAACTGGATTTGCTAACTTGAGTTTGGGCAATGTCGTTATGATCGCAATCGGCATTGTATTTATCCACCTGGCGATCACCAGAGATTACGAACCCCTGTTGTTGCTGCCAATTGGCTTTGGCATGATCGTGGGCAACATCCCCGCTATACCGAGCATGGCCCTCGGCGTTTACGACGAAGGCAGTGTCTTGCGCTATATTTACTTCGGCGTGACATCGGGCCTGTTTCCGCCGCTGATCTTTTTGGGCATTGGCGCGATGACCGATTTCTCGACACTGCTCTCCAATCCCAAACTGGTACTGCTGGGCGCAGCGGCGCAAATGGGCATCTTCCTGACCTTAATCGGTGCGCTATATCTGGGATTCTCACCATCTGAATCCGGAGCCATCGGAATCATTGGCGGGGCTGACGGACCGACGGCGATTTTCTTATCGGCCAAATTGGCTCCCCATCTTTTGGGCGCCATCGCCATCGCCGCGTATTCGTACATGGCACTCGTGCCAGTGATTCAGCCGCCTGTCATGAAACTGTTGACCACAAGAAGTGAGCGACTGATTCGCATGCCCGAACCGCGCAAACCCTCCAAGCGCGAACGCATCATATTTCCAATCGCTGGCTTCTTGATCGCAACCTTAATTGCACCGGGCGCATTGACCCTGCTGGGCATGTTATTTTTTGGCAACTTGCTAAAAGAGAGCATGGTCACAGACCGATTGGCGGAATCCGCACGCACGGCAATGGTCGATATTGTGACAATCTTACTCGGTTTTTCCGTGGGCGCCAGCACAGAGGCACAGACATTTTTGACCCCTGATTCGCTTTTGATTTTTGGCCTGGGCGCGCTATCTTTTGCAGTCGCTACAGCCAGCGGCGTCCTGTTTGCAAAATTGATGAATGTGTTGACAAAAGAAAAAATCAATCCCCTCGTAGGTGCCGCAGGCGTATCGGCAGTACCCGATTCTGCACGCGTCGTGCAAATGGTGGGACAACAAGAAGACGCACACAATTTCTTGTTAATGCACGCCATGGCACCCAATGTAGCCGGCGTGATCGGTTCGGCTGTTGCCGCGGGGATCTTGTGGTCGGTACTGGTTCAGTAGGCTCGGCATTTGGCGAAGGATTTTAATTATGGCAAAGAAAAAAGTAATATTTATGAATACAGCATTTCGCGACGGATTTCAGTCGGTTTATGGGGCGCGCGTGTTCACGCCCGACTTTTTACCGGCAGTAGAAGCCGCACGCGAAGCCGGAATTGATTACCATGAAGCCGGCGGCGGGGCGCGATTTCAGTCCCTGTACTTTTATTGCAACGAAGATGCATTTGCAATGACCGATGCCTTCCGGGAAGCCGCAGGACCAGAGGCCAATTTGCAGACCCTGGCGCGCGGGGTGAATGTGGTCGGATTGGAATCGCAGTCGAGCGACATCATCAAACTACACGCCGAATTGTTCAAAAAACACGGCATAACGACCATCCGCAATTTTGACGCCCTCAACGACGTCAACAATTTGATCTACAGCGGGCAATGCATCGCAGAAGCCGGATTGCACCATCAAGTCTGCGTGACCTTAATGGAATTGCCCCCCGGCTGCACAGGCGCACACGACGCAGATTTTTATGAACAAACACTCCGCGAAATTTTAGACGCCGATATTCCATATCACTCCGTGTGCTTTAAGGACGCTTCGGGTACCGCAGTACCGGCAAAAGTGTATGAAACCATTAAACGAGCGCGCCAACTGCTGCCCGACGGCACATTTATCCACTTTCACACCCATGAAACGGCCGGGATCAGCGTACAGGCCAATCTGGCCGCGCTGGAAGCGGGAGCCGATGCCATTGACTTGTCGCTGGCACCGTGTTCAGGGGGCACATGCCAACCCGATATCCTGGTGATGTGGCACGCACTTCGCGGCACAAATTACGACCTGGATATCGACATAGAGAAAGTCCGCGACGCCGAGGAAGTGTTTAAAGAATGCATGGCGGATTACTTTTTGCCGCCAGAAGCCACAGCAGTCGAACCCATGATCCCCTGGAGCCCGATGCCTGGCGGCGCGCTCACGGCCAACACGCAGATGTTGCGCGACAATGGCATCATGGACAAATATCCCGACATGATCAAAGCCATGGGCGACGTCGTCGCGCGAGGTGGTTTTGGCACATCTGTCACACCCGTATCGCAATTCTATTTTCAACAGGCATTTAACAATGTGATGTTCGGTCCCTGGGAAAGAATCGCCGAACCTTATGGGCAGATGGTACTCGGCTATTTTGGCAAAACCCCCGTCCCACCCGACCCCGAAGTTGTAAAAATCGCGTCAAATCAGTTGGGACTTGACCCCACAGACCAGCCACCTCTCGAACGCAATGATGCCGATCCCGAAAAGGGAAGAGGCGCCGCGAAGAAACTGTTGGACGCCGAGGGAATTGAGGCAACGGATGAACACATCTTCATCGTCGCAACGTGCGGCGATAAGGGAATGGACTTCTTGAAAGGCGATGCCGAAATTGGCGTGCGGAAAATCGAAAAGCAGGATGAAGCACCCGTACCAGTTGCCGACGGCGCAGCCGAATATAAGCTACAGATCAATGGCAAATCCGTGCGCGTACAAATTGACGGCAACATCGCCACCGTAGATGGCACGGCTTATACAGTGGATATAGAAGACACGGTATCCGTACAGGAATCAACACCCGCCAATACCGAACCCGTAAGCGCGCAAATGCCCGGAAAAGTCATTCGGATTTTGAAACACACAGGAGATCAAGTCCAGGCAGGCGAAGCGATCCTCATTCTGGAAGCCATGAAAATGGAAGTCCAGATCACCTCTCCAAATGCGGGCACAGTCGTCGAAATACCCGTCAACGTCGGCGATCAGGTATCCAATGGTCAGACGCTTGCGATGGTGGGATAAACGCCCTCCCTTAAATCGCCGCGACATCGCCTGCCCAAATCTCACTCACCCGACCGTCTGACCCGCGCAACAAAAGCTGGCCGCAGTCGCCAAACCCCGCGAGAACGCCCGTTTTCACATCATCACCTTCGCCAACCGAAATCTCCTCACCCATATAAACACAGCGGTGTTCCCATGCTGTGCGAAAGGCGGCAAAACCCTCTCCTTCCCACCGGTCAATCCATGGAGCAGCAGATGAAAGGACTTGCGCGAGCACCTGTTCGAGGTCGTACTCACGTCCCGTTTCAAGACACATAGAAGTGACGGGACGGTCAATCAGCACCGCGGTCGTCGCATCCATGTTCACGTTGAGACCAATACCAATAACAATAGCCGTACCATCGGACTGTTTTTGATCGCTGCGCTCGAGGAGCATACCACAAATTTTAGCGCCGTCGATCAAAACATCATTGGGCCACTTGGTTTGCGCACTGATGCCATAAGTTTTCAGCGCATCCGATACACCCAGCGCAATGGCAATAGGCAGAGAAGTCAGTTGGGAAAATGCGGCTCTTGTAATGAGAAGAAAGGAAAACGTCAGATTCTCATTGGCACGAGCGATCCATTGACGCTGATAGCGCCCGCGTCCAGCGGTCTGCTCCCGTGCTGCGAGAACAAAGCCAGAAGAAAACCTCTCACCTTTAGATAAACGTTGGAGAAGATGCGTATTGGTCGAAGCGAGTTGATCGTGCCATTCGGGAGGTAGAAAATTCATATAATAAAACCTGATCTCGTATGCTTAAGTCTATTTCATAAGACAGAACCCGTATATCTCCCACCACCGTATCTTGACAATAGAATGGAAATACCACATACTTCAAAAGGGCAGACGTAGAGACAAATCTGTGTGTCTGCCCTCTTTCTTAGACATTTTAACAAAGGAGCCTGTTCATGAAAACCATTTTATTCGCGCTGGTATTGAGTTTGTTGGTCGTCGCAATGCCATTGGCAGATCAGCCCAATTACAAGGGGCACGCGATATCGATGTACGGCGACTTAAAATACGGACCTGACTTTAAGCATTTTGAGTACGCCAACCCCAATGCCCCCAGGGGTGGCACCATAAAAATGAGTGCCGGCGGCACCTATGATTGCTTGAATCAGTTCATCCTCAAAGGTGTATCGGCTTATGGGTTAGGGTTGACCTACGACTCATTGACAGAGCGCTCGCTGGACGAGCCTTTTTCCGAATACGGTTTGCTCGCAGAATCCATTGAAGTGCCCCCCGATCGTTCATGGGTACTCTTCACACTGCGCTCAGGGGCGCAATGGCACGACGGCAAACCCATTACTCCGGAAGATGTCGTTTTTACTTTTCAAACGATTCAAACCAAAGGCCATCCTTTTTATCGCAATTATTATGCGGATATAAAACAGGTTGAAAAGATTGGCGAACGCCAGGTGAAATTCACATTTGCAGCAGAGGACAATCGGGAATTGCCCCTCATTGTCGGACAAATGGCGATCTTACCCAAACACTATTGGGAAGATAAAAATTTTGAAGAAACAACACTGGAACCGCCGCTCGGCAGTGGACCTTACAAAATTGAAGCACACGATCCCGGGCGTTCGATCACGTACCAGCGCGTCGAAAATTATTGGGGCGCGGATTTGACCATAAAAAAAGGGCGTTATAATCCGGACGTCATTCACTACGATTATTACAAAGACGGGACCGTAGCAACCGAAGCGCAAAAAGGCGGCGAATTTGATTTTGCATTGCAAAACAACTCCAAATCCTGGGCAACCGCGTACGATATTCCCGCTGTGGCCGAGGGCAGATTGATCAAAGAATTAATCCCACACGAAAATGGCACCGGGATGCAGGGATTCTGGTTTAACACGCGACGCAGCAAATTTGCCGATCCCAAAGTGCGACATGCACTGGCTTATGCATTTGATTTTGAATGGACCAACACCAATCTGTTTTACGGACAATACGCGCGTTCAACGAGCTACTTTTCCAACACAGAACTCGCATCATCGGGATTGCCCCAGGGACAGGAACTCGAAATATTAGAAGCATTTCGAGGACAGATCCCCGAAGAAGTATTTACCGCAGAATACAAACCACCCACAACAGATGGATCGGGCAACATCCGCCAGAACTTGCGCATAGCCACGCGGATGTTAAAATCAGCAGGGTGGTCAGTAAAAGAAGGAAAACTCACCAACGATGCATCTGGCGAAACAATGATGATTGAATTTTTAATCAACAACTCGCCCTCCTGGGAACGCATTGTAGGACCGTACATTCAAAACCTGGAGCGACTCGGCGTAGAAGCGGCAATTAAAATTGTAGATACATCGCAATATCAAAATCGCGTTCAAGAATACGATTTTGATGCTATTGTAAGCCTCAGGGGACAGTCATTAAGCCCGGGCAACGAACAGCGCGGTTACTGGACAGCAGCGGCTGCGGATGAATCCGGTACGAGAAATTATGCGGGCATTAAAGACCCCGTCGTAGATGCGCTGGTAGATCAGCTAATCAACGCGCCCGATAGAAAAACTCTCGTGGCGACCACCCGGGCATTGGACCGCGTACTCCTGTGGGGTCACTACGTAGTGCCGCACTGGCATATTCGCGCACACCGCGTGGTGTACTGGAACAAATTTGGCAAACCCGATATTTCGCCCAAATACATGCCGCAACCCTGGCAGTATTTCCCCGACACGTGGTGGGTCGATGCAGCAAAAGAAGAGGCCTTAAAGAAAAATTAAGTACCATGGGATCCTATATTTTAAGACGCTTTTTGCTATTCTTCCCAACGCTACTCGGCGTCATGGTGATCAATTTTTTGATCATTCAGGCCGCGCCTGGTGGACCTGTTGAGCAAGCCATTGCACAGATACAGGGCCATGAAGTAGATGCATCTGCCCGCGTGGGCGGCGATGGAGGCGAACTATCCTCATCTCAACAAATCCGACAGCGCAGTGAGGGATCGACGAGCAAATACCGCGGCGCGCAGGGGCTTGATCCCGAACTCATCGCGGAATTGGAGCGGATGTATGGCTTTGACAAACCGGCTCATGAGCGCTTCTATCAGATGATGGTGCGCTATTTGCAATTCGACTTTGGCGAAAGTTTTTATCGCGACCAAACCGTCGTCGATATCGTCATAGACAAAATGCCCGTGTCGATCTCCCTCGGCTTGTGGACGACATTGCTCGTTTACCTGATCTCCATACCACTGGGCGTGACCAAAGCCGTGCGCGACGGGTCCAAATTCGACGTATGGACCTCGGGCGTGATCGTCATAGGCAATGCCGTGCCGGGATTTATGTTTGCGATCTTCTTAATTGTATTATTTGCCGGTGGCAGTTATTTCGACATTTTCCCTCTGAGGGGATTGACCTCCCCCGAATGGGATCAGTTTGGTCTATTTCACAAACTCACCGATTATTTTTGGCACCTCGCACTGCCCATCGCATCCATGGTAATTGGTGGATTTGCCGGGTTGACCCTCCTGACAAAAAATTCGTTTCTGGACGAAATCAACAAACAATACGTCATGACGGCGCGGGCAAAGGGATTGGAAGAGCGCCGCGTATTGTACGGGCACGTTTTTCGCAATGCGATGCTCATCGTCATCGCGGGATTTCCGAGTGCATTTGTCAATATCCTGTTCACGGGATCGCTATTGACCGAGATTATTTTTTCCCTCGACGGCCTGGGCCTCCTGGGCTACGAAGCCACGGTCAACCGCGATTACCCGATCATGTTTGCCACGCTTTACTTTTTTACCTTGCTGGGATTGGTGATGCAATTGGTAAGTGACCTGACTTATACACTGGTAGATCCGAGGATTGATTTTGAAAGCAGAGAAGTATAATACGCTCACCGAGCGCGAAGACCGATTTTTGGGCTTTCGAATTTCGAGCCTCACGCGCCGACGCCTGGACAATTTTAAGGCAAATCGCCGCGGCTATTATAGCCTGTGGATATTTCTCGTCCTGTTCGGATTGAGCTTGCCCGCAGAATTTATCGCCAATGACAAACCCCTTTTGGTCCGACACAAGGGGGCGTTTTATTTTCCCGCATTAAAAGCCTATCCCGAAACAACTTTTGGCGGCGACTTTGAAACCGAAGCCGAGTACCGCGATCCGTTTGTACAAGAACTAATTGAAAAAGACGGATGGATCATCTGGCCCCTGGTACCGTTTCGTTACGATACGATCAACTACGAACTCAAACATCCCGCACCTGCACCACCTTCTATACAAAACTATCTGGGCACCGATGATCAGGCACGCGATGTAACCGCGCGATTGATTTACGGATTTCGGTTATCGGTCTTATTTGCCCTCGCCCTCACAGTATTCAGTTCTGTAGTAGGCATTGCAGCCGGCGCAGTGCAAGGCTACTTGGGAGGGTGGGTCGATCTCATATTTCAAAGATTTATCGAAATTTGGGGCGGGCTACCCACCCTGTTTATCATCATCATTATCGCCAGCATTATCGAGCCGACTTTCTGGACACTCTTGGTCATCATGCTGCTGTTCTCCTGGATGCGTCTCGTCGGTGTGGTGCGAGCCGAGTTCTTGCGCGCGCGCAATTTTGATTTTGTACGCGCCGCACGCGCTCTGGGTGTCAATGATTTGACAATTATGTGGCGACACGTATTGCCCAATGCTATGGTGGCAACACTGACCTTCTTGCCCTTTGTACTGGTGGGATCTGTCACGGTATTGACCTCGCTGGACTTTCTCGGTTTTGGCCTTCCGCCCCCCTCTCCCTCACTGGGAGAATTGCTCAATCAGGGCAAGCGCAATTTGCAGGCTCCCTGGCTGGGTCTATCTGGATTTTTTATTCTGGCAATTATGTTATCGCTACTCGTATTTATCGGCGAAGCCGTGCGCGATGCATTCGATGTCCGCAAAACCCTATCGCAAACGGAGGGCAAGAGCGCGTGAGCTTGTTAGACGTTCAAAATTTAGGCGTGCATTTTCAACTCGAAGACCAGGTCATCGAAGCTGTGCGCGGCGTATCGTTTCACATTGAAAAAGGCGAAACCGTCGCGCTGGTAGGCGAATCGGGCTCGGGCAAATCCGTCTCGGCACTTTCCGTATTGCAATTGCTCCCCTATCCGCGCGCTGTACATCCACACGGCAGCGTGCAATTTGACGGAGAGGAAATGCTGGGCGCGCCACAAGAGCGACTGCAACAACTGCGCGGCGACCGCATTGCGATGATTTTTCAGGAGCCGATGACCTCACTGAATCCGCTACATACAATTGAAAAACAGATCGGCGAAACCCTGATGTTACATCGCAAAATGACGCGAGAACAAGCGCGGGAACACACGATAAACTTGTTGCAAAAAGTACACTTGCCCGACCCCGAAATGCGCCTCAAATCCTATCCCCACCAGCTATCGGGCGGTCAGCGGCAACGCGTGATGATCGCCATGGCCCTGGCCAATGAGCCGGATTTACTCATTGCCGATGAGCCTACAACTGCGCTGGATGTGACGATTCAAGCGCAAATTTTGAAATTGCTCAAAGACCTGCAAGACGAATTTGGCATGGCGATTTTGCTCATCACGCACGACCTGACAATCGTTCGGCATGTGGCGGATCGCGTCTATGTAATGACCCAGGGGAAAATTGTAGAAGAAGGAGACACCGCGCGCATCTTCGAGCAACCGCAACACACCTATACACAAAAACTTCTAAATGCACAGCCAAAGGGAACAGCAACCGCGCTAAACGGATCGACACCCATCGTCGTCGAGGCAGATAATCTGAAAGTGTGGTTCCCCATTCAGCGGGGATTTTTGCGGCGAACCATCGGGCATATAAAAGCCGTAGATGGCATTTCAGTAACCATTCGCGCCGGGCATACCGTCGGTGTTGTCGGCGAATCCGGCTCGGGCAAAACAACATTGGGATTGGCCCTGTTGCGTTTGCTGAGCAGCCAGGGACCAATCGAGTTTAACGGACAGGGCATTCAGAACCTGCCGAGTAAGACACTGCGCCCCTTAAGACGAGAGATGCAAATTGTTTTTCAAGACCCCTTCGGGTCCTTAAGCCCGCGCCTATCGGTCTTTCACATTATAGCCGAGGGATTGCGGGTTCACGACATGGGCGATAGCGATCACAAACGCCGAGACCTCGTAGCAGAAATAATGGATGAAGTAGGGCTTGAACCCGGAATGATGGATCGCTTTCCACACGAGTTCTCAGGCGGACAACGACAGCGCATTGCCATTGCGCGCGCCATGGTATTGCGCCCCCGATTTGTGGTCCTGGACGAACCCACAAGTGCGCTGGATATGACCGTGCAGTCGCAAATTATCGACTTGCTCCGGCGCTTGCAAAAAGATCACGATCTGGCTTATTTATTTATCAGCCACGACTTGCGGGTCGTGCGCGCACTGGCCAATGAACTCGTCGTGATGAAGGACGGCGTCGTTGTAGAACACGGCGCAACAGAAACCGTATTTGCAAATCCACAAACGGATTATACGCGAGAATTGATTACAGCGGCATTTGATATCGATGTGCCGTTATAAATCCATGATCTTAATGAGATGTCGTCTCTCTACCTCCCAAGAAAAATTTTCCTTTGCACGTAGCCAACTATTCCGCCCTAATTTTTCACGCATTGCGGAGTCATTGTATAAATCAATAATACAATGAGCCATGCTGTTTTCATCACCTTCATTCACCAGATAACCATTTACGCCAGAAATTACGGCTTCTGGAATGCCTGCATGCTTTGAAGTTATGACAGGTAACCCATTTGCCATGGCTTCCAATATGGCAACCGGCAAGCCTTCCTCATTGCCCGTTTGAGGATCGGTCATGCTGTGCTGTAAAAATATTTCTGATTTTTTCATCAGGTCTAAAACGAAATCATTTGGTTGACTACCATGAAGTGTGATTTTATCAGAAAGTTGATTTTTCTCAACATAATCTTCTACAGCAGAAAATAATACCCCATCACCGATAAAATCCAAATGCAGATTAGGACATTCGCGGCTTGCCTTCTCAAATGCTCTGATCGTTATCAGAGGTGCTTTTTTGGGTACCATCCGCCCCACTGCGAGACAGTAAACAGTCTCTGAAGTCCTCCGGCAATAGGAATCAGGGACATCAATACCATAAGGGACAACCTTAATTAAACCTGGTTCTAAACCAATATCTATCAGTCGATTTCTGCTAAATTCGCTGACTGTTATGATTCCTGCGGCACCATTGTATGCAAGATATGCTTCTCGCCACATCGGGTCTTCAAGACGCTCTGACATATCATAACCATGTGAATGGACATAAAATGGTATCCCCATGTCTCGCACGATTTCAAAAATGGGCAATGAGACATCTAAAAATTCGCCCATCATCACTTCAACGCCGTGAAAAGTCGAAAATTGACGGATTGCCTGCGAAAACGCAGCAATTTTTCTCTTCTTTCCAAACCGTGGCAGAGAGATTTCGCTGAGAATGAGGGTTGGGCATGATGTTTCCCAAAATTTCACCTTTCTGATTACATGGGATAGAACAACCGTTTGACCGGGTAATAATCTCTCTATATGCTTGTGAATAAAGGTTTCAGAATAAGCACCGATTCTGGGTGTAAAAATAGCCAGTGGATAGGCCATGTGATATCCTTTCCAATTTCATTTGCTCTTGAATATTAAAGCAATGTCTCCAACATCTGATTAGTTACCAAAATAATCGATAACAATTTCAGCCATCTTTTTGGAAGCATCATCGCTCTGAATATCTAATACTGATATATCGCATTTTCTTTTTAAAACATCTATCCTATCCCTATCATTTTCAACAACGAGTAAAATAGTAGCCGATTGCCCCATGATGCGAAGTGCTTCTATCGCATCTTGAATATAGTTGTCCGGATCGGAAGCATCGACAACGAGGATAGAGGCATCCGGTTTCAGTCCCGTTAGGAGACCGATGGACTGAAAAAACGAAAGATCGGGTTTATGAATATCATTTGGGATTATTGTTGATCGGGTCGAAAACAAAACGAGATCGGGCCGCTTTGTTCGGGTCAGTGCGTGTAATTTATAGCTGAGATACGATGTATAGTGCTGCTCAGACATATCGAGTTGGTCTGTCAAACCAATTGGAAATACGAAATCCAAATCAAAGAGCTCCGCATAGTTCTCTGTTCCAATCTGAACGATGTTATATCCCATTTGGGCGAGTTCTTTGAACAACTGGAGCTGAACGCGAAATGTATCACAATGTGCCTGCGTGCTCCAAATGCCTATGACCGGAGCATCTACAATTTGAGAATAAAAATCTCCTCTAACGCTCTCCTCTATGTCTAATCGAGGATAGAATATCTTTAACCCTTTTTTAGCTGTTATAGCAAAGAGGTCATGATCGTATTTCGGTGGCAAACAACTGAAAATGTTGACATTGTTTTCTAAAGCGCGATATGCAATTTCGGCCAATACATCTCGTCCGACAAGGCGACTCAAACGACTCATATCGCCTATAATGAGCGTGTCGGCATTTTCCAATATCTCCTGAAGACACGCGCTTAGTTCAGAATTCAGGAGAATCGCCTGGCCATTGTCATCATATCTCACCAGTCTCTTTTCCAACGGATCGACAACACGATGTATATCAAACTCGAGGAGGTCCTCAAAACGCATGAGATTTTCGAGCTCTTTGTGGATTGCAAATAGGGCTGCTCGTCCAATACAAGGATATTGTTGAATCTCTTTTGTTTTTGAGGGCAATATTGGTTCTTCAATGACTGAAGATACGGCATCATTTTGAATTGGTAATGTAGGTTTCAGACGGGAATGAAGCGATAGAATTTCCCTTGTCGTATTTAGAGTGGTACATGGGTAAACTTGCCGAATCAAACAAATGATGCCAGAGATACGAGATGCGGCAAAACTCGACCCTGCTGCAATGACTTTAGACGATTTTCTCCAACATAAAATCTGATCGCCGCCATGCGCGACACATTCAATATTTTTATTTGCTCGAAAATAAAAATCATTGAGCGTTGGCATCGGTCTTCCTTGTACGCCAATGACATCTGGCAAAATAGCTGGATAACTTTTGATTCCTCTGTTGTGCGCTGCTGCAACGAGGATGATATTCTCGCGGGCAGCCTGTTGGCACAATTTTTGAATAGGCTCAAAATACTGGCGATCCGTTGTGCCCAAACTCAAATTGACAACATCTATCCCTTGATCTATGACCCACTTTAAAGCGGCTATTAACACTCTTCCCTCGGCAACCAAAGATTGTTCGAAAATGCGGATAATATGAATTTCAGCGTCAGGTGCTATTTGGCGAATGATCCCCGTGCAAGCAGTGCCATGGCCCAATCGATCCGCACAGTCAGTTCCCCAAATAATCTGTCCATCGGAATCTATTCTGCTGTCTATACCATGAGCAATAGGGCCGATTTCTGGATGTTCAAAATCGGCTCCACTGTCGATAATGGCTATTTTAACGCCCAATCCCGTCAATCTGCCAAAGTCCAGTTTGTCTATGTTCTCCATTAAAACCTCTTGGCTGATCATCCGTAAAGCTGACTATACACTCTGCCGTTATGTATAAGTTCATCGTGTGTGCCTTGTTCTGCCACGCGATGGTCTTCAATGACCAGGATATAATCCGCATGCCTGATTGTTGAAAGTCTATGAGAGATAATAATCGTTGTTTTATCTTTTCTAATTTCTTGTAAAGCTTGTAGAATTTTTGTTTCGGATTCCATATCCAGGGCTGAAGTCGCTTCATCCAGAATCAGAATGGGTGTATTGCGAAGAATAGCTCTGGCGATCACGATTCTCTGTTTCTGCCCCTGCGACAACTGCGTGCCTCGTTCCCCCACCTGGGTGTTATATCCTTCTGAAAATTCCTGGATGAAATCATGTGCATGCGCCAACCGCGCTGCTCTCTCCACTTGCCACATTTCCACGCTGTTATTTCCTACAGATATATTTTCAAATATTGAGCCGTAAAATAAAAATGGATCTTGCTGAACGAGACCAATTTGTTGCCTCAGAGACGAAAGTCTCATCTGTCTAATATTACACCCATCAATGGTAATAGCACCAACCTGTGGATCGTAAAATCTCGGAATCAATTGGACAAATGTCGTCTTCCCATTGCCACTTTTTCCCACAATAGCTGTGGTCTTTCCCCTCTCAATCTCAACAGTGACGGCGCTGATAACGGGTTGTGATTCTCTATATGAAAAGGACACATTGCGAAATTCAATGTGTCCTTCAAGTGGAGGGCCTTCGGGTAATTCTGGAACCTCTTTTATCTCTGGCACAATGTGGTACACCTCGAGAAAGCGGTCAATGTGGACAATAACCGTGCGAAAATCCATCAGGAGACTCAGCAAGCCTTGCATTGGGCCGGATAAATAGCCTACATAAGCAGTAAAAGCCAAATAACTACCCAGACTCATATCGCCAGAGAGAATCTGTGTCCAACCATACCACCCATACAGAAGCGTCCCACCAGCATGAAGAGCGTTAATAAAAAACCCCGATGCTCCCTGCCAGCAATACATGTTTAATCTTATCCTTGCTGCTCCTATAGTGAGGTTCTTAATCCGAGAAAACATATAATCTTCTATATTCAAAGCTTGGATAGTTCTGATACCCGAAATAAACTCAATCCGTTTTGCAGAGGCTTCAGCATTCGTCTCAGCAATTTCTCTGGTTTTTCTGGCTGTATATTTCGACATGAACCACGATATCACAGCATCAAACGGCAACACAGCCAAACTTAGCAAAGCCAACTTCCAGTTCATATAGAACAAGATAGGCGGGAATACGAGCAGCGTTCCCACACTCATAAACGTTGTGCCGATGATACTCATGATACCCCCTACTGATGATAGGGCATCTCTTGATCTCGATATGATCTCGCCAGCTTCTCTTTGATCGAAAAAACTAAAATTGAGGTATCCGATATGAGAATAAAATCCCAACCCTGTTTTGAGACTTAATCTCATGTTGAGGTTATCAGAGAAATATTCATTCAGCGAAGATATTAGATTGGAAAAAATGGAAATGAGGGCGGTTGAAACAAGGACGACATAAAGTAAATTCGCGTCTTTAGTGTGATATACATTATCGATGAGAACTTTTGTAAAGTAGGGTGGGAGAAGGGAGAAGAGAATCAGAAAGGCACTGACACACAAGGTCTGTATGATCATCTTTCGATGTCCACGCAGCAATGATAAGATATGTGCAATCTTCTGCAAGATACCCTCCAGACACTGCCAAAAAGTTCTATCCTAACCTGAAAAATTTCACTTAATTTTTTCATCCTTCGTATCAGTTTCAGTCTTAGTTTCAAGGGTATCCATGTATCTATGAGCCATATCCCATACGAGATATGTCAGCAACTCTTCCCAAATTTTACCCACTTCCTCCTTATGGATTTCACTCTGAATTTCACTCTGGGTAATAACCAAATTATGAACAAGCGTGGTATCTGTATAGGTTGTATCTCGACCATCGTTTGTAATTTTACCCCGAATTACAGTGCCACTGACTCTGATCGAATCTACATGATGTGCTATAGTCATATTCTCAAGCTTTACCACCAGGACGCCCGATGAATCAGGCTCATCGCAACTGGCAAACAGAACGAAACCCGCGATCATGCATAGAATAGATAGTCGTTTCCGCATGTGTAAATCTCCTCTCAATTCGCGTGGACAATAGAGTCTGCAACCGCCTTGGATTTTAGGATGAGAATGCTAAAATTAGCTTCTCCACGCTCCAAATTCTTCTCAAATTCCACATCCACAACAGTTCCCACTTCATCCATAGCCTGAAGCAAGTCGTTACTATCCTGTCTTCTTGGATCATCTTGGGGCAAAAGAGCCAAAATTTGATGCAGAGATTCTTTTGCTACTTCAGGCTGTTTGTGCAAGATGCCTAAAGCTGTGTGTTTTTTAAGGGCTTGAAATTTTTCCTCTAATGTGGATGATAGTTCTATAAGCTCTTGATTTGCCTCAATGGCTTTTCCATAGTCACTTAAAAATATATTGCTTACGAAAAGACCGTTATTGATTTGCTTTTGATCGCGACAGTAAGTTGTTCGTTTACAATGTGTCTTTTGCTTTTCCAACTCAATTATTGCATTGGTATAATCTCGTATTTTGAGATAGTGCGAGGCCAATTCTTTACGCAGTTCATAAGCGTTTGGATAAAGTTCCAATCCCTTTTTGAATATAGAAGTTGCTTTTGCGTTTTCATTGCGGATGCGATAAAATATTCCTGCTTGTAACAAAGTAGCACCATTTGTGGGACTCATTGAAAGAGCAGTTGAAAGGTATTGATCTGCTTTTGCATTTTTTATTGGATCATTTTCATTTGCATAAAGTTTGGCAAGTAAGACATAAGTGCTTGGCAAAGGCGGCTGATTCAATACTGCCGCCTCAAGTTCCATGAAAGCATCTTCTTTATTTCCCTGGTCGTATAGAAATCCACCTCTGTCAGTTTGCAAACAATTTTGTGCATAAATATTTGTTTCGAAGTTATGAGGCAAATCAACACCTCTGGGAAAGATGAATAGCGAAGATCGGTCATAATAATTCCAGGCATGTTGAAAATCAGCAGTGGGAATTTCTCGGTTATAAATCCAGTGAAGTACATCATAAGAAATGATGATGTCTTTAAGTTCGTCATACCCCACAACCAATGTGAAATGCCCATAACCGTATTCGGGTTCAAGAATGAGTACAAGAACTGGGTAGCCTCGATTGACCCAATATTTAATTTTTGGAAGGTCTGCTACGCCCAGATAGGCTTGAAATCCTCTTTCAACAGCAAAATTCCACAGGGCATAAGGAGTAGTGCCATCATCATCTCCTATTTTCTCTGCGATTGATTTCTGGGAGACCGAATCGTTGAGAAAATTTAATGCCACTTTGAGGGTTGCAGAACCGCACGCACCCAGTGTCTGCACGATGTAGCCTCGAGGGGGAAAGGGAACACCATCGATGATTTTTCTTTTTGCATCATCAGGCACATTATTTAGCGATCTTATGTAGTGTTGCGCTTGTTGATAAGTGGCTTGATCATGTTCCAACTCAATCATAGAATAATTCTCAATGGCTTTGCCATGTTTTCCCATTGCGTAATACACATCACCGATCTTGAGCCTTGCTTTAGCCAACAGTTCAGGCGTTTTTTCCGTTTTGATAATCCGATTAAACGCATCTACCGCCTGCTCATATCGCTGCAATCTCATAAGACATATCGCAAGTACCCGTAGAATGAAGGTATCTTCTCCTTTCAAACGCAGTGTTTCTTTTAAATATTGAATTGCCTTTTCATATCGGCCTTGTCCTGCCAAAAGTAAGCCAAGATGTCCATTTACTTCCACATCCTCCGGTGAGAGCGCGAGCAGACTTTCGTAACAGCTAATCGCATCTTCATATCGCTCCAATCTTTTATACGCATAGATCAGTTGATGGTATGTAGTCTGATTATTAGGATTAGTTCTTAATATAGCCTTTCCATATGCAACGGACTGATCATAGTCTTCCATTCCAATAAAGGCAGCTTGCAGAAGCACCAATACATCAATATCTTCTGGATTATTTTTTAAAACTTCTTGGAATAATTCAATAGCCTGTGGATAATTTTCTTGCTCATATAATTCGAAGCCTCTTTCTATTTTGCTGTCCAGCTTATTTGAACAGGCAGAAAGCAGAATCAAACCTGCGATAATGCATAGAATAGATACTCGTTTCCACATGCTTAAAACCATCACTTGTAACTCCACTGAAAAATCGGGGCCTATATTTGAGGTAGGGTAGGTATCAAATTAATATAGATCCCGATAATGGATTTTAAGCCACAAGAAAAAGCGAAAAGACAGCATTATTGGAATGAGGTCAAGACCGATTTAAGTGTCATCAATCTGATCCATTACCCAATCCCAGATTCGACCAACTATACCTTTTGTACCGAACGGTGCTTCTTTCTTCACATCCTCCTTGGTCGCGGTAATTTCAATCTTTTTTGGCTCTGACCAAGTTGTATCTCCCGGTGCCTCAACTCTACCTTGCTTGACCGTTCCCGTAACCTTAATGGTATCACCAGGAGTTTTAACGAAGGTAGTAGGCTCAGTCGTCTGATAAACTATGGTTTTTTCATCATCTCCATAAGCTTCAACCCATCCCAATTCCAGATGATAAGGTCTCAGCAGGCGTTTCACAAGCGTTTTCATAATATCCTCCTTGAAAGAATAAAAACACGCTCTTTCTTTTTGCCTGAGTTTTGAAAGAGTATGTTCAAAAATTGACGGTCTTTCCTCTTCTCCTTGTGGTTATTTCAATTCCTAAAGGCGAGGCGGGAGGCAACAGAAAAGTGCTCCCAGAATTTCCTCCTTTCTTTTTTAATTCGCCTTTTTGGGATCGAAAATATAGAAATCGTGTTCGGGAATTTTTCCCGCTGTACGAAGAAACCGGTTCCATATCAGATCGAGGATTCTTCCCTTTTCCACGGCTATCTTCGCTTCAACGCTCATGCCGTAAGCAAGCGAGTAGGTCTTGTGATTTACAGAAATTTCGGGGTTCTGAATCGTTATTTTTGTAGGATAAACTTGCGCCTCCTGAGAGGGGTTAGTCGATACGGGTTGTGCAGCAATTTCTGTGACGACGCCCTCAAAAATTTTGTATTCCATGTGGGGAAACGCGTTTACAAAAAGATTCACGGGTTGCCCAACTTTTACTTTGTGAATCTCTGTCTCTTTGATCATCACTTTTGCCTGCCAATCATCCAGCCGTGCAAGCTCTATCACAGTCTCTCCAATCTGGAGATGGTCGCCAACTCGCCGTTCTAAATCGCCCGTCAGCACAGTGCCAGATAGAGGTGCGTAAACCACTGTATTTTCTATTCGACGCAGCAAGATGTGCTGGTCTTCTCGCAGCTTTTGATTCATCTTTTGGAGTGTTTCAATTTCCTGGTATCTGCGATCAACCATTTCCAATCTTTCTCGGTCTGTTTGTAATTTCGCTTGAGCCTGTTTTAACATGGATCTTTTCAGCCTGATAGGTATCAACTGATCAATTTCTGACTTACTATTCACAAGATTGTATTTTTGACCGAGTTGATACTCCCGTTCTACTTGCTCCAGTTGCAAACGCAAGGTCTCTATCTCGGACTGCGTTTGATGAATCTCACTTTGTAGAACTTTTTTTTCTGATCTCATCTGTTCTTCTATTTCTGCCATCCTGCTTCTGTTAATTTCCTGCTCTTTGGTGACTTTCTCCAATTCGGCTTTCCAATCTTTGCTTTCCAACTTAAAGAGCCGATCTCCTTTTGCAACTTTGTCCCATCTATCGACATAGACTTCACTTATTATTTCCGAAAGCTTTGTCTTCACTTCAAAGCGGCCTGAAGGCTCCACAACACCTGTCCCTTCCACATTTACATTCATCCCGACATTCCACACCACAAAGAGGATACCAGCAATCAACGCAGTAACGGATAGCAAGATGAACAGGAGAAATCGTTTGACAAATCCAAAACCTGTTCCCTTAAAATCATCTATAATATCTATAGGAGCAGTTGTATGGCCGTTTTGCATAGCAGGAGACTTTATTCTTTTATCAGTGGCAAGGTTTTACACCACTCCAAGCGTTGCCTCTATAGGCTCGACAACAATTGCTCTGTACGCTCGGCTCCGTTTAGCACAATGTTGTGTTTCACCGGGGGGCTTTCTAAACGCTCCAAAATCGCGTTTGCCATTCGCTCTAATGTCAGTCCTTCAGAGCGTATCATATCCGCTATACCTAACTCTGAAAATTTCTTTGCTCGCGGTGCTTGATCAAGGTCTCTCTCTGCTGGAATCGGTACTAAAATAGCTTTCACACCTGTCTCCAGGACATTCATACACGTATTATAACCTGCCTGACTGATAGACAATTCCGCACTCTGCATCCACTGAAGAAAGTTGTTAGTGAACCTCGACAGATAAAAGGAATCTTCTGTACACATTTCTTTTATCGCATCATACTCATCGTCCTTCATAAAAACTCCTACAAATATCACCATCTTCATATTCTGAACGTAACCATGCTCGCAAAGTATCTTCCAGGCAGTCACTGCTGTTGTAATCATATCCCATCCGAGGATACCGCCACCAACACTGACCAAAACATAAGGCCCTTGTTCGTCTATCGCTTTTTGGGTATCGGAATCAGAGATTTCTAATTTTTCTGAGACATAACCTGTATATTCAATTGGAATCTCGATATTCTCTATCCAGGGAAAAAATGATTCCAATTGAAAAAATCTCGGATCGCCGTGAATGAGGACGTAATCAAAATAATTATTCAACACAGGGACAACGCGCTCATAATACAATCGGGCCAACCTTTTGTTTCTCTCGCCCTTACGCCAAAAAGAAACTGCATACCAAATCATTCTGGGTACGAAGAACAAAGCTTCCGGATGTGGTGGTTTCTTTGTAGAAAGTTCTCTTTCAGGAGTCTTTCTTATAATTTCACGCACGGAACAAATCACTTTTGCTTCTGGGTTTATAGTCCTCGCTCTTTGAATAGCAGGAATTAACTCTTTGTACAGTATGGATCTGGCAAATGGAAAAAGCTCAATTACGAAAATGTCTGGCTGTATCTGTGCAATTTTTTCAAGGAGAATTTGCTTGCGCTTTTCCTGAGCTTGTCGCAGACTGAATTTGGGATCTTCACACACCAAACGCTGGGACTCTGAATCCTTAAAAAGGGCTGGTAAACGAATGGTTGTAACAGATGGTATATCAATACGGTGGATTTCGCGTCCACCATCTACAAAATAGACGTCATGGCTTTTCGCCAATGCACGCACGATCTGGAGGTTTCTAAAGTGATGACCGACACCTACAAAGTGTTGGCTGAAGAAAACGATACGTTTTTTTTTCATCACGATACTTCTAAGACCTATAATTTGATCTAAGAGCCACGTTCAGTCTCTAAATCTACGCGCGATGAATTTTTTTGAAGAGGGTTCTCGCATCTCACTTTTGCGCGGTAAGCGGTAAGAGACATATCATTTACCTTCATAAAAACCTCACAAAAATACTTTGAGGAATGAAATCCACACACACTTGCAACTTCATAGGTCAACAGGGATTGTTCTCTTATTAAGTGCTTTGCGTGGGCAATTCTGATCTCTCTTAATTTTTCTCGGAAAGGCATGCCACAATGCTTTTTGAATAAGGCACTCAAGTGCGTTCTGGAAAGTTTGAAATGGTCTCTGAGATCATTAAATTTGAGGTCCGGATTGCTGTAATGCGCCTCCAAAAAGGCTTCAAACGCGATTTTCCAACTCGAATCTGACGGGATATGGGTTTTGACCTCAGCCAAAAACCTGTTCTTCTCAATGGGCTTATTGACCACGCTGACCGCCCCTGCTCGGATTATTTTTTCGGTTAATTCCATCGGTGCAACTTCCCCCATGATCAGGATAGGGGTCTGAATATTCTCTGCCTTCATCCCCTTCAAAAGGGTTATCCCATTGTGCCCATCTGCTCCTCTGTCAGCAAAAACGAGATGGATATGCTCTCGTCTCAAAATTTCAAGGCCTTCTATTCCATTTCTCGCCGTGAATACGCCATAAGGTTCATCGCTCAGAAATCCTGCAAGAGTCGATAGAACGCGGGGGTCGTGATCTATAATCAGAATTTTTTGCTTTTCCATACCCCAATTAGACTTCGTGTGTGCGAGATTTTCTCCTGTCTGTCTGCACAAGTACATAGTACAGTCTAAATCATTGACAATCGCACTTTGGATTGTTATTTTTTGATATCCTTCTCAAGTTCCCAGCTTGAGATATTTACCTGCCGCTGACAGTTGACTTGACCGAGTCTTGTCGGCGGCTTTTTCATAATGAAAGATAACATCTGTTCCTCTATCACTGCAATTGAAAAAGATTCCACTTATATCTTGTATGACCCGTGTATGTCTTATTTCTGGTATTTTTTTCCAATCTCGCGTACTTACATTGCTCCCGAGTTCATTCAGAAAAAAATAATAGGCGGATAACCGCAAAGATCATCCGCCTATTTTACTTTAGCACTGAAAATCTATTCAAATAGATATGCTATTGCCACGATTCTATCTCTGGGCGGGTTCTCAAGCGGCGCAACTTGTAGATGTCTTCTTCGAGATGTTTATCTGTAATCTCTTTCCAACTACCAGCAGCAGCTTGGAAACATCGCATTTTTTTTTCTTCTGAAAAATCAGAGCGCGATTCTATAATCACCGTAACGTTTTCACCTTCAGACAAAACAAGAGGTTCTTCTGGTTCCAACACACCGTTCCGATACATTGCTTTAATTTTTATCGCTTCCATAGAAATGATCCTTTTGATAGGCCTGAACCTCGAGTGATTGTCCTTTGCAAAAAATACAGAGCATAATATCTTTTCCCAAAAATATACAACTCTATCTTGAATGTCAATCTGTGACACTGTGCCTATATTCGTTAAAATGGGAAGCCAAATGAATCAACTCGTTGATCAAAACGGTCAAATTATTCCGCTCACTTCACTAACAGAGTGGGAAGAAAAGCGCGCGAAAATTATAGACGCAGCGCAGGAAATCATGGGTCTCTTGCCGGGAGACGAAAAGCGATGTCCTCTCGCTATAGATCTGGTAGAGGAAGTGGATTGCGGAACTTATATGAGACGTATGATCACTTACGCGGCAGAACCCGGCGACAGCGCGCAGGCGTATTTGCTAATTCCCAAACAGGCTTTAGAAGGACGAGCGTGTCCAGCCGTCTTGTGTCCGCACCCAACGCATGCGACATTGGGATACAAAACCGTCGTGGGATTGGGCGACCGCCCCAATCGGGCTTATGCCAGCGAATTGGCCGAGCGCGGCTTTGTCACCATCGCACCATCCTATCCCATGCTGGCGGAATATTGGCCCGATATATTTGGCCTGGGCTATGAAAGTGGAACCATGAAGGCGATCTGGGACAATATCCGGGCAATTGATTTACTGGAAACACTGCCGTATGTAAAACGGGGACCCGTCGGGGCAATCGGGCACTCACTGGGCGGGCACAATTCGGTCTATACTGCCGTCTTTGAGCCGCGCATTGGCGTTGTGGTATCGAGTTGTGGATTGGATTCCTACATAGACTACAAAGACGGAAATCTCGCGGGATGGACGCAGGATCGGTACATGCCCAAATTGAAAAATTACGTCCATCGACTCTGGGATATACCCTTTGATTTTCACGACCTGATCGCGGCTCTGGCACCCCGACCCTGTTTTATTGCCGCGCCACTGCGCGATAGCAATTTCAAATGGCAAAGTGTAGATGCCGTTGTCAACGCCGCCTCGCGCGTGTACGCCCTTTACGATGCAACAAAAAATCTGATTGTCGAACACCCCGATTGCGAACACGATTTTCCCAACACCATGCGCGAACAGGCGTATCAATTATTTGAAAAACACCTCTGATGACTCGAGAGACCCCATGCAAAGCAAAGTCGCTGTCCTCCGCACATCGCCGCGTACAGTTTTTGAAGACTACCACCGCCTGCTCAATCTGGCGGATTACCAGAATATAATTGCCAAAGAGGTGGAAACCGCGCTCAAGATCAACATTTCATGGCACTTTTTTTTCCCCGGATGTTCCACAACACCGTGGCAACTCGATGGTGTTATCCGCGCCATGAAACGGGATGGCTACGATCCCGACCTCATTTACGGCTGCCACAACCGAACCGTGGTCATCGACGCGCGTTTGGGCGAAAAAGAAAACAAACACCTCCCCGTCATCGAAGCGCACGGCTTAAAAAATATACATCTCTACGAAGGTGAAGAATGGATCAACGTACGCGACGCAGTCGGCGACCTCACCACAAAATTTCTCTGCCTGAACGAAGTCTATCCCAAAGGTTTTCACATTCCCAAACGCTTTATCGATGAAAACATCATCCATTTCCCCACCGTCAAAACCCACGTCTTTACCACCACCACAGGCGCCATGAAAAATGCCTTTGGCGGTCTGCTCAACGAACGTCGCCACTGGACGCATCCCGTCATACACGAAACCCTCGTCGATCTGCTCATGATACAAAAGAACATCCACCGCGGTGTCTTCGCAGTTATGGACGGCACCTTTGCAGGCGATGGCCCCGGCCCGCGTTGTATGATCCCCCACACCAAAAACGTCATCCTCGCCAGTGCCGACCAGGTCGCCATTGACGCAGTCGCCGCCAAAATGATGGGCTTTGATCCACTTTCAATCAAATACATCCGCATGGCACACGATCTGGGCCTGGGATGCGGAGACCCCTCCCAAATCGAAATTGCGGGTGATGTGGACGCCGCAGAAGAAAATTGGGACTTTGTCGGCCCGTACAAAAAAATGACCTTTGCCTCTAAAATGCAGCACAAGATCTACTGGGGGGGCCTCAAAAAACCCATCGAATGGTCACTCAAAACCATCCTCGCACCCTGGGCTTATATGGCTTCAGTGCTCTACCACGACAGCTTCTGGTATCCTTTCCACGCGAAAAACAAAATGCAAGATGTGCTAAATAGCGACTGGGGTCGCCTCTTCCGCAACTGGGAACACCTCACCCCCGACGCACAGGGCTTTCCCGATGTGGGCGACACCTCTACCAAACTCAAAAAAACGAATCTGCAAGCCTTATGGGATTCGCTCGGCATCTTACGCGACTGCATTGTCGAAGCACCCGAGTTCATTCAGTCCCGAAAAAGGGAAAACACCCTGCACGCCCATGACCGAAAACATTGACCGCTTATTCCGCAATAAGCTACCGGAACAGCGCATTGCAAAAATCGAATCGCTCTCCGAAACTCGGGCGCATGCAGTCTGGAAAGTCACGACTGACCGCTCGGTATTTGCGGTAAAACACCACATCTTTGCGCCGCTCACGCGCGACAAACCATACCACTTGCTCTCCGTTGAACAAAAAGTTACAGACTATCTTCTCGCCAGCGGCGTCCCGGTCCCCCGCATCATCGCAACCGACCACGACATGGTCATCTACGAATGGTGCGGCAATCACACCCTCGACGACATCTGCCAGACCGCTGATCCCAGACCATTTGCACACACCGTCATCAATACCCTTTGCACACTTGAAAAAGCGTTTTACAAACACAGATCCAAATTCATCCCACACGTCGCGCCCGGATGTAGCGCAGATGACTTGCGAGAACAGTGGCACAACACCACCCAATCACTCACAGAAACGCTTCCCACACTCGTACGCAATCCCAATACCCCAGACCTTCTATCGACCTGGGAAACCCTCATAAACGAACTTATCCAGGCACCGCCAGTACTCGGCCCAACCGACTACAACGCCCGCAACATCGCTTGCCCAAACCCAGAAACAGCAACCGTTCTCGAACTCGCCAAAATTGGCTATGATTGGCCCGAACGTCGCCTGATACAATACACCACATCACTCGGCGCGCACAATCCCCGCAGCCGCATCATAGGTCTCCTCACACCATCGCTTGCCCAACACTATGCCCACTTTGCATCAAAATTGTACTCAACTCCAGCCGAAACCATCCTCTTCCGCCTCGATGCGCACCACCTCATTTATCACATATCCGCAGCCCATATATGCCTGACAACGCCACACTGGCAAAATACCAAAACCCGCCTGACACAACATAAAAACCATATATCTCAGCCCCTCTCCGACCACCCCTTGACAAACAAATTCCGCGCGTATTTTAAAAAATAAAGGCGATCCCATTTCCTGGACCGCCTTTCCTATCCGATACAACATGCCCTGCATCTACGCGATATTTACCACCCGCTCAAAAATCGCCCGCGTCTGTGCCATATCGTTCTGCAAAACATTCTCAAACACCTCAGCTGTATCAAACCCCATCGCCCGGGCCACTGCTGTCAACGCGCGGTCTTCGGTGGGCAAGTGGGTGCGTGCCTGCTCGTCCTGGCGTCTGATCACTTTTTCAACAGTACGCAAAAACACATACGCTTGCTGAAGCCGTTGTGCGTCTTCAGCCTCCAAAAACCCGCCTTCGACCAATCTTCTCAGTGCCTCAAGCGTATTGGCACTGCGCAACTCTGGATGATCTTTGGCGAACTTCAACTGCAAAATTTGTGCAATAAACTCAATATCCACAATCCCTCCCGCATCTGTTTTGATACTCAATACCTTACGGGATCTTTGCCCATCTTTGCGCTCCATCTTCTTGCGAATATCCAGCATTGTAGCTACCTCTTCATCCGAAAACCCGCTACCCACAATAAAAGGCTCAAACAAATTCAGCAGCTTTTCTCCCAAAACGGGATCGCCAGCAACGACCCGGCTACGAGACAGTGCCATGCGCTCCCACGTTGACGCGCGCGTCTCCAAATAGCGACCATAAGATTCCAAAGACAGTGCCAAAAGTCCGCTCGCCCCCTCGGGACGCAACCGCGGATCCACTGGATAGAGTTTTCCCTGCGGCGTATTCTGCTCCAGCATCGCGATCATCTGCTGTGCCAGATCGATGAAAAATTGCAAATTCCCCTGTGGCCTTGCGCCATCTGTTTCGCCATCTTCGCCATATACAAATACGATATCCAGATCCGAACCAAAGCTCAATTCGCCCCCACCCATCTTGCCCAGACCCAGCACCACAAACCCGACCTCCTCGCCGCTGCTATTGCGCGGCACCCCGCGCTTATCAACCAACCGCGCATAAACCACCTCATAAACCCCCTGCACAACCGCATCGGCCAACATCGTCAGCGCCTCAAATGTTTCAAACGTATCGGTCAAACCCACGAGATTGCGCGTGCCAAAGCGCAGCAACTCGCGATTTTTTACAGCATTTATCCCTCCCGCCAATTCGGGCGTATCGCCATACCGCTCAACCTGTGCACGAAACTGTTCACGCAAAGCGTCCATACCCGGACTGAGATGCAAAACCTCTGCTTCAGGATCCAGATACAAAACCTCTGGGCGAACCAGCCAATCGAGCAATCCGGGGTTACGCCTTATCACCTGCACCAGAAATTGGCTGCCAACACACAGCGACAACATCAATTGGCGAAACCCCTGATTGGAAGCCAAAATTCGGAAAAACATATCGCCCGCGCCATAAGCAGACACCAGACTCTCCAGATTGCTCAACCCCTGATCGGGATCGGCGGACTCCTGAAGTGCTTGCATCAATGCCGGTGCCAGTTCTGTAAAACTCTGACGCGCCCGTGTGCCCCGGATCCGCGGCACATGCCCAAAAGCCAGATAAACGAGATTGCGATGTGCCTCGCCCGGTCGATCAAACCCAATATCTTCTAACAATCCGCTGGCCTCCGCATCGCCTATTTCCATATTTACCAGCGCGCCTATGGAACGCCCCTCGCTTTCTCGCGCCTCAGTAAAGACCAGGGCATACACCTCCTGCACAGCCTTCAAATGGGCATTCAGCATTTTGCGATACGCCTCAGCAGATCCCATATCCATCGTGCGTGCCAATACGCCCTGTTCATCCTCCCCTTCGGGCAGCGAATAATCACTGCGGTTGTGCATCATCTGCAAGCGGTGTTCCAAACGCCTGAAAAATACATAAGCATCCCTTAGCTGATCAGCCTCCTTACCCGACAGCGCAGATACCCGTTGCAACTGCCGGATAGCCTCGAGCGTGTTATCTGACCGCGCATTCTCGTGTATGCGCCCCACCAGCAATTGCAAACACTGCACAATAAACTCGATATCCCGGATGCCACCGGAGCGCAACTTCAAATGCGTTTCGCGCTGCCCCTTACTTCCAATCTGATCTTCAATGCGCGCCTTAATGCGGTTGATCTCCATAGCCGGGCTGGTATCAAAATAGCGCGGATAAACAAAGGGTTCTACCATCTTCAAAAAACGCTGTCCCAGGTGTTCAGACCCGGCACAACAACGGGCTTTAATCAGCATCTGCCGCTCCCACAATTCGCCCCGCCGCATATAGTAGCCCTCATATCCGGCAAGAGGCATCACGAGCGCGCCAGCCGCGCCATCGGGACGCAGGCGCATATCCATGCGATACAAAAACCCCTCTGGCGTCACCTCTGTTGCCGCACGCACAATTTGCTCACACAATCGGGAGAAAAACTCCTGATTGGTCACAGACCGTTCACCATCCGTATTGCCCTCGGCGCTATAGACAAACATCAAATCGATATCCGAACTAAAATTAAGCTCCATACCGCCCAACTTCCCCAGCCCAAAAATCGCAAAATCCACGGGCTGTCCATCGCCATTTTGCGGCATGCCATAACGCGCTTGCAGATCGGGCAGCAAAATATCAATCATCTTTTGCAAACACACATCCGCCAAAATCGACAAATCAGCCGCAACATATTGAATGGCGCGCCCACCAGCCAGATCGCCCACGCCAATACGCAATAACTCG
Organism: Candidatus Latescibacterota bacterium; assembly: GCA_022821275.1. Taxonomy (GTDB): domain Bacteria; phylum Latescibacterota; class UBA2968; order UBA2968; family UBA2968; genus VXRD01. The sequence goes on along the minus strand of JAJEDY010000033.1, from coordinate 69,425 downwards.
CGTCGCGCGACCCGCCGAACAGCATTGAGCTTGTCTTCGCGCGTATCCACAGCCTCGACAGCCCGATCAAAAGACGCCAGCAATTGTTCTTTATCACACGACTGCGCGAAGTGGTTGGGGGCACCTGTCAACCAGTCAAAAATATCGGGATCGCGCACCATCATATCGGCCATAAAAGGGCTACCACCCAAAACGCACAACAACATGCGACACAACTCGGGATGCGTTTTGAACGTGTGCAAAAACGACACATGACTTGCCTGCACAATGCGCACAAAATTATGCAGCGCCATATCGGGGTCGGGCGCATCGATCAACGCAGAAGAAAAATCATCGGGAAGCTGATCCTCAGCCTCTGAACCAGCCAACGCTTCGAGATTGTGCAACGCGCGTTCAACATCTCGAAATCCCGCCTGTACAAGCGCGTCTTGTGTGTCGGATGTGTCAAAATCAAAAATGTTCATGATGGATATCCAATACGACGGGCGAAAGATCTTTCGCCCCTACAATCATCTGCGTAAAACGCTCATCTGCGTTTATCTGCGTTCATCTGCGGATCACAACGCCGCTTCTCCTGTCTCTCGCGTGCGAATGCGGATCGCTTGCTCAACGGTACTCACAAAAATTTTCCCATCGCCCACTTCACCTGTGCTGGCGGTTTCCAGGATAGCTTCAATCGCGTTTTCCAACTCGTCGTCAGCAACCACCAGTTCAAGTTTGAGTTTTGGCAAAAAATCCACATGATACTCGCTGCCTCTGTAAAACTCCCGATGGCCTCGCTGGCGACCAAACCCCCGGTATTCGCCAACCGACATCCCCACCAATCCCAATTCGGTGAGTGCTTCCTTTACCTCATCCAACTTAAATGGCTTGATAAATGCCTCAATTTTTTTCATTACAACCTCCTGGATCGCGGATTACGTAGATTACGCGGATAAACGCAGATGCAATACAATATATTCCGACAATCACATCTGTTCAAATGCGTTGTTGACACCAAAGAAAAAAATCTCTATCCTGTGCCCATTCAAAACCATCACCAATACGCAAAAAAGGAAACGCTATGCCTGTTACCAGACTATCGGAAACCGCAGCCGAAGAATTTCCCTGGGGCACCCTCAACTGGCTCATGGGCCAGGCCATTGATCCCGATGCCAAACAGACTTTTGGCATGGCCGTCATTCAACCCGGCCAGCAGAATCCACCGCATTACCACCCCAATTGTGAAGAAATCCTCTACGTCGTCTCCGGAACCTGCGAACACACGTACGGCGACGACAGCTATCAACTCAAACCGGGCGATAGCATTCGGGTTCCCGCTGGCGTAATCCACCACGCGATCAACAACGGCGATGAACCGCTGCGCGCCATCATCTCCTTTTCATCGGGCGACCGTCAAACCGTATTTCTCGAATAGGCAAACAATGACTATTCGAGCCATCATCTTCGACATGGACGGTACACTCACAGAATCGTACATCAACTGGCCGGAGTTGCGATCAAAAATCAATTGTCCGCCCGAAAAAACCATCATCGAACACATCGACAACTTACCCGCAAAACAACGCAAACAGGCCAATGACATCCTGCTCAAAAAAGAATGGGAGGCAGCACAACACGCCGCCATTCGCGCTGGTGCAACAGAACTCATCGACGCACTACGAGCGCGCAACTACAAACTCGGCCTGGTCACCAACAACCACGGCGCCGCCATGCACTGCGTAATCAACCGACTCAACCGCGCCTTTGACGTCGCCTTCAGCCGCGACGACGGTCCCATAAAACCCAGCCCCTACCTCATCCACAAAACACTCCAGGCCCTCGACACCTCCCCAAACGAAGCCATAAGCATCGGCGATAGTCGCTACGACCTCATGGCCTGTACTGCCGCCCGCGTGCGCTGTATTCACTTCACCGGTGGCGCATCCGACCTCGCGCACGATCTCCAGGTCGCGTCACTATACGCGATCATACCGCTCCTGAACCGCCTCTGAAAGACGCCAATTTTTCTGCGCACATTCGGATGCGCGCCAGAGCCTTTTCGATATTTTCCACAGAATTCGCGTAAGAAAACCGCAGATACCCCTCGCCGTATTCCCCAAAGCCCGACCCCGCCAGACACGCGACATGCCCCTCATTCAAAATCACATCCGCGACTTCCGCAGACGACTTGCCCAATCCCATAATATTTGGAAATGCGTAAAAAGCCCCCTCGGGCATTGGGCATGTAATCCCCTCAATCTCATTCAAACCCTCTACAATAATCGCACGCCGTTTGCGAAACGCAGCCATCATGTCCGCAACTGCATCCTGCGGACCCTTCAACGCCGCTACAGCCGCCATTTGCGTAAACGCAGCCGTACATGAATTGCTATTGACCATCAGCCGGTCAAAATGCGGCACGAGATCCATCGGCATCACACCATAGCCAATGCGCCAGCCCGTCATCGCATACGTCTTGGAAAACCCATCGAGAATAATCAATAAATCGGCCATACCCTCACACGCCGAAATGCTGCAAAACGCATCGCCATAGACCATTCGAGAATAAATCTCATCGGACAACACGGGAATCCGGTGCTCGACTGCCACCTCGGCAATCGCCTTCAAATCGCCTTCTGGAATCACACCGCCCGTGGGATTTTGCGGCGAATTTAGAATAATCAGCTTTGTGCGTTCCGTCACCAGATCGCGCAATTGATCCGCATCCAGGCTAAACCCGCGATCCTCCGTCAGGGGCACGGGCACGGGTTTGGCACCCGCAAAGCGAATCACCGACTCGTAAATCGGAAAACCCGGATTCGGATAAATCACCTCATCACCATGCTCTGCCAATGCGAGAATGGAATAAAACATAATCGGCTTGGCACCGGGCGTCACCACCACCTGATCGGGATGCACGTCAATCTGCCGCGTCGTCGAAATCTCTTCCGCTATTGCCTCGCGCAACTCGGGCAATCCCACGGGCGGACCGTAATGCGTAAACCCATCTGCCAGTGCTCGTTGTCCCGCCTCGACAATATGCGAGGGCGTATCAAAATCTGGCTCACCAATCTCCAGATGCACCACATCGTGACCAAGCGCCTCCAGCGCGCGCGCCTTTACCAGCACCTCAAAAGCAGACTCCGTACCCAAAAGCGACATGCGATGACTGGTCTGGACTGCGCCCAGTTGTACACCTTCCACAATATTCATCATAAAATCCTTAAAATCGGTAAGATATAAGACGTGAGACGTAAGGATTCTTCAAAAAATATCCATATCATCTCGTTTTCTACTGTTGTGATCGTTCCGCTGCCTCGTAAGCTGTGTCGTGAGGTCCCACAGCTATTGCCCAACCTATGCCGTCGTCCAGAATTGAGAAGACAAAGCGAAAATTGCGATTTAAACGCACTGAGTAAAAATTATCGCCGATCCGCAACCGCTCCAAATTTCGCCCGGGCGCCAGCTCTCCAGCACATAGTTCGTCAATCACTCGCTCCAATTCTCTCTGCATCCGAGGGGGAAGACGCCTGACCATTTTGGCGAACTTGCTATTCGGCCTTGTGAACGCAGTAATTTGTAACGGTCTTGGGGGCATGGCCTATCGGTCTTTCAAAGAAGCCATAAATTCCGCTCCACTCGCGTATATTCCTTCCTTGCTCGGAGGGACTGCCCCGTCGTTAATTAGAATGAGCCAACGAATTTCCTGGAAAAATGTAACGAGAGATTTGAATAGCTCGTCCAGGCGTTTTAATTCTGAAAAAACCTCGGTGCCGTGTACTTTTGCCCCACCACTCCGCTGCAAGATGTCCCGGATATCGCGCAACACTTTTCTCTCATTGATGAAGTATGTTTCTCCTTTTTCCAGAGCAGGCACCCCAATATCATCGGGATCCATTTCCTGGCCCGGCGGAAAATCTTTAGCGGCTTTCAAAAGCCGATCAGGAAAGGTGGCAATGATAGCAGCCTGAGCATTGCACCGTTCCCGAAAGCTATCGGTTAATGCCTGTATCACCCTTTTATTTAGATTTTTGTGCAGATTTACCAGTGTATTTTCGCGTAGAACTTCTGGTTGTTCCAAAGGTTGCGCTCCCCAGACTAATGCGCCGGTGACATCGCGCACCGCTTCACCGCTAAATCCAGAGACTTGTTGAGTCATCTTGATCATCCTTTCATCCTGAAAATCCTGATTCAGACAAAGGTTTCACCGCTAAATGCTGACCGCCTATTTAATAACAATTGCGTGTGCAACTTCGGGACCGTGTACCCCCAGCGTCAGCCGCATTTCAATATCTGCGGTACGGCTCGGCCCAGAAATAAAAGTTGCCGTTGCATTCTCGGGATGGTCCAGATAAAACTGGCGCAACGGCTCAGCCGCATCCCTCAAGTTCTCCAGCAACGTACTCGCCTTAAAAATACCGATATGTACCCGGGGCAATGTCGAAACAAGACGCACGGCATCATCCAGGGCAAACTCCACGAGACTTCCCGACTCTGCCACGGCAAAAACCGCCCAGGACACCCCCACCTCGGCAGCATCAATCGCGTGGGGCAATTCGGAACTGTCAAAGGGTGGCAGATGCACATCAATCCCCGCATCTACACACGCGCGTTCAATAGCATCGTCCAACCCATCGGGCAACTCGGCAAACACAGCCCGCTTACAACCGACCTCCCTGAGCACATCGACCACAATAGGCGCAACTGCATCAGCATTCTCAGCCACATGTGCGACACCGGACAATGACGCGTACTTTTCGACAAAAGCATCGATCAATTCATCACTCATAATCCACCTATCAATTGAAGTTTAAAAGACATTCAAATTAACGCGAAATACCTTTTGACGCAAGTACACATACGGAGTACACCGCTACTTTACCCTTTACCCTTTGCACTCTGCACTTTATCTTATCCCCATTCCACACGCACTATCCATTGTTCACTGGAAACTATCATGCACGCTCCAATACGCATCGCACAAATCGGCCTTGGTCCACTCGGCCAGATGCTCACCCCCTATCTGGTAAAACGATCGGGCATTGAAATCGTCAGTGCCGTTGACATTGACCCATCCAAAACAGGTCGTGACCTGGGCGAAGTAAGCCAATGCGACCAACCCCTCGGCATAGCCATCACCGATGATCTCGACAGGGGATTGACCGACGCAGACCTCGCCGTGGTGACAACCGTATCAGAACTCCAACGCATCGCCCCCACATTAAAAGCAATTATCGACCGGGGCGTCAACATCGTCTCAACCTGTGAAGAACTGTCTTATCCCTGGACAACACAACCCGAATTATCCGCAACCATCGACACCTGGGCAAAAGAACGTGAAGTCTCAGTTCTCGGAACCGGCATCAACCCCGGTTTTCTCATGGACTTCTTGCCCACAGCGGCCACGGGCGTATGCCACACAGTGCAATCCATTCGTATAGAACGCATCCAGGACGCCTCCGCGCGCCGTCTCCCCTTTCAGCAAAAAATAGGTGCCGGCCTCACCGTTGAAGAATTCCAGAGCCTCGTCGCCCAACAAAAAATCCGCCACGTCGGCCTCACCGAATCCATGCACATGATCGCCGCGCGATTGGGATGGCAACTCGACCACACCGAAGACATCATAGAACCCGTTCTCGCAGAACCGGGACATTGTGCAGGCGTACTACAAACGGGCCGGGGATACCACAACGGACGAGAAGTCCTCACCCTCATCTTCAAAGCCGCCGTCGGACAGTTGATACACAACGGCGACTCAATCGAATCCCAGGAGCGCATCCAGATCAATGGCACGCCCGCTTATGACCTCATCATACCCGGCGGCATCAACGGCGACATCGCCACCTGTGCGGTCATCGCCAATGCCATCCCAATAGTCGCTTCTACCGCGCCCGGACTGCGCACCATGATCGACATCCCCCCACTCTCCTGCGCCCAATAAATCCCTGAGGGATAGATGCCCCCTATTCTAAGCGATTTTGATCTGCACCTGCACAGCGAAGGCAATCACCATCACATCTACGACTGCCTCGGTGCACATCCCACAGAAAGAGGCGTGCGTTTTGCCGTATGGGCACCCAACGCCCAGCGCGTAAGCGTGGTTGGCGACTTCAACGCCTGGAACGGGTGCCAGCACCCCATGCAAAACAGGGGCAGCACGGGTGTATGGGAACTATTCATCCCCGACCAGACGCCGGGCACCCTCTACAAATACGAAATCAAAACCCAAAACGGCGATATCTTCACCAAAAGCGACCCCTACGCCTTCTGCATGGAACACCGCCCGCGCACAGCCTCTGTCGTGTACCAGCCCGACGACGCCCTGTGGTCCGATACTGACTGGCTGCAAACCCGCCAGAAAAGAGACCCCTACACCGAACCCATCGCCATATACGAAGTCCACCTCGGATCCTGGCGGCGCAACCCGGATGAAGACAACCGATCGCTTACCTATCGCGAACTCGCGCATGAACTCGTCGAATACGTCCTCGAAATGGGCTACACCCACATCGAACTCCTCCCCATCATGGAACACCCCTTAGACGAATCCTGGGGCTATCAGGTCACGGGCTATTACGCGCCAACCAGCCGATTTGGCACGCCAGATGATTTCAAATATCTCGTCAACCACTGCCACATCCACGGCATCGGCGTCATCCTCGATTGGGTACCCGCACACTTCCCAACAGACGCGCATGGACTCGCGCAATTCGACGGCTCTGCCCTGTACGAACACGCCGATCCGCAGCAAGGTACCCACCCCGATTGGGGCACTCTAATTTTCAATTACGGACGCAATGAAGTACGCAACTTTCTAATCGCCAATGCCCTCTTCTGGATCGAAAAATATCACATCGATGGCTTGCGCGTCGATGCGGTTGCATCCATGCTCTACCTCGATTACTCGCGCAAAGAAGGCGAATGGATCCCCAACCAGTATGGTGGCAGAGAAAATTTAGACGCCATCGCCTTTATGCATCAGCTCAACACCCTGATCCACGAAAAATTTCCGGGCGTCTTAATAATCGCCGAAGAATCCACCTCGTGGCCCGGCGTCTCCCGCCCCGTCTATCTGGGCGGCCTCGGCTTTGGATTCAAATGGAACATGGGCTGGATGAACGACACCCTGTCCTACATCTCCAAAGAACCGATCCACCGCAAATACCACCACGACAACCTCACCTTTGGCCTCGTCTATGCCTTTCACGAAAACTTCATCCTCGTACTCTCCCACGACGAAGTCGTCCACGGCAAACGCGCCCTCATCGACAAAATGCCCGGGGACCGCTGGCAAAAATTTGCGAATCTGCGCGCCTTTTATGCTTTTCAATACGCCCATCCCGGCAAAAAGTTGCTCTTTATGGGCGGCGAACTCGGCCAGTGGCAAGAATGGAACTCACAGGAAAGCATACACTGGCACCTGCTCACAGAACCCGACCACGCGGGCCTGAAGCGCCTCGTAAGAGACCTCAACACCCTCTATCGGGGAGAACCTGCACTCTACGAACAGGACTTTGATTCCGAAGGCTTTGAATGGATCTCGCTCCACGACGCCTCAAACAGCGTCCTATCCTTCCTGCGCCGCGCGCGATCACACGATGCCCCTTTGATCTTTGCCTGCAACTTTACCCCCATCCCAAGAGAAAACTACCGCATCGGCGTACCCACGCCCGGCACCTATCGCGAACTCATCAACAGCGACTCCGAACGCTATGGCGGCAGCAACATGGGCAACCTCGGCACCGTCCATACCGAACCCATCGCAAGTCACGGTCACCCGCAATCCCTGCAAATCACCCTTCCCCCCCTCGCTGCTGTCATGTTTAAACCCGAGTAAATTGCAAAAAATTGGGACTTGACCTTCAAAGATCAAGTCCCAAACGTTTTATATCGCCCTGTTTTTACTCACTCCGCAGGGAATCCACAGGATTGGCTCCCGCAGTTCTGACAGCCTGCCAGCCCACCGTCATCAGAGCAATCATCAGCGTCAGCACCCCGCTCAAAATGAAAAACCCGATACTCAGGTCAATGCGATAGGCGAAATTGTGGAGCCAGCCACTCATCGCGTAATAGGCGACGGGCCAGGCGAGGAGATTTGCCAGGATAACGGGCTTTACAAAATCCTTTGTAAACAGCAGCACGATATTCGCGACTGATGCCCCCAACACCTTCCGAATCCCGACCTCTTTCGTGCGCTGTTCCGCTATATAAGAAGCCAGGCCAAACAAACCAAGGCACGCGATGCAAATAGCCAGCGCTGTCAGACCGCCGAGCATCTTGCCGCGCTGTTCATCTGCGCGATATTGGCGTTCGAAATAATCGTCCAAAAATGCGTATTCAAATGGAGAATAGGGAACATAGGACGCCCACTTCTCCTTCAAAAAATTCAGCGCATCCGAACTCCGATTGGGACGAATCCTGACCAAAAGATAATGACCGCCACTCGGTGAAATATGAAAAAACATCGGTTCAATCTGCTGATAGAGAGATTGAACGTGAAAATCCTTCACCACGCCTATGACAGTACGAGGTCGGCTATCCCGAAATACCAAAACCAATTCCTTACCAAGAGCTTCTTTGGGCGAACCCCAGCCAAAATGCTCGACCGCTGTTTCGTTTACAATAACAGCCTCGGATTCGTCGGTCGTGAAAGCTTTAGAAAAATCCCTTCCCTCAATGATCTCGATTCCAAGCGTTTTTATAAAATCGTGATCGACCGCATAGCCCGGCACTTGCATTTCACCCTGCACGCCTTCCGGCTGCACCGGCCGTCTGATAAGTGGAAAGTCCGTTGATTGAGTCGGCACAGGTACACGAGATGAAAGCGCGCAACTCAGGAGATCGGGACTCTGTAAAAAGTCTGCCTTGATTGATTCGTATTTTGCGCGGAGATCCCGCTGTCTGAAAAGCGGCAAAGAAATAACGTTCGCCCTTTCAAACCCCAGATCCTTGTCTTTCACATACGCCATTTGCGAGTAAATAACGCTCGTACCTGTAATCAGCGCGATTGAAATGGCAAATTGGACAACCACGAGCCATTGTCTGATGCGCGAAGTTTGAAAACCTGCATGCCGCGCTCCCTTTAACACCGTCACAGGTTGAAATGCCGAAAGAAAAAACGCCGGATAACTTCCCGCGACAATACCCGTAACAAGCGCGACACCAGCCAAACCCAATATCGCAGAGATACTGCTGTATTCAACGACCAATTGTTGACCGATCAGACTATTAAAAAGGGGCAGTGAAAGTTCGACAAGGGAGACCGCAAACAAAAGCGCAATAAATGCCAGCAGTGCAGATTCACCCACAAATTGCCGGATCAATTGCAGGCGATAAGCTCCTACAACCTTTCTTATACCCACCTCCTTCGCACGTGCAGCAGAGCGCGCCGTCGAAAGATTCATAAAATTGATACAGGCAATCAAAAGCACAAAACAGGCGAGAGCGGTGAAGACATAGACGTGGACAATATCGCTATTCGGCTCGATCTCGTGACTTAAATGCGAGTAGAGGTGGATTCTCGTAAGGGGCTGCAAGAAAAATCTCACACCCATTCCACGCTCTGCCAGCGCCTCCCCCATGTATTTTTTCACAAACGCGGGAAATTTATCCTCAAGCTCATCGGGCGAATATCCCTTCGGAAGAACCACATAGGTATAAAGTAACGGATTTGACAGCCAATTCTTCAGAATAGCACTTGTCGCGCCTCTCTCATGTAAACTCGCATACGAAGCCAAAATATCGAATCTAAAATGAGAATTGCGCGGAACTTCCCGTATAATCCCCGTCACTGTGTAATGGTTTTGCAAGACAGGCGTTACAAATGTGAGAACCTCGCCCAAAGGATCTTTTGTACCGAAATACTTGCGTGCTGCCTTCTCGGTAAGCACGACAGAATAGGGTGCCTGAAGCGCCGTATGTCGGTCTCCCTCAATCATGGGAAAATCAAAAACCTCCAAAGCCGATGCATCCCCAAAAAGGATAGACTCTTGAAAGCGGTTATTCTCATGAAAGATCACAGATGACCCGCGCACGAATCTGGCGGCCTGGACAACCTCGGGAAATTCGGCTCGTAAGGCAGGAGCCAATGGCGGTGGAGAAGTCGCCGTTGGCACAACCTGTCCATCTACAGCTATACGGTCATGTGCAACCCTGTAAATCCGATCTGCTTTTTCGTGATACGTATCATAACTGAGTTCAAAGCGAACAAAACTCAAAATCAAGACACAAGTCGCTATGCCAATCGCCAGTCCCGCTATATTGACAAACGAATACACCTTTTGCCGAAACAGATTGCGAAAAGCGACTGTCAGATAATTTCTTAACATGGCCTCCCCTTTTTTAAATGGAATCAGCCTCCTCAACATAGCTTTAGACAAAATGTTTTTTCTAAGGTTTCTAAAAAATCTTCACATCCAGACCAATCTCGGGCAGCATATCCAACTTTTTTTACCGCAAAGTCCTTGTGTACTCAACGGCTGTGTTTTATAATGTGCTTCATCAAACGAGACCCCAATCCAACCGCACAAAAACAAAAGAGGAAACGATGAACAACACCGCCACAATACACACCCGTGCCTGGGCGGGTGATGAAGCCCTCACCCTCACCTTTCCCGAAGGCTGGACAGTCGAAACCTTTGGTCCAGAGGAATGTCCTCAAGTAACCGCAGAACAGATCCAAACCGCCTTTGACAACCCCATCGGCACACCGCGAATATCAGAACTCGCCAAAGGGAAAAACAGCGTCGCAATCATCGTAGATGACCTGAGCCGCCCCACACCCGCTGCCGAACTCATCCCCTATGTCCTCAAAGAACTCGACACAGCAGGCATACCCAAAAATCAAATCCGCATTGTCGTAGGTGGAGGCTCTCACCGTCCAATCGACGCAGAGGAAATCGACAAAAAAGTAGGGGCTGATATAGCTCGCGCATATCAAGTCACGAACCACAACTTCATGAGCGGCGACCTCCGCGCACTGGGCAGCCTGGACAGCGGCCTCCCCATTTACATCGACAAAGTTGTCGCAGAAGCCGACCTCAAGCTCTGCGTAGGCGGCATCTATCCCCACGGCAACGTGGGATTTGGCGGCGGTGCCAAGCTCATCTTACCGGGCGTCTCCGGCTTTGCCACCATGTTCTACTTCCACACCTTTTACGCAAGCCGAGGACACGCCAATATTGAACGACAGGGCGATGAACCCGACCATCGAGACGCCGCCGAAGCCGTCGCAAAAGTCCTGGGCCTCGATGCCGTCGTCAATGTAACACTCAACCGCAAACGCCAGATCACCGGTGTATTTGTGGGCGACTTCATCCAGGCGCAGCGCACCGGCGCCCGGTTCGCACTAAAAACCTACGCAACCCAGGCACCCGAAACAGAGCCTGACCTCGTCATAGCCAACGCCTATCCGCTCGACTACGACCCCGTACAAACCGCCAAAGCACTCTGGCCGCTGCGGCTATTCAAAAATGCCTACAAAGTCGCCATCAATCCCGCCACCGATGGCATATGTCACCACGGACTATACGACGAAATAGACTACGCGCGGTTTTGCAAACAGCAAGTCGAACAACCCCAGCAAGAACTCCCCGAACCCAAAATCGAAGGGCCGCACCAGACCTTGATGTGGTCTGAAAACTTTCCGATTGACGAATTTTACAAACGCAATCCCGACGGCATTCTCTTCCGCGATTGGGACACACTCTTCAACCAACTCATCGAAAAATTGCCCGATAATGCCCGCGTTGCCGTTTTTCCAAATGCAGCCATCCAAATTTCTGCAAAATAAAGGTCAAAAAAAGCGGAATTTTACTTTCACTCACGCGCCTACCATGCTATATTGGGCCGATGCAATTAAGAAAAAATCACGCAAGAGAACGGGGAGGCGTAGGGACTGGGGGAGATCCTTGCAAATCCCTTGTTCTCTTGCGTTATTATATTTGGAGGACGCCATGCTGACACAGGAACAAATCGACTTCTACCACAAAAATGGGTATCTCAAATGCGAAGCGCTCTTTACCCCTGAAGAAACCGCCGAACTCGGCTCGGAAATGGTGCGCATCATCGAAAACTGGGGCAATGAGACCATTGGCTGGCGAGGACCCTGGCGCGATCGATACCTGCCCGAAGACGAACGCCTCAACACCAAAGCGGTCTTTATGCACAATCCCCAATTCTACTCCGCAACCTGGGGACGCGCCATCTTCAACGAACGACTCGTCGGCTGTGTGGAAGACCTGATCCGCGACACAGTACAGTGGCACCACACCGTGCTCCATGCCAAACCACCAGAACTCGGCACGCCCTTCCCCATGCATCAGGACTATCCCTTTTATCCGCACGACGGCCCCGACTTTGTCGATTGCCTGCTCCACCTGGACGACACCCCAATAGAAAGCGGGTGCTTGCGCGTGGTACCCGGCAGCCACAAAAAGGGTCCGCTCGTTCACGTCTTAGGTCCAGACACCTCCCCTCATCTGCCGCCAGACGAATACCACCCCGACAAAATCGACTCCATCTTAATCCCGGCAAAAGCCGGGGACGTCATCTTCTTTAGCTACCAGATCATTCACTGGTCCGATTGCAACCGCACCGACGAATGGCGCAAATCCGTGCGCTTCGGCTACCACAGCACCCAGATGCAACCCGTGGGCCGCGCAGAAGACGACCCCTACCGCATCGACCCCAACAACATATTGGAACGCAAAGACAGCACCATTGTATCCGGCTTTAGAATAAATGAAGTGAATTAGACGTATGAACAAACCCAACATCATCATCGTACTCGCCGACGACATGGGCTATGGGGATTCCAGTGCGTACGGGGGCTGGATCGACACGCCCGCAATGGAACAAATGGCCCGCGAAGGGCTTAAATTCACCGACTTCCACTCCAGCGGTGCCGTTTGCAGCCCCACGCGCGCCGGACTCCTCACCGGACGCTATCAACAGCGCGCAGGCGTGCCCAAAGTAATCGGTGCCAATCCCCAAAGCGCCGACCACTATGTGGGATTGTACCCCTCTGAAATCACCTTTCCCAAACTGCTCAAAAAAGCCGGCTACACCTCTGCCATCTTTGGCAAATGGCACCTCGGGTACGACAAAAAATTTAATCCCCTGCACCACGAGTTTGATCGCTTTCGCGGATATGTAAGCGGCAACATCGACTACATCTCGCACTACGACCGCATGGAAGTGTACGACTGGTGGGAGGGCCTCGAACACATCGAAGAAGAAGGCTATACCACGCATCTCATCACCCAGCATTCGGTGCAATTCATCAAAGATCACAAAGACACGCCCTTTTGCCTCTACGTTGCACACGAAGCCGTACACACCCCATTGCAGGGACCTGATGACCCCGCCATTCGCGGCCCGGAAAAAGCGAACTTTCATCCCGACGATCCGAAAGAAACCTATTGCCAGATGATGAAAGCCATGGACGACAGCCTGGCCGAAATTATGGGCACAGTGCGAGAACTCGGCCTTGAGAAAAACACCCTCGTCTTCTTCTTTTCCGACAACGGCGGCACCCGTCAAAACCCCGAATCCAACGCCCCTCTGCGCGGGAACAAAGGCACCGTATGGGAAGGCGGCCACCGCGTCCCCGCCATTGCATGGTGGCCCGGAACAATTGCCCCCAACAGCGTCACCGACCAACTCGCCATCAGCCTCGACCTCTTTCCCACCATGTGCGACCTTGCAGGAGCATCTGCGCCCGACAATCACTTTGACGGCATCAGCCTCACATCCACCCTCCTAAGCGTGGGCGAACCCGGTGCCCGGCAATTGTTCTGGAATGGCCTTGCCATGCGCGACGACAACTACAAACTCGTAATCGACAAAGACACGCCGCATCTATTTGACCTATCCCAGGACATATCGGAAAGCAACGACCTCGCATCGCAACAACCCGACCGCGTCCAACAAATGTGCCATGCCATTGATGCCTGGAAACGCGACGTAGCCGACGGTGCAACACCGCAAAAAGATACGTTCTGAAAAAGGAGATTTATGCTTGGACTACACCTGCTGGACTTTGCCACGCTCGCCATCTATTTAATCGGCATCATGATTGCCGGCCTATGGGTCGCCCGCAAAATCAAAAATACGGGCGACTATTTTATGGGTGGGCGCAGCTTTGGCAAAACATTTATGATCATGCACGCCTTTGGCACCGGCACCCACACCGACCAGGCCGTCACCGTAGCAGGCGCCTCCTACAAATTGGGCATGGCGGGGATATGGTATCAATGGCTCTATTTATTTGCCACCCCCTTCTACTGGCTCATCGCGCCAATATGGCGGAGACTGCGCTACCTCACCATAGCGGACTTCTTTGAAGACCGATTCAGCAACTCGCTCGGTTATTTCTACGCCCTCTATGGCCTGCTCTACTTTGCCATACAAATAGGCATCATGCTCCTGGGCACGGGCAAAACAGCCAGTGCCATGACCGGCGGCGCGATCTCTCCCGAAATCGCCATCGGTGTCATGACCGTCCTCTTCCTCTCCTATGGTCTATTAGGCGGCCTGCCCGCAGCCATCATCACCGACTTTATCCAGGGCATCTTCATCATCGTCCTCTCTTTTCTCCTCGTACCCTTTGTCATCGACGGCGTCGGCGGCTTCACCGGCCTTCACCAGCAAGTGCCTATTGAAAAATTTAGCCTCGAAGCCCCCGGCGATCCCCCGCCCGGATACGACCGCATCACGCCCTTCTTCATCGTCATGGTCGTCATCAACGCCCTCGTCGGCATCATTGCCCAACCCCACCACATGGAAATTGGCGGTGCGGGCAAAACCGAACGCGAAGCCCGCGTGGGATTCACCTACGGCAACATGATCAAACGCCTCTGCACCGTGGCCTGGGCATTTACCGGCGTAGCCTGCATTGCCCTTTATCCCAACATCGACGACCCCGAACACGCCTTTGGGCTGGCCTCGCGCGACCTCTTGCCCATCGGTCTCGTCGGCATCATGCTCGCCTCGATGATCGCCGCGGTCATGTCCACCTGCGACTCATTCATGGTCGATGGCGCCGCCCTCTTTGTCGAAAACTTTTACAAACCCCTCTTCAAACCCGAAGCCGACGACAAACACTACCTCACCACAGGTCGCATCGTCGCCCTCATACTGGTCGTATTCGGCATCATCATCGCGCTCTATTTCACCTCTGTCGTCGCAATCATTCGCCTCTCCTGGTCGCTCGTGGCATTCTTCGGAATTGCATTCTGGGGGGGAATACTCTGGCGCAGGTGCAATGCGCCCGGTGCCTGGGCGGGCCTGATCGTCTCGGCATTCTTATTCGCCATATCTGGTCAAACAATCATCAATTTGGAAAGCCTGGGCATCTACATTGGCGGTCTCAACTGGGAATTGCCCTATCGCTACGTGCTCTACATCGCCGGTGGCTTTGCCGCACTCATCATCGTAAGCAAACTCACCAAACCGCAAGACAAAGAGCGACTCGACCGCTTTTACACCTTGCTCCACACACCCGTTGGACAAGAGCACAAATTGCGCGAAGCGGGCATAAAAGTCGTTATGGAGTAAAAACAAAAAAGTCGCGATCCGCGAATGGTCTGGTGCCTGCAATAATCTCTTGATTCCCAAAAACAGTTTTGGCATCTTAGAACTATCGCCCAACTAATTCCCGAGGAGGCTATCGTGTTTGGCCTTGAAATTCGAAAACCATCCAAAGAAACAGTCATAGGCTTCATCGTCACATGGATCTGTGTGATCGGCATTATCTTTCTCACACTGGCCCTCGTCCGCATAGGTGCATAAAGGACTTATCCCAATGATCCGAAAATACCGCCCCGAAGACCTCGACGCCCTCAAAAAAATCACCGTCATCTGCTTTGATGGGGTATCGATTGACCAGAATATCGAAAAAAACTTCGGTCAATTTGCCGACACAGATTGGAGAGCACGCAAAGCCAAACACATAGACGCGGACGTCGCCGCCAATGCCGATGGCATCTTCGTTTGGGAAGACAACGGCAAAGTCGCGGCCTACATCACCACGCGCATCGACCATGAAAGCAAAATAGGCGGCATACCCAACCTCGCCGTCTTGCCCGAATACCAGGGCCAGGGAATCGGCAAAGCATTGATGACAGCCGCCTTTGACTATTTTGAAGAACAGGAAATGGCCGTGGCAAAAATCGAAACCCTCGACCAGAATCCCGTTGGACAGAACTTTTATCCGCGCTCGGGCTTTACCGCAGTCGCTCGACAAATCCACTACGCAATGCCGTTGAAAGACCGCAAAGTGTAGTTATCTACTCAGACCTCCACACCGTTGGAAAGTGTTCCCCCCGCAAAATCTCGCCATCTTCCACGGTTACAAATTCCTTCATCACGTGATTGCCACTCGCATCGTAATACGTATCCTGCGTCATATAGTGAATCGCAATCGCGCGTCGGGGTCGCTTGCTGCGATTGTCGTGCGAACCGTGCCAGGTCAGAGCGTGGTGATAATGCACCTCGCCCTTTTTCACCGGTCGGCGCACCACCGATATGCGTTGGCCTTCAAACTCCGGCGGCATGGCGTTAAAATCCTTTACCGCCCGCACAAACGCAATCTGATTGCCCCACTTGTGCGAACCCGGCACCATACTCATACACCCATTCTCCACATCCACATCGTCCAATGCCACCCACGCGCTCACCTCTGTCATCGGTCGAATAATCGGCCACAGCGGCGCGTCCTGATGCCATCCGGTCGTCCCCCCAATTTCAGCGGGCTTGTACTGAATCTGATCGTGCCAGATACGCAACTCCGTCGCCCCGGTCAACTGCGCCATCTCCTCTACAATCTTCTCTGAATACATCAAATTCTTAAACGCCTCGCTCGCCTCCCAGATATTCACAATCTGCCAGACCGGCGCCGAATCATTACCGCCCAAATTGCGCAACAAAACCGGCTGCGACACATCATCGCGGTCTTTACTCTCAATCACCCGGTACAATTCCTCGCGCAACACCTCGACCTGTGCGTCGTCCAGCACATGCCCCCCATTCAAAAACCCATTTTCGTGAAACTCCGCCACCTGCTCTTCTGTTAGCATGATTCATCTCCTGAAAAAACATCCATCACACGACGTTCTCCAGATCAGGGCGAGGCATGCCTCGCCCCTACACATCTGCGTTTATCTGCGTTCATCTGCGGATCAAACCAAATTCCCCTCTGCCCGGCTATTTCTCCCCACAACAGCAACAGCCTTATCCATTCCCACACACAAATTACCGCTAATCAAATTATAGTCGCTCTCACCACTCTCCTCAATACCCTTCAACTGCGTCGGCTTTTCCTGATCGTCTGCACACCGATTGCCCTGCATAATCGAATGGGTCAAATCCTGCACGCGGATACCGGGGTATTCTCCCTTTTTCGCCCGGGAATTGCTCAGCAACAAATTCCCCGTAATCACCTGCTCATCCCCTCTATTGGCATCTATCCCGCACATCCCATTGTACGAACACACATTATTACTCACAATATTGTGGTGATCCCCGCCATTTGCCACACCGCCAATCCCGTGTTGTCCATTTTCGGAAAACACGCTATCGCTGCACACCGAATGATGCACCCGCGCGCAAAAATAATACCCATCGCCCCCATTTCCCTTCCCGATATTGTGCGACCACACACTGCGCCCCAACCCCGTTCCGGGATGAAACCCATGCCCGCGACACCCGTGAGCCTGACAATGCGCCACCTGGGCATCGCAACCGCGCTGAATCCCAAACCCATCGCTGGGCCATCCAAACACCGAACAATTCAGAACGCGCACGCGCTCACAGCCCACAATATGCACCGCCGAATACGTAAAATCCCACCAATCACCCTCGTAATCGTCGGGACCCTTAATCGTCAAATCTCGTATCTCAATATCCGTCTCACCCTCTGACCATATACAGGGAAACAGATTCACTACCCGGGCATTGTCGCGCACCAACAATCGGCGATTAAACGGCACACTCATCCACACGCGATTGCCCACAACCCGCTCGACCTCCCCGTGCGTGCCCCACCATCCCCTGTGCTTATCGTCGCAAACCCCAATCCCCTCACCCACGCGAAAAGGCAGCTCAGTCTTACAGGTCAGCACCCGACCACCTTTGCGAATATCTTTTGACAGATAAGCCACCTGCAAAGGCCGAATCCGCAACACCGTCGCTGGCCCATCGCCGATCAGACTCACCCGACTGGGCACGTAAAGCGTCTTGCGCAAAAGATACGTACCCGAAGGAACACGTACCCTACCACCGCTCTCTGGCAACGATGCAACCGCTTCTTCCAACCCACAGGTCATAGATTCCCGATCAAAAAAATCCGCAGCATTCACCTCATCTCGCGGCGCATCGGGCAATGGAATCTCTCTCGCTGGCATAGCAGGCATAACATCACCCTCCTAAAAAGTAAGAAGTAAGAAGTGAGAAGTAAGAAGGCCCCATCCAACTACCTCAGGGCGGATGCTTCTTCACCCTTCACACTTCCTACTTCACACTTCTTTAAGCACTCTCCAAAAAAACCGTCACCCCCATATCGGCGTATTTCTCACGCGTATCCGGTGTGCGGTTGCGATGACAGACCGCCACGCCAGTCCCTTCCAAAGACCTGCACAAATACGCGATCGTATCATCCACAGATTTCAACCAGTGTTGCGGATGTGCCTTAATGCTCATAGACAAATCCGTCGGACCCATCGACAAACAATCCACACCCGCCTTCGCGAGCAAATGCCCGCACGTCGCGGCCTCTACCGACTCAATCTGCAACCACAAAACCCCAAAGCTATTCCACCAATCCGCGTACTCCTCTGCCTCTTTACCTTCCGCGCCTCGCCGATGTCCCCCGCCAAAACTGCGCCCTCCAGCCGGCGGATAATAAAAATAGTGCAACGCATCATCAACCGTCTCTTCCAACTCGGTCTGCGGAATCTCGATCCCACACGGACCCAAATCGAGATAATTGCCAATCAAATAGGCATTGCGCGTGTGTTTAATTCGAAACTGCACAAACACATCTCGCTCGGCAGCCATATCGCAAAACGCCGCAATGCGCTCTTCGCTCAACGGCGTATGCTGACTGTCAATAGACACGAAATCGTAATCATCTTTATCCATAATCTGATCAAATCGATCCGGCGGCGTATTCGGTGCCATAGACACACCAAGAATGCGTTCACCATTGCGGTATTTCTGTTTTAGTCCAATTGCATTTTCAAACATGATCTTCTCCTCTATCTGTGATTACTTCTCTCCCAATCCCGAAGCTTATCTGCGTTCTCGCGCACCTTGACAAATGCGCGCGACATATCCCGCATCCGCGTTTCAGAAGCCAGCAAAGCCCTCTGGCTTATCGACAGCCGTTCCTGGCAATACTGCTCGACCTTTGGCAAATGCAACGAGCGATAATCCTGCGCCGCATCTGTCCACGCAAAAGGCGTGTAATCGCGGGCTTTCCAATCCTCTTGAAAAACCGGATGCTTGTAAACCGGCACCTCGTATCCCGTACTCACCGGTACCCCTTCAGCGCGCATTGCCCTGACAAATGCATCGCGGGAAACCCCCTCAAACGCCTCGGATAAATACCTCGCACCATACACATGCCAGTTGACGCGGGTTGCATCTTCCAACCGGTGAATCGGCTCAATACCCTCAACTTCCGACAACGTGCGCGTCAACATCGCCCCATTTTGCTCGCGGATCTCCGTATGCTCGGGAATGCGCTTCAACTGGCACAATAGGACCGCAGCGACAAACTCCGTCATCCGATGGTTCCCCCCCCATTGTCGAGATTCCTCCGTACGACCATACCGCGACCGCCCGACATTGGTCGCACAACCAATCGCATCGGCAACTGCCTCGTCATTGGTCAGGGCAATGCCCCCATCGCCACCCGTCATATTTTTGCTCTGCTGAAAAGAAAATCCCGAAGCCAGTCCCCAACTGCCCAGCCCGCGATCCCGATAAGTCGATCCCCATCCGTGCGCCGCATCTTCTAAAACCACCAGATTGTGACGCTCGGCAATATCCAACAACCGCTGGAGATCACACGCCAACCCGCCAAAATGCACCGGCATAATCCCCTTCGTGCGATCTGTAATAAGGCTCTCGACCTCCGCCACATCGAGATTATTGGTATCTGGATCTATATCGCAAAAAACAACCGTAGCACCTGCTTTTAGAATCCCCGAACACGTACCGATAAACGTATATGCACTCGTAATCACCTCATCGCCTACACCAATACCCGCCCCGCGACAAATCATCTCCAGAGCCACAGTGCCGCCCGTACACGCGATCCCGTATTTCGCATCTTGAAATGCCGCAAACGTCTCTTCAAACTCCTGGCACTTCGAGGAATTGTACCAAGCCCGGCTCTCCAGCACCTCAATAAGCGCATCTCTTTCGGCCGCATCGTACATCGGCCATGAAATATCATCCTTTTCTTTAACCTCACGCTCGCCACCCAACAGCGCTAACTCTGCCATACCCTCCTCCTTGGTCAATCCCGCTGCAAACATTCGGCCAGCAGGTCCAATGCTTCGCGGGCAAACACCTCCATATTCTCACCCCGGCTCTCGCTACCCGTCGCGGCCGCGATCGCACGCTCGGTATCTGGTCCCACAACGCCGATACACGTATGGCCGGGCGGATCGCCGTACCGATTTCCCGTCGGACCAGCCGCGCCCGTCTCGCCAATACCCCAATCTGCCCCCAAACGTTCGCGCGCAGCGCGAGCCAGATTCAGTGCATGCGTTTTTGTCGCAGCCCTCGCCTCGCCCATTGCCGCATCTGAAACAGCCATCAATATTTGCTTTGAATCACCCGTATAACACACCCCACCGCCCTTGAAATAAGCCGAAGCCCCCGGCACAGCCAAAAGTGCTGCAGAAATGATGCCACCCGCCGACGACTCTGCCACCGCCACAGTCTGCCCTTTTTCTTTTAGCAATGCACCCACATCTGCGGCCATTGTCTTAAAATCCGCCATATTAGACCTCTGAATTTTCAGGTAATTATTCGTCTTCTTTTTGTTTTTTATCCCCCACCGGAGACTCAACGCGAACCGTTACAATATCCGCATCGTGATATTGCTGGTGGCGCACAGACGACGTGAAATGCTGAAGCAATCGCAGCGAGATTTCATGCTCTATCGGCATCTCTTCTGTCTGTTCTCTAAGATAGGCCATGCGGTCCTCAATATTCCCCTCACCCGTCGAAGCGATAAACTCGAGTTCCGCGCCATTACCGCCATCGCTGCGCACAATTAGAAGCAAGCGTTTCTCCGCCTGTTCGTCCTCCCCTTGCTGAATGAGAATCAGGAGGGTTTCTTCGGCAGATAGACAGAGACGATTCGTCATCCCGGCATCCCAACCCCTGCGCGAAGCGAATTTTTCGAGGAAAGCCATAATCTCCGGTAAAGCCTCGACAGTGAGCGCGGTCTCCACGCGCTGCCGGCGCGGTGCTGTCAACTCCATAAACAGCGTCAAAAAAATCGCCGTGAGGCCGCCAGCCGTCATCCCATTGCCGAGCAGTGCCCCCCACCACTCGCCGAGATATTCCGCAAAAATGGCCTGATCCTGAAATCCCACACCAATCCAGAATGCGATGCCCGCGATCATCGCCTTGCGATAATCTACCCCATCCTGCACGATGATCCGCATACCCACGACAAAGAGAAGTGCCAGTAGCACCGTCACATAAGCCCCGACCACGGGATTGGGAATCGCCAGCAGTAGTGCCGACACCTTGGGCAGAAAGGACGCCGTCACAAATACGATGCCAATACACACACCGACGCCGCGCGCGGCAACGCCGGTGAGTTCTGTGATTGAAACACTTGACGAGTAGGTCGTGTTTGGAACTGTCCCCGCAATACCAGAAAGCAAGTTGCCCACACCATCTGCGGTGACAGCGCCCTGCACCGCTCGAAAATCGGGCGCGCGGGGCGTGCGCCACGAAACTTTCTGGATGGCGATAGAATCGCCTATTGTTTCGATCGCACCGACCAGGGTCACAAATATGAAAGCGGGAAGAAGCGACCAGAAAACCGGACCAAAGCTGAGATCAAAACCAGGCCAGCCGCCACCTGCGGGAAAACCAATCCAGGGAGCTTCGATAACGCGCTGGATGTCGTACAGCCCAAAAAACGAAGCGACAATGCATCCCACAACGATCCCGATGATTGGCACCCAAAGGCGCCATACACCCGAAACCCGCAACGCGAGCACCACGATGACGAACAAGGTTGCGATAGCACACGCGGGCGCGGCAGCCGAGGGCGTACCTTCGGGCACATCGGCCAACATATCAAAGACGATCGGCATAACGGTCACCGCGATCAACATGATCACCGTTCCAGCCACAGTTGGCGTAATGATTCGTCGCAACAGCGAAAGCCGCGTCGAGAGCGCGAATTGGAACAACGACGAGATGACGACCAGAGTTGCGAGCATCGCCGGACCGCCCTTGGCAAGTGCTGTCACACAAACCGCGATAAACGCGCCAGAAGTGCCCATGAGGAGAACATAGCCAGCACCAATGCGTCCAACGCGCACAGCCTGCAACACCGTGGTCAACCCGCTGACCAAAAGCGCACCAAAAACCGCCCACGACAGATAAGGCTCCCCCCCACCCGCAGCCCTCACCACGATGACCGGCGTGATCACAATGCCCGCAATACAGAGCATGGCCGCCTGAAATCCGAGTGCGAAAGCAATGGTATTTGGAGGCCGTTCATTGGGTTCGTAAAGCACACTCTGGTCGCGGCGGTCAGATTCAGATTGCATCGTTCAAATCCTTTCAATATTTATGCCAACAACTCATCGCCATAAGCAAATAGCGCAGGTGTTCCACCCGTATGCACAAACACAACCGTCTGATCCCTGCGATACCATCCCTCTCGGATATGCTCAATCATTGCGCCATACGTTTTGCCCGCATAAACGGGATCGAGCAACAATCCTTCGGTTTGCGCGGCCAACAACACGGCCTCTCGCGCCCCGCGCGTCAGGACGCCATAAGCCGGTCCCGCGTATTTGCCATAACTCTCAAATTCATCTGCCGTAAAATTCAGATCCAAATTCAGAATTTTGCACACCTCATTTGCAACCTCGGCGAGTTGCACATTCTTTTTTTCATCGTCCTGTGGACTTGGACTTATGCCAATAATCCGCACATCAACACCCAGTGCTTTTGCCCCAACGACAAGCCCGGTATGCGTATGCACGCCTGCACACACATAGATGGCATCGGGTATCACATCCATTGCCTGCATCTGCTCCCACAATTCCAAAAACCCATCCACATAAGACACGCTGCGATAATAATACCCATCCGAACTCGTGTTATAGACCCTGTGTCCATCGGCCTTTAACTTTTCAATAACCGCTTGCTTCTCCTGCTCATTCTCAATCAAATGCACCTCTGCGCCAAACAGATGCGTAAGCAACAAATTGCCATTCACGGGATCTGCATGGTCATCTTTACGCCCCACCATCACCGCCTTCAGACCCAACCTCGCCGCAACTGCTGCTGTCAACCGCGATTGATTCGACTGCGATGCCGCGCCGTGGAGCAACACATCATACCCTTCATCCACAGCGGGTGCCACGGAATATTCAAACTCGCGCACCTTATTTCCCCCAAACGCCAACCCCGTCTGATCCTCGCGCTTGACCAGAATGCGCGGTCCGCCCAACTTCTCTGCCAACCTCGGGCAATCCATCAACGGCGTGGGCAAATCGGCAAGCGACAATCGGCTGCACGTCCCCAACGCCTCTCGAACCTCTCGAATCGAATAACTCAAGGATATCACTCCTCTTTTGTTTATATCTCCACTGCCTGAAGCAGGGCTTTGATAAAACCAAACTGGAAGGCAAAAGCCTGCTCGAAATGTCCTTGCGCCGTATGGCCGGGCGCGTGATCGGGAACAATCATGTGCGGATAGCCCACTTCCTTGAGCGCTTTCATAAGGACAAACATATTCATATCGCCCTCATCGGGATAAACCTCCTGAAACTTGTTGCGCCCACCCGTAATATTGCGGAAGTGGATGAGGTGAATTTTCTTTCTCTCCCCAAAATAGCGAATAATATCGGCCACCTCATTGCGCGGATCCACAACGCTCTCCGCCATGCAACCGAGGCAAAGATTCAGGCCGTGATAAGGACTTGGACAAATATCGATAAAACTCTTGAACCCATCGTATCCACCCAACACGCGATCAACACCTTTGTAACCTGGCGGCAACCAGGGGTCGCACGGATGACAGGCCATACGCACTTTGCATTCGGTGGCAACGGGAATAACGCGCTCTAAAAAGAAAGTGACATATTCCCAGTTCTGTTCCGCTGTAACCGGTTCCTCATACCGCGGCGTATCAGCATCGGCCACAGACAAATCCCATGTGGAATAGCGCACACCCCCGCGCCCGAGTGGAACGCCTTCCGTGCGTTGATTTTCCATTTCGCAAAGAAAATACTTCAGCGCGGGAATACCCGCATCTGCGGCAACGCGCACCATATCGCACGCAATCTCAACTTCTTTCTCGCCGTCTTTCATATTGCCGCGCATAAACTCGGGCACAAAACTACCATCGACATTGAGGTGTTGCACCGGCAATGCCACCATTTCCACGGTAATACCGTGTTTTGCTGCTTTCTCTTTCTTTTCCACGATCTCTTCCACTGTCCAGCCACTACTTGGATCTGGCGTAATCTCTCTGGCATCGTTGAGCGCCATATTCGTAACACCACACCGCGCGAGAAACTCGAGATGCTCATCCGACGTGGAAAACCGCTGTGTACCAATATGCATGCGCGGGTTCTCCGAATCCCATTCTACGCCTGCATACATTTCGGCTGCCATAGTTAAATCTCCTGTATTTTTTAATGAACTGGTCTGGACTGCGACCAGTTGTACACCGCTTCCTAATTCCTAATTTTTCATGATAATGCAAGAATTTCTGGATAGCAACATGATTGGGGATTGTGAGAGGTCTGAAATTATTGTATCTTCTCACTCCTCAAGTCCACCCCTATAAACAGGAGTGTTTTATGCAAGTCGAAATCAACAAACACGCCTTAGACCGCGTACCGATATCGATAATTTTTGATGACTCGACTGTACTGGTAAATTTAAATTATTTTTTTATGCGAGACCGCCAGGCCGTAGATGGAACGGATTATCGCTGGGAAGATGTGCCCGTAGTACATCCAGAATCGTTCACGCGCGAATTTGCCGAATTCTGTCTGGAAAACGACGTAAAGGGGAAATTCAGCGTGGTACCGTGTCCCGCCGCGCTTGGGCGAGTAGATCACGGGCTCCCCTTGTTCTCCAAAGCGCAACAGGAAAGCTGGTTGGCGATGTGCAGGGAACTCATTATGCCCAATTACGACATCACGCCGGAAATGATCACACACACCTTCGTGGTAGATCTGGAAACATTGCAACCCATCGATCCAAACTTGTGGGAACAATGGGGATGGAACAATTTGCCAACCGACGAAGAAGAGCGGGTAACAAATTATATCGCGCTGGCGTGTGAAATACTGCACAACGTAGGCCTGACACCGGCTGGCGTGACCAGCCCAGGGGGATTTGGCAATCCAATAGACTTTTATGCAAAATGTGCGGAAAACGCCGTGCGCAGGGTAACGGGCAATCCAACACCGTATCTATTTAAACGCGTATCGTCCAGCGGTCCGGTAGATTGCCCGGTGTGGTATCCCAAACCCGAGCGGGGTGAAGCAATGGGTGAAGTGATCGCAGCGACGGGTGACCGCACGGGATCGTGGACCGGATATGGCGAGGTAGATGTAGATTATTATATCACGTCGGACCTTCAAGGTGGGCGTTTACCCGAAGTCATAGACGCGAACGATCCGGCCGTGATGATCAGCCATTGGCAGGGATTTTACGGAATACACAATGAGGACCGCCGCGGATTTCGGGCATTTCAGACCATTGTGCGGCGGCTCAAAGAACGCGATCCCAATGGCGAAAAATCGCAGTGGCGCAAATGCAGTGAAATTACCAATTATGCAATCGCGCGCGAAATGGCCGATGTCACAGTAGAAGAACAAATAATAACACTCGATCTACCCGTACAAGTGCCCGAATTCACATTGCGATTGCGCGAAATAACAGTTGCAGGCGTAAAAATAAACGGCAAACCCCTGACACCCGCGCTGACAAAAGCGGCCTTTCGAGATGGCACATATTATCGAGATGGCGATATAACACTGGTAGCTTTTACGCCTGAAGAACAAAATGTTAGAGTTGAAATAGAATAACGGGAAAACAAAAATGGCAAACGCAAAACTAAAAAAAGAAATCGGTTTACTCGGTGTTTATGCAATCTCAACGGGTGCTACTCTGAGCGCGGGATTCTTTTTATTGCCAGGACTGGCTGCTGAACAGGCCGGTGCGGCCATTGTGCTGGCCTATATTGTCGCCGCTATTCCACTCGTACCAGCGATGTTCAGCACTATTGAACTGGCAACTGCCATGCCCCGCGCGGGTGGCGTGTACTATTTTTTAGACCGATCACTCGGACCGTGGATGGGCACGCTTGGAGGCATTGGCACCTGGCTGGCACTCGTATTAAAAGTATCTTTCGCACTCGTGGGCATGGGAGCTTACATTGCGCTTTATGTACCCGAGTTGCCAATAACTCCCGTAGCAGTCGCCATTGCGATTGGACTGGGCATACTGAATTTATTGGGCGCAGAGAAAAGCGGTGGATTTCAGATCGCATTGGTGCTGGGTTTGTTGATGATTCTGGGGATATTTATCGGCGGAGGCGTACCTGCTATTGAACGCGCGCGATTGCCCGCGATATTCGAATCAGATGTCCAGACGATTTTATCCACAGCAGGGCTGGTCTATATCAGTTATATCGGCGTGACAAAAGTCGCGAGTTTATCTGAAGAAATAAAACATCCCGAGCGCAATTTGCCTCTGGGCGTCATCTTATCATTGATCACAGCAGTTCTGGTCTATGCCCTCGGCACAGGCGTCATGGTCGGTGTATTGCCACTCGATCAACTGGTGGGAGATTTAACGCCCGCCGCCTCAGCGGCCAAAGCCGTATTTGGCGATTGGGGCGCGTTAATCATCTCTCTGGCAGCCCTCCTCGCCTTTACATCGGTCGCCAATGCGGGAATGCTTTCGTCCTCTCGCTACCCCTTGGCAATGAGCCGCGACCACATGATGCCGGGATTTTTTCAACATTTGAATACAAAAGGCGCACCCGTTCAAGGGGTATTGGTGACAATGGGCGTAATTGTTTTAATCCTCATCTTTCTCGACCCAACCAAAATTGCCAAATTGGCCAGTGCGTTTCAATTGTTGATGTTCGCGCTGTTGTGCCTGGCTGTAATTGTCATGCGCGAGAGCGGATTGGATTCCTACGACTCGGGATATCATTCGCCGCTGTACCCCTATATGCAGTTATTCGGCATAGTATCTTCGTGTGTGTTAATTGTCCAGATGGGCTGGTTGCCATCCCTATTTTCTGTCGCGTTGATCCTGATAGGAACAATCTGGTACTTTAAATTTGCCAGGGACAAAGTCACCCGCGATGGTGCGATTTACCACATGTTTGAACGCTGGGGGCAAAATCGATACACCGAGCTGGATGCCGAACTGCGGGGCATCCTGAAGGAAAAGGGATTGCGCGATGAAGACCCCTTTGAAGAGATCGCGGCGCGAAGTCTGGTCATCGATCTGGACCGCCCCGCTGAGTTCGAGGAGGTCGTGCGGCAGGTAGCGGACTGGCTCGCGGGTCGGGTGCCGCATACCATCGATGAAATCGAAAAACAATTGCTGGACCGCACGCATATTGGCGCGACACCTGTGACGCACGGCGTGGGATTGCCACATCTGAGGATTGATGGAATTGAACACTGCGAAATGGTCCTCGTGCGATCACTGCCGGGCATTCACATCCAGTTTACAGATTCACTGACCGGGCACGAGGTAGAAACGCAGCTAACCGCGCTCTTTTTCTTATTCAGCCCAGAGCACGACCCCTCACAGCACCTGCGTATTCTGGCACAAATTGCGCGGCGTGCAGACGATGAAAACTTCTTGCGCGAATGGCACTCCGCCAGCGATGAAGTCGAGTTAAAAGAAGCCCTGTTGCGCGACGAAGCCTTTTTGTTATTAACATTGCGCCGCGACCACGCGACCGCCGACCTCATTGGCCGAGCACTACGCGAAACGGATTTTCCAGAAGGCTGTCTCGTGGCAATGTTGCGCCGCGGCGGGCGCATGGTGATTCCCCGCGGCGATACCGTACTGCGAGAAAATGACCGATTGACAATTTTGGGAAACAGCAGTGGATTGCGCGACCTCGAAACGCGATATAGACGAATAGACGATCACCCGTAGAGGCGACCAACAGTCTCGGGGTGTTTGCGAGCCTCGCGCATGAGGCGATTGCCCCACGTTGTGGGATATCTGCCCGTGACACACCCCAGACACAGAGTATCTGTTTCACACCCAATGCTGGAACCCAGATCGGGAACATCGAGGTATTTCAGGCTATCGACATCGAGATCGATAGCCATTTTTTTTAGCGTCTGTGGGCTGGGCAAACCGCGGTATCGCACCGGGACGTGTTCGGGGGCAAAGAGTTCGTCCAGGGTCGTCATATCAATCCCGTAAAAACACGGCGCAACAATAGGCGGACAGGCCACGCGCACATGCACCTCGGTCGCGCCGCTGTCGCGCACCTGATGGGCAAGGGTGCGAAGCGTAAGGGAGCGCACAATAGAATCTTCTACCAGAAAAACGCGCTTGCCAGATAAAACAGAAGCCAATGACGTGTACTTGCTCTTGGCACTCTGTGAGCGGGTGGTTTTGGGCTGGATAAAAGTGCGCCCCACATAGCGATTGCGGATCACACCTTCCATACAGGGCATATTCAGGTGGTGGGCATAGGCATCGGCTGCTGCTTTGGCCGTATCGGGAACGGGCACAACCACACATGAACCGTCGATTTTCTGGTTTTCTTTCTCGGCCAAAATACGACCGGCCTCAGCGCGAGAAGTATAAACACTGAGGCCGTCAATTTCACTGGCAACATTGGAAAAATAAACCCATTCAAAAAAGCAACGCGCTGTTTTTTTCGGTTCCGTATAGTGCGCAACGCGCAAATCGCCATTTTCGATAATCACCATTTCTCCAGGTTTGAGCCATTTGATATCGCTAAAACCGAGATTGGAAAGAGCTGTTGATTCATTGGCAGCGGCAAAGAGACGGCCCTTGACCCCCCAGCACATAGGATGCAAACCGAGCGGATCGCGCGAGACGAACATGCGCCCCGAGGCATCGAGAAATGCGATATTATAAGCACCGTCAAAAT
Organism: Candidatus Latescibacterota bacterium; assembly: GCA_022821275.1. Taxonomy (GTDB): domain Bacteria; phylum Latescibacterota; class UBA2968; order UBA2968; family UBA2968; genus VXRD01. Next base: position 40,048 of record JAJEDY010000033.1, on the reverse strand, counting down.
CGCGGGAAAGCGTGCGCATCACATCGGCCAGATCGGGCGCATTTTCACCCTTCAACCGATACGCCAGAGTATGCATGATGATTTCGGTATCGATATTGAGGGTAAAGTGATACCCCTGCTTGGACAACAGGCGTTCGCGCAAATGCGTGTAATTGGCCAGATTGCCATTAAAAGCCAGGCTAAACCATTTCCAAATACGCCCGTGCTGTCGTTCAAAAGGCTGTGCATAGCGCACATCATCTTCGCCACTCGTGGCATAGCGCGTATGGCCAATCGCAGCTATCCCTGCATATTGGTTGATAATGGACTGGAATTTGCCGGGATGCGACATGCGAAAGGCTTCGGTAACGCCGCCCAGGTCTCTAAACGTGCGCAAAAGGTGATCGCGGTTGGGGTGATAGGAGCAATACCCCGCGGCGAGTTGTCCCCTGTTTTGGAGGTCGAGCAACATACTCGGCATAAGTGCTGCGACATTTTCAAAATCATCGGCATCGCCGTTTTCCCCGAGCCAGTAGAGGGCTGCCACGCCGCATTCGTGGCCAATATCTTCGCTCATAAAAAACTCCTATCCCAATGCCTGATTCTGCATATATTGAATTCCCGCAACGATTTCTTCGTGCGTCACATCATCTCGCGGCACAATTTTTCCAATCCGCTCGGGCAATACAAAGCGGATGACACCGTCCCGCGCTTTCTTATCACTTGCCATTCGCGCCAACACCTCATCGACCTTCAAATCGGGCACGCCTTTGGGAATGCCCAGACGGGCAATAAGTGCATTTTGCCGCTCAAACGCATCCCGCGACCACATCCCCTTTTGCACTGCGATATACCCTGCGGCCAACATCCCCAAACACACCGCCTCGCCGTGTTTGTAATAATCGTAATGCGTCACCACCTCCAGCGCGTGTCCTACCGTATGGCCGTAATTCAAAATTTCGCGCAAGCCCTTCTCGGTTTCATCGGCAGCCACAACCTCCGCCTTGATGCGACACTGCTGGGCGATGAGCCAATTGATCTGATCCGCAGGCAGGCTTAAATTTGCCGCGGCCTCAATACAATCTTCCAAAAACACCACCAGACCGGAATCGCGTATAATACCGTGCTTGATCACCTCGGCCATACCCGCCCGCACTTCGCGTTTGGGTAAGGTATCGAGTGTAGCCGTATCGATCAACACCAACTTTGGCTGGTGAAAAGCACCGATCATGTTCTTTCCCAAAACGTGATCCACAGCTGTTTTGCCCCCCACACTGGCATCGACCTGCGCTTCCAGCGTCGTGGGCACCTGCACAAAATCAACACCTCTCAAATACGTCGCAGCGACAAAACCAGCCATATCGCCTACCACACCGCCGCCCAATGTCACAACACAGGATTTGCGATCCAATCCCGCCGCGATCAAATCGCCGTAGATCTGCCCAGCCGTCTCAAACGTCTTGTATTGCTCGCCATCGGGCACAGTCACGACCACAACCTTCACACCAGCGCGCGCGAGACTCTGCTGAACCGTATCGAGATAGCGCGCGGCAACTGTCGGATTGGTCACAATCGCCGCTGTTTCTCCCAACCCTCGCTCTACATACAGATCTCCCAAATCGCGCAAACAATCGCGACCGATTAAAATATCGTAACTTCGATCACCTAAATCAACCGTCACCGTTTCCATTATCAATCCCGATCCAGAACGCGCTGTAATTCAATCAGCGCTGTCTCTGCCGTATCTTCGGGCGCGCAATCATTTGTCGAAGTCGCAAACGCATCTGCACGCGCATAAAAACGCTCTCGTTCTGCCATCATCACCTCAATTTTGTTCTTCAAATCCTCATCATCCAGCCCGGCCAGCAAGGGCCTTTCATCGCGCTTGCGACTGACCCGTTCAAAAATCGTATCGACAGAAGCGCGGAAACACAGACACACGCCGGTCTTGCGAATAACTTCCCAATTCCGCTCCTGAGTAATAGCACCACCGCCGAGAGAAACGATCACATTGTCCATCTTCGAAGCCACGACAACCGCCTGGTGTTCCAACTGGCGAAACGCGGTTTCACCGTCTTGTTCAAAAATCTCGGGAATTGTTTTCCCAGCAGCATCGACCAGCAATTCATCCGTATCGACAAAGGTCCGCTTCAACCACCCGGCCAAAATGCGCCCAACTCTGGTCTTCCCAGTAGCCATAAAACCGGTGAGAAATATGGGTTTATCAGGTAGATCAAACACAGTGTTCTTCCACGATACGGTATCACATCTGTTCTGGCGCTTTCATCCCCAGCAAAATCAGGCCCGATGCCAGCACCGTCTTAATCGCATAGACCAGCGCAACGCGGGCAGCCGTCAAATCCGCTTGTTCAGAAACAACCTGATGGGCATTGTAAAACCGATTGGCAACCGTACACAACTCAATCATAAGCGTTGTCACGATAGAGGGTTCATATTCATCCGCAGCCTTTTGAAGTTGCCCTGGAAATCGCGCAAGACATTTGACGACCTCAATGGCTTCTGGTTCATTTAACAACGCGAAGTCGATATCCCGCGGCGGCAAAGTGCCGTCATAACGCCGCAACACACTGCAATATCGCGCGTGCGTATATTGCAGATAGGGACCAGTTTCGCCGTTGAAATTTAAAACCTCGTCCCAATCAAACACAATATCGCGCGTGCGTTTGGAATCCAGATCCGCAAAAATAATCGCGCCAATGCCCACATCTCGTGCAATCTGATCACCATTGGGCAAATCGGGATTCTTATCGGCAATAATCTTTCGCGTCAATTCAATCGCGCGATTCAAAACATCCTCTAAAAAAACCACATTGCCCCTGCGCGTTGAAGCCCCACTGCCATCTTTGAATCGCAGCCGTCCGAATTGCACATGCGCGCATTTTTCTCGCCAGTCGTATTCCATCAATTCCAACACCTGAAACAACTGGCGAAAATACAGCGACTGCGCCACATCCACTACATAGAGCAATTTTTCAAAGCGATATGTTTCCCACCGATACTCCAGCGCGGCCAAATCGCGCGTACCATACAATGTCGCATCGTCGCTTCGCAATGCGATAAAAGGCGGCATATCCCATTTTTCCAAATCCACAATGGTCGCGCCTTCACTCTCGGTCAGCAACCCCTTCGACCCCAATCGATCCAGAGTCGCGGGCATCTTATCCTGATAAAAACTCTCGCCGGCAATCGACTCAAACCCAATGCCCAGCATATCGTAAACGCGATCAAACTCCTTAAAACTTACATCCACGCACACCTGCCACATCCGCACGGCCTCTTCATCGCCTTCTTCGAGGCGGCGAAACCAATCGCGGGCTTCTTGTTCGAGTTCGGGATTGTCTTCAATCTCCTCGTTAATGCGAACATAGAGTTCCAGCAACTTCTGAATGGTAATATCCACCGTCAATTCGCCCTCACCCCAGTAATTCCACGCCAGAATCAATTTCGCAAACTGAGACCCCCAGTCGCCCAGGTGATTTACCCCAACCACTTCGTAGCCCAATGCGCGATAAATATTTCGCAGGGCATTGCCTATCACCGTTGACCGCAGATGGTGAATGCCAAATGGCTTGGCAATATTGGGATGCGAAAAATCGATCACAACCGTCTTTCCAGCACCGCGATCTCCACGCCCGTAATCCACACCCTGCTCGAGAATCGCCGAGAGTGTTTCGCCAACCAAATTGGTCTTTGGCACAAAAAAATTGAGATAGGGGCCTGTGGGACGCACCTCGGAAATTCGCTCACCCGTCACAATTTGTGCAGATAATTCTTCGGCAATCAGATGGGGAGCTTTGCGAAAAATTTTGGCCAACGTAAAACACGGCAAAGCATAATCGCCCATCTCGGGTTTTGGCGGCGTTTCGATCAGCGCCCTCACATCGCCACACGACATATCAGTTGCTTTTGACACCTGCAATACAATTTCTTCGACAAAAGGATTGACCACAAAATACCTCCACTATCTCAAGGACCTCTATCCCAACTCTCCCTATTTCAAAATATCCAAATCCAAAATTTTCTGTACATCGGCCTTCACCTGCGCGGGCACGCGAAACCGATAGCTTTTTCGTTGAGAAATAAGTTCCAAATCGCGCTCTGTGCGCCACACATATCTCGAAAAACGCTGCCAGGGCATGTAGCGCATGCCCATCAGCAATCCGCGCGCACTCATAGTTACGCGAATGGTAGCATACGCGATATAAAAAAATTCGAGAGAAAGTAAAAAACCGAACAATTGCGGCACAAATCCCACACCATCTGAGATCGCAGCCCCCCGAAACAGCACAATGCCCCCCGTCACAATCAAAAACACATCCCATCGCTTCTGCAAAAAAACCACCACAGGCTCCTGTGCATTGGACACATGGCGCCGCAGCCGCCAATACGCCACAATAGACGCGCCCAGTAAAATGGGAGCGAGAATTAACACGATTTGTATAAGTGTCAAAGACATGGTTACGATTTCGACGCCTGATAAATGGTCGCAATCCCAAAGCTCAACCGAACCACTTGTATATCGACAAACCCCGCGTCGGTCAACCGCCTGCAAAAATCGGCACCTTCGGGAAAACGCATCACAGATTCGTACAAATAGTGGTAGGCATTCGGATCCCGAGAGACCATGTGTCCAATACGAGGCAAAATACGCTGAAAATAAAAATTGTAAAGGCCGCGAAACACAGGGGTTTGCGGCCTTGAAAACTCCAGCACTGCCACGCGCCCACCCACCTTGAGCACGCGGCACATCTCGCTCAGGGCCGCTTCCAACTCGGCCACATTGCGAATGCCAAATCCGATTGTCACGCCGTCAAATGTCCCCTCACCAAAGGGAAGACACTCCCCATCGCCACACAGAAACGCGACCGGATTTGCTCGCGATGCATTTTTTTTCGCGCCCTCGCGCAACATCGGCATTGAAGGATCGACACCGATCACCTGAATATCGCCAGCGCGCTTGCCGCATTCAAATCCCAAATCGCCCGTGCCCGTAGCCAGGTCCAAAATTCGCCACTGCGGCTCGGGTTGCAATCGATCAACAGTCTTTTTTCGCCACAAAATATCAATGCCAAGGCTCAACAGGTGGTTGAGCAAATCGTATCTGCGGGCAATCCCGTCAAACATCTGCCGCACAAAAGCGCGCTTGGCTTCTGGTTCGAGCAACACATCGCGTGCGATACCCTCAGGCGTTTTAGGGCTATGCCTGTCCTCACCTCTCATTTTTTGTGCCGACCCGTTTGACAACGACATTTTTCATCACATCAGTCGGTGGCTCAACACCCGTCCAGATCGCAAAAGACCGCGCCCCTTGAAAGACCAGCATATCCAGCCCTCCAAAAGCCGGCACTCCAACCGATTGAAACGCGCGCATCAACTGCGTTTCCAGCGGATTGAACACCGTATCGTAAAGCACCAAATCCGGATGGACAGCGCGCACATCGGCAAGGGGCGAGACATTCACCTCTGGATACATCCCCAGCGAAGTGGTATTCACAACCACGCCCGCATCGGCAAACGCCCTGCATTGCGTATCTGCATCCAGTGCTCCCACATCCATTTTGGTACCCGTTATATTTTCCATATCTACCGCCAGATCCTCAGCGCGTTCAACCGTGCGATTCAAAATCGTCACCCGCTGCACCCCGTCTTGCGTTCCCAGCGCATACGTCACAGCACGAGCAGCCCCACCTGCGCCGAGCACCACACAATGCGCGGGAAATGTCACAATCCCCGCAATATCGCGCAATGCCGTCAAGACGCCATAGACATCTGTATTATATCCGACCAACTCATCGCCTTCGCGCGAAATGGTATTAACCGCACCCACAGCCAGTGCTTCTTCTGAAATGCGGTCCATGTGTTCCATCACCGCCAGCTTGTGCGGAATCGTCACATTTAACCCGCGAATATTCAGCCCGCGCAACCCCTTCATCGCCTCGCCCACGCGGTCGGGCAACACGTGAAAAGCCACATAACAATAATCTACATCTAATGCGGCGATTGCGGCATTGTGCATATCGGGAGAAAACGAATGAGCCACCGGGTCGCCTATAACGCCCAGCACCTGGCTTGTTGCGCGAATATTCATCAAGACCTTCGATTGCCATCCAGCAAATCATTCACAAACTCATCGGCAATATCAAAACTTTCCTTCCACGAGCAGTTGTATGTATAGCGTATAAATGCCACACCGCCCAGAATCATCAAAATCGCAAATAACGCGAGCTTAAAAAGTATCTTCATACTTTCACCTCTTTTGGTTGAACAACAGTAGATAAACAATCGAATAACGCGGCGAAATCGCGGCACATATCACCTGTATTCGACACCTGAGTTTCGCCCTCGGCTATCAATCCCGCCAGTGCAAAGGTCAACCCCGTGCGGGCATCGCCGCCGGCATCGACCTCTATACCTTCAAGGCGCACAGGCCCCTGCACCACCAGACCATCGGGCATTTCGCCTACCTTGGCCCCCATTTGACGCAAATTCTGAATCGTCAATGATAGGCGGTCAACCTCTCCCTGACGCAAACCCTCTCCATCCCGAATAACCATCTCGCCTGCAGCCTGTGTACCCATCACAGCGAGAAAAGGCACTTCACGAATAAAAAGATCCGTCTGCTCACCCCCTATGCGCGTACGCCGCAATTCAGATCCCTGAACTTTAACCGTACGCGTCACCTCAGACTTTGATCGCGTCACCTGAATATCCAATTGTGCATTCAACCGCCGCAACAAATCCAACGCGCGTCGGGTCTTCCAATCGTCGCCCACGCAGTGAAGGGTCAAATCCGACTGCGATAACATCGCCGCAGCGCCGAGCAAATACAGTGTGGTCTCGGGATCCCCCGGTACATCGCATTCCCCAATAAGTCCACGTGCTTCTTTTACCTCATACATACTTACCCCTCTAACGCAACCGCACTTGATAACCCGCATCTCGCAAAATATCGACAGACCGATCGGCTTCCTCCTGCTGTCCAAACCCCATCCGAATCGTCCCTCCTTCGCCTTCGCGCACCTTCAGCACTTCAATATCGTCAATATTAATTCCTTCGGCAGACAGCCGGGAAGCAACATCGGCAATCACACCGGGTTTGTCTTCTACCACCAGCAAAATTTCGTGAAGCGGATGCAAAAAACCCTTGGAATCTCTGGGAATCTCCCCGCGAATGCGATTGGCATAGTCAAAATCTTCTGATAACGCTTCCCGATCCACCTTATCTCGTATCGCTACAAGCGCGTCGAGATACGCATCGATCATCTCTCGAATAGGACCGGCATTCGTCTGACAAATATCCCGCCACATCGCAAACGGACTGGAGGCAATACGCGTCAAATCGCGGAACCCTCCCGCTGCCATTTGCAGGGGAAGACCATCGGCCTCATTGAGCCTGCCCACCAATCCCACGAGAGTAGTAGCCATCATCTGCGGCAAATGACTCACCGTTGCAGCGACCCGATCATGCGTCTCGGCTTCCATACGCATAGAACGCGCACCAATGCATTGCACCAGTGCTGCGAGCACATCCACAATTTGATCGGGAACACCGCTTGCGGGCGTAAGCACATAAAGCGCGTTTTCAAACAAAAAGGGATCGGCAGCCCCCACGCCGCTCTTTTCCGACCCCGCCATGGGGTGCCCGCCCACAAAATGCACACCTTCACGCGCAACCCGTTCTGCACATGCGACAATCGCGCCCTTTGTACTGCCCACATCTGTAATAACACAACCCGGCGAGGCCGCTTGCACGACCGCGGGCAACTGCTCCAGAATACGCACAATGGGCGAACACAAAAATACCAGATCTGACCGTTTTACGCCACTGTCCATCGCGTCGTATTCATAACCGCGATCGATCACATCGAGCGCACGGGCTTCTCGCAGGGTCTCCGCGCGACTAATACCAATAATCTCGCGCCCAATACCCAATCGCTTAAACGCCAGCCCCAGCGACCCACCAATCAACCCCACACCCACAATGGCAATCGCGGCATCTGCAAATGGAGGATCGTTCATACAAATAACCTGATACGACATAAAATACTAAACCAGACCTGCCAGGTCCTTCACAAACACTTCCGTATCTTCCCATCCCAGACACGGATCGGTAATCGACTTCCCAAATATCCCCTCTTCGGGTTTTTGCGCGCCCTCCTCCAGATAGCTCTCCACCATCAACCCGCGCACCACATTGTGAAGAAGCGGGGAATGGCGGCGGCTGCGCATCACCTCCAGACCAATGCGCGGCTGTTCGGAAAACATTTTATCTGAATTATTGTGATTGGTATCCACAATAATCGTCGGATTGCTCAACTTGCGCGCCTGATATTGCTCGGCAACATGCATCAAATCTTCGTAGTGATAATTGGGTACGCTCCGCCCATTATACGACATCCCGCGCAACACCGCATGCGTCAACGAATTACCCGACGTACTGACTTCCCATCCATTGTGAAAAAACACATGTGGCATTTGCGCTGCATAAATGGCATTGAACATCACATCCAGATCGCCACCCGTCGGGTTTTTCATGCCCGCAGGCACATCGACACCGCTAATAGTCAGGCGATGATTCTGATTTTCAACAGACCGCGCCCCCACGGCAATATAACTCAGCAAATCCTCCACATAAGGCAAATTCGAAGGATAGAGCATCTCATCGGCAGCCGTCAAATGCGACTCGCGAAAAGCGCGAATCTGCATCTGTCGAATGGTCTTAATCCCTACAACCATATCGGGCATACCCTCGGGATCGGGCTGATGGGCCATGCCCTTATACCCTTCGCCAGTCGTGCGCGGCTTATTGGTATAAATCCGCGGCACGAGCACCAACTTGTCCTTCACCTGCTCTTGAAGCCGCGATAGGCGATTCACATATTCACACACCGCATCGACATTGTGAGCCGAGCAAGGACCAATAACCAACAAAAACTTATCGCTCTTGCGCTCAAAAATAGCCCGAATCTCGGCATCGCGTTCTTCCTTCTTAGCCTTCAAATCATCGGGCAGTGGCAAAACATCCTGGATTTCTTCTGCACTGGGAATGGGCTGAATCCGTTTGAAACTCATAATAACACCTTTTTTAAGACTCTGACTCTGCTTGATCTTCTTCCAACCGCAATGACTCATCGATAATCTGTCTAAAAATGCGTTGCGCTGCTTCGTGACTCAAAGGCCCGCCATTCAATTCGCGAATGCGGTTGAGAATCAGGGTTTCTCGTTCAGGGACATGAAAGGGCAAACCCTCGGTGCTCTTAATTTTTCCCACAGACAAGGCACACCGGGCACGTTCATTGAGCAACTCGAGAATCTGATCATCCAAAGCATCGATTTTCTCGCGCCAGAAATCCAGATCCTTCTCCATAACCTACACACCCTCTCTCAAAGGGCCGATCAAAGACCCGACAAAAGCCCCCACCTTTGCAACCAGATCAGCATCGCATTGGAACTCACCAATGCGACGCACAATCGCGCTGCCAACCACAACCGCATCGGCATATCGCGCAATTTCCGACACATGCTCGGGCGTTGAAATACCAAACCCAACGGCAATGGGCATATCTGTGTACTGGCATATCGCAGATACCTTGCTTTGAATCTCATCTGCCAGAGAATCGCGCTCTCCCGTCACTCCGGTGCGCGACACATAATAGACAAATCCCCTGGTATGGGACGCAATCAGTTTCATCCGATCATCGCGCGTAGTAGGCGTCACCAGAAAAATCGTATCCAGCCCGTGCTCATTCATTTGCGCTATATAATCACCGCCCTCTTCCGGAGGCAAATCCAGCATCAGAACACCATCGACCCCCACATCTGCAGCGCGTTTTACAAAGCAATCCACACCGTAGCGATGAATCGGATTGTAATACGTAAACAGCACAATGGGGATTTCGGTCTCAGTCCGCACATCTGCAACCATAGACAACACGCCCTCGAGCGTGGCACCAGCAGCCAAAGCGCGTTGTGATGCCTCCTGAATCACGGGACCATCGGCCAGAGGATCTGAAAAAGGCACACCCAATTCCAGAACATCCACACCTCGCCGATCCAATTCCAACACCATCTGGTACGTGGTATTTAAGTCCGGATCACCCGCCGCAATATAGGCGACAAAGCCCGCCCTACCCGCTTTTCTCAAGTCATCAAACCGCCGTCCAATCCGCGTCATCTCACTCCTTCTATAAACCGCGCCGCCTGTTGCACATCTTTGTCACCCCGTCCCGATAAATTGACAACCACAATCTGATCTCGACTCATCTCGGGTGCCAACTTGCAAACATGGGCAATAGCGTGTGAACTCTCCAAAGCGGGAATAATCCCTTCGGTATGACTGAGCAACTCAAAGGCACTGAGAGCTTCCTCATCCGTCGCATACGTATAAGCCGTACGCGCCATATCTCGCAAATAACAATGCTCTGGCCCCACGCCCGAATAATCGAGACCCGCCGATACCGAATGCGTCAATGCGATCTGTCCATCATCATTTTGCAACACATAAATGCGCGCACCGTGCAAAACCCCCAAATCGCCGCCATTAAACCGCGCGGCGTGCTCGCCAGACGCAATACCGTGTCCACCGGCCTCCACACCGATCATCTGCACATCGGCATCATCCAAAAAAGCGTGAAACAACCCGATAGAATTGCTTCCCCCACCCACACAGGCGACGAGCACATCGGGCAATCGACCCTCTCTCTCCAAAATTTGAGCACGGGCTTCAACGCCAATAACCCGCTGAAAATCCCGCACAATCATCGGATACGGATGCGGTCCCAAAACCGAACCAAAAATGTAAAACGTATCCTCCACATTGGTCACCCAGTCGCGGATGGCCTCATTAATCGCATCCTTCAGTGTTTTGCTACCCGAATGGACACCCGTAACTTTCGCACCCAAAAGCCGCATGCGAAACACATTGAGCGCTTGCCGTTCCATATCTTCAACACCCATGTAAATTTCGCACTTGAGACCAAACATCGCCGCCACAGTTGCCGTTGCCACGCCGTGTTGTCCGGCACCTGTCTCGGCAATAATCCGCGTCTTGCCCATCCGGTTGGCGAGCAAAATCTGTCCCATGGCATGATTGATTTTATGCGCCCCCGTATGGGCGAGGTCTTCGCGCTTGAGATAAATTTTAGGACCGCCGAGTTCTTCTGTCAACCGCTCGGCAAAATAAAGCGGCGTGGGCCGTCCGACATAATCGCGCAAATATCGATCCAATTCAGCCCAGAACTCTGGGTCGCACTTTGCCTTCCCATAAGCCGCCTCCAGATCTTCCAACAGCGCCATAAGCGTCTCGGGCACATACTGCCCGCCATAAGGCCCAAAATGCCCGCGCGCATCGGGCAAATCAATCGCGTTCATAGCCATATTTTATATCCTCTCAAATATCACCAACTACGCTGTCGTAAAATGCCAGATACTGCTCGCGGTCATCACCATCGAGCAATGCCATTGCCTCGCGGGGATGCTGGTTGTGCTGGCCCGTGATGTTATAGGGTACCAGAGGTCCCCACATCATTTCGCTGCGCAACTTGACAAAATGCTCTTCCAGCAACTTATAGACGGGACGGATCTTAAACTTGGGATTCCGCAAAAAACCGAGCAACAATTCCATGGGACAATTGCCCGCACCGCGCCCCAATCCATCCACTGTGGCATCGACCCGATTGGCCCCCAGAATAATGGCCTCAATAGTATTGGCAAATGCCAGTTGCTGATTATTGTGCGCGTGAATACCCACCTCCTTGCCCGAACCCTTGGTCACCTCCATGTATTTTCGCACGAGCATATCGACCTGCTCGCGATACAGCGCACCGAAACTATCCACAACGCAAATCGTGCCCACGGGGGTTTCCATCAACACTTCTAATGCCTGATCAATCTCGACATCTTGCACCGTCGAAATCGCCATAATATTACAACTCGTTTCATACCCCTTCTCGTGGGCATCGAGCAACATTTCGACAGTCTCTGGAATCTGCTCGACATAACACGCCACGCGCACCATATCGACCACGCTCTCGCTCGCTGGCAAAATATCTTCGGCCCAATCGCTCTTGCCTGCATCGGCCATAATTGCGAGTTTCATCCCCGTCTCTTCGGGATCGTGATCCCCGGTAATTTTGCGAATATCCTCCTCATCGCTGTGGCGGAACGCACCAAAATCTCTTTTGGGAAACATCTCCTTGGAGTTTCGGTACCCAATTTCCATATAGTCAACACCCGCCGCGACACATGTTTCATACACGGCTTTTACAAAATCATCATCAAAATGATGGTCATTCATCAAACCACCATCGCGGATCGTACAATCGAGTACCTTGAGTTCCGGACGGTAGGTAATCCAGGGTGCTTTCATAAAAAAATCCTTCCTTTAGGGTTAAGTAGTTAGTGAAAAATCTACATGCGCCTGCCCAGTCACACCGACCACCGCACCAGAAAGTAGCGGCGTTTGCCGCGGCGCATCACCAGATATTTTCTAGCCAGTCTTTCAGAAGGCTCTAAAATATGGCCCATATCTGTACAGCGTTGCCCATTGATATAAATGGCTCCATTCATGATATCTTCGCGCGCCTGTCGCCTGGACGATGAAATTTGCGCATCCACGAGCAAATCGATCAAATCCATTTTATCGGTACCATTGAGCGCGTAAGACGGCACATCGCTAAACCCCTCCGCAATCTCCTGCTCGTTCAAATCCTGCAAATTGCCGTAAAACAGCGCCTCGGAAATATGCACGGCGCGATCCTTTGCGGCTGCACCGTGGATAAAAGTCGTCACCTCTTCGGCCAGCACGCGCTGCGCCTCGCGCTTCTCGGGCCGCGCCTCCACCTCTCGTTCCAATTCCACTATACGTTCGCGGCTCAAAAAAGTGAACAACTTTAAAAATTTCACCACATCGCGATCTGCTGCATTCACCCAAAACTGATAAAATTGATAGGGTGAAGTCTTCTCGGGATCGAGCCATAACGTTCCCGTCTCGGTCTTGCCAAACTTCGTCCCATCAGACTTTTCCAGCAACGGAAAAGTCAACCCATAGACAGTCTTATTGAGCACGCGCCGACACAATTCTATACCCGCCGTAATATTGCCCCACTGATCGCTACCCCCGATCTGAAGCTCACAGCCATACTTTCTGTTCAACTCCATAAAGTCATACGCCTGCAAAACCATATAACTAAATTCGGTAAATGAAATCCCGGTTGAAAGACGCGACGACACCGACTCTTTGCCCAGCATATACCCCATTGAAAAGTGTTTGCCCACATCGCGCAAAAATTCAATCGTACGCAACTCTGAAAGCCAGGTATAATTGCTCACCATCAGAGCCTGATTGTGCCCGGTCTCAAAATCCAGATACTTTTCCAATTGCGCGCGCTGACGCTCTGTATATGCCTGTACCACGGCCAGTGAATTCAACTGTCGTTCTTCTGCTTTCCCACTCGGATCGCCAATCAACCCCGTGCCCCCGCCCACAAGTGCAATGGGCTTGTGCCCCGCATCTTGAAACCGACGCAATCCCATAATGGGAACCAGGCTGCCCGCATGCAGACTATCGGCAGTGGGATCAAATCCGCAATACAATGTCATCCGTCCCTCTGCCAAACGCCTGCGGAGTTTATCCTCATCTGTCATCTGAAAAATATAGCCACGAAATGCCAAATCGTCTAACACATCCACGTTTTTATCTCCATATTTACGCCTTTACGCGCGCCAAAAAATCTCGTACTTTTTTTTGATCCTTCTTCCCTGGCTCGGCTTCCACACCACTACTCGTATCCACCGCATAGGGGCCAACTTGCTCAATCGCCTCCCGAACATTATCCGGATTTAAACCACCGGCAAGAATAATGCGCCCATACCTTTTTGCTTCCATCGCCTTTGTCCAGTCAAATGTCTCTCCCGTACCGCCGTAAGCCCCCGCTTTCTCTGTATCCAGTAAGAAGGTATTGACCAGATACGATCCCAGGGCCTGCACATCAAAACCTCTTCCCACGCGAAGCGCGCGGATCACCGGAACCGCATGCCCCAGACATGCTTCGGGAGGCTCATCCCCGTGCAATTGAATCGCCCGCAACCCCGCCAACTTCACGGCAATATCAATTTCTCGCTCCGATGCATTCACGAATATCCCTACGGGCGTCACAAACGGCGGCAAATCAAAAACAATTTCTCCGGCTTTCTCGGGTGCGATATAGCGAAGACTCTTCTCGTAAAAATTAAACCCCAGAGCATCTGCGCCATGATCAATCGCGCACAGCGCATCATCCCGATTTGTAACACCGCAAATTTTAGCTCGCACCATATCCCATCAGCTCCTGCAACTTGGCGGCAATATCCGATTCGCGCATCAAACTTTCGCCCACCAGCACGGCATCTGCGCCCGCATCTCGAAGCGCGACAACATCCTCGCGCGTATAAATACCGCTCTCACTCACCGTCAACACGTCATCGGGAATATGACCAATCAACCCATAAGTCGTATCCAGAGACGTATCAAAAGTTTTCAAATTCCGATTGTTAATCCCCACGATCTCCGCGCCCGCATCGAGCGCGACCATCAGTTCCTCTCTCTCATGCACCTCCACCAGTGCATCCAGCCCCAATGCCCGGCTCGTCGCTATAAATGAAGACAATTCTCCAGGCGTCAAAATCGACACAATCAACAACACAGCCGAAGCCCCAATCGCGCGCGCTTCGTAAATCTGATAGGGATCAATCGTGAAATCCTTTCGCAAAATGGGCCGATCGACAACGGTTGAAATCCGGGTTAAATAATCTGCCGAACCCTGAAAAAATTTCTCATCCGTCAAAACCGAAAGCGCCGAAGCCCCATTTTTTACATAAATTTTCGCAATATCCACTGCGTCAAAATCCTCGCGGATCACGCCCTTAGACGGCGACGCCTTTTTAACCTCCGCGATCACAGCAATATCATCCACATCTATCAGTCCATCAAAAAACGAAAGCGATTCCGGCGCATCTTCTGCCAACTGCGCCATCTCCTCAAACGGCGTCTGCGCCATACACCTGGCGAGAAACTCGCGTTTATACGCCACAATTTTGTCGAGAATATTACTGGCCATAAAGTTCCACCATCCTCAGACAGAACTAAAGCCACGACCGCGGATCGGGAACAGACACCCATCCATTTTCGCGCACTGCCTGCAACCCCGCAATACCGGGCAGGGTCATATCCAGCGCCTGCATCAAATCTATCGGCGATGGCGATCCATTCGCAACCGCCTGTACAAAATCCAGAACAATGAGCATACTCGTTTTGCCATGCCCTGCGCCGAGTGCGTCCGAAAACTGGGATAACTCGGGGTGGTGGCATTCTTCGCGCGTCACCTGCTCCTTATTCCCCACCGAATAATAACACACCGTTCGAGCTTCGCGAAAACGCCCCGTCTCAAAAGAACCCTCATCGCCATAAAAGCTCAAAAAGTGGCTCATTCCATGCACATTCTGAAACGAATTGGTCAACCTGAACACCGCGCCTTCTTCTGTTCGGAACAAAGCCGTCTGCACCCAGTCCGCTTCATAACCCTCTAAAAATTCATCTCTCCCTGAAGCCGAAACAGCCATGACCTCAACCAGACGGTCGCCCGTCATATTTAAATACGGCGACGTTCCATGTGTTGGATAAAGAAGAGGCTGTAAACTATTCCGCCAGGTAGATCGTCCATCGGGATGTCGTCTCAACGCTTTGAGACCGTGAATATACTCGGCCTCGGCATAGTAAATACGCCCTAATTTCCGCGCTTCATAAAGTGATCTCGCACGCACCACACTGGGTTCATAGACCCAATTCTCTGCCATCATATAAATGCGGTCACTATTTGAAACGACCTCGACCAATGCCTTTGCTTCATCCATTGTCAGCGCAGCGGGCACGGCACACAAAACGTGCTTCCCGGCCCGAATCGCTCGAATCACATGTTCTGCATGAAGCGGCGCGGGAGTAAAAATAGCCACCGCATCAATCCGTTCATCAGCGACCAGATCATCAAAAGCCGCATAACAAGCATCGACACCCAACTGCTCTTTTGCCTCGTCCCGTCTCTCCTGCTGGATGTCACAAATAGCTACCAACTCAGTCTCGGCATACGCATCAAACACCCGCGCCCATGACATGCCAAATCGCAAACCCGCAACACCTATCGAAAGAGACATTTTACGTCACTCCAATCATTCCCGACTCGCCGCGACCAACCCCTCCAACTTCTCCAACGCCTTACCCGAATCAATCACTTCAGCGGCGACCTGCACGCCTTCGTTCAGATCACCCGCTTTACCGCCCGCCACAATCGCCGCCGCCGCATTCAACAACACGATATCGCGCCGAGGGCCTTCTTCGCCATTCAGAATCGACCGCGTAATCTCCGCATTATAATCGGCATCTCCACCTTTTAACGCATCGGCCGTAGCCTGCGCCAGCCCAAAGTCTCCAGGTGATACGTCATACGTCGAAACCGATCCATTCCTCAATTCGCTCACCTTCGTCGGCCCCGTCAACGTCATCTCATCCAAACCATCCGAACCGTGAACAACAAACGCGCGTTCCGCCCCCAGAGTCC
The DNA here is from genome assembly GCA_022821275.1 of Candidatus Latescibacterota bacterium. GTDB lineage: Bacteria > Latescibacterota > UBA2968 > UBA2968 > UBA2968 > VXRD01. The sequence continues at coordinate 23,459 of JAJEDY010000033.1, read as the reverse complement.
CCAAAACACCTGCAAGTGTCTCGGTCAATGCCGCGCTGTACACACCGACCACCTGCCGCGTTGCACCCGCCGGATTGCTCAGAGGTCCCAGCGCATTGAAAATGGTCCGCGCACCAATTTCCCGACGCGGCCCAATCGCGTATTTCATCGCCCCGTGCAATGAAATAGCGAATAAAAACCCGATACCCACATCGTCCAGACACCTGCTCACCGTCTCGGGCGATGCCTCAATATTCACACCCAATGCACTCAGCACATCCGCGCTACCGCTTTGACTCGTCGCTGCGCGATTGCCGTGTTTTGCCACACATAAACCCGTCCCAGCCGCGACAAATGCCGCTGTCGTCGAAATATTAAACGTGCCCGAATGATCGCCCCCCGTGCCACAGGTATCGACAATCACATCGTGCTTTGTCACAATCGGCGTCGCCTTCTCGCGCATCACAGAAGCGGCCCCGGCAATCTCATCAACACACTCGCCCTTCACGCGCAACGCAATCAAAAACGCGCCGATCTGCGCGTCCGTCGCCTCGCCCGACATAATCTGATTCATCGCATCCGCCATCTCATCCCGACTCAAATCTGCACCTTCAATTACTTTTGCAATCGCCTCTTGTATGTTCATACTCATCTCCTCAGAAGCTGTTTTAAAATTCGTGGGATTTATAGTTTCCTGTTGTTACGTGCCCTGCCACGTTGCTTATTTGGGGTGTGAAGGGGCCTTTTATCGGTGTTTATCGGTGTTCATCGGTGTTCATCGGTGGTTGCTTTTGGTTTTAAAACAACTTCTCAGCTAACAAATCACCCATCGAGAAAATTTTGCAGCAAATTCTTGCCTTCACCCGTCAAAATCGATTCGGGGTGAAACTGCACGCCATCTACAGCCATATCTCGATGGCGCAAGCCCATAATCACACCACCATCGGTCTCTGCCGTAATTTCCAGACAATCGGGAAAGCTGTCTCTCTCCACTATCAAAGAGTGATAGCGCGTGGCAATAAACGGCTCGGGCAGGCCCTTAAAAATAGACTGCCTACTATGGTGAATCTCCGATACCTTCCCGTGCATAATTGTCGGCGCGCCCACAATTCTCCCACCAAACGCCTGCCCAATGGACTGGTGCCCCAGACAAACCCCTAAAATTGGGATTTTCCCGGCAAAATGCTTCACCAAAGCCACGGAAATCCCCGCTTCGTTTGGCGTGCATGGACCGGGAGAAATCACGATCTTCTCAGGTTCCATATCATCAATCTCTTCAAGTGAGATTTGATCATTGCGATACACCACCAGATCCGCACCCAGTTCCCCGAGGTATTGAACGAGATTATAAGTGAAGGAATCGTAATTATCGATGACGAGAATCACAACAACTCTCCTCCTTCAGCCATTTCTACCGCCCGAAACAGTGCCCGCGCTTTGTTCACGGTCTCCTGATATTCGTATTCCGGATCGGAATCGAACACCACGCCCCCCCCCGCCTGCACATACGCTTTGCCATCCTTAATCACCAGCGTGCGAATGGCAATACACGTATCCATATTGCCCGCAAAATCGATATAACCCACCGCACCGGCATAAGGCCCGCGGCGCGTTGGCTCCATCTCGTCGATAATCTCCATTGCTCGAATTTTTGGCGCACCCGACACTGTACCGGCCGGATAACATGCAAAAAGCGCGTCCAGCGCATCGACATCCTCGTGCAATTCGCCGCGCACATTCGAAACGATATGCATCACATGTGAATAGCGTTCAATCGTCATCTGCTCGGTCACGCGCACCGTATCAAACCTGGAGACGCGCCCCACATCATTGCGCCCCAGGTCCACCAGCATAATATGCTCGGCGCATTCTTTTTCATCTGCTAACAACTCCTGTGCCAGCACCTGGTCCTCTGCCTCTGTTTTGCCGCGCCACCGCGTACCCGCAATAGGTCGCACCTGCACCACCCCATCCTCTACCCTGACGAGCAACTCTGGCGACGCACCCACGAGTTGATGATCTATTAAATCGACGTGAAACATATATGGCGACGGATTCACCGTCCGCAACGCCCGATAAATATCCAGCGCATCTACCGTCACATCCATTGCAAAGCGCTGCGAAGGTACCACCTGAAAAATATCACCTGCCACGATGTACTCCCTGCAACGCGCCACCACATCCATATACGCTTCTTTGCTCGTATTTGAAGTCACCTCACACGAACTCGTTCCCGGCATTAGAGGCGTATCCGCCGGTCGCGCCAGTGCCTCAATCAGTGTATCGATCCGTTTGACTGCATCCTCGTAATTTGCCCCCAAATTTCCCTCTGTATGCACATTGGCCATCACATGCACTTTGTGCGTCACATTGTCAAACGCCAGTACCGAATCGTAAAATGAAAAAAATATATCGTCCAGATCGAGATCGTCTTCAACCGTCTCGGGAATGCGCTCAATCAAACGCACGGCATCGTAACTCACATAGCCCACAGCACCGCCCGTAAATCGAGGAAACCCTTCCACATGTTGCGAATGGTATTTTTTTAACAACCCACGCAATACCTCAACAGGCTCCCCCTCAAATATTCGCAACTCACCCGTCGTCGCATGTTCAATCGAAATTTTTGTTCCGCGCGAACGAAAAACCAAAAACGGATCCACGCCCAAAAACGAATACCGCCCAATCTGCTCGCCGCCCACCACGCTTTCAAACAAAAACGCATGAGAAGACTTTGCGCGAATTTTCAAATAAGCCGAAACGGGTGTCTCTGTATCCGCGAGAATTTCTCTTGAAATGGGAACGAGACCACAGCCTTCGCTCAACTTCTCGACAGTTTTTAGATCGGGTTGAATCACTAAAAAAATCCTTTAAAAAAATAAAAAAGGTCGTGAGCAGTTTGCCCACGACCTCGTACTTTCATTCACTTACATCACACTTAAAACGCAGGACAAACCACACTCTTGGACGGGCGGCGATAATAATAATATCGGCCGTCAAATCGACGCCAAAAATACCAAAAGTAGGTTGCAAAAGCGTTCATCACATCAAATTCCTTAAACGAGATTTATATATTAGACGCGCCAAAGATAACAAATTCTAAAACAGTGTCAAGAAGGAAGTTATTCATGACCGTCAATTGTGCCCACCTCAATCTTCAACTCATCGCGATCAATAATGCGATCTACGCGACCATCGCGCACCCACACCACGCGGTCGGATACCGACAGCATCTTGTGATCGTGCGTCGCTGAAATCACAGTCACGCCCGACTCCTCGTTCATCTGGCGCAACAACTCAATAATCTCCCGCCCCGTATTCAAATCGAGATTCCCTGTCGGCTCGTCAGCCAGAATAATTGCTGGATCGTTGGCAAAGGCCCGCGCAACAGCCACGCGCTGCTGCTGTCCACCTGAAAGCTCAAAAGGCTTGTGCATCACGCGCTCGCCCAGACCGACCTGTGTCAACAATTCTACGCCCTTGTCGCGCGCCTCGTCGCTCGTCAGTCCGGCAAACACCATCGGCAGGGTCACATTCTCAAGCGCTGTCATCACCGGAATCAAATTATAAGATTGAAAAATATAACCGATCTTTCGGCAGCGCAACCACGCGAGTTCATAAGCGTCGAGTTGGGCGACATCTACATCGTCGATATAAACCTTGCCCTCGGTCGGCTTGTCCAATCCACCTACCATATTGAAAAGAGTACTCTTCCCCGAACCAGAAGGCCCCATGATGGACAGATATTCGCCCTGTGTCACTTCCAGATCCACACCTTTGAGCGCGTGAATCTGCTCTTCGCCCATTATGTACACCTTCTTCACATCTTGCGTGCGTACAACTGTCGCTTCTTCGGCCTCTGCATTTGTTTCTGTTTTTTCTTCGGCAGCCATAAAACACCTCACAATCGGATTTAAACTTCCAACGACATCGCATCAACGGGCTCCATCTTGGCAGCGCGATAGGCTGGCAAAATACCGCCAACCAGCGACAAAACAGAACCGATAACAACAGCTTTAAGACCATCTTCAAGGATTTGAGCCATAGGAAGATGATCGAAAATCACCGTGCCAAAACTCGACATATTGAGCAGCGCAGTCAGCAAAAACCCAATGATCACGCCAATAACCGTGCCCGCTGTACCCATAAACGTCGATTCGAGAATAAACAGCTTAATAATAAACCCGTCCAATGCCCCCATACACTTCATGGTGCCAATCTCGCGGAACCGCTCTGTAACAGACATCAGCATAGCATTGGCAATCCCCACCAAACACACGAGCAGTGACAACACCACCAGCCATGCATCCTTCGACCGTTGTTGCATTGCGGCGGCACTGTCGGGATCAATTTCAACACCCTTTTGTTGCAAGATCAGGTTGATCTTGGGATCGCTGGCAGCCATCAAACCGTCAATAATGGAATTGCCAGCCCAAATCGACATCAAAAAAGCGATAGCAAGCACAATACCACTCACCGTAATCAAAGATCGACCAAATCGAATCTTAACGCTATTAAAACTGATCTCAACCGCTTTGGAAAGCGGAAGAGATATCTGGGTATTGAGTTCGTGCTGCTGTGCCATAAACGCCTCCAGTTCCAAAAGAAATTGCACAAATCAATGCTCAACATAAAAGCCTATTGCGCCTCTGTCAAGCCAAAATACCAGACTTATTTTCTCAAGGCGTTACCCTTTTTTCGAAAAAAATAGAATGTCAACAATTGCTTCATAAACAAATAGTACTCAGTCCAGTTCAATTTGCTACTGCTGTATTGACGGTTGCGAAACACAAAGGGCACCTCTATAAAAGACTTATAATGCCCTTTGACCAGAATCTCCAACAGAATTTTATATCCCGGCGAAGTCAATACCAGATCTTTAATAACGCGCCGATGCAAGAAAAAATAGCCCGCCAGCGGATCTTGCACACCGGTTAATTGCCGCGCGAGAAATACCCCCAATTGAGAAATAAACCTGCGGTACCATGCCCATTTTTCGACGTGACTCTCCGAATCAAACCGGCTACCAATAGCCAGATCGTGATCCCGCAGCCCGTAAATGAGCTGAGGCAAGACGATGGGATCGTGGCTCAAATCGGCATCAATCACCCCCAAAAGATCCCGCTCTGCCCGCTCAAACCCGGCCATCACGGCACTGCCCAATCCCAATTTCCCGGCGCGGTGAACCACCTGCACCGGATAGCGCCCCACGAGTGATTCGGCCACCTCTCCCGTGCCATCGGGCGAATTGTCATCAACCACAATTAACTCGAGATCGATGTCGGGATAGTCTTTCAGAACGTCGAATATTTCTTCAACCAATAGTGAAATATTCTCGCGCTCGTTATAGGTGGGCGTAATCAGAGAAATGCGGAGTGTATTATCAGACATAGGTATTGGCGATCTCGGGTAAAAAACCCTTTAATTGCCTCAAATTATGCTCAAAAGAGGCAGGTATAATATCACATAATGTCCCGGCCAGTGCGGTTTTCAACCCCGCTCGCAACGGACGCTGTGCGAGTTGCCCAAATTCTGCGGACGTTATAGAAGACACCAGCGAAAAATCAAACCCCATCACAGCACAAATCCGCTCGACCATTTCAAAGCGCGTCAAAAAATCCGCCCCCCCAAAATGCACCACACCGCGGAAGTCAGTACGGCACAGTTGCAAAACAAATGCGGCGAGTTCATCGACAAAAGTCGGATTTGCCCACTCGTCTATCACCACGCGAATTGCCTCGCGTCCTGCCAGCGATGCAATGGCCCAGGTCACAAAATTGGGCCGACAAGACGGGCGAAAACCGTACAACACCGCCGTTCGCACCACAATACCGGGGCAAAGCGCATTCAGAAGAATAACTTCGCTTTCTAACTTGGTCTGCCCATACACATTCACAGGATGTGCTTCATCGCTCTCGACATAAGACCCTTTCTCTCCATCAAACACATAATTGGTCGATAAGTTCACCAGGCCGCATCCAACCCGTTCACACGCTTGAACCAGATTGCGTGTTCCATCGACGTGTATCGCACGCGCAAGCGCGGGATTTCGCTCGCATCCATCAACGCTTGTCATAGCTGCCGAATTGATCACCCACCGGGGGCGTACCTGTGCCACCACCTCGTGTACCAAATCGGACCGTGTCAAATCTACGACGATATGACCCTTTTGACCACTGCGCGACGCAGGTACTCGCTCCCAATCACCACAGGAAACATCGCAAATTACGTGCCCCAAAAAGCCCGATGCGCCGACAATGAGCAACCGATTATTCGCCATTCGTTTCGCTTTCCCGCACAAATAATGCCAATGCGCGACTCAGTGCGCCAGCATATCCAATGCGATCGATATTGGATCCAACCAGAGCTGTCAAAATCGCCTCGGCTCGATCTCGATAGCGCGGCATCTGCGTATGTACAAAAAGCCGCATTAAAACCTGCGCCGCCACCCCATTTCCCGAAGGCAACCACCGATCAATAGCGGGCGATAACGCGACATCCGCCTCGGGTATTCGGTCTCTCAAAGCACCCGAAGAATCGGCAAAAGCTATCATCACCCGATCTGCATGCACCTGCGCAAATAACAAGTCTGTCTCGCGTTCCTGAGCCTCGAACAAATCGAGGGCAGCGCGAATGATTAAAACCTGATCCAGTAAAAAATGGGGTGTAATCAGAGATTGCGCGTGAACAAACAGGCTATCCTCCTGTACAAATCGCGTCTTAACCGCTTCAAAAATTCGTCGCCCAGCATCTAAAAAACGCGCCTCTCGAGTTTCGAGAAACGCCGCACACAAACCCGAAACAGCCAGTGCATTCCAGCCCGAATAAATCTCTGCATCTCGCAATACATTTCCCGCCTGATCTCGAAAACCCGCCAGCCCGGCTCCCAATAAAACATCGCCAGATACGGCAAACTGTTCGAGCACCGCATCGGCCAGATCGCGAGACAAATTTACCCGAGCAAACGCCCGCAATAACTGGGCATTGACCGCCAGGTGTTTTTCAGCATCAATCACAGGCCCGCGCTGCTTTAATACCCCCAACATATAAACGCCATCTGTATCGCGACGTGCGCTGTGTGCAAAATTGATCAAAGGCGAATCAACACCCGCTTCTGCAAGTGCGAGAAGACCTTCGGGACCTGGATCAAAACCGCTTTTCACCACCGATTTCAAACTGTCGCGTACCCGGTTCAAAAGCGCTACACTGGGATTGATAAGAGGACGTGGGTCTTTCTTTTTTTTGAGTTCTTCTCGCCGCTTCAACTCTGCCCGCTGCACCTCGAGCCTGACGAGTCTATCGGGATTGTCGTACAAAATTTGCACCCACCGCAACAGATCTATCATATCCTCGGGATCGAGATAGGTGCTGCCCGTGATCCATTGTTCATCGGGCGTTAAAAAAGAGAGAGACGGAACCCCGCCCAGGCCAAAACGCTCGAACAAATCGGGTCGCAGATCAGCATCGACCCATATCGGTAGAATATGACGGTCAATCGCCCGCGCAATTTCTGAATTTTCAAAACATCTCGCTGCCAGATCGCGGCACCAAACCGATCGCTGCGTATAAAAAAATAGCAAAATGGGGCGCCCGAGGACTCGGGCAGAATCTCTTTGGCTCCATGTCCGCCAGCTTATGTTCCCGCCATCCAAAGCCGCTACATCTAATTTTGCCGTCTCATCTCTCTCACCACATGCCAAAACCCCAAACACGAGCGCGATCCAGACATTCTGCCACAAAACGACTCGCAGGCGACCAATAGTACATAAATTTTTTAAAAAAAAATATGGAACTCGCTGCATGGGAAAACGTCTAAACCAATCAAAAAAGGCTTGACACATGGGAAGTATTTGCTGAAGTTTTAAAATACTTCAGAAACGGGAATAAGGACTATTGAGACGTAAGATTTTTTATTGGGATGGCTTCGTCGATCAACATAATGGGAATTGAGTCCTGAATGGGATATAAAAAGACGCGATCTTCGCGCACCAGACCCCCATCAATTGGCTGTTCAACTTTTTGTCCGCCCCGGTTTTCAACCTCGCCTTTTGCAATCGCGCTGTTGATGGTGTCAATCAGCGGTTGATCGGCCAATTTCACGGGCGTTTTATTCTCTGGACAGGCCAAAATATCGAGTAAGTCCCGATCGATCACGGTTCTCTCCCTCCATCGGAAAAATTCGTGGTCTGAAAAATAGGCAACACGCGAGTCTCAAACAAGCGGTTTTTTGATCTTCTCTTACCATTAATCAGGAAATTTGTCTATCGCATCACCGCTAAAGCGCTGTTTTTTTACATCAATAAAATTCCATCGGTTACTTACCCGATGTCCGAGATGTGTCTGCTTTAGCGCGCGATGTTAGAATGCCCCCGGTTGGCGGCGCGTTCACACGCGCTCACGGCCGGGTTTTTTCATATCTTGCGAGTTTTCCGGCCAATTCTATAAAGGAGAATCCCGATGAAACACCGTCTTCTCGCCCTGTTTGCACTTGGCATTGGCCTGTTCAGCACCCCAGCCTATGCAACGCCAGAAAGCCAGGCCGCAGCCACTTTTTTGTTGTTCGCACCATCGGCTCGTGCAGCGGGCATGGGCAACGCTTATGTCGCTATTGCCGATGACGCCAATGCCACGTACTACAACCCCGCCGCGCTGGCCTCATTACAAATTCACAGTCTCAGCACCACCCTTTACAAACCCGTTCCCCGGCTGGCTGGCGACATCTTTTCGTCATTCGGCGCTTACACGCACCCGTTTAGTGACATTGGAAATCTGGGATATAGCCTCATTTATAGTTCTTTGGGTGAACAACAACGCACTGATGAAGAAGGAACCCTTTTAGGTACATTTAAGAGCTACGGGATGGCTCTGGGCGTATCTTATGGCACGCATCTCTTCAAAAATCTGGCACTGGGCATCACAGTTAAATTCATCTATGAACACCTCTCCGACGCAGGAGCGGGTATTGAGCAAGGCAAAGGTACCGCGGCCTCTTTTGCCGGAGACATAGGTCTCATGTGGGCAGCCACAGATCGGCTTAGCTTTGGCAGCGTATTACACAATGTTGGTCCAAACATGACTTTTATCGATGCAGACCAGGCAGATCCGCTACCGCAGAGTTTCGTTTTTGGCATCGCATACAAAGTGATCAAAAACAACTCGTCTTCCCTGATGCTCACCACAGATATTTACAAACCCCTCGCCGCGGATGGCTTCTTCTCCTTTATTTCAGGCTGGAACGACGACACCTTTGGCTGGAAACCCAATCCGGGCGGCAATGGTTTTACCGAATTTGACGATATGGACTACCGTGTAGGTGCCGAATGGATGTACCAGCTTTCTGAAGATTCGGCTTTTGCCCTGCGCAGTGGCTATTCCTATGACAAAGATGGCAAACGCAACTTTCCCACCTTTGGACTTGGCTTGAAATACAACTGGGCAAATTTCGATATCTCGTATTTTGTACCAACGGAAGATACGCCTGCCAGCAATACGTTCCGCTTCACGGGTGGATTTATATTTTAATCCTCTATGTTCAGCAAACTGACTCTCTTTGCGATGAAGACATCCATTGAAATACAATGCTAAATCTCTTGAGATACAATGCCAAACCCCGCCTTCTCGCACTCGGTACCGCCTGTTTGCTGAACCTCACACTCTTGTTTTCGTCTCTTTTTTCTCAAGATAGCAGCCCCTCTTCTTCGGATTTTGATGGCAATGGTGTTGTCGATTTCCCCGACTTCTTGCTATTTGTCACCGCGTTCGGCTCTCGAGCCGGTCAAGATCGGTACGATGCAAAATACGATCTGGATGGCAATGGCGAGATTGCATTCGACGATTTTCTGCTATTTGTCGATAGCTTTGCAGCGTCAACTCCACCAACGACACCACAACCACCCCCCAGTGATCCACGCCTGACGCGAATTGAACTACCGGAAGGATTTCACATTCGCATATACGCCGAAGGGGTAACGGGTGCGCGTTCAATGAGCCTCAGCCCAAACGGAACCCTATTCGTCGGCACACGCCCCAGCGGTCGCGTGTACGCACTGCGCGACGAAGACGGCGACCATAGTGCAGAGCGGATTATCGTCCTCGCCCGCGGTCTGAATAATACCAACGGCGTCGCCGTCAAAAATGGCGACCTGTACGTAGCCGAAATCAACCGCATCCTGCGCTACCGAAACATCGAAGCACAACTCGACAACCCGCCACAACCGGAAATCGTCAACGACGCTTTCCCCACGGATCGATCGCACGGCTGGAAGTTCATCCGCTTTGGACCCGACGGTTTGCTGTACGTACCCGTCGGCGCGCCGTGCAACATCTGCAATCGCGGCGATCCGTACGCCTCAATCGGAAAATTAGACGCCAATGGTACCTTCAGAATCATAGCGCGGGGCATTCGCAACACCGTCGGCTTCGATTGGCATCCAGAAACGGGTGAGTTGTGGTTCACAGACAATGGAAGAGACAGGATGGGCGACGATGTACCACCAGATGAACTGAACAGAATAACCGCCGATGGACAGCACTTCGGCTATCCCTACTGCCACGGCGCCAGCATCGCCGATCCCGTATTTGGTGATCAGCGTAGCTGCGGCGAATTCATCGCGCCGGTCCAGAACCTCGGTCCGCACGTAGCGGCTCTTGGAATGCGCTTCTACACCGGCAACATGTTTCCCGAAGAGTACCACAATCAGATCTTCATCGCCGAACACGGATCCTGGAATCGCAGCAGCAAGATCGGCTACCGCGTCACCCTGGTGCGGCTAAATGGCAATAGGGCGGTCAGCTACGAGCCGTTTGCAGAAGGCTGGCTACAGGGCGAATCAAACTGGGGCAGGCCAGTCGATGTACTCGTCATGCCCGACGGTTCCCTGCTGGTATCGGACGACCAGGCCGGTCTAATCTATCGCATCAGCTATTCTCACTGATCTCGCATTATGAATTTGAACTCACGCTTGACCATGACCCTTCTGCCCTGCGCATTCCTCCTGTGTCTAATAGCTCTTTTTATACAGCCCATTATGGCTGTGGATACCTATCGCGTCTTAGCCGTGCGCGTCTCTTTTCCTCCCGAAAATCCCGACAACGAAACCACCAGTGGGAACGGCACATTCGATCTCAGTACCGCCGAAAGTTCTGATCGCATCTATCCCTTTGACGCGCCTCCCCACGACCGCGCCTATTTTGAAGCCCACTTGCAAGCTCTTTCCAATTATTACCGCGACATATCCCAGGGTCAACTGACCATTGAATACGATGTCTATCCACAAGACCTCACCGCGAGTTACGTCCTCGATATCCCCTTGATCGAATACGGCAATGGACGCACGAGGCGCGAAATCAATGAACGCGTCACGCGGCTCTTTCGAGATGGCATTCGCGCCGCAGATGCCGCAGATGGCGCAAATATAGATTTCTCAAAATACCGCGCCTTTGCGGTATTTCACGCGGGACTCGGCGGAGAAGCAGGTCAAAAACTCAACGACATACCCTCGGCTTTTATTTTTCAACGCGACCTCATCGAGTTTGCTGACGGCGTGATTTCCGTCAACAACGGTGCTTTTCAGATCACATCGGGCATGCTATTGCCCGAAGCCATCAGCACAAATGGTCAGGGCGGTCTCAATGGTACGCTCGCCCGATTCTTTGCCTCGCAACTCGGCTTGCCCGGTCTTTCGGACTTTGAAAACGACCTGCCCGCAATTGGCGACTGGAGTTTGATGGACACGGGTGCCAACAATCAAATTGACGCCGCGCGCCTGGGACTCCAACCCCTCAGAAATGACCCTGCCAGCACAAATTTGATCGGATTCTTGCCCAGTCGCATGATAGCCTGGTCGCGCATACAACTCGGCTGGCTGGAACCCCTCGTGATCACTCACAACGACACAGTAGAAATAGCCAGCAGCGCATCCGATCTCCCTCAGGCTATTCGCGTACCCCTCAGCGCCACGGAATACTTTCTGATCGAAAATCGCTTCTCGCGCCTCAATATTGAAAATCGCATACCGCAAATCGAATTTTCCACCCCTCATAACGTCTGGCTTTCCGCAGACGACTACGATGCGTTCATACCCGGCTCGGGCATTCTCATCTATCACATTGACGACGCGATTATTCGAGCCAGCGACGCAGAAAAACACATCAACAGCCACCCCGATTACAAAATTGCACCCGCCCAATATCGCCGCGGCATTGCTCTCGAAGAAGCCGATGGCTTGCAGGACATCGGCAATGTATCTGCCAGTCGCACCATTCAAGCTGGTATCATCTCACTAAGCAGTATCGAAGGTGCGACAGAAGACGCCTTTTACGTGGGCAACAGCACCTTATTTGCGCCCGCCACCTCACCGAATACCCGCAGCAATTTGGGCTACGAAAGCGGCATAACCATCGAAGTACTCAGTCCGCCCGGCGAAGTGATGGCAGTAGCAATCCGTTTTGCCAACCAACTGAACAACTGGCCGATTACAGACCTGAATCCCACGCGAGGAGCACCCCGCGTCATCGACCTCGACGGAGATGGAAGCAAAGAAATCCTGCACAGTTCTGGCGCGTGGAAAATCGCGGGTACACAGCACAGCACAGACGATTCATTTGCGATAACCCCTGCAATCGGTGACCTGAAAGAACTCGGATTCATCTACCATCGCGGAGAAATAACCCGAACGCACTGGCGTCTCGGTGACACAGTCCACGAAACTGTCGATATCAATCTTCCTGCATATCTCTCTTCAGCACCCGTCATTGCAAAATTCCCCACTGCGCCTGTCGATATCTGGGGATGGAGCGATGGGAAAATCGAATGGGGCAATTTTCTATCTGAAATCGCGGGCAACATCGTCCTGAGCGACGCCATCCAATCGCTCGGCGTGGGCAATATCGACAGTGATTCGGACAATGAACTCATCGCCATTACCAGCAGCGCTCAGATCTACCTCATTCACGACACCGGTCAATCCAATCCACTCGCCACATTCGCATCGCCCATCATCGGCGGCCCGGCAATAGGCGACCTCGACCGCGATGGCGATGATGATATAGCTATTGTCACATCAGACGGTATCCTCTCCATCCTCGACGCCAACGGCCTCGCCTTTGCGAGCGACCCCGTGCCTGACGGCGCGCATTCACCCCCCGTTGTCGCCGACCTCGACCAAGATGGATTTATCGAAGTCCTCTTTGGCGGCAACGGCAAACTCTATCTCTATCGCTTCAACACCATCTTGCAAACCGAAGGCGCACTTGCCTTCCCGATAAAAGACGACGCCGGCCCTATTGAAGCCCCGCCCATTCTCGCCGACATCAATAACGACGCCTCTCCCGATATTTTCGCGGGTACACGCGGTGGCCTCCTCTACGGCCTGAGCGCCGAAGGACATCCCCTACCGGGCTTTCCCCTATTAGTACCCGGTCCCATTCTCTCATCGCCACTTATCGACGACCTTGACAACGACGGCACTCTGGAACTCATTATCTATACCGCCGACGGCAGCATACACCTCTTCCACCTGGAAACAATTGACCCATCTTATACCGGCAACAAAATTATCTGGGGGCAACTCGGCGGTGGGCCGAGCAACGCGGGCAAATTGCTCCAGCAGCCTGTCGAAATCGCAACCCCAACAGACACTTCGCTTTTACCCGCGGCGCGAGCATACCTCTATCCCAACCCGATCCGCAATGGCGACAGAGCGCGCATCCGCTTTTTTTTATTAGAACCCGCCGAAATCATTATGACCATTTACAACCCCCTCGGCGAAAAGATCGCCGATCTCACACACGACAATCCCATGCCCAATACCGACAACGAAATCGCGTGGGATGTAGCCGATTATGCCAGCGGCCTCTATATTTGTCGCCTGCAAGCCAGCAACAGCACGCGCACAGAGGTGCGATTTATCAAAGCCGCAATAATAAAGTAAGAAGTGAGAAGTAAGAAGTGAGAAAGCCCCGCCCAACCACCCAAAGGCTGGTGCATTTTCACACTTCACACTTCACACTTCACACTTCACATTTCATACTATGTCTCGCAAACTCACACAAATAATTCTCATTCTCCTGACTCTGAGCACACAGGCTCTCGCGCAATTTGACGCCAATCATCCCGAATTGAACTGGCGCGTCATTGAAACCGAACACTTCAAAATCTATTACCATCAGGGTCTGGAAAAAATGGCACCGCGTGCCGCTCAGATCGCCGAAGACGCGTACGGACCAGTCGCGTCCTTTTACAATTTTGAACCCGACAGCAAAGTCCGCATCATCCTCAAAGACACCGAAGACTACGCCAATGGTGCGGCGTATTATTACCAAAACACCATCGAAATCTGGGTCTCCAACCTCGACTTTGCACTGCGCGGCAGTACAGATTGGCTCCCAAATGTGATAACGCACGAATTGACGCACATCATCGCCCTCCAAATCGCCCGAAAATCCTCGCGGCGCATCCCCGCCATCTTCATCAACTACCTGCAATATCAGGGCGAAGGCAAACGCGACGACATCCTCGCCGGCTATCCCAATGTCCTTGCCGCATACGCCATTCCCGCCACCATCATCCCACCCTGGTTTGCCGAAGGCACGGCGCAATACATGGCACCGGGCGCACAACACGACCGCTGGGACTCGCACCGCGATATGGTCTTGCGTCAGGCTATGCGCAATGAGAGCTTGCTCACCCGCGACGAAATGTCCGTCTTTGGCGCGAAAACAGGTCTCGGATTTGAAAAAGTGTACGACCACGGCTATTCGCTCACCCTCTTTATTGTCGATACCTTTGGGCGCGACAAACTCCCCGAATTGTACCGACAGATGAAAGTCTGGTGGCGCACGGATTTTGGCGGCGCAATCCGCGCAACCCTGGGCATCTCTGCCAGCGAATTGCACACGCGCTGGGTCGCATCGCTCAAAAAGCGCTATGCGGATCAAATCGCACAGATCGAAACCAATCCCGCACAGGGCGACCTCATTCGCGAAGATGGCTACCTCAACCTGCATCCCCGCTGGTCGCCAGACGGAACAAAACTCGCCTACCTCTCCAATAAAGGGCGCGATTACGGGCGCACGAGTTTGGTGGCCTATACCCTTGCCGACAGCAGCGTGGAACTCGCCGCCCCCAGCGCGGTCACAGCCTTTGACTGGTCAACCAATGGCGACCACTTCCTCTACGCGCGCCACAGCCAGCCCAACAAATACGGCGGGCGGCAATGGGATTTCTACACCATAGACCCCGAAACCGCGAAATCGAGCCTGTTTCAAAATGTCAAAACCGCCATTGGCCTCGCGCGTGCCACCTTCCCGGGCGAAACGCGCCTCAGTACCGGCTTACGCGGCATCCATCCGGCCTATTCGCCAGACGGAACGCAAATCGCATTTGTCAAAAATGGCGAGGGCAACACCAACCTCTGCATTCTCGACATCGCGGCAGATACCATTCGCTATCTCACATCCTTTGACGACGGCTCACAGGTCGCCACCCCGCGCTGGTCGCCCGATGGATCGCAAATCGCGTTCTCACTCTACCGAATCGGCACCTCGCGGGACATCGCCACCATTCCCGCAACAGGTGGCGATTACACAGTGCGCATTGCCTCCCGCGAAACCGACCGCGACCCGTGCTGGACACCCGATGGATCATCCCTCGTATTTGCCTCTGACCACGACGGCATCTTCAACCTGTATCGCGCCAATCTATCCAGCGGCACAATAGACCGCCTCACCCACGTGTACGGCGGAGCATTTCAACCCCATGTGCATCCAGATGGCACCCGCATTGCCTATGCCCACTACGGCAAAAACGCCTACGAAATTCGCGTTATTTCCCAGCCGTTAAATGAACCCGTAGAGACCAACATCTTTCGCGTTGAGCCCTTTGCGCCTACAACACCCAAACCCGCAATAGCGAGCCGCCCATACAAAAATGAATTTTCATCCACCACCATACTTCCGCGTCTGGCAATCGACAGCGGCAAACTCAAACTCGGCGCCATAGCGGGATCCGACGACGTCTTGCGAAAGCAGACCTTCTTCATCAGTGGCCTGCTCGCCCACGATCTGGACATGGATTTATACGCGCTTTACGAATACCGCAAAAAACGACCCTCCTTTTTTTTGGAAGCCTATCGTCTATCGCGCCACGTTGAAGAAGATGTAATCAGCCGCGACGAAGACTTCCGCATCTACAGCCGCACCTTTGCGCTGACAGGCATTGAAATAGGCGGCAAATACACCATGAGACGCGGCGGTACGATCGACGCGCGACTCGTGTATCATCGTACGGGCGCAGTTCTGGACCAAGCGCGGTTCAACGGCCTCAATCGCGACATAGTAGCCGCCACCACCCTCAACGGATTTGATCTCGCCCTCACCTATCGCCTCAATGCCACAGGTCGCTCGCGCGACTCGGAAATCAATCCCCGATCCGGACGCCGTCTCGCACTGCGTTACGATCGCTATTTCAACTGGTTCATCAGCGGCTTTGAGGAAAATACCTCGCTAATTATCGAGACCTATGACCGCTATTTCTACAATCAACTCGCCCTCGACTGGAATGAATTTATCCCGATTGCTCCCGGCCGCAGTGCGCTGAGTTTCCGCTTTTTTGGCGGCTTAATCGACAGCGAAGTTGACGATACCTTTGACTTCTTTCTCGGTGGCTTGCCCGGCATGAAAGGATATACGTTTTACAGTCTGGAAGGCCGCCGCGCCCTGATGTTGCGGTCGGCTTATCGCTTCCCCATCTGGTCGCGCATCGATCGACAAACCGGCCCGATCTACTCCGACCAACTCTACGGCGCATTCTTTGCCGGAATCGCCCGCGCCTGGGATGGGACATCCGACGATGCGATACTCAAACGCGGTTGGAAACGCGAACTGGGCACGCAACTGCGCTACGACGCCACCTCGTTTTATCTTTTTCCCACACGCGCCAGCATCGACGTGGCCTACGGATTCGACCATGTGCCTTTGCAACGGTCCGGCGATCCACTTGAACGAAGTGGCTTAAAAGTTTATTTTACGTTATTATTTGGATTTGTTACAGATGTTGGGAAGGGCAATTTTTAGATAGAGGAATTTCCCCATGCGAAAATTCACACTCTGCACGCTCGTTTTCGCACTCATGTGCGGACAGGCCACCGCGGAAAAATCGCCTAAAACGGCCTTCTTTCTCTCTCTACTTGTACCGGGTTTGGGGGAATTATATGCCGGAGCCAAAATGCGCGCAGTCGGATTTATGGGCGCAGAAGCCCTCACCTGGACCGCTTATGTTTCATGGCGAGGCAAGGGCAATGACATTAAGGAAGAATTTCGAGCGTATGCCGACCGGCATTGGCAGGAAGCGCGGTACAGCACCTGGCGGGACTGGAACCAAATTCAGCCCGAGCCGTATTACGAAACCCACGCCCTGCCCTCCAAAACCGAGGACACGCAACAGTATTACGAACTCATCGGCAAATACCACCAATTTGTCTATGGCTGGGACGATGTGACGGCTGACTTTTCCACCGATAACAAGAACGTGCCATCGTCACGCAGGCTGGACTATGAAACCCGTCGCAACGACAGCAACAAATACCTCAAACGCGCGTCTGTCGTCACAGGCCTGACCGTACTCAACCATATTGCCAGTGCCATACACGCCTCGGTCTATACGCGTACACTACAAAAACAGACCGGACCGAGCTTTTGGATCGACATCACGCCTGTTGATGGCCGGGGACGGTCCACAGTCGAATTGAAAACGAGATTTTAAGCACCATGAAAACATCATCTCAAATTTTAATCGCATTCGCAATTATCTGTTTACTCGCGCCGCCTGCCGCATCCGCGCAAGGAGCTAAATCACCGAAAAAAGCCGCCTTTTTATCGGTTCTTTTGCCCGGCCTGGGCGAGCGGTATGCGGGCGGGCGAAAATCCGCGAAATTTTTCCTATTTACCGAAGGCATGTTCTGGACGGGATTATTTGCATTTCAAAAACTCAACACCACGAGAGAAAACACCTTCCGCGCCTATGCTACGGCACGCGCTGGCGCGACCACGGACAAAAAACCCAACTCCCATTACGACCGTCTATCCAGTTATAACAGCATCTATGACTACAACGCCCGATTGCAATACGTCGAGGGCACATCGGCCAATCCACTGTCAGAAACACCCGAAAACTTTTGGGAGTGGGACACGCGGGCTTCCCGCGAACACTTTCGAGAACTGCGAAGCAAAGCCACCTGGGCGCGCACACGCAGCTTTCTATTTGTGGGCGCACTCATCTTCAACCGCTTTGCCAGCGCGTTGAATGCCGCCAGCATCGCCTCCAAAACCCGCCCCATCGCAACTGTCTCTCCCAACACCTCTGGGGACTTACAGGTGCGACTCTCGGTCCGGTTCTGAAAATGTCTCCACCAACAACGCCCAAACGCGATTTGCTTTGTATTCTTATTTTTATCACCTGCTGCATTGCATTTTCTTACAGCGCAGCACACGCCCAACCCATCCCCCAGAGTGGAACCCACCTGATTCCACGCCATACCCCATCCCATAGCTCCGCAACCAAAATACCCTTCTCCACACCTTTTCGCGTTGGCGACACGCTCACGCTACCGGCATACAGTTTTCAACTCGTTGGCGGCGGAAAATATCACACCACAACAACCTGTCGCTATGTGGGCAATCACTGTTACATCTTTGTAGAAGATGACATGTGGAACACCCCGCGCGTGACACAAACCGGCATAGAATCCCTTGCCCTTGCATTTGATAAATCCACCGCACGCCATCCCGACCGCGGCATTTACGAGACTGTCACCAACCTCTTTGGCGATCCTCCGGATGTCGATGCCGATCCCCGCATACTCATCCTGGTGCTCGACGTACTCGACAGCCCAATTACGGGCATCACATTTGTCGGTTATATCGACACCGATAACCAGGCCCCGCCCGTCTCCCGCGAAATCATTTATATCGACGCCCGCCCCCTCGACATCGGCAGCAACCTCGCACGCGCCACACTCGCCCACGAATTTCAGCACCTGATCCACTGGAAAGCCGATCCCGACGAAGCCAAATGGCTCGACGAAGGATGCTCGGAATACGCCGAACTCGCCTGTGGATACAAAGACACGACAGCAGCCGCGACCGAAAATTTTCTCTCGCTCGCAGCCAATACAGACCTCACCTATTGGGAAGATCAGTTCTTTGATTTTGACCAGGCATATCTCTATATGACGTACTTCGCCCAGCGCTATGGTGAATCTGCACTCCGCAAACTCGTCGCAGATCCAGACAGCAGCATAGCGAGCATCGACAATCTCCTTCAATCGCTCAACGCGACCGAACGCTTCGATCACCTCTTTGGGCAATGGGCTGCTGCCATGTACCTCGACAGCGAGGGCGACCTCGGCTATCGCGCCATTGACCTGCCCCCGGCAAAACGCGAAACCCTCACCATTCCCACCAATAACCTCACGCGCCGCGCCACCCACTGGGGCATAGACTATCTCGCTTTAGGCAAAACATCCGGTCTCGCCTTCACCATTCAATCCACGGGTGACAACGACCTCCTCGTCACACTTATCGCCGAAGGAGATCACCCCTTTGCTGCACCCATCCCCATTTCAGCCACACAAAGCAAACGCATTCACACATCCGGTAATATCGCCAGAAGCCTCGCCATCACTTCCACATCTGGCACAGCAATCGGTTATACCCTCTCTATCGCTGAACTCGTATCTGGCCCCGCAGCCTCAGACTTTGACGGCGACGGTGAAATAGGCTTCTCGGACTTCCTCGCCTTTGCCTCTGCCTTTGGCAAAACCGCAGGCGACGTTGGCTTCGACCCCACCTTTGACCTCGACGGCGATCTGCGCGTCGCCTTCTCGGACTTCCTCATCTTCGTCCAGAACTTCGGCGCAGATTTTTAACATAAAAAAACGAAAGGCAATCCCATGCCAATGACAACCCTTATACACTCAGGTAAAATTATCGACGGCACTGGCAACCCCTATTTCTACGGCGATGTCGCTCTACAGAACGGTAAAATATCCACCATCGAACCGCCGGGGACCATCCCCCACGACGGCATAGGCGAAATCGTCGATGCGTCCGGTCACATCGTCTGCCCTGGCTTCATCGACATACAGAGCCACTCCATCGTCCCACTCATGCGCGATGGGCGATGCCTCTCCAAAATCACCCAGGGCATCACGACCGAAATCATGGGCGAAGCGTGGACCCCGGCACCCGTCGGAGGCTCCAATACCCTCTCGCGATCCCTACCCAAAAACTGGCGGGAACGCGCGCGTAACTGGCACCGCTTCGGCAACTGGCTCGACGCCATGATCGAAGCTGGCGTCTCTCCCAACGTCGGCTCCTTCCTCGGCGCGGGCACCCTGCGCTCGCACGCAATGGGCATGCGGATGGGCGAGCCAACCCCCGACGAAATGAAAACCATGCACCGCGTCATGGCCGAATCCATGGAAGATGGCGCCTTCGGTCCCTCCTACGCCCTCATCTACCCGCCAGACACATATACCACTACAGACGAAATCGTCGAAATCTGTAAGACAGCGGCGAGATTTGGCGGCATCTACATCACCCACATCCGGTCCGAAGCCGACAAACTTCTCGAAGCCCTAGACGAAGCCATCGAAATCGGACAGCGCGCCAACCTCCCGGTCGAAATCTACCACCTCAAAGCCGTCTCCGAGCGCAACTACCCCAAGATGCACCAGGTCATTGCGCGCGTGAACCAGGTGCGCGCCGAGGGCCTCGACATCACCGCCGATATGTATCCCTACACCGCCAGCGGCACTGGCCTATCCACCGTCCTGCCCACATGGGTGGCCGCAGACGGCAAATTCTTCGACAACCTGCGCGACCCCGACACCCGCGCGAAAATCGTCTCCGAAGTCAGAAACCGCCAGGGCGAGATACCCCGCCGTCCCGACCACATCGCACCGGTCGCATTCAAAAAACCCGAAAACCAGCAATACATCGGCAAGCGCCTCTCTGAGATTGCCGAAATACGCGGCCAGGACTGGATAGAAGCCACCATCGACCTCCTGCTATCGGAAAACCAGCGCATCTTCACCATCTACCACACCATGTCTGAAGACAACGTCCGTCTCCAACTCCAGCTTCCCTGGATCAAAGTCTCCACCGACGCGGGCGGCGTCGATCCAGAATGGGCTGCTACCGAAGGGCCGCTCCACCCCCGGTCGTACGGCACCTATCCCCGCGTCCTCGGCCACTACGTCCGCGACGAAAAGCTCATGCCACTCGAAGAAGCCATCCGCAAAATGACCTCCTCGGTCGCCAATCGCCTCTCACTGTGGGACCGCGGGCGTCTCCAGCCCGGCTGCTGGGCCGACGTCGTCGTCTTTGATCCCGACACCGTCATCGACCACTCGACATTCGACGACTCCCACCAACTCTCTATCGGCATCCGCGACGTCTTCGTCAACGGCATCCGCGTCCTCAAAAATAACGACCACACAGGCGCAACCCCTGGAATGTTCGTCAAGGGTCCGGGCGCGTAGGCGGAATTACACCGCGTTTGCGAAGCACATCATCCACCTTATCATCGCCTGTCGCTTTGTCGGCAAAGTTGAACTCTGCCCCCGCATTGAGCAACAACTCGATCACCCCCGCGTAATCGGCACCTATCACGGGGTGATTCGCCAGAAAATACATCGTTGAACCAAGTGCTGAACCACCAAAATCATTTTTCAGCTCAACAGAAGCCCCATAATCCAGAAGCATCTCGACCGCATCTCTCCGACCGCGTTGTGATGCCAACATCAACCCCGTATTATTTGCCCCACCCGTTGCGTCTATATCCAACCCGCATTTGAGAAGACATTCCGCCACCCCAGTATGTCCATACTTACAAGCGGACCAGAACGCCTCTTCCAACTCTCTGCGGGCTAAGCCTCCCTCATCGATAAATTTCTCGACCAATTCAAGTTCCCCCAGACCAGCGGCGATTTCGACATTCATAATTTTTGCACCGCAGCCGAGAAGAGCCTGAACCGACTCGGGATACTCAAAGCTGAGCGCGAGCCTTAGCGGTTCACCATCTCCTTTTAACCCATCTACTCTGGCACCCGCATTGACGAATACGCTCACAAGCTCAGCGGCAACGCCCGATTTATGTGGATGAAAACTGGTCACCAGTGAAACAAGAGGCGTTGTCCCCGATCCTCCATCCAGGAACGTGGCATCTATTTCTGCGCCAGCATCGATAAGTACATTTGCGACATCAACGGCATTAGCCGGTGTCCTCTGCCGTTCATCTTCCACGCCGTTTGCCGCCACATAGTGGATCAACATCGCTCTATGCGCTCTGGACGATCGCATGTGAATCAGATCAGGCTCTCTCCTGATCAGCGATTTAAGTGTCTCTGTATCACCAAAAACCACAGCATCAACTGCTTCCTCGAATCTCTCGCGCCTTGAAACATGTAGAGCATTTTTTTTTGCCATATTTATCAACTCCTTTTTTAGGCGCCCAACGTTTAAAATTGCAAAACTGGTCGAGATTTGTGATATTGATTAAATATGTCTGATCACTGTATAGAGGGACCTGAAAATGAAATCCGACCGCATAACTTTTGATCCCAAAATCATGGGGGGACGCGCGTGTATCCGCGGCATGCGCGTAACGGTTTCTCTTTTAGTCAAATTGGTTGCAAATCGGATGTCAACAGAAGAAATTCTTGCAGCTTATCCTTATCTCGAAGTTGAAGATGTTCAACAAGCACTTCAATACGCTGTACAAAAACCTCTATAGTGTGGGGAACTTATGAAAACGATTCAAATGGAAATTGACGAGGATCTATTGGCCGAAGTTGAACGCGCGATCAAAGAACGCGGTACAACCCGGTCTGAATTTATTTGCAATTCACTCAGATTGGTACTCAGAGATTCGCTCATACCGGCTTTAGAAAAAACACATCGTGAAGGATATAAAAAATACCCAGTAACAGAAGGTGAATTCGATGTCTGGGAAACAGAGCAAATTTGGGGTGATCAATGAACCAAGGAGATGTTTACTGGTACACATTTAAGCAACCAGACAAACGCCGTCCTGTACTAATCCTCACCCGCACCTCTGCTATATCTTACCTCACATCTATTACCGTAGCACCACTTACCACAGCGATTCGAGGCATTCCTACAGAGGTCATATTGACTCCTGACGATGGAGTAGAAACAGCCTGTGCAATTAATCTCGATAACCTTCAGACCATTTCCAAAAGCAACCTCGGTGCTTTCATCACTCGTCTGCCTACTGAAAAGATGCACGAAGTCCGTCTTGCCATTTCTTTTGCGTTAGAAGCTGTTTTAAAAATGCATTATTTAAGCGAGTCTGTTGATTAAGAGGTAAATCATACCGATGTGAATAAAGGCTTCACTGCTGTCTGTTTGGGCTTCATAATCCTTTGATAATCGGCGAAAATTGAATAGCCAAGCAA
>JAJEDY010000063.1 GCA_022821275.1 Candidatus Latescibacterota bacterium | reverse complement strand
CTTGGCTATTCAATTTTCGCCGATTATCAAAGGATTATGAAGCCCAAACAGACAGCAGTGAAGCCTTTATTCACATCGGTATGATTTACCTCTTAATCAACAGACTCGCTTAAATAATGCATTTTTAAAACAGCTTCTTAGGAATAAAAGATGCCAACGATTACTGTTAATAAATTAGATTTTGAACGTCTTGCAGGGCAGGCTTATTCTTCGGAGAGTCTGAGTGTTGCTCTTGAAACGGCTAAGGCTGAGATTGATGCTGATGAGGGCGATACGCTTCGCATTCAACTCAAGGATACCAATCGTCCCGATTTGTGGTCGGCAGAGGGGCTTGCGCGGTTGCTCAAATGCCATCGGGAGAATGTCCAGCCCGAGTATTCTTTTTTTAATGGGTCTGGTGTATCGCAGGAGCGGGAGGTTATTGTCGATCCCGCGTTGCAAAATATCCGTCCCTTTATTGCCGCTTTTGCATGTGGTGGTATTGCGATTGACGAGGCGGCACTGGACGCGCTTATCGAGGCGCAGGAAAAACTCGCCGATGGATATGGACGCGGTCGCAGCGTTGTTGCGATTGGGATTTACGATGCGTCTGATATTGTGTATCCGGTGCGATACGATGCGGTTGATCCCGATGAGACTGCTTTTGTTCCTCTGGAGTTTGAGTCTGAGATGTCTTTGCGACAGATTTTGTCCGATCATCCCACGGGCAGAATGTATGCACATCTTCTCGAGGAGAAGGATAAGTTTCCCCTGATACGCGATTCGCGCGGCGAGGTTCTTTCTATGCCTCCTGTGATTAATAGCCAGAGTCTGGGGCGCGTTGAAGCGGGGGATGCGTTTTTGTTTTGCGAAGCGACGGGGCCTGAACTCGACGCTATTCTCTTGTCTATGGCGATTATGGCGGTCAATATGGCTGATCGGGGCGGCCGCATTTATCCCGTGACTGTGCGGTATCCCTATCAGACACCGAGGGGACAGGTTGTGACGTGTCCCTATGATCTGACCGAGCCGTTGCGGGTCGATCTGGATGAGATTTACAAGGTGGTTGGGTCACATATTTCGATGGGGCAGATTCAGACTGCGCTCACGGCAATGGGGTATCGGGATATTGATGTGCGAGACAGAAGTATAAAAGCGCGTCCAGCACCTTATCGCGACGATATTTTGCATCCCGTGGATGTTGTGGAAGATGTTGTGGTCGGTGTGGGGTACGAGGCTTTTGAACCCGAGATGCCGCGGGATTTTACGGTTGGCAAAGCCGCGCCAGAAGAGGATCTTGCTGACCGATTTCGCAATCTCATGGTTGGAAGTGGATTTCAAGAGGTCTTTTTGCCCATTCTCTGTTCTCAAAAAGAACAGACTGTGGATATGAATAATCCCGATGCAAAGATTATTTCGATTTCAAATCCTATGTCCGAAAATTACAGTGCGATTCGAGGGTCGTTGTTGCCCGGTTTGCTCAAGACCGAAGCCACAAGCCGCCGCGCGCTGTATCCGCATCGGATTTTTGAGGTGGGTGAGGTGGGGGTTCTCGCGCCGGGAGAAAATTACGGTACGCGCACGGATATTCATCTTTGCGCGCTCGAAGCGAGTGACGAGGCCAATTTGTCCGGTGTTCAGAGTTATCTCGAGGTGTTGTCCTATTATTTTGATTTTGAATACGCGATTGCGCCGATTGAGCATCCCACATTTTTGCCCGGTCGCAGTGGCGAGGTCCGTGCAGGCGAGCGCGTTTACGGGCTTATTGGCGAAGTTCATCCCAGTGTTCTCGAAATTTGGGGTATTAATTATCCCGTGAGTGCATTTGAGGTTGATATCCGCATTGTAGCTGATTAATTGGGGGGGAGTTATGGATAAACTTAAAGTTGGTATTCTCGGTCTCGGTCGCGGTTTTACGCATTTCAGAAATTTTCTCGCTTTGGAAGAGGCTGAGGTTATCGGTGCTTGTGACCGCTTTCCTCGCTTGAGAGAACGCGCCGAGCAACATCTGGCATCGGTTGGTGCATCGGCTCAGATTTTGCCCGAGTTTGACGATTTGCTCGATCTCAAACCCGATGCTGTTGTGGTTGCCACGAATGGGAAATTGCAGGTGGAACACGGATGTGAGGCGATGCACGCGGGGTGTCATGTGCTTTCGGAAGTGCCGGGGGCTTATACGCAGGAAGAGTGTATGAATTTGCGGCAGACCGTCGAATATACGGGCAAAACCTATATGCTGGGAGAAAATACCTGTTATTGGGATTTTTTTCGCTATTTCCGCAAGTGGGTTGCCGAAGATCGCTTTGGTCCTATTTCCATTGCCGAAGGTGAATATATTCACCATTTGCCAGGTACGCTTTTTCGCCCGGATAGTTCGCGTCATACACCGACTCGAGCGCGAGCAGCCGGTTATGCGGATACAATGCCGATCTGGCGCGCCGATCAACCGCCTATTCAATATCTGACGCATGACCTGGGGCCATTGCTCGAAGTGATTGACGATCGCTGTGTTTCTGTTTCTTGTCGCAGCGCGCCATTCCGAAGTGCCGACGCGCCTTTGCGTTCCGACGGCCAGATCGCGGTGTTTGAAACGGCGAAGGGTGCGCTTATTAAAATTATGGTTACGCTGAATACAGCCCGGCCTTCTGAACACCGATATCGCCTCTTTGGCGTTGAGGGCGGTGCCGAATGGTTTAGCTATGAAAAATACGCCCGCCGTTTTTCTCGCGGGGCGGATCATCGCAGTGGTTGGGAGGTTTTACCTGTTGGTCTGGGCGCACATGGCGATGATACTTCTGCAGGGCACGGCGGTGCGGACTTAAAACTCGCCCGACATTTTACACAGTCTATTCTCGCTGGCAAGCCGTCGCCGATTGATGTGTATCGCGCCATTGAATACTGCTTGCCGGGGATTTTGGCAAATAAATCCGCTGAGTTGGGCGGTGCGCCCGTTCCCATTCCGGATTTTCGCCTTGCGCCATTTGAACACACAATTTTTTGGGATAGTTTGGGGCTTCCCGAACGCGATCCAGAATCCCGGCCGTATCAGCCGCTCGGGTAGATTGTGATAAGAGTTGTGTTAAAAAAAAATCCGAATCATTGCGATTCGGATTTTTTTGTGGAAATATGGCAAGTGTTAGAAGCGAACATGCAAGCTGCTCGTAATCAGGCGTCCGATAAATGGCGAACCGACATAAGATCGGTATTCCTGGTTTAGCAAATTGCTGGCGTTCAAATTTAAGGCGGTCGTGAATCGGTCATTAGAAAGCGGTAGCTGATAGGTGAGATTCAAATCCAGAACAGTATGAGAATCTACCTTGCCGACATATATACCCGATTGCATGGGGAAACCACCGCGATAGCGCAATTTCCCACTAATAGTAAGTGGTGTATTGGGCAGTTGACAATCGATACCGATGTTAAATTTGTGTTTGGGTGCATTGAGGGCAATGTCGCCGATGTTGTCTAAATTGGGGAACAAGTCCTTGCTGACGTAGGAGTAATTGCCGGTAAAAGCCCATATTTCGTTTGGGTAATACGCAAACGATAGGTCGGCACCGTAGAGCGTTATATTGCCAAAATTGCGAGGTGCGACTATCACTGCATTGGGGTCTGCTGCCTGTTCGGGCACTATGGTACCAAATGGGATCAGCGCTGTGTTGGCTACGAATAACTCCGTCAATTCATCCACGCCTGTTCCATTGCCATTGCCAACCAAACCTAACTCTGGCTCGTTGAGTTGATCTAAAAAAATAAGGGCAATTGCGAGGCTTGCATTGGCAGGGTCTTTCAGGTTCTCGGTAAGCGCGTCTGTGAGGGCTTCGCTCAAGGGACCGGGTGCGAGAAATACGTTGGGCGTTTCAATCCGCAACGGGCTGATAAAATTTTTGATTCTGGTTTGATAGACGTCGGCTGCCAGGATGAGTTTGTTTTTGATGACGCCTTTGTATCCCAATTCAAAGGTTTCTGTTATGGTGGGTCCGAGTTTTTCTATGTCTGTCACTGCATTGGCGAGGTCGGGTATGGGATCGAATTTCTGCGTTTCTGCATTCAGTGCCGCAGCCGTATTTTGCAAGCCCGGTAGTTGTTCTGGGATAGTTCCAGGAAAGATCTCGACGAGTTTTTCGATCAGTGCAACCGCTTGATCTGGTGGTAGCCCAAGTCCGCCTGCGATAAGCTCTGTTGCGAGAGGTTCCAGTTCAGATAGAAAGCCGTCCAGTATTGCCTCTCTGGCAGCGCGCCACATCAAATTGGTGGCCTGGGGATCGTGCAAAGAGAAGTAGTGATCTTTTGACAATCCCGCTATGGGCGCAAAGGCCGTCCGAAACATGGGTAGCCCATTGTCGTCTCTGCGAAATGTGAATCCGGTACCGGCAGTGCCCTGTGCGCGAAGGTCAATTGCTGGACTAAATCCCAATACCGGGCTGAAACTTGTGCCGAGCATAAAGATGTCGGGAACGCCGACTCGATCTACAAACAAGTCGGGGGTTAAGGGCGTGCTGAATGCGCGGTTATACGTCAATCGCAGGGTATTTTCCGGCGTGGGTTTGATGACCAGTGCTGCGCGGGGAGAAAAAAACAGATCTCCAATATGGCTGTGTTTGTCGATACGCCCGGCCAATATCAGATCGATTTGATCGCTCAGGTTGGTTTCGCTTTGCAGGTAGATTCCGTATTCATCGATGTCGTCATTGTCTTCATGCATGCCGTGTACTGTGCCCTGTGTTTTGGGCCGGGTGAGCAGTACATCAGTACCATAAGCAAAGTGTTGTTTCTGTCCCAAACTGGCATTGTGTTGCAATTGCAAGACCATCAAATGCGAATTATCTACAATTGGGTCTCCGGCTGTGATTAGTTCTGTGTCACCTGCATCACTGGTGTTGTAGAATACTTGTGCGAACCACCCGCGATACAGCAGACGTCCTTGATAAAAATTATAGGTCCAGTCTTTCGCCTGGCCTGCGCCCAAATCCGTCTGTTGAAGACCGCTCATTTTTGAATAGCCCACCGATCCTATCAGTGTCAGGTCATCTGTTGGTCGAAAATCGAGCCTGAATTCCCCACTTGTCCTTTCTGTGCTATAATCGCGTGGATTAAAACCGCGCGATTCCACTTCCAGGGGATCGATGTACTCCCAGTCATGGGTTGCAACATATCCACCTGAGATTTTGATTCCGATTTTGTTGTTGAGGCTGCTGGCGTGCCGCAGTGATAATTTTCGCACACTGCGCTGGCCGCCAGATATGGAAATTGTATTGCCTTCCGATCCAAATGGCGAGCGGGTGATAATGTGCATCACACCATTGGCGCTGTTGGGACCGTAAAGCGCAGACCCGGGTCCCAGAACGATTTCAATGCGCTCAATGTCATCACTGGTCAGGGGGATCAAATCATAGGCGTTGAGGCGCAGGGATGGGATGCGGGCAATGCGGTTGTCAACGAGTGTGAGTAAGGCGCCAGAAAATACCTTGTTGAATCCGCGAACGACCATGCTGCCTTGCGATATGCCCGTTTGAGCATAGTCAACGCCGGGCAGGGTCTTGACATATTCACTCATTGTCAAGACTTCTCGATTTTTAATTTCAGATGCATCGACTATTGAAATTGAAGCGGGTGCGTCCAGAGCTTTTTCTTGTTTGCGGGATGCCGAGACGACGACTTGCTGACCAATGAGGGCTACAGCGGTCAACTTGAAATTTCGCGTCATACTTTCACCGGGGCGGATTTCTACGCCGGTTGCGACGATGGTTTCATATCCGATATAACTGATGGTGATTTCGTAAGTACCCGGTGGCAAGTTGTCGATGCGATAGTTTCCCTGGTCGTTGGTGATTGTACCCCGGGTACCTTTAATGACCGGTCCTTTGACTACGATATTGGTCGCGAATAATGCTTCTCCGTCCTCGGTTTCCACTTTGCCCGTCAAGCTGCCGAAATCCTGAGCTACGACCGGGTAAGCATTCCACAGTACGAAAGCAAGGATGTACAATACGCGCATCACACTCTCCTTACCGCAATGGTCCGGATTTTTTAGATGGGAGAGAGATAGCTTTAGAACCGAATATTCAGGCCAGTTAAGATCAGGCGTCCAATAAATGGCGCACCGATAAATGATCGATATTCCTGGTTTAACACGTTGCTGACTTCCACATTCCATGTGATCTTGAATTGATCATTTGAGAGTGGCAACTGATATGCGGCATTCAGGTCCAAAACAGTATAAGCATCTACATCGCCCACATATACACCCGATCGCATGGGAAAACCACCGCGATGGCTCAATTTTCCACTAATAGTAAGTGGTGTATTGGGCAGTTGACAATCAATTCCGATGTTAAATTTGTGTTTGGGTGCATTGAGGGCAATGTCGCCGATGTTGTCTAAATTGGGGAAAAAGTCATCGCTGACATAGGAGTAATTGCCGGTAAAAGTCCACATTTCGTTTGGGTAATACGCAAAAGATAGGTCGGCACCGTAGAGTGTTATGCGACCAAAATTGCGATATGCGACCATTACCGCAGTGGGGTCTGATGCCTGTTCGGCAGATATGGTGCCAAAGGGGATCCCCGCGGCGTTGGATACAAATAACTGCGTCAATTCGTCTATGCCCGTTCCATTGCCATTGCCAACCAGGCCCAAATCCGGCAGGTTGAGCTGATCTAAAAGACCGATGGCGATTGCGAGACTTGCATTGGCGGGGTCTTTTAAGTTCTCGGTAATTCCGTTTTCCAGAGCCTCGTTCAGGGGACCGGCTGCGAGAAATACACTGGGTGTTACAATCCGCAACGGGCTGGTGAAATTTCTTTTTCTGCTTAGATAGACATCGGCTGCCAGAATGAGTTTGTTATTGATGACGCCTTTGTATCCCACTTCAAAGGTTTCTGAGATGGTCGATTCGATTTTGTTTATGTCTGCCACGGCATTGGCGAGGCTGGGCTCGGGATCAAAGCTCGCCGTTGCTGTATTCAGTGTGCCGGCCGTATTTTGCAAGCCCTGCAGTTGTTCTGGAATAATCCCGGGAAAGTCTCCGACCAGTTGTGCGGCTACCGCAGCCGCTTGATCTTGTGGTAGCCCAAGCCGATCGACGAAAAGTCCTGTTGCGAGAGGTTCCAGTTCCGCCAAAAGGATACCCATTATTATTTCTCTGGCAGCGCCCCACATCAAATTGGTACCCTGGGGACTGTGCAGAGAGAAGTAGTGATCTTTTGACAAGCCCGCTATGGGCGCAAAGGGCGTTCGATACATGGGGAGGCCATTGTCGTCTCTGCGAAATGTGAATCCGGTACCGGCGGTGCCCTGTGCGCGCACGTCAATTGCTGGATTAAATCCCAATGACGGTTGCAATGCCCCGAACCCAAAGGGATCGGGGAGGCCGATCCGGTCCAAAAATAAGTTGGTGGTCGAAGGCGTGCTAAATGCGCGGTTATACGTCAATCGCAGGGTGTTGAGCGGTCTGGGTTTAATGACCAGCGCTGCGCGGGGTGAGAAAAACGGGTCTTCAATATGACTGTGTTTGTCGATGCGCCCGGCCAATACCAGCTCGATTTGATCGCTCAGGCTGGTTTCACTTTGCAAATAGATCCCGTATTCATTGATGTTATCAATGTCTTCATGTATGCCGTTTATTGTGCCCCCTGTCACGGGTCGGGTTTGCAGCACATCAGCACCATAAGCAAAGTGTTGTTTTTGTCCCAAATTGGCACTGTGCTGCAATTGCATGACCATCAAATGTGAATTATCTACAATCAGATCGTTGGGTGCGATCATTCTCGTTTGACCTGCATTACTCGTGTTGTAGAAAATTTGTGCAAACCACTCGCGATAGAGCAGGCGGCCTTGATAAAAATTATAGGTCCAGTCTTTTGCCTGGCCCGCGCCCAAACCCGTCAATTCAATACCGCTTGTTTTTGTATAGCCCGTTGAGCCTATGATTGTCAGGTCATCTGTTGGTCGAAAATCGAGTCTCAGTTCTCCCAATGTCTTTTTTGAGTTGTAATCGCGTGGATTAAAACCGCGCGCTTCCACTTCCAGGGGGTCGATATACTCCCAGTCATGGGCTGAACTATGCACACCCGAAATTTTGATCCCGATCTTGTCGTTGAGGCTGCTGGCGTGCCGCAGTGATAATCTTCGCACACTGCGCTGGCCGCCAGATATGGAAATTGTATTGCCTTCCGATCCAAATGGCGAGCGGGTGATAATGTGCATCACGCCACTGGAGGTGTTGGGACCGTAAAGCGCGGATCCGGGTCCCAACACCACTTCAATGCGCTCAATGTCGTCACCGGTAACGGGGATCATGTCAAAGGCATTGAAACGCAGGGAAGGGACGCGGGCAATGCGGTTGTCAACGAGTGTGAGCAATGCGCCGGAAAATACATTGTTGAATCCACGAACCACTACGTTGCTTTGTGAGATGCCCGTTTTGGAAAAGTCAACGCCGGGCAGGGCTTTGATATGCTCAGTCGGTGACAGGACGCCCCGATCTCTGATTTCGGATGCTTCGATCGTTGCTATTGAAGCGGGCGCGTCCAGGGCTTTTTCCTGTTTGCGCGATGCCGAGACGACGACTTGTTGACCGATGAGGGCTACGGCGGTCAACTCGAAATTTCGCGTTGTACTTTCGCCAGCGCGGATTTCTATGGCCGATGCAACCAGGGTTTCATAGCCGATATAACTGATGGTGATTTCGTAAATGCCCGGCGGCAAGCGGTCGATGCGATAGATTCCCTGGTCATCGGTGATTACGCCTCGTATGCCTTCAATGGCCGGTCCTTTGGCTATGACATTGGCAGCGAATAATGCTTCTCCCATCTCATCTTCCACTTTGCCCGTCAAACTACCCATATCCTGAGCTACGACCGGGCAAGTGCTCCATAGTACGAGACAGATGATACATAATGCACGCATAACGCCTCCTTGAAGGTGGTCGCGAATAAAAGGTTTTGGTAGTCATCGCGACATGGTCCCCTGCTTAAATCATGCAGGGGCATGCTTGAGCCGCGATCCAGAGGTTTTGATTTTAAAATAATAGAGAAAAAAAATGCAAATGTCACGAACAAATGCAGCGGTCAGAAGCCAGACGTCTTACGCCATAAAGATATATTTGGCGATAAAAATGATAGCCAGTACATCTATGAGCGGATGTACTTCAGAGCCTTTTTTGCTCAATCGCTTGATTATGGGATAGGCAATAAATCCGAAAGCCAGCCCGTCGGCAATGCTGAATGTTAAGGGAATCGCAATCAGCGTTAAAAAAGCGGGTACGGCATCCGACATATCATCCCAGACAATGCGCGCAGCCGGGGCCATCATCATGACGCCTACGACGATGAGCGCGGGCGCTGTGGCAAAGGACGGAATGGCCTGGACAAGAGGTGTGAGGAATAAGGCGCAGATGAATAGTCCGCCGGTTACCAGGTTGGCAAAGCCCGTGCGCGCGCCCGATGATATGCCCGCGGCACTTTCGATATAGGTGGTCACTGTCGATGTGCCCAATACACTGCCGAATACGGTTCCAATAGAGTCTGATAGCAGTGCTTTGTTGGCGCGCGGCAATCGCCCTCGCTTGTCCAGGAATCCCACGCGTTCGGATAATCCCACCAGTGTGCCCATGGTGTCGAATAGATCGACAAAGAGAAAAGCGAAGACGAGTTCAATGACTGCGGTGTGAAATGCGAGGGGCAGGTGATAGATGGCTTCTCCAAAGAGATGGGTGGGCCAAACAGGCAGGCTTATGACGCCTGTTGGCCACGGTGTAAGCCCGAAGATCATAGACAATAAGGTGACGCCGATCACGCCGAGTAAGATCGCACTGCGGATGCCGCGCGACAGCATGATGGCCGTGCCCAAAAGTCCTATCAATGCCAGTCCTACAGATCCTGTGTACACATTGCCCAGGCTGACCAATGTGGCCTGATTATCGACAATAAAACCCGCATTTTTTAATCCGATAAACGCAATAAATAGTCCAATGCCCGCTGCGACGGCGAGTTTGAGGGGTTGGGGCACTGCCGTGATAATTGCCTCGCGCACCCGCAATACGGTTAATAATAAAAATAAGAGTCCGGAGGCGAGGACCACGCCCAGGGCCAATTTCCAATGTACGCCCATGCCCAGGACAATTGTGTAGGTAAAAAACGCGTTGAGGCCCATGCCGGGTGCCAGGGCAAAGGGATAATTTGCCAGAAGTCCCATCAGTATTGTTGCGATGGCTGCTGAAGCACACGTTGCGAATAATAGTTCGGGAAATAAATCTTTGCCCAATGCGTCGGATAAGATGCCCGGGTTTACGGCTACGATATAAGCCATTGTCACAAATGTCGTCACACCACCTGTTGTTTCTGTGCGCCAATCTGTGTTTTGGGCATTAAACTTAAAGAACTCAGCGATTGTTCCTGTAATTTTTTCTGTTCCCATTTGTTTCTCCTGTACAGGTGAGATACAAGATGTAGGGGCGAGGCATGCCTCGCCCGTTTTAAAGGCAGGTGAGACGTGAGAGTGGTTGGGTGGTCTTCTCACTTCCCACTTCTCACTTCCCACTTCACATGATACTTGCGTCTGCAGTCAAATGCAATTAGATTGAAACCTATAACGCGATAGGTTCGGGTATTCTTCCGACGCCAGCAGTTCAAGGGATGTCTCTCCCACATATCAGGAGAACTTGCCATGACTGAAGATATTGGCCCTTTGCTGAAGCACTGGCCCTATGATCCCAAAAACAGCATTCGCAAAATTTTCTCGTCCAAGGGCGTTGAAAAAATTCAGGTACGCATAGATCAAGGTCCATTTCAAGGCATTCTACAGATGGAACTCGACGGGCGTCCCGATGGACGCAAACCACACAATAGTGCGTTTGCTCTGGATCATTTTACCGATAGGCTTCATCATTTTATTGAAGAACACGGTACATCCGATGGCTTTTCACTGGAAAAGAAGCACTGTCGCGAGCTGTTTGATGAGAGCCGACTGCTCTACGAGCGATATGTTTTTTTGCTCCAGATACGAGACTATGACCGCGTTATTCGCGATACACAGCGCAATATGGAACTGTTCCGTTTTGTCAATCAATACGCTGCCGCGGAGAAAGATCGTCTCAATCTCGAAAAATGGTGGCCTTATGTTTTGCGAATCCACGCGATTGCGCGCGTGATGATTGCTTCACAAGAGAACGATTTTACGAAGGGTATCCAAATTATTCGAGATGTGCTCGACAAGATCGAGAATCTGGAAGAAGTAGATGCAGAAGAATTTGGTATTGAAAAAAAACGCTCTGTCGAGTCTCTGAACGAATTGCTCAACGAGCTCGACCAACAGCGCCCTCTCACGGAATCTGAACGCCTGCAAAAAGAATTGCTCGAGGCGATTGACAACGAGGAGTTTGAACGCGCTGCCGAGCTTCGAGACCGCATTAATATGATGGGTGAGAAGGATGGATAAGAGGTATAAGAAGCGAGTTTTCTTGACAGAATTGGACTAAGCCTGTATCTTCTCTTTCCCATTGGAAAAGAGTGTAAAGTTATGACATATCATATTACCACATCCCGCATTACAATTACAACGGCTGTTGTAGGCCGTGTTGTAGTACTTGTACCTATGTGATGGTGGGATTGTATCGCAGAAACATCTTGTCCCGTCATCGCTACAATGCAATGGCGGTTTTTTTGTTTCACAAAGGAGATTGTTGCAATGGCGAGCAAACCCCAGACCCCGGCATCTGGCTCCACCTCTGGCGAAATGAGTGGCGCCGATATTCTGGTTGAATGTCTCATCCGCGAGGGGGTCGAAGTTCTGTTTGGCTATCCCGGAGGGGCCAGTATGGAGATGCACCAGTCCCTCACGCGTTCCAATATCCAGGTTGTGTTGTGCCGGCACGAACAGGGCGAAATTTTTGCAGCTGAGGGATATGCCAAAGCTTCGGGCAAAGTTGGCGTGTGTATGGCAACTTCTGGACCGGGTGCTACCAACCTGGTCACGGGCTTGGCAGATGCCAAAATGGACTCTGTGCCGCTCGTTGCTATCACGGGTCAGGTTCCCACTGCTGTTATTGGCCGTGATGCATTTCAGGAAACTCCGATTATTGAGGTCACGCGGCAGATTACCAAGCACAATTATCTCGTGGATCGCATTGAAGATATTCCCCGCGTTGTCAAGGAGGCGTTTTACATTGCCTCTTCTGGACGCCCAGGTCCTGTGCTGATCGATATTCCCAAGAATGTGCAGCAAAGTGCTTGTGTGCCCGATTTTCCAGAGACGGTTTCCATTCGCAGCTATACGCCCAACCATTTGCACGCCAGCCGCGCGCAAATTCAAGAGGTAGCCCAGGCGATTTTAGAATCCAAACGTCCGCTTATTTATGCCGGTGGGGGTATCGTGACTGCCGAGGCGTCTGAAGAACTCCGCGAGTTTGCCCGAAAGACACGCATTCCCGTGGCACAGACGCTGATGGGGCTGGGTGTTTTTCCGCAAACTGATCCACAGTCTTTGCAAATGCTGGGGATGCACGGGTCGGTTTACGCCAATTACGCCATCAATCACGCGGATTTGTTGCTGGCATTTGGCGTGCGTTTTGATGATCGGGTGACGGGTAAGCTCGAAGAGTTTTGCAAACACGGTCGCATTGTGCATATCGATATCGATCCTTCTGAGATTAATAAGAATAAGGTCGCCCATTTGCCGATTGTGAGCGATATTAAATATGCCCTGCAAGAGCTAAACAGTATTGTTGTGCCGGGCGATTATCAGGTCTGGTGTGATGAGATTGAAACGTGGCGCGAAAAACATCCCTTTACATACAAAGATGTCGAAGATGTCATTTTGCCCCAGTACGCGATTGAGATGCTTCATAAGATGACAAAGGGGAAGGCCATTATATCCACAGGGGTGGGGCAACACCAGATGTGGGCGGCGCAATTTTATCCTTTTGATGAGCCGCGCCGTTGGCTCACGTCGGGTGGTTTGGGGGCGATGGGTTTTGGTTTGCCCGCTGCGCTGGGAGCGCAATTGGCTTTTCCCGATGCGCTGGTTATCGATATTGATGGCGATGGTAGTTTTGCGATGAATGTACAGGAGTTGGCGACGCTTTATGCGGAGAAAATCCCCGTCAAGACGATGATTCTGAACAATCAGCATCTGGGTATGGTGGTGCAATGGGAGGATCGTTTTTACAAGAGCAATCGCGGGCATACGTTTATCGGTGATCCGGAAGCAGCGCATGCGCATGAAGATATGAATATTCCGCCGAGTCACGCCATTTTCCCCGATTATGTGACGATAGCGAAGGGTTTTCGCGTGCCTGCTGAACGGGCGGAACGCAAGGCGGATCTCGTGCCGGCTATCGATCGCATGATTTCTTCTAATGGTCCCTATTTGCTCGATGTGGTTGTGCCGTATCAAGAGCACGTGTTGCCCATGATTCCCTCGGGTATGACATTTGCCGATATTATTACGGAGTGAGCATCTGTGATGCCGGAAATGGACATTGCTTTGAGCGATGTCCATTTTTTTGTTTTATAGGGAACGCGAGTGTTGTTCTCGTGGTCTAATCCTGCGAAACGGATAGACGGATAGACGGAGCCTGCAACGGATGGCTACTATAGGAAAAAGATAAAGTGGCTGATTTTGATGAACGAGATCTGATTCGTCAATGCCAAAAGGGCGATGTGCAGGCTTTTCGCCATCTGGTTGAACGTTATGAAGATCGAATTTACGGTCTGACGTGTTCAATTCTCGGCGATCCAGAGGTGGCAAAGGATGCGGCGCAAGAGACGTTTGTCAGGGTGTATAAAGCACTGGGAAAGTTTGAGGGGCGGTCGAGTTTTTACACGTATTTGTATCGCATTGCCACCAATGTTTGTCTCACGTTTGCCCAGCGCGAGCAACGGCGGCCCGATCGGATTTCTTTAGAGGGGATGCAGGAGGCGAGTGATATGACGCTGGATCGATTTTTGGGCACGGATGAGCCGCAAAATGATATTGAGCGCATTGGTTTGCGCGAGGAGATTCAAGAGGTGCTGGATCACCTGTCGCCCGATCATCGCGCGGTGGTGGTTCTCAAGGATATAGAAGATCTTTCTCAAGAAGAGATTGCCGATGTTTTAGATGTTTCCATCGGCACTGTTAAGTCGAGGCTTTCGCGGGCACGGGCGCGTTTGCGGGATTTGCTGATGCCGCTTTACCGCGAATGGCAAGGGGAGGAGATATGACCGATCGCGATAAATTGTTGCTCTATGTTGACGGTAATTTGTCTGCGGAGCATGTGCGCGAGATTGAAGCGCGGATTGCAGAAGATGCCGATCTCCGCGCCGAATACGATTTGCTTCGCCATGTGCAGAGACGCCTGAGTCAGCGGCCGATGGATTCTTCGCCGGGGCTGTGGGATGGCGTTCAGGCACAGATTCGAGAAGAGAGTTTGTGGAATAGCCTGGTCTGGGCGGGCAAACGCCTCGTGCCTTTGGCTGCTGCCGCTGCTGTTATTTTTATGGTGTTGATAGATAATGGAGATACCGAGGCAAATACGGTGTCGGATTATTTTGATTCGCAAACTGAGATGGTGCTGTCGGAGGTGCAAACCGATAGCCTGGTTATCTATCCCGAGTAAACAAAGGGACTATCATGTTTTCTTTTTCTCCTCGCACACAGGCCATTCTTTTGTTTATGGGTATTTTTGCCCTGGGGTTGGTGTGTGGTACGATTGTCGAGCGCAAGTTTTTACGCTCACCCGGTCCATTTGGGGATCGTGGACGTCCTTATGACTACAACCGCATGATTGATCGCATGAGTCGTGATCTCGATTTGTCGGATGAGCAAAAGAGCGCTGTGCGGACTGCATTTCAGGAACACCGGCGCGAGATCGATACGATGCGCCGCCAAATTGGCGAAGATATGCGGTCGCAGGAGCAAAAATTGCGCGAGAAGTTGAAGACGATTCTCACGCCTGAGCAGTTTGCAAAATTTGAGGAAAGAAACAAACGTCAAGGATTTCGCGGCCGAGGTGGCGGCCGCAGAGGTCCCCCGGGAGACCGTCCACCCGGTTCCCGCAGAGGACAATAACCCGCGACTTTCGCGTTGTGAACAGATGCCGGCCTGAACACATCCGGGGGTTGTTCGATTTTTACCACAGACAGCATGTTGAAAATCTGCTGTTTAACTATGAGGAGTTGGTATCATGAAACGCAAAATTATCTACGCAGTTATCGGTGTTTTTGTTCTTGGCATTATTGGAAGTGTCGCTTTTGTGAAACATGCAGAAGCTCAGAGGGGCAAACGCCGCGGTATGCGCGGTATGGCGGCGCTGGAACTGACGGATGAGCAGAAGGAGAAGATGTCTGATCTGCGTTCTGCACATCAAAAGGCGATGGTCGATTTGCGCGCGGCACACCAGAAGGCGCGGATCGATTTGGGTGAGATTCGCAAGGAGGATAATCCTTCATCTTCTGATATTCAGGCTAAGGTCGATGCGGTGACGGCGGCGCAGGGAAAAATTATGGCGCGCGAGATTCAGCATAGTATGGATATCAAGAGTTTGCTGACGGATGAGCAAAAGGAGAAGTTCGGTGAGATGCGACGAGACGGTCGCGGCGGACCGGGTTTCAAGGGGCGTGGTGGACCTGGTTTTAGAGGTCGCGGTGGACCGGGTTTCAGGGGCCGTGGTGGGCCTGGTTTTAGAGGCCGTGGTCCGGGTTTCAGAGATGGAGATGGTCCCCGGTTCAGAGGTCGCGGTTGGTTTCGCGGTCGCCGCGGTGGAGACCGCGATCAGATGAAGAAAGAGTCTGAGGCGGAGGAGAAGTCCGAGATGAAAGAGAAGTCTGAACATCACAGTGAAGAGTCATCAGAGATGTAGAGCATCTCTGTCCGATGTTGTAGGGGACGGCCCCCGTGCCGTCCCGTTCGCAGTCCAATTTATCATTTAAACACATAAGCGCGGCGGGTTTTTTCCCGTCGCGCTTTTTTGTTGGTATGAAAATTGCATTTGTCCTATACTGAATAAAATTCCCATTAAAACCGCGCTTGCGTGTGGTGTTTTCGCTACAGGTGTGAATTTGATTCACACTGAAACAATAGACCACGTCATGTGTGACTTTAGAATAATGGTCAAGAAAACAAGCAATCAGTGGTCAGCAGTCAGCGAAACAAGGATTCTATAGCCGTCATTGCGGCATGCTTAAAGCCGCAATCCAGTGGTTTTGCCCCCTGCTCAAAATCATGCAGGGGCAGGCTTTTCTTATACCTGTTTATCGGTATTACTATGTGGCGGATTTGAAGTCACACATCACGTAATATTTAAACAAAAGGTTGCTATGATTCGCATTAGTATTTTTTTGATAGGCTTTTTTGTTTTTCCGTGTGTTGTGCAAGCACAGGATCGCGTTGCCGTGGATATGGGGAGCGATTGGCTTCGGCGCGATTGGGACGATTGCGGCGAGAATGTTACGGGGCAACATCGCGATGGGGTGTTTGCGATTCACAGTGATCATGCGGCGGCACTTTTCTGGCAGGTGCCGACAAAGAATGGCACGGCGTTGTCGGTTGATCGCAGTCAGGATTGGATCAAGCGTTGTGACAGACCGCCCAGAGGATTTGGAAAGGATGTCCTCGAACAGGCGCGAGGGCAGCACGGTCTCATATCTGCGGCTGAGTATCAGCATATCTCATGGCGCTGGCGGGTCAGCAATACGATTGATGATAGCGATACGGCGGATCACAAAGGCAAGATTCAGAAATCGGGCGATGATTTTGCAGCGAAGATCGGTATTTCGGTTCTCAATACCAGAGGAAAGTTGCGGGAAATTGCCTATCTCTGGACGCGCACCATTCCCGAGGAGACTTCGCTGACACAGGTGACATCTGTTCTGGGATTTTTCAAGTTCAAGTGGTACCGCATCGTTGCCGAGAGCGGGGATCAAAATGTGAATCAATGGGTTGGAGAATCGCGCAATTTTTACAGGGATTTCAAGCGCTTTTATCCCGATGAAGAACCCGCAGAGATTGTGCGCGTGTATCTTATGTCTGATTCAGATAATACGGGTAGTAAAGTGACGGGCGCGTTTGCGGATCTCGTTTTTCATCGAAAAGCATCCGCAGATGGCGCAGATGAACGCAGATAAAAGGCTGATCGCGTGGATGTAAGTTGAAATTCAACTGATAAAGCCGACGTTACGCAGATCTGTGTTTTTGTCATGCTGAGCGGAGTGGAACGGAGCCGAAGCATCTGTTCCACCTGCGTTGGTCGTAGATTTTTCGACTCCGCTGCGCTCCGCTCAAAATGACAGGCCCATTATAATATTTTGCAGATGCGTAACATCAGTGATAAAGGATCAATCATGAATATTACGAGAGATGTTTTGGCTGATCGCTTAAAGTTTTATCTCAATGGACAACTCTCGCTTGAGTCACTTGTGTCCTGGGCTGAAGATGCGATGATGGAAGGTGAATTTGATGACAGAGATTTGCCGCTGATTCGCGATATTGTTGCGAAGTTGGGCGTTTCAGATGTTGCGGCTTTTGGCTTGACGTGGGAAGACGCGCGGTCCATGTTGGAGGCTCTTGGTTACCGCCCGAAGTTATCGTTCGAACTTATGGAGAGATAGTTTTACTTTTGTTAAACTGATGTCTTTTTGTGTATTCATCGTCTAACACAAAAAACCCGCTTGACTTTGCCAGGCTCCCGATATATCTTCTGCACCATTCAGTTTTATTCGCAGATATAGTGAGAGTAATATGATTTTTGTAACCCACCAGAATAATACCCAGCAAATGATGGATAACTGCGCCATCAGTGCAACTGTGCAGATGTCATTTATCCGTGCTACTGGCCATGTGTGCCCGGAAAGTGGATCTGATCTCGCGGTTTTCACGGGTAATGACAAAAATATTATTGGCGGGTTCAAAATGAGACGATAGAATTAAGTGCAAATGAGTCTTGGAAAAACGAACCCGCTGAAGATGCTTCGGCGGGTTTTTTTGTTGGTGGTTAGCCTATCCCTTTGGGGAGAAAGGACATGCAAGGTGGAATCCGATTTCGACTACCAGATGCCGTCCTATACAACTCTAATGGTTCACGATCTCAATATTTCTACGCGATGGTATTGCGATACGCTCGGTTTTGCTCTGGTTTCACAGATGCCGGGTGCCAATGGCGATCCCATTATGTCGCATTTGCGCTGGGCACCCCATGCGGATTTGATTTTGATGGAGGAGGGACCAAATGTTTTGATTTCAAGCACCCGGGGTGCGGGTGTTACGCTCAATTTTACGGTGTTGCGCGAGTCAGTTGACGCGATTGCCGAACGGGTGCGTCGAGATGGCAATGTCCAGATTTCCGGTCCGCACGATCGCCCGTGGAATGCGCGAGAGGTTATTGTGATTGATCCCAATGGGTATCGGCTCAATTTCACAGAGCCGCTGCGCATACCTGTTGATGGCGATGATTTGGTGGATGAGGTTAAAAAAGAAATTACTTTAAATGTCAATTAAGGATTGAGCGCATTTGCCCATCCATGAGAAAGTTGAGAAAACAAGCGATCAGCGGTTAGCTGATATCTGAAAGCTGATTGCTGATTGTTCGCCTTTTCTCTGTGTTCATCTGTGTTCATCTGTGGTTGCTTTTAATTTTACATTTAACTGATTTTTCAGGAGATATAAGTCCATGCCCGAATTGTCCTGGTCTTTTCCGTATGCTTCTCAACGCATGCCCGTTATGGCACGCAATGTGGTTGCGACTTCTCAACCGCTTGCCGCTCAGGCGGGGTTGCAGATGTTGCTCAAGGGCGGCAATGCCGTAGATGCGGCTCTGGCGACAGCGATGGCGCTTACTGTTGTTGAACCCAATATGAATGGTATAGGTAGCGATGCGTTTTGCATTTTGTGGGATGGTGAGCAAATACACGGTCTCAATGCGTCGGGACGTTCCCCAAATGCGTGGTCGCCCGAATTATTTGCAGCGCATGCTCAGATGCCTCAGCGCGGTTGGGATGCCGTGACTGTGCCCGGCTGTGTTTCGGCGTGGGCCGCGCTTTCAGAGCGATTTGGCGTGTTGCCGTTTGAGGTGTTGTTTGAACCCGCAATTCACTATGCCCGCAATGGTTTTGTCGTTTCGCCTATTACCGGGCATAGTTGGGCACAGGCTGTGTATAATTACGGCGATATGCCCGATTGGATGGCGACTTTTGCACCCGGGGGTCGCGCGCCTAAAATTGGGGAAAAATTTGTGTGTGAAGCGCAGGCGCAGACGCTTGAGCGCATTGCGGAGACAAGAGGAGAGGCGTTTTATTCGGGTGATCTGGCAGAGAAGATCGCTGCGCACGCAAAGCGCACTGGCGGTGCGATGACAGAAGAAGACCTGGCGGAGCATCGGGCAGACTGGGTGGATACGATGACGATGGATTTTCGGGATTATGCGTTGCACGAAATTCCGCCAAATGGTAAGGGTATTGCGGCGCTTATTGCACTGGGGATACTGGAGAATTGGGATCTGACTCAGTATGCTGTTGATTCGGCGGATGGCTTACATCTTCAGATTGAGGCGATGAAGTTGGCGTATGCGGATACGCACAGATATGTGTCTGATCCGGGTACGCGGGATGTTGAGTTCGCGCAGTTGCTCGATCCGGATTATCTGGCGCAACGCGCTAAGTTGATCGATTTGAAAAGGGCAGGGGTGCCCGCTTTTGGCATGCCGCGAGGCGATACGGTTTATCTTACGGCGGCAGATGAAGATGGGATGATGGTTTCGTTTATTCAGTCCAATTATATGGGTTTTGGGTCTGGTATTGTGATTCCGGATACGGGTATTAGCATGCAGAATCGGGGCGCGGGTTTTGTGCTGGCGGAAGGCCATCCCAATCGCGTGGATGGGGGCAAGCGACCGTATCATACGATTATTCCGGCGTTTGCGACCCGGGCGGGGCAACCTGTGATGTCTTTCGGCGTGATGGGTGGGCATATGCAGCCGCAAGGTCATGCGCAGATGATGATTCGGATTTTTGCTTATGGTCAAAATCCACAGGCTGCGTGCGATGCGCCCCGATGGCAGGTTTTTGGGGGTTTGAGTGTGGGTATTGAACCCGGCGTGGATGCCGGTGTGCTGGATGATCTTCGCGCCCGTGGGCACGATATTCAAATTCCGTCAGCTATTGGATATGGCGGGGGTCAACTCATTTATAAACTGGATGACGGCTATTGCGCGGCTTCCGATCCCCGCAAGGACGGTCTGGCAGTGGGGTATTGAGATCATGAGCAAACGCAAAGATACAGCCTGGCAGGCGCGGGATCTGGCGCAGAAATATTTGAAAAATATTCGGCAGGCAATTCCGTTGTCCGATGAGCAGATTGCCGTTATGTGCCGGGTGATCAATGCGGATGATCACAGGGTCAATACTGTGCTCGATCTGGGGTGTGGGGATGGCATACTCGGCGCTGCGGTTATTGAATACCATCCGGATGCGCGCGGCGTTTTTGTGGATTTTTCTGAGGCTATGATTGAGGCTGCACGGAAACGATTTGGGGGAAAGGCTTCACAGCATCGTTTTGTTATTGGGGATTATGCGACGTCCGATTGGCTCAGTCTGGTCGCAGACGACGCGCCTTATGATGCGGTTGTATCGGGTTTTTCAATTCACCACCAGAGCGATGAGCGCAAGCGCGAGGTTTATGGCGAGATTTTTGATCTGCTGTCTCCCAATGGCGTGTTTGTCAATGTCGAGCATGTTCGCTCTCCGTCGAAGTGGGTTGAGTCGCGTTTTGCAGATCGTTTTATTGACGCGCTTTACGATTCTGTTACCCGGCGAGATCCAAATGCATCTCGCGATGAAATCGCGCGGGCTTATTATTATCGCGATGACAAACAGGCAAATATTCTCGCGTCTGTTGAAGATCAATGCGAATGGCTCAGAGCGATTGGTTTTTCAGATGTAGATTGTTATTTCAAGCTTTTTGAACTCGCTGTTTTTGGTGGGAGAAAAGTTTAAAAAGCACGAATAGACGAATAGACGAATCAACGAAAATGTAGTATTTCTCGGGTGACTATGTACATACACTATTTCCAAATTGCTCAATTCATTGGCAATAATAACGACGATAATAATCCGATCCGGCGACGGGCTGGACCGGCATAGGTCGTCTTGTGCCAGCATGTAGAGTAAAGTGCCCGTTGTCGAGAAATACGACAACGGGCTTTTTTTGTGCCGCACACCCAACAGGTTGCATATATAAAAAATCCCCGGCAGTTCAAAGCTGTCGGGGATTTGTCGCAGAAGGTAATTTTTTATTTTCTATTTGAACATCAATAGCTACAGGTTCAATTTCAAGCATTAAAGTAGTCAGGCCCTGCCTCCAAAAATATTTGTTAATCCTCTCTTAAAAGAT
Organism: Candidatus Latescibacterota bacterium; assembly: GCA_022821275.1. Lineage (GTDB taxonomy): Bacteria > Latescibacterota > UBA2968 > UBA2968 > UBA2968 > VXRD01. The sequence continues at coordinate 3,650 of JAJEDY010000063.1, read as the reverse complement.
GCTGAAATGCGTCGATATGGGGCACCTGGATCGCCGCACGGTGCAATTGCTTTAGACGTTGCAAATCTTCAATGGCAGCAATGCGAGCAGATATAGGGTGTGTCTCGGGCATATCAAATCGAATCTTCAACACTTCAAGGATATCTTCGAACGTACTTTTTCTTTCACCTTGCTCAATACCTTGTTGCTTAATGTATTGTGCAAACGACGATTCGCGCATAATAGCGTCCATAAGACCCTCCTGTAATAGAATACGATTGATCAGGCTCGGATCATACTCTAACCCACTCAATATCATCAACCTGCCCAAAAAGTCAACCTTTATTGATTCATCCACCCGCAGCGCATTCGTCGCGTCAACACAGTGATGCAACCACGCCTCCGAATCCATTCCAACAGGACGTTTCATCAACCAGAAATCGAGCGATATTTTGCATTCGGAGACGCCTGAACACCGTATTGTACTTTATATACGCTGTATTTCACACTTGTTCACAACTTGAATTTAAATCTGCAGACCCGTCTGCTGGCGTGCCAGCGCGGTCAGGTGAAAGGCGAAAGGGTACGTTTTGAGCTATGAATGGGCGGTCAAGTGAAAGATATGTATCACTATGAAGTTTTTTGACCACTATAATTTTAATGTTGCGGTACAACGGCATATAGAGTTTTTTTGTGATCGCGCCTTTTACCTTTCAGCCCGTAAAGCCCACGAGCTTTAGCCGTGGGATAATAAGGGCTTCCATTTGTAGCTTTAGCGTATATGAACCTTGACCTAACGCCAAAGCATGAGTATATTATCACTGCACACTGAAAAGAAAACCAATAGCATTTTTTGTGTCTATAACAGCCCGTTCTGGTCTGATAGCTATTGGCTTTCAGTGTGCAACCAGGGCGGGCTATTTCTTTGGTGATTGTCCATGTATCTGACCTACAACTACAAGCTGTATAGCCGGTGTGACCGCAACAAGTATCTCCACCGAGATATAGACGCCTTTGCCGGTGTATATAATCACTTCATTGCCCTGCACAAGCGATACTATCGCATGTTCGGCAAGTACCCGAGCAAGTTCAGGCTCATGCGACACTTGTCGAAGCTGAAAAAGACTACCCGCTTTGCTCGCTGGTGCTTGTTGCCGTCTCAGGCATTGCAGAATGTGATAGAGCGCATAGACTTTGGCTACCAGAAATTCTTTGCCAAAGACAACAAGCGACCACCCACGTTTCGGTCTCGCTTTCGGTATCTGTCCTATACACTCAAACAAGCTGGCTACAAGTTTTTGGACAGCAACAAAGTGCGTATAGGCAAGCGAGTCTTCAGGTATCACAAAAGCAGAGACTTCGATGCAGAAACTGTTAAGACAGCCACAATCATTCGTGACCGCGTAGGCGACCTGTGGCTGTGTGTTGTTGCAAAAGCAGAGGGTATCAAGCAGGACATTGCCAAGACCGGTAAAACCGCAGGCTTTGACTTCGGCTTGAAAACATACTTGACTGCCAGTGACAATACACAAATACAGTCGCCTCTGTTCTTTTCTCGCAACTCTCGCAAAGTTAAAGCTGCCAACCGTAATCTCTCATGCAAGCAGAAGGGTAGCAATAACCGCCAGCGAGCAAGGAAAGACCTTGCCAGAGTGTATAGACGTGTTGCCTGCCAGCGCAAAGAATACCACTGGTGGCTTGCCCACCAACTGTGCAAACAGTATGACATCCTGTGCTTTGAAAAGCTCAACATCAAAGCCATGAAACAGTTGTGGGGCAGAAAGGTCAGTGACCTCGGATTTTCAGACTTCCTTGATATTCTCAAGCATGTCGCACAAAAGACAGGGAAGAAGGTTGTCCAACTCAACCAGTGGTTGCCCACTTCTAAGACCTGTTCGGCTTGTGGCACGGTCAAAGACGACCTTGAATTGCGAGAAAGAACATTTCGCTGTGGCTGTGGTTTCGTCATAGCCAGAGACCTCAATGCCGCAATAAACATTCACAGGTGGGGACATCCACCTATGGAGGAGGCGACGTAAGACCAGACCCGTATTGAATCTATACGGGGTGGCAATCGCTGTTGATACCACAATCCCCGCTGAAGCTACGAGAATCCCAACTGCTTCAGCGTTGGGAGTATGTCAATCTGTTCATCCCTGCTTACACCCGCAAGGACATGTCTGTGGTTGCTTTTATTGCTTTTGATTTTTATCCTGTAAATCCTATAATCCTGAAAATCCTGATTCAGACAGTTTTTTGCCTTTTCATCGGTGTTCATCGGTGTTCATCGGTGGTTGCATTTTGGGGGGCGGAGCGGGGTTCGTCTATTCGTTGATTCGTCGAGGAGATCTTATGCGTCAATACGATGTGTATGGGCTGGGCAATGCGCTGGTGGATATTCAGTTTCGGGTCGATCCGTCGTTTTTTGAGGCGATGGGGATCGACAAGGGTGTGATGACGCTGATTGACGGAGATCGCCAGCGCGCGTTGATCGATGCTTTGGGCGGGAAAGAGATGGCGCGTTCGTCGGGCGGTTCGGCAGCCAATACGATGATCGCGTTGGCCAATTGTGGCGGGAGAGGCTATTACGGATGTAAGGTGGCTGAGGATGCAGATGGCGCGTTTTATCTTCGCGATCTCAATACTGCGGGGGTGGCGTGCAATCCTTCACATCGCGGGCAAGGGGTTACGGGCAAGTGTCTGGTGATGATTACGGAGGATGCGGATCGCACGATGAATACATTTTTGGGGATTACGAGCACGTTTGGTGTGGCGCAGGTTGAGGATGCTGTGATTGCCGATAGCCAATTTATTTATATCGAGGGCTATCTGATTGCGGCAGACGATGGCTTTGAAGCGGCACAGGCGGCGCAAAAGGTGGCGCAGGAGCACGGTACAAAGGTCGCGCTCACGCTGAGTGACCCATCTATTGTGGCTGCTTTTAAGGATCGGATGACGGCACTGGTCGATGCGGGCGTGGATATGCTGTTTTGCAATGAAGATGAAGGCAGGATATTTGCCGGTGCCGAGACAACGGAAGAGGCTTTTGGCGCGTTGCGGCACCGCGTGGGTGGTTTGGCTCTGACGTATGGCGCTGAGGGTGCCCGGGTTTGCGATGGTGGTGATGTGTTGCACGCGCCGGGTTTTTTGGTCAATGCTGTGGATACCAATGGCGCGGGCGATTCGTTTGCCGGGGCGTATTTGTTTGCTGTGACTCAGGGGTATGATGCGGCTCGGGCTGCGAGGCTCGCTACTTATGTTTCTTCGCGCGTTGTCGCCAAATACGGTCCGCGTTTTGAAAGAAAATTGACTGCGGGAGAGATCGACAGGATTCTAAAAATGCGTTAGTCTTACACATCAATGTAGGGGCGAGGCATGCCTCGCCCGTGTCCGTCATCGCGGTATGATTCCCCGCTTAAATCATGCGGGGACATGCTTAGCCGCGATCCATATCAATCGAGTCTATCAATAGTGCCGTCATCGCGGCAGGGTTTTTAGCCGCGATCCAGTGGTTTTGATTGTCATTTTTTTAAGAAGCTGTTTTAAAATTATAGGGAGTGTAAAAAAGAGTTGAAAAAGCGTATTCATCTGCCCAAATTTAGGGTATCCAAAAACCTTAAAAAGAAAGGACATGCGATGAATACGCCAAGACAATATCCGACAAATGTAAC
>JAJEDY010000059.1 GCA_022821275.1 Candidatus Latescibacterota bacterium | reverse complement strand
TCGCCGATCTTGCGATCTCTCTTACCGTGGCGAATAAAGTGAAAATGCATTGTGTTAAATGTAGTGACCTCTCGTCTTGTTTCAGGCGCTCTATTTAAGTGCAAATTCTAATAAGGGGATAGTGCGCCCCGGAATCGCCTCGGAAGGTACTTCTCCAATTCGAACGGAACCTCTTGACAAATAAAATGATTCCGCATATCGCATGATCCCAAAGCATCTTCCCATATCCCTGGCCTATTTTGCTTGGCTCTATAAATAAATCAGACAGTTCGAGTTCATTCTCCCTAATTTCTAACCTATAAAAGCCGACGACCTGTCCCATTTCTTCTACCACATAGACGGTGTGATGACTAATATCTTGTTGGGTATAAGTTAGATCCTGGCGACATGCTTCAAGAAAATCTGCATCGTAGTTCCAATGCGCTTTTGAGCGCACTGCAAGGCTACTCAACTCTTCATTTTCTTCAGCTTTTGCAGTTCTGATCATTGGAGTGATCCCGATAAGGTGTATTTTTCATTACATTTAACGTTTTGCAGCTTGCGAATCGCGCAGGGGTTGGGAGAAGGCCGAACCGCTCTTGAAAAGAATCCCCGCCAGAAAACTTATCTCGCAGGGATTTTATGGTGTAGAAATGGTTGATAATGGCAGACTAAATTTGCTACGCGGCATACCTACAGGAGTCAATAGTGTAGAATATCAAACGATCAACCTAAATTTTCAATCACTGGTTTGGATTTTATCAATCGATCCTGATACTCTTTCTGGCGTTCCATGTAGTAAGCGACCAGTTGTGCAGGATCATGGTCGAAATGTGCTGAGATACGGTGACGTATCTTCCGAATTTCGTCTATGACTGGGTCATTCTGATTCTTTTTCATTGTTGTCTCCAAGCAGCTCTAAGGGCGTGACCAAGGTTGGCACAAATAGCCCCAGTAAAGTATTCACGCGACGAATGTGGCCAAATTTGTTTGCATTGGCCAAATGCCGACAATTCCAGGTGACCAAAAATTCGCATTTGTGAAAAGACGCCAGTGCCAAATGGATCGCATCACCTCCAGGATCAGCGGGCATTACCTTGTGCTGAATGTACGTCTGTACGATTTCCAAAATCGCTGGCTCGATGGCCAAAAGGGGTAAGTCCCGAACAACAGCCAATCGTAGTTCCGTGCGCTCTGGAATATCGCCCATTAATTCGTCCAGAACTGCTGGACTTGTCACCAGGTCATATTGATTTGGCGCATTGTCCCACCACTCCCGAGTCCAGTCCCGTCGAGCTATAATATCAGGAGCAGTGCGTCTTTCGACGTAAAAACTGGGAATCGATGTTTCAACATAGACACGTGGTTTGGTCATACTTATAAAATACCGCAATTAGCTTGGAAAGGGTAGAGTAAAATGGGTATTGCCTTCAGGCTGCTTCTAAGGGCATCCAGGACGATCCGCTTCGGCTAACGTACCCTAAGGCGCGAAGCCTTTCAAGGGGCGGAAATACAGTGCATGCCATAAACTATGGTTTTCTGATTTCTTGTTTTGCGGCGAATCATTACAATTTGGTTGCCTCTGAGAATCACTCCGGCAACGCCTGCTTTTACGTAATGTGATGGCATCTTTGAACGGTCCGTCGTATTGTGAAAACCTCAAGAGAAAGTCTAATCATCTTCACTTGTATCAGTCAACCCATTTCGTCTTTGAAGTAAAGTCTTTGATCTCTTCTTCCAGGTTCCTCAGAGATTCCTCAAGTTTCTTTATTTCCATTTCCGGTGCATCCTTAAGTCGCAAATTCTCCAATCGAAGTTGCAGGATGTCACGCTGCGTGACATAGCCGTAGCCTTTGAGTTGAGTTACAAGATTCGGGAATCCAATATACTGCATGTCCCAGTCCAGAATTGTGTATTGAATTAGCTTCTGGCCTTCCACTTTAAAGGTGACAAACTTCTCTTTTGATACCTGAGAAACGTAAATAAAGCCCTGCTTCCGAAAGCGCTCATTATCGCTATTCTCAGCGAGCAATCGAGTTAGTCCTTGAACTTTTCGGAAGTGTTCATCGACTGTGTTCACAGCCTTGCTGAATTTCTGGTGATTGAATTGGTCCAGCCTGACTTTCCACCAATCCTCTGCATGTGAAACTGTTGTTGAAAGGATTACTGCAAGTAAGGTGAAAGCAAGAATACGATTGTCCATGTGGCCCTCCATTTCAAGGAAGAGGGGATCGGTAGAAAAAGGTCCCGCTCCTGCTCGTATCGATAGGGAGCAGGGGGTGCGCTGCCCCGAATCTTTTCGGATTCATTTTATTCGCTTGAGTCGCGCCTCCTGGCGAGCATTTCTTCTCGCACCTTCCTCTTCAAGCGCTCCCGTTCTATCTTTTTTGCTTTCTTCTGATTGCGTTCCGTGGCCGCTGAAGCATATTGCTCTCTACTTGTCTTCACCTTATCCAGCCATTCTTGTCGTGTGGACAGGATTTCTGGGCTACTCTTGGCACCATAGCTGAGATTGTTCAGGAAGTCGATTATCTCGTTAGGCTTCCCGCTGATGAGATCGCGTGCTCCCGGTCCCGACAGTCCGCCTTCGAGTTCCCAGTGATACCTGTGAATCAGAGTATCAATCAGGATCATTTTTTCTTGAACTGATCGCGCGACCCTATACTTTTGTACGTATTCTTTAAGGAACGCTGTCATGCCGGATGCAATAAGGTGTTTGCCTCGAAACGACTTCTGGTATTCGGCCCACGTCAATTCCCAGTTACATGATTCACAGCGAAGTAAGAACTCCTTATCGAAGTTGTGCTCAATCCCTCGTTGGCAGTGGGGACATCTCGCGAGACCGTTGTTCGCATCCCTTGCCTGGAAAATACTCTCGATTCTCACAAGCAGGCCAATCCCCACTTCGTCGATTAGCTCTTCATCCCAGATTCCTTGAGCGTCCTTAGCATAGAGCTCCGCGATTTTCTGCCGAGGGATTCTACCCGCCCAAATTGGCCTGTTGTATCTGACTTCAGTCACTATCTTTTCTCCAGAGAAGATTAACTCAATGTGAGCTACAACCTTGTAGAAACAAAAAGCCCACAGTCAAAGGACGTGAGCTTTTTGTTTGATTTCTACCTTTCGCAACTAATTTACAGATCAAATTTCGGTCTTTTCCTTCAGAGAGAGAAGTCGATCGCGCAGTTCTGCGGCGCGTTCGAAGTCTTCGAGGCCCACGGCTTCGCGGATCTGGTCGCGCAGGTCTTGAGATAGGGATTTGGGGCGGTCGCGGCGAATCTCATCTGCCCATTCCTGGAGGAAGGCGATTTCTTCACTTTCTTCTATGAGGTCGTGCCGATCAAACTCCCTGAAGAAAGATTGGAGTTCGTCAATGCCCTCGTCAATTTTTGACAGCGCCATATCGTAGGCTTCGCGTTCGAGATACATCAGGACTTCAGCCCGCACGCGGTGTCCAACGACAAAGGGGCGATAGTGCTCAAACGCCATGCGGTCTTCCTCGTCTTCTGCGTATTCTTTGACAAAGTCGAAAAGCTCGAGGTTGCGTTCGGCATCTTTTTTGGCACTGAGATATTCGCCTATTTCGAGAAAGCTAATGCGGCGATGATAATATTGGAGGGCTTCCATGTGGAGGGCCATACAGCTTTCAGAATCGAGCACAAAGTTTTCTGTCCCGCGTTTTTGCGCCTGCGCTTTGTAATAGTGCAAGAGCGATTCATACCCGTCGGGACGTTGGCCGTCGGGACGACCCGTGACATCCATTTGCATGATACCCATTTCAATGCGGAGTTGAACTTTGGCGCGACCATCATTTCCTCTGATTTTGCGAACGCACAATTGACCGGGGTCACAGGGCCAGTCATCCAGAAGTGGCTGAATATCTTTACTCATCGGTGCATATCCTCCATTGATAGATTGGCTTAGGAAAATAAGCTCAAAATCAGTGTACGATAATCACTATATGTTGTCAAGAAATTAGCGGTCAGAGAGGATGCTCTTTACACCTCATCTCACATCAGGTATGGACACACTTAGTTCATTTGCGGTTTCGATTGTGTTGTCCCAGGTTTCGTCTTCGATAAAGACACCTTCGGCTTCGCGTTTGGCGCGTGTGTCGTGTTCGATCTCGCCTGGGAGATAGATTTTATCGACACCGGGCTGGGTGCGAGAGGACTTGATCCAGTCGCAGAGACGGCCAATTTCGTTGAGATAATCGGAGAGGTCGATAAAGCTGTCGATTTTGATGGCGATGGCGATATATCCACTGCCACCTCGCGTGGGCTGTTCTGAACTGCATCCCGCCCATGAGAGGCCGCCCGCGATGGCATCGATCATCATGCCCAGGCCATATCCCTTGTGGCCCTGAGGCCCGCCCAGAGGCAGCATTGCCACAGCGTCGCCATTGCCTTTGAAGCGATTGGGGTCATTCACGGGATTGCCGTCTGCATCTATGAGCCAGCCATCGGGTGTTTCTTGCCCGCGCGCGCGATACACATCGACTTTGCCACCGGCAGACATACTGGTGGTTATGTCGAGCATGAGGGGAGGTCCGTTGGGTGTGGGGGCACTGAAGGCGATGGGATTGGGGGGGAGGCGTCGGCTCGTGCCGCCAAAAGGGGCGGTGAAGCGCCCACCGCCATTGAGCATGAGCAGGCCAATGCAGTTGCGCTCAGCCGCTTTGGGCGGATAATCGCCCAGGCGACCGATGTGACTGGATCGGTGGACAGCTATGGCGCCGATGGTGTGTTCAAGGGCGCGGTCGGTAGCCATTTGCATGGCTTTGTGGGCGACGACAATGCCGATGGTGCGTTCGGCATCAATAACGGCTGAGACAGGGGTTTCTCGAATGATTTTGAGTTCGCGCACGGGTTTGATATTGCCGCTTATGATGGCGCGAATATAGCCCGGCGTGCGAATAACACCGTGCGAATCGTGCCCGTAGAGGTTGGCATCCACGAGGTGGTCGGCTACGATGTGGGCCTGGTCTTCTGGAAATCCCGCAGCGCTGTAGAGTTCGCGTTGCAAGGTTCGAAGGTGCGTTGCGTCAATAATGGGCATATAGTATATGTCCTTTCGAAAAAGATGATCGCGTGTGCCAGAATCCGTCTATTGGATCGCCTGACGAACCCAATCGAGCGCGGCGAGCGGCATGATGCCGTAGTTGTAAAAGGCGAATTTGGTCACGCCTTGTTCTCGGGCCGCTTGAAGATTGGCACAGAGGGTTTCTGCATCGGGGGAGGCTGGGGGATAGGCCTGGAGTCCGACGACGAGTTGGTCTGGACTCTGGATAATGGGTAAAAGTTCAGAGACGCGCGTTTTCGTGCGTTGGGGATCGGCAGTATAAGAAAGAATTTCTACACTGTCAGCAATTTGTGCAATGGCTTTGGGGTTCGATCCCGTGATTTGTGAATCACCCATCAAGATATAGGAGAGCGGTACATCAACGGACGCTTTGAGTTCGCGCACGAGGGATGTGACAATTTCTTCGCGCAGGGCGTCAAATGCTTCAAGACCGGGTATGGTGCGTTTGAGTTCTGCTATGGTTTCTCGAACGGGTTGACCGGTTTTAAAGGCCGTGCGGATTTTTGCGGTGACAGTGCTTTGTAATTGTGCAATGTCGATATTGGCTTCCATCGCTCGTTTTTTGCAGCTATCGCAGAAACAGAGCGAAAAGAGGTAGCGTCCGCCAGCATCCAGGTCAATACCGTGTTTGGCGTGGTAGTGCAGATGACCCCAACCGGAGTAGGCGAGGGATTCGCATTCGAGGAGGGAGATGCCGTAGTTGAGAACCAGATCGCGAGAAAGTGCGATGGCAAAGGCGCGTACGTCTGGATTAGCCGGACAGAGGGCAGATGTGCTGATGTCACCTGTGCAGCGGACTTCGGCACATTCGGGATGGGATTGCGCCAGGTAGGAGTTGTGAAAAAATACGGTCCATGAATTGAGATTTATACCCGCAGATGCTGCTGCTTTTGCGGCTTCGCCCCACCAGTTTTCGTTTTGCATCAGAGGGCTGACATGTGGCTTGATTGCGCCGTAAAGCGATTCCTGTGGCTCGAAATAAATCGCTGATTGTGAGACCTCGAGTGTGTTATTGGCGGGTAGATGGGGGCGCAACATGTCAAAGGTGTGGTAAGCCGATGCCAGATTGATGGCGTCGAGTTTGACTTCTTCGCGGAGTTTGTGAAGAACGGCGTCATAACCTTCGTCGCGTAAATCCCAGGGATAAGTCCACATGGTGGCGTTGAGTGCAGGCATGGGGATGCTCCTTTCTCTGTTTGAAACATGGTATTTTCGTTTTGGATAATTTCAAAGTGATTTTTGAAACGGGTCGAAAGGGGATTGACTTTTTTCACAAAAAATGGTATAACCTGTTTTGTATTTTACACAATTTGGAGGAATGGATGGCAAAACTCGGATTGGGTGTGATTGGATGCGGCAATATGGGCGCGAGTCTGGCCAATGGTGCTCGGGTCCTGGACTGCGCGGAAGTGGTTTGCGTGAGCGATGTGGATAGTGAAAAAGGCCATGCGCTATCTGAGAAAATGGATTGCGATTACGAGGCTGATTATCACACCATGCTGGCGCGGGAGGATGTGCGAGCAGTGATGATCGCCACGCCTCCGTTTTTGCACAGTGACCCCACAATAGCAGCAGCCCAGGCGGGCGTGCATGTATTTTGCGAAAAGCCCATGTCGCCAACGCTGGCGGGGTGTGACGCGATGATCGCCGCGTGTGAGCAAGGTGGGGTTAAGTTGGGTATTGGGCTGGTGTGTCGCTTTCACCCGGTGCATCGCAAGGTGCGCGATTTGGCGCGCGCGGGCGATTTGGGAACGCCTTTGTGTTTGATGGTGCATCGCCTGGGCGGTGGCTGGGGCGGCGTGTGGTCTGCAACATGGCGAGAGTCGAGAGCCAAAAGTGGCGGTACGCTGATGGAAGTGAATGCGCATGAAATCGATTTTATGCGTTTTGTGATGGGCGATGCGGAATCGGTTTCTGCAGTGGGCGGGCAGTTCGTGCAGATGGAGACGGATTTTCCAGATGTGGCACTCGTATCGATCCGATTTAAAAACGGTGGCGTAGGGGTATTGCATTCCAGTCAGGCAAGTGCTATTGGCGGTTATGGCGGGCGGTTGGATTGTGCCAAAGGCTCAGTGGCCTTTCCCTCGTTTTGGGGGGGTGAAGGCGGTTTGCGCTACAAGCGATACGATGGTGATGAAACGGCGATTGCCACGTCGGAGTTATCGCGAGATGAAAGCCCGGTGAGCCAGGAGATTCGCGCGTTTTGCGAAGCGGTGCTCAATGGGGAGGATCCACCGGTGTCTGGTGCAGATGGCCGGGCAGCCGTGGAGATTGCGTTGGCAGCGTATCGTTCCATTGAAACGGGTGAAGCGATTGTGCTCCCATTTGAAGAGTGAGAAATACCATGGCGCGAAAATTTGAGATTCCAGAATTTTACAAAAGTCCGATTATTTCGCAGGTCAAAAGCGCGCGACAATTATCGGATCCCAAAAAGCGCGATTTGCAGCCCTCGGTGCTGGATTTTGGATCTGTGCGGTTTTTTTTGGCGCGACATTTTGGATTTTGCTTTGGCGTGGAAAATGCCATTGAAATTGCGTATAAGACCCTGGAGGCCCATTCGGATCGGCGCGTGTTTTTCCTGAGTGAGATGATTCACAACCCCAATGTGAACGCGGATTTGCAGGATCGCGGCGTGCAGTTTATGTTTACGCCGTCTGGCGAACAGCTCATTCCGTGGGACGAACTTGCACCCGAAGATATCGTGGTGGTGCCTGCTTTTGGTACAACTGTGGGAACGCAAGAGGAATTGGCCCGGCGGGGGATTGATCCCTATCAGTACAATACCACATGTCCATTTGTCGAAAGGGTGTGGAAGCGCAGTGCCCAATTGGGAGATGGGGATTATACTGTCGTCATTCACGGGAAGACCATACACGAAGAGACGCGGGCGACTTTTTCTCACGCGGTTCAAAATGCACAGGTCGTAGCCGTGTTGAATTTGAAAGAGGCGCGGATTCTATCAGATATTATTCGGGGCAAACGCGATCCCGGTGCTTTTGAACGATATTTTAGACATAAGTGCTCACGGGGATTTGACCCGGGCGTCCATTTGTCGCGCATCGGTGTGGTGAATCAGACGACGATGTTGGCTACTGAAACGCATAAAATAGCTGAGATTATTCGGCAGGCACTTATAGATCGGTATGGAGCGGAGAATATCGACGATCATTTTGCGGATACGTCAGATACGCTTTGTTATGCCACCAACGAAAATCAGAATGCGACATACACGCTTATCGAGCGAGGAGCAGACCTCGCGCTGGTGGTGGGGGGATACAATTCTTCGAATACGTCTCATATTGTGGAATTGTGCGAGGAAGCGATGCCGACGTTTTTTGTGAAGGATGCCGGGGAATTGATTTCAGAACGCGAAATTCGGCACTATTGCCTCAAGTCTAACGGGGTGGAGGCTACCGAGAATTGGTTGCCCGATAAAAGACCTGTGGATATTGCACTGACATGTGGTGCCTCGTGTCCCGATGCCGTGGTGGATAGTGTGCTGTTGCGCGTGTTGTCGTTTTTTTCCGATGCGCGGGATGTGAATGATGTGCTGGCGTCGTACAGGGCGATGGGTACGGGGTGAAAGGCGTTTACTCCTCTCCTAAGATTTCGAGAAGCCTGCGAAGTTTTTCCGGTGACTCTTTGGTTTGCAAGCGCAGCAGGGCAGAAAGCACGGCTTTCCCGTCTTCAGAAGACAGTAAATTATTCAGTTCTTTGAGTTGTTCGGTTGTGAGTGTATTGATCCGATCGTTTACAATACTGCTCAACTCGCGCTCTCGCTCCCGCGAGTAAACGATCGTTGTTTCGGGATTCGCGCCCAAAAGGACCTCCGGCGAAACGCCCAGGGCAGTAGCAATAGCGATCAGAGTATCGGTTCGGGGCACCTTTGTCTCTGCTTCAATGCGGGATACTGTTGCCTGGTCGATATTGGCCGCATTGGCGAGGTCGTGTTGAGACCAGTTTTTTGCGTGCCGTAATTCCCTTATTTTTCGTCCGGTTACGATCATAAATGAAAAATAAGGTAATTTTATGGGTTTATTTATGTTCATAGGCATATATTGCGATTAAAAATATGTATTTTTACATATTACACGTTTGTATTTTTGGATTGGACCCTCTATGAGAAAAATGTACTGGACAGACCTGGGAACATCTAAGATTCCATGTGCAAACGCAGACGGTTCAGATGTCGAAGATCTTATCACCACGGGATTGGATCGTCCAGCGGGAATTGCCTTGTGCCGCTTCTGATATGTCTGCCTTTTCAAGGGTTGACTTTCGCTTTTGCATGGGCTATATTGGAACCACACAAGAAAGGAGGTGGTCGAATGAATGAAATGACCAGTGGAGGTGGCTGTCGTTAGGTGCGCCTCTGCCAGGAGCGGGAATAACATCTCGAATGGTAGCGCACCTGGCAATCCAAGACAGCCATCGAACGGTTTGTTATCTGCCACATTGGCGATTTTTTGACAATCGCGAGGTAGAGACTTCCGTCAGACGATGCGCCGCACGGAGATGGGTCGGTTTTCCGACACCCGACGTGTGGCGCTTTTTTGTGGGTTTCTAACTTGACAAAATTGGATTATACTGTACCTTCAAAGGCTTAAAATACTTTGAGATTTCAAATATTTGGAGAGGAAGTGAAAAGATGATGACACCGAGTGCCAAAAAAGGTGATGTTGAACAAACCTGGTATGTCGCCGATGCAGAAGGTAAGATATTGGGGCGATTTGCCAGTGGCGTTGCCAGAATTTTACGCGGCAAACACAAGCCTTTTTATACCCCCCATGTCGATACGGGGGATCATGTGATTATTGTAAATGCCGAGAAAATTCAGGTGAAGGGCAATAACAAAGCCCAGCAGAAGGTTTATACGAGCTATAGTGGGTATCCCGGCGGACTTAAGAAGCAAACGCTGGAAGATGCGCTGGAGAAGCGTCCCACATTTGTACTCGAGCACGCGATTCGGGGTATGTTGCCCCACAACAAATTGGGGCGGCAGATGATCAAAAAGGTCCGTATTTACGCCGGGTCAGAGCACCCACACCAGGCTCAATCTCCTGAGCCTATTGATTTATAGAGGAGGTGATTATTTGGCAGTTGAACCACTGAGTTCTGCTACGGGACGTCGTAAAACATCGACGGCGCATGTGAAACTTTTCCCCGGGACGGGGTCGATTATTATCAATGGGCTTTCCGCGCTCGATTATCTCAAACGGGAGACATTGGTGATGATTATCGAACAGCCCTTAGATGTGACCGAGACCCGGGGGACTTATGATATTGTTGCCAAAGCAAAGGGTGGCGGTTTAACCGGCCAGGCCGGCGCCGTGCGATTGGGTATTGCACGCAGTTTGCAAAGCGTGAATACGAGCAATCACAAACCCCTGCGACAGGCGGGCTTGCTCACGCGCGATCCGCGCAAAGTGGAAAGAAAAAAACCCGGGCAACCCGGAGCGCGCAAAAAATTCCAATTCTCCAAGCGTTAAACCAGAGTATTTCTGGATATCACATGTATCCTGATTGCCTCACGGGTGCCAGATGGCAATGCGGCAATATGAGGGATGCAGAGGACAAACCCAAAGTGCAGGAGGTGACATGGCTGTTGTTTCAATGAGGCAACTGCTCGAATCTGGCGTTCACTTCGGGCATCAAACCCGGCGGTGGAATCCAAAGATGCAGAAGTACATTTTTACAGAACGCAATGGTATTTACATTGTCGATTTGCAAAAAACGCAGGCGCAAATCGAAGCGGCATATCAGGCTGTGCGCAAGGCTGCTGAAACAGGCCAGCCGATTCTTTTTGTCGGCACGAAAAAACAGGCCAAAGATATCATTTCAGACGCGGCTGAACGCTGTGACATGTTTTTTGTCAACAACCGCTGGTTGGGGGGCATGCTGACGAATTTTCAAACGATTCGACAGAGCATTCGCCGCCTGGACACGCTGGATAAAATGGCCGGCGATGGCACATACGAGCAGTTGACCAAAAAGGAAGTGTTGCGTTTGGAACGCGAGCGCGATAAGTTGCAAAAATCCCTGGGCGGAATCCGCAGCATGGGACGTTTGCCGGCACTCGTATTTGTCGTAGATACCAAAAAGGAAAGAATCGCAGTCGCCGAAGCGCGTCGCCTGGAAATTCCGCTTGTGGCGATTGTCGATACCAACTGCGATCCGGATGAGGTTGACCATCCCATTCCCGGCAATGATGATGCCATGAGGTCCATTGCGCTGATTACAAATTTGATGGCCGAGGCCGTGGTTGAAGGGACAACTGTTCGACAGGATGAAGAAGAAGATGGTCCCGTGCCTGATGCAGGCCCTGAGATTACAGAAATTGATCCCAGCAATAATTAAATCAAAAGAGGATGGAGATTGAAATGGTTATTTCTGCAAAAATGGTTCAGGAGTTGCGTGCCAGAACCAATGTGGGCATGATGGATTGCAAGCGAGCGCTCGAAGAGGCCGATGGCGTCATGGATAAGGCTGTTGAGTTGTTGCGCAAACGGGGGATTGCCAAAGCCGAGAGCAGAGCGGGACGTCAGGCCAAAGAGGGAGCGATTGCGTCTTATATCCACGCGGGAAGCCAATTAGGGGTTTTGCTCGAGATCAATAGCGAGACCGACTTTGTAGCGCGTACCGATGAATTCCAGACGTTTTCAAAAGACGTGGCCATGCACATCGCCGCTGCTGCACCTCTTGTTGTGAATCGCGAGGACGTAGATGTCGAAATGCTGGAAAGGGAAAAGAGTATTTATCGCGATCAGGCACTCAGCGAAGGCAAGCCCGAGCACATCGTGGATCGAATTGTGGAAGGCCGCATGGAAAAATACTATGAAGAAGTGGTCTTAATGGAGCAGGCTTTTGTCAAAGATCCGGACAAAACCATTCAGGATCTGCACTCAGACCTGGTGGCCAAGTGCGGCGAAAATATCACCATTCGCCGATTCGCCCGTTTTGTCCTGGGAGAAGAGAGTTAAGCGCCTATAATGTCCAGAGGAGGTACGCCGTGATTGATGAGATTATGGCTGAAGCGCGAACAGCCATGCAAAAATCTATTATAGCCCTGCAAAATGAGATGGGTACAGTACGCACCGGGCGTGCCAACGCGCATTTGCTGGATCAAATTCGGGTCGCGTATTACGGTACACAGGTGCCGATTAATCAGGTCGCTACAGTGGGCGTGCCAGAACCGCGTTTGATCGCGATTCAACCCTGGGATAAGTCGGCGATTCCACTGATTGAAAAGGCAATTCTGGAATCGAATTTGGGATTGACACCGGCCAATGACGGTACGATTATTCGGTTGCCCATTCCGCAGTTGACAGAAGACCGCAGGCGAGAACTGGTGCGGGTGGTGAGACAGTATGCCGAAGAAAGCCGCATTTCGATCCGCAATACCCGTCGCGATGCCAATGAGCTCATCCGCGATGCACAAAAAGAAGGCGAGATTCCCGAAGACGATGCCAGGCGCACGACAGATCGCGTGCAGGATTTGACCGACGAGTATGTCGCGAAAATTGATGACGTGTTAAAAGAAAAAGAAGAAGAAATTATGGAAGTTTGATGTGGAACGAGATCTGTGGAATTGAAAAGGCCATCTCCATTGCGAGGTGGCCTTTTGGTTTTGGTGAGGCGGTGTGGGGCGGACAGCTTCTTTAGTATTTGATCGCATAGACCTCGACAAATTCGCCGTAGTGCCAGACGTAATACGCCGTGCGATAGTGCGATTTGGATCTGCCTGTTCGAGCAGCGCGTTCAATAGCTTCGGGGGGGTTGACGATTAAGAGTGTGCTATCCAGGCGAAAACGAAAGCCCAGATGCGTGACAAAGGGCGCAAAAATCACGCTGCCTGTTCGCGCGTCGATAACGGCGAGTTGCTGGCATTCCTCGCCGCAAAACCACCGGACAATGGTTTGACCGCCTGCAAAATTGGGTCCAATTTTGGCGCCATGAATCAAGCGATCTTTGTATCGAAGCGCGCGCGGATGACTCACGAGATTGACAGGACGCGGTTTGTCTTTGTAAATTTGGTATTCGGGAATTGCAAACTGTTCAAATTCGGGTCTTTCAGTCACGGGCCCAGGGGCTTTGGGTAACTCGAATTCGGGCATACAGGCGAAAAAAAACAAGAACAGGATGAGGGAGAGCGCCTGATATTTTGTGTGTTTTGCTATTTTCATGGTGTGAAATATAAGGCTTTTTCATCCAGTCGCGCTATTATTTACCCCATTGAAAACGGGTTTGGTTTATGAGGAGATCCATGAGAGACAAACTAAATGCGGTTGTTCAAGTGCATAATTTTTCGGGTGTGGTTCTCGCGGTGCAATCGGGAGAGCGTTTGTTGGCGCAGGGCTATGGGATGGCTGATCTGGAAAACAATGTGCCAAATGCCCTGCATACCAAATTCCGCATTGGCTCCATAACCAAGACATTTACTGCAATGGCAGTGATGGTATTGGCCGAGCAGGGCAAACTCCAAATAGACAATTTGCTCTCTGAGTATTTGCCAGACATTCCCGATCACTGGACCGGGATCACATTACACCATCTGCTGAGCAATACGGCGGGGATTATACACGTGTGGGAACTGCCCGGTTTTTCCGATACCATGTCGCTTAAAGCAACCCCTGCTGAGACAATTCAAAAAGTTGTGGATCACCCCCTCGTGGTGCCGCCAGGCACAAAATATCACTATAGCGGAACGGGATTTTTTGTTTTGTCGCGAGTGATCGAAAAAGTGTCGGGTCAATCATATCGGACTTTTTTGAAAGAGCACATATTTGATCCTCTAAAAATGGACGATACGGGTTGCGATCATCCCGATCCAATTTTGCCACATCGCGCGCGCGGGTATGCCCCTTCGGGGAATGGCGTGGTCAATTCGCCGATGATCTATATGCCGATTCTGACCGGTGGAGGAAACTTGTATTCCACAGCGGAAGATCTGGCAAAGTGTGCTGCCGCGCTCAGTGATGGCAAACTGATTTCACCGGCGTCTTACGAGCAGATGTTTACACCAGTGTTGAACAATTACGCCTGTGGCTGGCGCGTGGAGGGCAACGGACTGGTCATGCACGGCGGTTCCGTATCGGGATTCAACACTGTTTTGTTGCGATTTTTAGATGACGAGGTCTGTATTATTGTATTGAGCAATGTGAACCCCGCGCCTGTAAAATCCATTGCACAACAACTCGCGGCGGTTGTGCTCGCCTGAGCAACACCGCGCGTTGCTTGACGTCCCACGATCCATTGGGTACATTTGCAGGCCATTCTTGTCATGATCTATAAGGAGTTTGTTATGAGCAGCACATTTGGTCGCGCGTTTCGCATCACCACATGGGGGGAGTCACACGGTGGTGGCGTTGGCGTTGTTCTGGATGGATGCCCACCCGGCCTGGAGGTCAGCGAAGAAGATATTCAAGTTGAACTCGACCGCCGCAAACCGGGCCAGAGCAAAATCACCACGCAACGGAAAGAAGAAGACCAGATAGAAATCCACTCGGGTCTTTTTGAGGGCAAAACCCTGGGCACGCCTATCTCGATGATGGTGTGGAATGAGGATGCGCGTTCCAGAGATTACGAAGAAATACGCACCAAATACCGCCCTTCGCACGCGGATTATACGTATGAACAAAAATACGGTATTCGCAACTGGAAAGGCGGGGGCAGAGCCAGTGCGCGCGAGACAATTGGTCGCGTTGCAGCAGGTGCGGTTGCGCGAAAATTACTCAAACGCGATTGCAATGTCGATATTATCGCCTATGTGCGTCAGGTTCACACCCTTGTTGCCAATGTCGATCCCGTCACGGTGACCCGCGAGCAGGTCGAGTCGAATATCGCCCGCGTGCCCGATTCTGAGATTGCCGAGCAAATCATTCGGCGCATCGATGCGGCTCGCAAAGATGGCGATTCTCTCGGTGGCGTGGTCGAGGCCGTTGCCCATCGCGTTCCGCCCGGCTGGGGTGAACCCGTCTTTGACAAGCTCGAAGCCGATCTCGCCAAATCCATGCTTTCACTGCCCGCTTGCAAAGGCTTCGAATCCGGCTCTGGTTTTGGCGGTATTGCGATGACTGGCTCTGCACACAACGATCCCTTTTACAACGATGGTAGCGGCATTCACACGCGCACAAATTATTCCGGCGGTATTCAGGGTGGTATCTCGAATGGTGAGCCTGTCATCATTCGAGCCGCGTTCAAGCCCACTGCCACAATTTTGGCCGAGCAAGAAACCGTCGATATTCACGGCAATCCCACCACGCTCAAAGGGCGCGGTAGGCACGACCCCTGCGTCTTACCCCGCGCGGTTCCCATTGTCGAAGCGATGATGGCACTCGTACTGGCAGACCACTATTTGCGCCAGCGCGGACAAAGAGGGTGAAATGATCGATTCTCAAATTTTCACCTGTGTTAAAAATGCCAATTCTCACACCTATCGCTTTCCGTGGCGAAATTTTTCGCATCTCTTAAAAGATCGCGCGGCGCATCAGCCAGATAAACCCGCGTTGATCTTTTGCGATTGCGATACGGATGCTCGCACGGTTATTACCTATTCTGAATTTGAGTGCCACACCGCCTCGCTTGCAGGTTTGATGCATCGCGAGTACGGCGTCCAATGCGGCGATTGCGTCGGTCTTGCCTTGCCAAATTGTGCAGAAATTCCCCTGCTCACGCTTGCCCTTTTTCGCCTCGGCGCAACTTCCGTTCCTCTCGATATTGCCAAAGATGTTCCCGAGCGCAAGCGCTACAAACTGCAGAATGCCGGCGCTAAGCTGCTCGTTGTTTTGCCCGAACATGCAGAAGATCAACGCCGCGCATTGCCCGATATCCAGATTGCGACGACAGAGCAGTTGCTCGCCGCCGGTGGATATGACGCAGAGGATATCGAGCCTGGGTGGTCCGGCGATCCAGAAGGCGAACAACACACCAGCATTGTGCTGTACACATCGGGTACAACAGGTCATCCCAAAGGCGCGTGTATTACCCGACAAAGCCTCACGTCCAATGCCGATGGCATCATTCGCTGGCTCGGATTTGATGCACGCGAACGCCTCAACCTCGTTTTACCACTTCATCATATCAATTCTACCACGTTCTCGATTACCAGCCTCATGGTGGGGGGGAGCCTTGTGCTCAACTCGCGCTACAGTGTTTCGGCGTTCTGGCGTATCATATCGCGGGAGCGGGCGACATCTGCGAGTATTGTTCCGACGATTATGGCCGATCTGCTCGCCCGTGCCGATGACTTTGAGCGCGAGGGCTATGACATATCTTCTCTGAAAAAAATAATGATCGGCTCAGCACCTGTTCAGCCCAATATTGCCTGTCAATTTGTCGATCGCTTTGGTGTTCGCCTCGTTCAGGGGTATGGCTCAACCGAAGTCAGTTTGCGCGTTACCGGTGTACCGCCCGATTTGCCGGATGACCAGTATCGCAATATACTCGAACAAAATGCCATTGGTGTTGCGCTTGCCAATAACAACATCAGAATTGATGGTGGGAGAAACGAAGGCGATATCGGTGAAATCCTCGTGCGCGGTCCCGTGGTTGCCAATGGCTATCTCAACCAGCCCCAGGATACTGCCGAAGTTTTTTGCAATGGCTGGTTCCACAGCGGTGACATGGGGTATTTCCGCGATATGTATAATCATCGTTTCTACTTTATGCACGGTCGAAAAAAAGAAATCATTATCAAAGGCGGTGTCAATATATCGCCCATCGCCGTTGAAAATGCCTTGCTCGATGCCTGTCCAGAACTCGACGCTGTTTATGTGATTGGACTTCGCCATGACCGATGGGGGGAAGACGTTTGTGCCGCAGCTATTTTTAAATCCGGGATTAACGAATCCGAAGTGGCTCGAGATATTCTCTCTCGCGGGCAAAGCGGCAAGATCCCGGGCCTGAGTACCTATGAAGCCCCTTCGCGCGTTATCCCGATTACATCTGAAGATCGTCCGTTGACCTCTACGGGCAAAGTTCAGCGCAGTGCCCTGCAAGATATCATCCAGGACCAGATTGACCACTCTTGAACCCCCTGTCTGCAATTGACACAATTTGTCTGGTGTATTATATAGGGACTGGCTACTGACCACTTTCTGGTGATTGTCATGGTGCGTATTTTTCTCCTTTTATTTCGTCTCTTGCGCGTACGCGGTGTCTTGTCAATCATCTCTCGACTCCCAAAATACTTGCGCCTTACCTGGCGGCTTTTATGGGATTCCCGCATACCTGCATTGCCCAAAGTGTTTGTCGTTTTAACCGTTTTATACGGCCTTTCTCCCTTTGATATTATCCCAGAGGCGATTCTACCCCATATCGGATTGGGAGATGACATCGTGTTTGTTATCCTGTCCATTCGCAATTTGATCGCGGCCAGTCCGCAGAATATCGTCCAGGAACACGCTCGCAAGATAGCAAAGAAATCGTGATTTATGGCCCGCATGAAATTCAAAACGCAGATCGCTGCCGATCTCCTTACGTGGTATGGCAAAAACAAACGCGATTTGCCATGGCGACAGACAGACGATCCCTATCGCATCCTGCTGTCTGAGTTTATGCTCCAGCAAACGCAGGTCGATACCGTTATTCCCTATTACCATCGTTTTCTCGACCGTTTTCCCACGGTTTACGACCTCGCCAACGCCTCACAGGATGATGTCCTCAAAGTCTGGGAAGGGTTGGGCTATTACGCTCGCGCCCGCAATTTGCACAAAGCCGCGCATTCTATTGCTATGGATTTTGGCGGCACGGTGCCCGATACGTACGACGAACTCAAATCCCTGCCCGGCTTTGGCCCTTATACCACAGCCGCAGTTTTGAGCATTGCTTATGACCGCGACCATGCCGTGCTCGATGGCAATGTTATTCGCGTTGTCACGCGCCTCTTTGATATTGGTGACGACGTCACGCAAACGCGCGTCAAAAATCAGTTGTGGAATCTCGCCCAGGCTCTGTTGCCAAAAGGTGAAGCAGGTACCTACAATCAGGCGATTATGGAACTCGGCGCAATGGTCTGCACCGCCAAAAACCCGGTGTGCGATCAGTGCCCTGTGCAAAAATACTGTGCAGCGTACAGAGCGGGCGATCCGGAGCGTCTGCCCGTCAAAGCGAAAAAGAAGCCGCGCCCCCATCACACGCTGTGCGCGGGTATTGTGTGGCACAATGACAAAGTACTCATCACCCAACGCCCACAAAATGGCTTGCTCGGCGGGCTTTGGGAATTTCCCGCTGGAACGCAACGAGATGGGGAATCTCTGCAAGATACCTGTGTGCGCGGGATAAGAGAAGTCGCTGGTATCGACGTCAAAATTGACGATCGGTACCGCACTGTCAAACACGCTTTTACCCACTTCAGCATCACCCTGCACACGTTCCAGTGTCACTATGTCAAAGGCAGAGCGCGTCCACTCACTTGCGACAATCTCGCATGGGTTGTGCGTGCTGATTTCAACGCGTATGCTTTTTCTCGCACCAGTCGCAGGCTCATTGAGTATTTACAACAAGATGTCCAAACCGGCCTTTTTTGATTTGAACATAATTTCAGGGAGGGGTTCATGAAACTCGAAAACAAAATTGCGCTCATCACGGGCGCGGGATCGGGCATTGGCAAAGCCATTGCGCTCGAAATGGGTAGCGTAGGTGCCCATGTCGCAGTTAACGATCTCACTGCCGAAACAGCCGAAACCACCGCCCACCAGATCAAAGCTCTCGGGCGCGAGGCTCTTGTCATTCCCGCAGATGTGGCCGACTCGGGGCAGGTCGAGAATATGGTTCAGCAGACGCTCAATCGCTTTGGACGCATCGATATTCTGGTCAATAATGCCGGTGTGTATATTCCTCAAGATGGTGGCGTCACAGCCATTACAGATGAGGCGTGGCAGCGCATTCTCGATGTGAATCTCAATGGGCCTTTTTATTGCAGTCGCGCGGTTGTCAAAGACATGATAGCGCGCAAGGAAGGTGGCAAAATTATTAATATCTCGTCTGTACAGGCCGAAGTTGCGCATTTCGACGCTTCTGCCTATCAGCCTTCTAAAGCCGCAGTGGTTATGCTCACGCGAACCCTTGCGGTGGAACTCGCTCCTTACAAAATTAATGTCAATGCCATTGGTCCGGGTGCTATTGCATCCGAAGGTATGGGTGCATCACTTGGTCCTGAAGTTATCGAGGCTTACCGCAAACGCATCCCCTGGGGTGCTCGTGGATATACCCGCGATATTGGAACTGTCGCCGCCTTTCTGGCTTCGGAAGATGCGCGCTATCTCACGGGCCAGATCATCTACGTCGATGGCGGTTATTTGTCCGATAGCACGCCGACGGAGCTAAAATCCCAAGATCATCCCGTTCCACCAGATGACCCGGATCCAAAATAATATGATTCCCAAAAATCTCACCAATAGAACAGCCATTATCACTGGTGCCGCACAGGGTATTGGAAAAGCGATTGCCATACGCCTTGCTGAGGCCGGTGCAAGGGTGGCGATTGCCGATCTCAATCTGGAGAAAGCACGTGAAACGGCTCGGGAAATCGGAATAGATGCATTGGCTCTGCCGCTCGATGTTGCAAATGCCGAGCGTGTGCAGAATACCGTTGATGAATGTCTCAATACCTGGGGGCGTATTGATATTCTCGTCAACAACGCGGGCATTGTGGGGCGCGATGTGCTCGTCAAAGATCTCACGGAAGGGGATTGGGACCAGGTTCTCGATATCAATCTCAAGGGGACTTTTCTGTGTTCGCGCGCTGTAATCGCTCCTATGCTCAATCAAAAAAAAGGTGCTATAGTCTCGGTCGCCTCCATAGCAGGCAAAGAAGGCAATCCCAGCATGGCACCCTATTCGGTCTCTAAAGCGGGTATTATATGTTTTACCAAGGTCCTGGCAAAAGAGCATCTCGAGGACAATATTCGCGTCAACTGCATCTCGCCAGCTCTGATCGAAACCCCACTGTTGGCAGATGTGGAGCCAGAGCAACTGGATTACATGACTTCCAAAATTCCCCTCGGTCGCCTCGGTCAACCGGAAGAAGTCGCGGCTGTTGTCCACTTCCTCGCATCCGACGATGCTTCTTTTGTGACCGGGCAGTGTTATGATGTCAGCGGTGGCAGGGCGACGTATTGAGGCGAAGGGGTGGGCCGATAAGGTCTGCCGCTCAAGATCCCGGTTTGTATCTTCGATTCGAGGATGATGCAGTACCAGATCTATCACTCTGATTAAAGACTCAGGACACAAGTGGAGTTATCCCGCTTTGGTGGAGTATTTAAGGCTTGGGTTTCAAGCCCGTGATTGATGCAGTTTGCCTTTCATCCTGATCATCCTATAATCTTACAAATCCTGATTCAGACTGTTTTCGCCTTTATCGGTGTTCATTGGTGGTTGCATTTGCCTTCATCTGCGTCCATCTGCGGATGGCTTTTCTCCACCACTCATCCATCCCTACCCCATTATCCTCCATCTCGATAACAACCGCATCGCCCTCGAACCGCGTCTGGATCCAGATCTGCTTATCATATCTCCAAATTCCACTGCCGCCCATCGAAAGAGACGCATACGCTGGCGTTGACCGAGCCGTTCAAAACGGTCAGGAAGCGCGAGATATCTGTGTAAGATACGGACGCCCTCACGAGTGATGACCCCATAGATGCAGGCGCAGAACAATGGAAAGTTTTGACTTCCAAATAGATAGCGAAAGCGGTATAATAGTTTATTGAGTAGGGCGACCGTGCTGGCATCACAATATAGAGGTACGAGATGGACATATCAGACAGACGCAAGTTGCCTATCGGCATTCAGACCTTTCGCGAGATACGAGAGGAGAACTACTACTATGTCGATAAAACTGCCCACATACAGCAACTGATCGACGAGGGTAAGCACTACTTCCTGTCGCGTCCACGTCGCTTTGGCAAAAGCCTATTTCTGGACACACTAAAGGAACTGTTCGAGGGCAATGAACCGCTGTTCGAAGGGCTGTACATCCACGACCACTGGGACTGGTCTGTTCGCTATCCTGTCCTGCGTCTCGACTTCGGTAGCGGCAATTTTAATGAACCGGAGATCTTGCACAAAGAGGTTATGGCGCAACTGGACGCCATTGAAACAGAAACAGGCGTAGAAAGCCCCTACGATACTGCTTCAGCACGCTTTCGCCATATCATCCAGATGTTGCACAGCCAGGCGGGACAGCGCGTGGCTGTTCTCGTTGATGAATACGACAAACCGATCTTAGATGTGCTGGATGAGCCTGAAGTCGCCCGTGCCAACCGCGACTTTCTGCGCGGTCTGTATTCGACGATCAAGTCCAATGATGCCCATATCAAATTCACATTCCTCACGGGCGTCAGCAAGTTCTCCAAGGTCAGTCTGTTCTCTGGCCTCAACAACCTCAAGGACATCACGCTGGATGCGCGTTACTCAGCTATATGCGGCTATACCGATGCAGACCTGGATACGGTGTTCTCTCCGGAACTGCTCGATCTGGATAGGGACGAGATAAGGCACTGGTACAATGGCTATAGCTGGCTGGGAGAGGAGGTCTATAACCCCTTCGATATCCTTTTGCTCTTCGATAGCCGACGCTTCGGCGCGTGGTGGTTTGAGACCGGTACCCCTACATTTCTGATCGAGACGCTGCTATCGCGCGGGGTTGGTACGCTGGACCTGGACAACATATTGGGCAGTGACGAACTGTTGTCGGCATTCGACGTTGACCACATCGCCACAGAAGCATTGCTGTTCCAGACTGGCTATCTCACGATTATCCAAACCGAACCGCGAGGTAGCAGAACCTACTACCGTCTGAGTTACCCAAACCAGGAAGTGCGCCAGAGCCTGAACGAAAGCTTGCTCAACCATTTGACAGGAAGCCCCGCGCTGCAGGCAGAGCACAGTGCACGTCTCTATGACCTGTTACTGGTCAATGACTTCGCTGGTCTGGAAAGCCTGTTCAAGGCGTTTTTTCCCAGCATTCCCTACCAGTGGCATACGAACAATGAAATAGCGAACTACGAAGGCTACTACGCCAGCGTCTTCTACTCCTACTTCGCATCTGTAGGATTCGACATTGTTGTAGAAGACAGCAGCAGTGATGGGCGTCTGGACATGGCGGTTCGTTTCAACGACAATGTGTATCTGTTCGAGTTCAAGGTGGTGGAACTGGCGTCTGAGGGCGCGGCAATGGCGCAATTGCAGGAAAAGGGATATGCGGACAAATATCGGGGTCTGGATCAGCCAATCTATCTGATCGGGGTAGAGTTCAGCAAGGATACCCGCAATATAACGGCCTTTGAGGTGGCAGGTGCGTGAGAAATGCGGTTCGACGATTCGTCACCCGAGCGGTCGCGCGCTGAATACTTCTCTCAGATAGAGAATGACCCACGCGATTGCCGTCACGGCTATTGCTACGACCACAGCGATCAGAGTCAATAACCATCCCGGAGTTCGGGTATCCGGATCGTGATAGGGGTTTCGTCGGGGATCGTCCCAGCGCATGGTCGTGTCCTGAGTGGTATCAGCAATTCATCGATTTAGATCTTCTGAAAATTCGGTGCCTTCTGGTACATCTGTATCGCTTTCAAAGCAGATGCGAAATCCATCTGGGTCGTTCAATGAAACAACCCACATTCCGTTTCCCACAAAGGGATTCAATGCCTCGATACCACGATTCTTGATTCTGCGATAGATCGCCAGGGCATCTTCGCATATGAATACAATCGAGACGCCTTCGCCCACTTTTCCTTCGGGCACCCACGAATTGCGTCCTTCCTTTCGGAATTCCTGTAACATCAGCGCGGCGTCCCCACATTGGAGCCAGCACCAGCGGAGCTTTCCATCCGGTTCCCATTTATGGATCATTTCAAATCCGAGCCCCTCGACATAGAAGCGAACAGATGCTTTGATGTTTGATACAGAAAAAAATGGGACTGCTTGTTTGACATTTGGTTTTGCCTCAGCGGTCATTATTTGCTCCTTATGCTTTTAGGGGCTTGCTCTTTATTGAAAGATATAAAATTCTGCAATGACGGGATCAATGCCGCGCACATAGAGCAATAAAATTATTGCGAAAATAATAAAGATAGCGACGCAGAGGAGAACAAACCCGTGTTTCTGATACCACCATTTGGGTCGGGGGGGGATGTTGGGATCATTCATGGTATGGACGCGCTGAAAAGGTCGAGAATGCAGGGCAAGATGGCACGCAAAGCCTGGCCCCGATGACTGATGCGATTTTTTTCGTCAGAAGATAGCTCAGCGGAAGTGCAGTTGTGAGTGGGAATGTAAAAGAGCGGATCGTAGCCAAAGCCATTTTCGCCCCGGGGGGTTGTGAGGATGCGGCCCTTCCATATAGCCTCGGTGGTTTGTACATTGCCATCAGTTGTGGCGAGAGCCATCGCGCAGCAGAAGTGCGCGGTGCGCTGATTTGCGGGAATATCATTCAAGTTTTCGACGAGTTTGGCATTATTCGCCTCATCTGTGGCGTTCTCTCCGGCGTAACGCGCAGAATACACGCCGGGCGCGCCGTTTAGGGCGTCAACCACAAGGCCAGAGTCATCGGCTAAAGCAGGCAGGCCCGTGTATTTTGCAATTTCACGGGCTTTTTTTATGGCGTTGGTTTCAAAGGTGTCGCCGTCTTCGATTACTTCGGGGGCGTTGGGAAACGCATCGAGCGATACGACCTGAATATCAGAGCCGAGCATGTCCTGGATTTCTGTGCGCTTGCCCTGATTGCGGGTGGCGAGTATGAGGGTAGGCATAGGTTTGACTACTGTTGTGCCAAAACATCACGCTGGAGTTGCGTGATTTCAGAGATGCCCTTTTGGCCGAGGGCGATGAGGTGTTGCATCTGATCAAAAGTGAAGGGATTTCCTTCTGCTGTGCCCTGTACCTCGACAAAGTTGCCCTGACCGGTCATGACGATATTCATATCCACTTCGGCTGTTGCATCTTCGGCATAACACAAATCGAGCATGGGCGTGTTGCCAATGATGCCCACGCTGACGGCTGCGACGGAATCGCCAAGCGGGTTTTTTGTAATACGGTCCTCATTTTTGAGCTTGTTAATCGCATCGACGACTGCAACATAAGCTCCCGAAATTGAGGCTGTGCGGGTGCCGCCGTCGGCTTGTAACACATCGCAGTCGATCCAGAGGGTGCGCGCGCCGAGTTTTTTGAGGTCGATCACGGCGCGTAGTGCACGGCCTATTAAGCGTTGAATTTCCTGGGTTCGGCCCTTAGTGCCGCGCGTTTCGCGCTCGCTGCGCGTATGGGTCGAACGGGGCAACATGGCGTATTCCGCCGTGATCCAACCCGTGTTTTTGCCCACGAGAAAATGGGGCACGCGATTCTCAACACTCGCTGTGCATATAACGTGTGTGTCACCCATTTTGATCAGTGCCGATCCCTCGGCGTGTTTCATAAATCCGCGTTCAATACTCGCGGGACGCAATTGATCTGGGCGGCGTCCATCTATGCGCTGGCTCATAAATGCTCCTTCGTTACTGAGAACCGATCCATTTCTCTTCGGGGTTGCCCAATTCGCGAAAGTCGTATCCGTCAACGTGAATGATATGACACATTTCGAGAAAGCGAGAATAGATGCGTCCCTGCGCGAGGTCTTTTAATTCGTCGGCTTTCTGATTTGTGGTCACAAATGTCAGGCGTCGATTGGCATAGCGGGCATCAATGAGATTGTAGAGGATTTCCATTTCCCATTCGGTATTGCGCTGTACGCCAAAGTCGTCGATGACGAGATAGGGCACATTGCTCAATACTTCAATCATGGGCATGGCCTGCCCATGCGTGTCACTGCTTTCGTCAAATGTGTGTCTGAGTTCCTGGAAGCTCTTTGAGAGTGAGATGAATTTGCCGGGTTTTACAAATCGAAAAATGAGCTCGTTGAGCAAGATATACGCGAAGTAGGTCTTTCCCCGGCCTGGTGCCCCCCACAAATAGAAGCCTTTGATCGATTCTTTGTTGCCGTAAATATTATCGACCAGGGTGCTGAAATAGGACTTGAGGAGTATGGCTTCTCGGTTGGGCTGGCCATTGTCGTACCGCTCCTTAAAGTCCTGTAAAAACTTAAAGCGAAAGGGCGCGGGAATGCCCGATTTTCGGATGTATTTGTCAATGTGAATAATCTTCATCCGAAAGGAATAACACGGGCACCAGGTGGGTTCGCCGCTCTTTGCGTTGAGGACCATAAAAGGCGACTTGCCGCCGCATTGACAGTGCTCGTGCACTTTTGAAGAGAGTTTGATATTTCCGTGAAGGCCCACTTCGACATGGGGATCGTAGTAATAGCCGGGGTCATCGGGGGGGAGGTCAATGCCTGTTGTTTGTGGAGATGTGATAATTACCTCCCACTTCGGATGCGTGTTTTCAGCGCTTGTTCGACTTCGCGCTGGGCATCTCGACGGGCAATATCGCGCCGCTTATCAAATTGTTTTTTGCCGCGTGCCACGCCGAGCTCGACTTTGGCTTTGCCGCGTTTGAAATAGAGTTTGAGGGGTATTAATGTATGGCCTCTTTCGTTGATATATCCTCTCAGGCGATTGATTTCATGGCGGTGGAGCAACAATTTGCGTTTGCGTTCGGTGTCGTGGTTAAACTGGTTGCCCTGTGCATATTCGCTGATATGCGTGTTGTGCAAATAAGCTTCCCCGTCCTCAATGCGCGCGTAGCCATCTTTCAAATTGGCCCGTCCTTCCCGCAGGGCTTTGACTTCTGTACCTCGCAATTGCAAGCCGGCTTCATAAGTGCTGAGGATGTGATAGTCGCGCCGAGCTTTTCGGTTTTGTGCGATGATTTTAATGCTTTCTGACATTGAACCTCCGCTCATATATCAGGCTGCAGGACGTGCATGAGATGTTCGAGTTTTTTTGCGCGGTTTGGGTCGTCCAGGTTTAGATATGTATATCTGAGGTTGTTCATCATGCGAAAGAGCGTGAAGCTGTTGCTGGCTGTAGAAAAAAGGTCGTCCGAGATTTTTTCACCAATGAGATCGGCACATTCATTTGCCGTGAGAATCTGACCGCGGTTGTGGGGATCAATATAAATATTTTGATCGTTGTGGGTGTATTTAACGATGTAGTGCCGGGGTAAAGCGACGCCTGATATAGATAATTCAAGGCGTTGTGCGAGAATGAGATAGACGGCTGAAAGCGTGATCGGCCAGCCGCGCTTGCGATCAATTACGCGATTGAAATACGTGTCGTCGGGATCGTGGTGTGTAGATGCGTGAAACCCTTGCTCGTCAAAGAGATAATGATTGAGCGTGCGAATGATGCGAACGGGATGATCGTCGGGGGCAATCCTGGGCGCGAGTTCAAAGGCCATGTATCCCAGCCGCGTTTTGTAAGCACTTTCATCGAGGTCGGGATATCCAAATCGCGCCAGCGCAAAGACGCCTTCTTCAAGGGCGATATCGCCTTGTTGGTCGCGCGTGAGATTGCGAAACCGCATGTCCAGAGACGGTTCTCTAAATTGCCTGAGCACGCGGCTGACTTCTCGGTGCGCGCGCGAGCCATCGGCGCAGTTACTGTGGATTTCGCGGGTGGTTTTCTCTCCCATATCATACAGTTTTTGGCGCAGGCGATCCGCAATGTCGGGGGAACAGTCCGATAGCAGCGATACAATGGCGCGGATTTGTTCGGGGTGGAGTTTCATACGGGAATACCGCGTTTTTTCAGCATAATCATAAGTAGAGAAATATCAGCAGGCGAAATGCCGGGAATGCGAGAGGCCTGTCCCAGTGATCGGGGTCTGATGCGGGTGAATTTTTCAATAGCTTCATTTCGCAAAGCCGCAATGGCGGCATAGTCAAAATTTTCGGGAATGTATTTTTTTTCCAAATTGTGAAAGCGCTGTACCTGCTCTTCTTGTCGGTCGAGATACCCCTCGTATTTGAGTTCAATTTCGACCGATTCGCATACATCCTCGGGCAGGTTTCTATCAGCAGGAGACAATTGTGTGACGATGTCGTAAGACAATTCTGGTCGTCGCAACAGTTCGGCGAGCGTCACCGCGCGTTTCAACGGAGAAGAATGCGATGCTTTGAGCGCTGTTTGAACATTGTCGGTTGGGGTGAGGCGCGTTGATCGCAGCCGTTCGGATTCTTCATCAATTTGCAGTTTGCGTTTGCAAAAACGGCTATACGCCTCTTCGGAAAGCAAGCCAATTTTTCGTCCGAGTTCGCACAGGCGCAAATCCGCGTTGTCCTGTCGCAAGAGCAGGCGATATTCGGCCAGCGAGGTAAACATGCGATAGGGTTCTTCAGTGCCTTTGGTCACGAGGTCGTCAATCAGGACGCCGATATAAGCCTGCGAGCGATCCAGGATTATGGGATCGTCACCCTGGGCTGTTAAAGCGGCGTTGATGCCCGCCATAATTCCCTGACCAGCGGCTTCTTCGTATCCGGTGGTACCGTTGATTTGTCCCGCGAAAAACAGACCGGCGATGGGTTTGGTTTCCAGGGTGGGATGGATTTGCGTCGGGGGCACATAGTCGTATTCAACGGCATAGGCCGGGCGCATGATCTCGGCCCGTTCGAGGCCGGGAATGCTGCGTACAACCTCGACCTGCACATCTTCGGGCAGGCTCATCGACAGGCCATTGAGATAGACTTCGAGGGTGTGATACCCTTCGGGCTCGAGAAAAATTTGATGTCCTTCTTTGGTGGGAAAGCGCACAATTTTGTCCTCTACCGAAGGGCAATACCGCGGTCCCACACCCTGGATACGCCCACTGTACATGGCCGAACGATCCAGATTGCAGCGAATAATATCGTGCGTTTTTGGCACGGTCGTTGTGAGATGACAACTGAGTTGCTCTTGTTCTATGTAGTCGGTATGGTAGGAAAAGGGTCGGGGGTCCTCATCGCCGGGTTGCTCTTCGCACGCGCCAAAGTCGATGCTGCGCGCATTGACGCGCGGTGGGGTGCCGGTTTTGAGCCGTCCGAGTTCAAAACCGAGTTGCGAGAGGCCATCGGATGCTTTGTCGGCGGCTTGCTCGCCTGCGCGCCCCGCGCTGTAGGAGAAATCGCCGACATGAATGAGGCCCTTGAGGAAGGTGCCCGTGGTCAGGATTACGGTTTTGGCGACAAAAACCGTTTTGGCCTTGGTAACCACGCCTTCAATGCGTCTATTTTTGACCACGAGGTCTTCGAGCAAGCCCTGTTTGACATCGAGGTGTGGCTGGTTTTCGACTACTTCTTTCATGCGAAACTGATAGGCCTTTTTGTCCGCCTGTGCCCGTGGTGCCTGTACGGCGGGGCCTCTGCGCCGATTGAGCATGCGAAATTGCAAACCCGTGGCGTCAATATTGCGCGCCATTTCACCGCCCAGAGCGTCAATTTCACGCACCATGTGGCCTTTTGCTATGCCGCCAATGGCCGGATTGCACGACATCTGCGCGATGGTGTCGAGGTTCATCGTCAGCAGCAGTGTTTCACATCCCATGCGCGAAGAGGCCAGTGCGGCTTCTGCCCCCGCATGGCCACCGCCGACAACAATGACGTCGTATTTTTTTTCGTAGATCGACATATTCGTTTTTACCGTTGAACCTGTACTGATGTGCCAATCGCCAGAAGCTGATCGTTTTGCGATTCGCTTTGTATCGTTTCAACTTCAAATCCCAAATCGGCAATCATCTGGTGCGTATCTTCCACATCCAGACCACCGGTGGTCAAATATCCTTCCATAAAGAGCGAGTTGGCGGGATAAAGTGCGAGGGGTTGAAGGGACCGGAGGTTTTTTTCTCGCCCACCTGCCACGCGAATTTCGGTTGATGGGTTGACAAATCGGAACAGACACAATGCGCGCAAGCAATCGTGAGGGGTTAAGGTATTTTGATTTGACAGGGGCGTGCCTGCGATGGGGTGCAGGAAATTGACCGGGATGGAGTCGATGCTGAGGTCGCGCAACGACACGGCCATATCAATTATATCATCGTGGGTTTCTCCCATGCCGATAATGCCGCCGCTGCACGTGTCCAGACCCGCTTTTTGGATGTTGTACAGGGTTTTTAGGCGGTCTTCATAGGTATGCGTAGATACAATATGCGGCGTGTGCGCTTTGCTGGTGTTGAGGTTGTGATTTACGCGATCGACGCCAGCGTTTTTTAAGCGCTGTGCTTTTTCGCCCGTTAGCAAGCCCAAACAACAACAGATGTCGATATCTACTTCCCGTTTGATCTGACGCACGACATCTGTAATGGCATCAACTTCATTGTCGGTGGGTGCGCGTCCGCTCGTGACAATGCAGTATCGATACGCACCGTTTTCTTTGGCTTCGCGGGCTGCATCTATCATTTCGCGGGCTGATCGCAGGGGATATTTATCAATAGGTGCGTTTGAGACAGCCGATTGCGAGCAATAGGCACAATCTTCGGGACACAAGCCACTTTTGGCATTCATCAGCACATGGATGTGTACTTTGCATCCAAAATAGTGATGGCGCACCTGGTATGCTGCGTGTAAAAGCGGTAGAATGTCGCGATCAGGCGTTTGAAGAATAGCGTGCATTTCAGCGGTTGACAAGCCGGTACTGAAGAGAGCTTTTTGAGCATAAAAGGTGTACATAGTATGTCCTGAATATCTGTACTTTATGAATGTAACAGATTGTTAAACATCAATGTTATGAATAAAATTGCTTCTTGCGACGGATTGGAAATATATCCATTTCACGCTTATGAGACAAGGTAAATCACATCGGGAATCGTCGAAATTATTGGCTGATTTTGCAGTGGATTTTTTGGTCAGATTTTTTACATTTGAGAACGATTTTGTTGCGCGTTGATCTTTTCTTGTGTAATTGCGGGGGAAGACGGCGCGATAGAGATGGGATAAGATCTCTATTTATCGTTGACAATTTCGGACCTTTTTTCTATTATGCCCGCTCTTTTTTAGAGGCAATTTACTTCCATGTTGGAAATAGAGAAACTTCAAAAAATCTGTGATCAAAATCCGACATCCATTTTATTTGCACGTCTGGCAGATGGGTTGTTGGCGCAAGGTGAGATCGCACGCGCTATTGAGGTATGTCGCCGAGGATTGCGCTATCGTCCGTCATATGCGACGGGCCATATGGTAATGGGCAAGTGCTATCAGGCTGCCGGGCATTATGAAGAAGCGCGTCTGGCGTTCGAAAAAGTATTGCAATTAGATGCCAGTCATCTTGCCGCGCGCTGGTATATGGGCAAAATCGCTTTGCAATTGGGCCGTGGTGACCTCGCGCTCAAATATTTTGAACAGGCTCATGAACGCGATCCATTTAGTCCCGAACTCATAGAGCAGATTCGCAAACTCAAGGGCGAGGAGCATGAAGTAGAGCATGACAGCGTTCCTGAGCCGGCTGACATGAATACAGATTCTGGCGTTCGGGAAGTCGTATCTGAGAGCGAGGCATTTGCCCAGCTCTTAGAGGAAGATGTCGAGGATGATTTAGATACGCTGGTTACATCGCTTAAACGCGAGCCAAAACCCGGGGGAGAGGCCCCTGTTATTGCAACAGAAACACTGGCTGAGCTGTACGCGAGTCAGGGTCTTATCCAGGAGGCCATCGCCGTTTTGGAACAGGTGCTTGCACGCGAACCCAATAATGAGCATATTATTGCCCGCCTATACGAGTTGCGGAATTTATTGGAATCAGAGGAATCAAGAACATGAGTTCTGAGTATGATGGAATTGCTGAAGCCTATAGGGATTCCAAGCAACTTTCATTCCGAAAATATATTGAAGAATATACTTTCTTAGAGATATTGGGAGATATCCGAGGGGGAACGGTCTTAGACCTGGCTTGTGGTGAGGGGTTTTACACGCGCAAGATCAAGCGTGCCGGGGCGGCAGAAGTCACAAGCGTCGATCTTTCCGCAGAAATGATCAAGTTGGCAGAAGAAGAGGAACGGATCCGTCCTCTGGGATGCAAGTATCTGAATCGCGATGTGGCACAACTCGATATGGTTGAATCTGTCGAGGTCGTGGTGGCGATGTATCTTTTAAATTATGCCAGGACAAAAGAGGAACTTCTCAATTTTGTCCAAGTGGCCTATAATAGACTGCAACAGGAGGGGCGATTTATCGGATTTAATGACAATGTCCAGCATGTTCCCAGGGGAACGATTTCCTTTGCCCAATACGGATTTGACAAAGTGTGTACCCCGTCTCCTGAAGAGGGCGATATTATTTTGTACCAAATGATCAATGAAGATGGCACGCAGTTTGAGTTTAAGAATTATTTTCTCAAGCCAGAAACGTATCAATGGGCCTTTCAGAAAGCTGGTTTTTCCGATTTTCAATGGATCGGTCCCTTTTTACACCCATCTCAACAGCACAACCCATTTTGGGATGTTTTTATGTCGCGTCCTCCACTTATTGGCTTTAGCGCGTCAAAGCAAGGATAATTTTATGGTTTCTACTTCTGATTTTCGCAATGGTATGGTTATTCGCCTGGATGGACAGCTTTTTTTTATGACCGAGTT
Organism: Candidatus Latescibacterota bacterium; assembly: GCA_022821275.1. GTDB lineage: Bacteria > Latescibacterota > UBA2968 > UBA2968 > UBA2968 > VXRD01. The sequence continues at coordinate 174,916 of JAJEDY010000059.1, read as the reverse complement.
TGAGCATTTTAAACCCGGCAAAGGCGCTGCGGTCGTGCGCACCAAGCTCAAGAGTGTGAAGTCGGGCGCTGTGATTGACCGCACGTTCCGGTCGGGCGACAAGGTAGATGATGTTCGTCTGGAAAAACGAAAGAGCCAATATTTATATAAACAAGACACATTTTACATTTTTATGGATACCCGCACCTACGACCAATACGAAGTATCTACGGAGGTTGTGGGCGATGCACAAAAGCTGTTGCAGGAAAATGAGATTGTCGATGTACTGATTGCCGAGGGAAATGCCCTGGGTGTGGAACTGCCCATTTTTGTAGAATTAAAAGTCGATCAAACCGATCCCGGTTTGCGCGGCGATACAGCCACTGGCGGGACAAAGCCCGCGCTCGTGGAAACCGGGGCAACAGTACAGGTTCCGCTATTTGTCGAGATTGGCGATGTGTTGAAGATTGATACGCGCACCCAATCTTATGTCGAACGGGTTTAGGAGATCATTGTGAAAATTCCCAAACAGGTAATAGCAAGTGCAAAAGAACTCATCGATCTGATTGGTGTCGATGATGTGCAGGAAGTAGAGATTGAACGCAAGCTCTTTGGCCGCGGGCGCATTCGCATTGTGCGCGCCAGCCAGCAGGCCCCCATTGTGCAAACACTATCTGCGCCGCCGGCGTCAGCACCTGTTGATGTACCTGAGACCCAGGTTGAAGATGCTACCAGTGAAGACGATGGGCACTATCACACTTTGCGCTCGCCTATGGTGGGTATGTTTTACCAATCGCCAAATCCCGAAGCACCGCCTTATGCAACAGAAGGCGATGAGGTCGCGCGAGGACAGACCCTGTGTATTATTGAAGCCATGAAAATTATGAATGAAATCGAGTGTGACGTGAATGGTCGGGTGGTGCGCGTACTGGTTGAAAATGCCGCGCCCGTCGAATACAACACGCCCTTATTTTTAATTGACCCACAAGAGTAGCAGTTATTCCTTTCGGGGATGCCCATTCGCTTGTTGTCGTTTGCCCACCCCCTGCGAATGAGTAGGCCCTATTGGCCTTTCCTTTTTTGAGATCATACCCTTGTTTGAAAAAGTTCTCATTGCCGACCGCGGCGAGATTGCGCTGCGTATTATCCGAGCCTGTAAAGAGTTGGGGCTGCAAACTGTGGCTGTTTACTCTGAAGCGGACAGCAACTCTCTGCACGTTGGTATGGCCGACGAAGACGTTTGTATCGGCCCGCCCTCTGGCGAGCAAAGTTATCGAAATATTCCGCGCATTTTAAGTGCTGCCGAAGTGACCAATGCCGATGCGATTCATCCGGGATATGGTCCGCTGGCCGAGAATGCCGAGTTTGCCGAAATTTGCGGCACTTGCGGCATTGTTTTTATTGGCCCATCTGCCGAAGCGATACGCAAAATGGGCGATAAGGCCATCGCGCGAGATACTATGCAAGGGGCCGGTGTGCCCGTTGCGCCGGGTACGGGGGTTTTGGAGAGCTATGAGGCGGCCCGTGAAGCTGCGCGTCGCATTGGTTATCCCGTGCGTCTCAAGGCCGTGGCAGGTGGTGGTGGGCGAGGGATGCGCACTGTGTTTTCAGAGCGCGAGTTGGAACGCGCCTGGCAAATGGCACAGGCCGAGGCACAGGCGGCGTTTACATCTGGCGCGCTCTATTTGGAAAAAGAGATTGTGCAGCCCCGGCATGTGGAGATTCAAGTGTTGGGAGATTCGGCGGGGAGCATTGTGCATTTGGGGGAACGAGAGTGTTCGGTCCAGCGTCGGCATCAAAAGCTCATTGAAGAGTCGCCTTCTCCCGTAGTTGATGCCGCCATGCGCCAGCGCATGGGAGAGGCAGCTATTAAAGGTGCTCGCGCGGTTGGATATGCCAGTGCTGGTACCGTTGAATTTTTGCTCGACACTTCCGGTGACTTTTATTTTTTAGAAATGAACACGCGGATTCAGGTCGAGCACCCGGTTACAGAGATGGTGGCAAGACTCGATCTGGTCAAATGGCAGATTCGCATCGCAGCAGGTGCATCTCTTCCTATATCTCAAGATCTATTTGATTTCAAAGGGCATGCTATTGAGTGTCGGATCAATGCCGAAGATCCCGAGCACAATTTCAGGCCCTCGCCCGGCACAATTAATTCCCTTCACCTGCCGGGTGGTCCGGGCATTCGCATTGATTCGCACGTATATACGGGATATACGGTTCCCCCGCAGTACGATTCCCTTTTGGCCAAGCTCATCGGATATGGCGACACGCGCGACGAGGCTATTGCACGGGCAGTGCGCGCGCTTGAAGAGTTTGTGATCGAAGGTGTGCCAACGACCATTCCCTTTCACCTCCATGCATTGCAACACGAGGATTTTAGAACGGGACGAGCAACAACGGAATTTGTGAACAAGTTGGGCTATGGGGGATGAATCCCATTTCTCACTCATAAATAAGGGTACAAAGGAGTAGAAGATGTCAGATATTCCAGAAGATTTACTCTATAACAGCGATCACGACTGGGTTCGGATTGAGGGTGATACCGGCACATGTGGGATTACCGATTACGCGCAGGGCGAGTTGGGCGATATTGTGTTTTTAGAATTGCCAGAGATTGGAGATTTTGTTACTCAGGGGGAATCTTATGGCATAATTGAGGCGGTCAAGACCGTGTCCGATCTCATTGCTCCGGTTTCGGGTGAGGTGATTGATGTCAATACCCAGTTGACAGATGATGCTGCTCTGGTCAATGACGAGCCTTATGAAGAGGGATGGATGATTCAAGTGCGCCTTTCAGATCCTACAGAAACAGAGGCCTTGATGGATGCGCACGCCTATGCAGGCCTGGTTGATGAATAGATAGAGCAAAATGAGAGTGAATAAGGCTTGACACCTTGTAGTCAATGCGATATATCATGAGGATTTATAGTTAGATAGTGGATGGGAGGAGGCTAATCGCTATTTTTTGAGGTGATTTACCATGCCCGTGACGATGCCCACGGTACTCAATCAGTCTGTGCTGGTGCTCAATCAGAGTTACGAACCGTTGCATGTGTGTTCTGTACGCAGGGCTATTGTGCTGGTTTTTCGAGGCCGCGCAGAAGTCGTTGAGACGTGCGATTCTCGTATTCATACGGTGAGCGATTCATACCCTGTACCGAGCGTGGTGCGTCTGGCTGTATATGTGCGCGTGCCTCCCAAACCCCTCGCTTTGACCAAGCGCAATATCTTAAAACGCGATGGGTTTCAGTGTCAGTATTGTGGCATTCGCCGCGGTCCATTTACCATTGATCACGTGGTGCCGAGGTCTCACAATGGGCGCAATTCCTGGGACAATCTGGTGTGCGCCTGCCATCGGTGCAACAACCGCAAGGGCGACAATACGCCTGCGGAAGTCGGTTTGTCATTATTGCGCAAGCCTCAGTCACCGAATCGGGTGACCTTTATTCGACATCATATTGGGGTGCCAGATCGCCGCTGGCGTCCCTATCTTTTTATGGATGATTAAAAGCGGGAACTGATGGACAAAAAGCGAATATTAACAGGTGATCGGCCCACGGGGCGTTTGCATCTCGGGCACTATGTCGGGTCTTTGAAAAACCGCGTGGCCCTGCAAGATGATTACGAGAGCTATTTTTTGGTGGCCGATCTGCACATGTTGACCACACAGCCCGAAAAAGAACACATCGAAGCACTGCGGGAAAATATCTATGAGATGGTATTGGATTATTTGGCTGTGGGCATAGATCCCCAAAAATCGACCATCTATTTGCAATCGGCCATTCACGCTGTGTACGAGATGAATCTGTTTTTTGAGATGCTCGTGACTTTGCCCCGCGTGGCGCGGTTGCCCAGCGTGAAAGATATGGCACGCGCGGCGAATATGACAGATGAGGCAATTCCATTTGGCCTGATCGGGTATCCCGTGCTTCAGAGTGCCGATATTTTGATGCCGCGCGCCCATGTTGTGCCGGTGGGGAAAGACAACGAGGCGCACGTTGAAGTGACACGGGAAATTGCGCGTCGGTTTAACGCGTATTACGGCGATGTTTTTCCCATTCCCGAACTCCTCATAGGCGATGTGCCTACTCTGGTGGGAACCGATGGACAGGCCAAGATGAGCAAAAGTCTCGACAATGCGATTTTTTTGTCTGACGACGAAAAAACAGTGGAAAAAAAGGTGCGCGGTATGTACACGGATCCCAATCGCGTTCGCGCGGATATTCCGGGCACTGTCGAAGGCAATCCCGTATTTATGTATCACGATGCATTTAATCCCAATGTCGCCGAGGTTGAAGATCTCAAAACCCGCTATCGTCAGGGCCGCGTGGGCGATGTTGAAGTCAAAGATAAATTGGCACGCGCGCTCAATGAGTTTCTCACTCCTATCCGCCAGCGCCGAGCACATTTTGCGGCGCAGTCGGGTTATATCGAGCAAGTGATTTACGAAGGCACGATGAAAACGCAAGCACTTGCACACGAAACGCTTTTGGCTATGAAAAAGGCGATGGGTTTTACCGGCGTATGGAATCGGATTTCTCGCAAAGCGCGAGATAGAATAAAAAAACAAGAGAGGGAGGCGCGATGATTGCATCCAATTTGACAGCTCAGTTCGATCCGGATGCCGCGCCTTATGGCGTGAAGCTCGATTTGTTCGAAGGCCCGCTGGATCTGCTGCTCTTTCTCATTCAAAAAAACGAGATCGATATCTACGATATTCCCATCGCCGATATTACGCGGCAATTTTTAGAATATGTCGAGATCATTCAGCGATTAAACTTAGAGGTTGCCGGCGATTTCGTCGTGATGGTCGCCACATTGATGCGTATCAAATCGCGCATGTTGTTGCCCTCTGATCCAGAAGCCGAGGAGGAAGAAGGAGATCCTCGCGAAGAATTGGTGCGTCGCTTGTTGGAGTATCAGCAGTTCAGAGAAGTAGCTACGTGGATGGACGATCAGCAGACGGAGTACCGCGATGTTTTTTATCGGGGTACTTCGATGGACCTGGAAGATATTCGGAAGCAGCACGCGACCGAATCCGGGGAATTTCGTCCCGTGAGCCTGTTCGAATTGCTCCGCGCCTTTAAGCAGGCGATGGATGCGGCGCCAAAAGTTGATTTTCACGAGGTGACGCGGGTCGATGTGACCACAGAGGAGCGCGTCGCATACGTGCTCGATGTACTCGATCGGCGTCATCAGGTCCCATTTAGCGACCTGATAGCCAGTACATATCGAATTGTCGTTGTTGTGACATTTATCGCGTTGCTGGAATTGATGAAAGAAGGAAAAGTCCGCGTTCAACAGGCTGATATTGATGGAGAACTCTGGGTTTATCGCCGCGATGCTTTAGACACGGCGTCTTTCGAGGAGGGCACAACCGATGTCTGAGAGAGATGACGCACGCGTCGCAAATTTGGCTACCGATGAAGATGCACGCAACAAAGGCGTGGTTGAAGCGTTGTTGATTGCAGCCGATGACCCTCTGGGAGCAGCGCGCCTGTCATCGGTTTTGGGACAGCATACTGGCGCAAAAGAAATTCGCGCTTATGTCAATGATCTCAATGAAGAATACGCCGAAACAGGGCGCAGTTTCAGGGTTGTTGAAGTCGCAGGGGGCTTTCAGTTGGCTGTACACAGCGAATTTGCGCCATGGATTCGGCAACTGATGCGCGAGAAAGTCGCGCCTCGGCTTTCCCAGGCGTCCCTGGAAACGCTCGCTATTCTGGCTTTTAAGCAGCCGATTACCAAAGCCGAGATCGAGCATATTCGCGGTGTGTCTGTCGATGGCGTTTTGCGGCAATTGATGGAAAAGGGTTTGATCCGCATTTCCGGGCGGTCAGACGCGCCCGGGCGGCCCCTGTTATACGGAACGACACGCGATTTTTTGAAGCATTTTGGCCTCAAGACCCTGTCTGATCTGCCCAGGATTCGCGAGTTAGAGGAGTTGCTCCGAGAAGAAGAGCAGCGGGTGGCCGAAGGCAAAGACAGCCCGTTATCGGGCGTGATCAATACCGATGGGGAAAGTGAACAGGATACCCATGACAGAGCGCCTGAACCGGTTTCTGGCTCGCGCGGGGGTGGCTTCGAGGCGGGCGAGCGACCGGTTGATACAAACGGGCAGCGTTAAAATAAATGGCGCTGTTGTGACACATCCGGGCACGCGATTAAATCCGCATAGCGATCGCGTATGTGTCAATGGGCGGACGATCCTATCGGTTGATCGACAAACTTATATTTTATTGCACAAACCCCCGGGATATCTGGTATCGGCGCACGATCCGCATCATGCCCAAACAATTTACAAATTGTTGCGCGGCATTGATGCTCGGGTTTTTCCCGTCGGACGGCTCGATCTGGATACGCGCGGGGTTTTGTTGTTAATGGATGACGGCGATCTGGCATTTCGATTGACTCATCCGCGATATGGCGTGAAAAAAGTCTATCGCGCATGGGTGCATGGGTATCCCAGTGAGGCGGTATTGACAGCATTGCGAGAAGGGATAAAGCTCAAGGATGGTATTTCCGCTCCTGCACATATTCGCGTGATGCGCGCAAGGGGTGGGAAGACAGAATTGGAATTGGTGCTTCACGAGGGACGGAAAAGACAGGTGAAGCGGATGTGCGAGGCTGCAGGACATCGGGTGCAATCTTTGACACGCACGCATTTTGCGGGTATCACAACGCGACACCTCGAGTCAGGCCAATGGCGGCATCTGACACAAGCAGAAGTAAAAAGGCTTCGAGAAATGGTCGGGTTGAACCAGGAATAATGTATGCGCGAAAATGGCATTGTTATTGCGATTGATGGCCCGGCAGGTGCTGGCAAGAGTACAACTGCACGGCTCGTTGCAGATCAGATGGGGTACCTGTATCTGGATACCGGGGCCATGTATCGCGCCGTGGGATTGGCAGTCCTGCAACAGGGCGTCGATCCCGATGATGCCGATGGCGTAACCGCATTGTGTCGTGCGCTCAATATCGAATTTGAAACGCGAGATGGGCAGTTGCAAACCCTGCTCAATGGCAAAAATATATCCGATGCAATTCGCTCATCTGAAATTTCGCAGGCTGCGTCTCGCGTAGCTGTCCATTCAGGGGTGCGCGATGTGCTCGTTGCATTACAGCGGACCATGGGACGAGATGGGGGTATTGTTTTAGAAGGTCGAGATACTGGAACTGCTATTTTCCCAGATGCGGAATTGAAAATTTTTCTCGTTGCCGATCCCGCCGAACGCGCGCGGCGACGGCTGAGAGACCTCGAAAAAAGGGGTGAATCTGCTGTGTTTGAGTCGCTGTTAGACGAGATTCGCATTCGGGATATCCGAGATCGACAAACGCAGTTGCAACGCGGCGCCTGGCCCGCCTCTGATGCCGTGTGTATAGATACTACGGGATTGTCAATAGCCGAACAAGTGGATCGGATTGTTGCACTTGCCCAACGGCAAAATAGGGCGTGAATGATAAACGGATGATATCGATGACATTTTATCGCTTTTTCTGGTGGCTGGCCTATGGGCTGGCCGTTGTTCTCTTTCGGTTGCGGGTCGAAGGACAGCGTCACATACCCCGGTCGGGTGCGTTAATTTTGGCTGCTAACCATTGTTCTTACGTCGATCCCGTTATTATTGGAGTTGCGGCAGGACGCGAACTTTGGTATCTTGCTAAGGCTGAACTCTTTCCTATTCCGTTGCTGGGAAAGCTGGTTCACAGGTTGCATGCGATGCCCGTTGATAGAAGCCGTGGAGACCGCAGCGCATTTTTGGCCTGGACTAAAACTTTGCAGGGCGGTAATCCCGTGCTCATTTTTCCGGAGGGCACGCGCAATAAGCGTCCCGGTTTTCTGCGTCCCCGTTCAGGGGTTGGCATGCTGGTTTATCGCACTCGGGCACCTGTGGTACCCGTATATATATCGGGCACAGTCAATATCTGGAAAACGATGGTTGGGCTGGATCGGTTGCAGGTGCGATTTGGCAAGCCTATTTTGGGTTGTTCAGAACAATTGCCCGACAGGCGTCGCGACGCCTACAATTTTATCACTCGGGAAGTGATGCGTCATCTCGCTGTTCTGAAGCGGATGCGGCGGAAAGCCGGCACGGTCGCACCCGCTTCGTACAATAATTAACCATAAGGTGCCGGCACGGTTTGATCGACGTTATTCGTCGTTCTTTTTTTATTTTTTTGCGCGATTTTTTAGCGCGAAAGGAAATATCTGGTATGGCTGTTAATACCCTTAAACCCACCTCTGAAGAAGCCTTGGCTGCGCTGGATGAAAGCGAATATAGCGAGGCGGAATTTAATGAAATGATGGAACTCTACGAAGAGACATTAGAGACCATCAAGCAGGGTGAAATTGTCGTGGGTACTGTGAGGTCTATTCACGACGGCATCGTGGTGGTAGATATCGGTTTCAAGTCCGAAGGTGCGATTCCCCTCGCCGAGTTTGGCGATCCGCCAGCTATAGAGGAGGGCGATGAAATCGAGGTTTTTTTAGAGAGCATTGAGGATCAAGAAGGCCAGGTGGTGCTGTCCAAGACCAAAGCTGACTTTATGCGGGTGTGGGATCGCATTAAGGACGCGTATGATAGCGATCAGATTGTTGAGGGTCGTTTGATGCGGCGCATCAAAGGTGGCATTGTGGTCGATCTTTTCGGCGTCGATGCGTTCTTGCCCGGATCCCAAATTGACATCAAACAGGTCAAGAATTTTGATCAATTTCTCGGTAATGTGTATCCATTCCGAATTATAAAGCTCAATAAGAATCGCCGAAATATTGTCATTTCTCGTCGCGTCGTTCTCGAAGAAGAACGCTCCAGGCTGCGCAAACAGATTCTCGCCACACTGGAAGTGGGGCAAGTGCGTCAGGGGTCGGTGAAAAATATCACCGATTTTGGGGCATTTATCGATTTGGGCGGCTTAGACGGGTTGTTGCATATTACGGATATTGCCTGGGGCAGGGTCGGGCATCCATCAGAAGTCTTGTCCATTGGCGAAGAAGTAGAAGTTAAAGTGCTCAATTACGATGAGAAACGCGAGCGCATTTCGCTGGGCATGAAGCAATTGCAAGACCATCCCTGGAAAGATGTCGAGGAAAAATATCCAGTTGATAGCAAGGTGATAGGCAAGGTTGTCAGCATTACGGATTATGGCGCTTTTGTCGAGTTGGAACAAGGTGTTGAAGGTTTGGTACACATTTCCGAAATGTCCTGGACGCAGCATATTCGCCATCCATCGAAGCTGGTCTCCATCAGCGATGAAGTTGAGGTTATGGTCCTGCGCGTTGACCAGGAAGGGCAAAAAATTTCGCTGGGTCTCAAGCAGGTACAACCCGATCCCTGGGAAGACCTCGATCAAAAATACCCCTCAGGTACACCTCTCCGGGGCATTGTGCGCAATTTGACCAATTTTGGGGCTTTTGTCGAAATCGAAGAGGGGATCGACGGGCTGGTGCATATTTCCGATATGTCCTGGACCAAGCGCATTCGCCATCCGAGCGAGGTGATCAAGAAAGGCCAGGACCTGGATGTTATTGTGCTCAATATCGACAAAGAGCGGCGGCGCATCTCGCTGGGGCACAAGCAGACCATTGAAAATCCCTGGGCGACACTGGCTGTTACTTATGCAGTGGGCAATGCCGTAGAGGGTAATATTTCGCGTATTCTCGAACGCGGGGTGGTCGTTGATCTCGAAGGCCATGTAGAGGGATTTGTGCCGGTTTCTCAACTGGGCATTGACGATCTGCAACGTCCCGATGAATATTTCGGGGAAGGCGACGAGATACCGCTAAAAGTTGTTGAGTTTGACGAAGATCAAAAGAAAATTGTCTTGAGCGTGCGAGAGCGTTTGCGCGATGCCGATCAAGATGAAATCGACGCTTTTCTGGCGGCACATCCTCAACGAGAAGACGCAGAAGTAGCAGTGGAAGATGAAGTAGCCGAAGTAGAAGCAGAGGCTGAGGTAGCGGCTGATGCTGAAGTGGAAGAGGTAGTAGAAGCAGGGGATAAAGAACAGAGCAGTAAAGAGGAATGAGGTTGCTCAGACCTTTCTGACGGTTGCAAAGCGTTGGGGCATATCGTCTCAACGCTTTGTTTTTTTACATGGCTGATTTTTATGCGAGATCAAAAGACAGTTGCGTTTTATACACTGGGTTGTAAGCTCAATACCTATGACACACAATGGTATGCCGAGCAGTTTATGACGCAGGGTTATCGCGAGGTGCCATTTGGCGAGTTGGCAGATGTTACTGTGGTCAATACATGCACTGTGACTGGTCAAGGGGACGCGCAGTCGCGCAAGGCATTGCGCAAAGCGCATCGGATTTCGCCCACGGGTACCGTGGTTGCGGTGGGGTGTTATGCACAAACCGATCCAGATGCCCTATCTGCAATGCCCGAAGTCGATCTGGTGGTCGGGACAACGGAGCGGACGCAACTTCTGGATCTGGTAAATAATACCTGTTCTTTGGGGCGCACATTTGTGACGCGCAGCCGCACGGCTGATTTTCAGGATATGGATATTTACAATTTTGGCGGGCGCGCTCGGGCTTTTGTCAAAATTCAGGAAGGATGCAATGAATTTTGTTCGTTTTGCATTATTCCGTTTGCGCGCGGGCGCAGTCGCAGTCGCACGCTTGAGAGTACCGTATTGCAGGTTGAAAAATTGGTGGCAGCGGGCTATCGAGAGGTGGTGCTGACGGGTGTGCATATTGGCGATTACGGCGTGGATTTGGAGGCGCGCGACTTGTTGCAGGTGCTGGAGGCTATTGAGGAGGTCAGCGGGTTGGAGCGCTTTCGCGTGAGTTCAATTGAAGCGACTTATGTGACCGATGCTATGATCGACTTTTTTGCGTCGAGCCAGAAATTTTGCAGACATTTGCACATACCATTGCAAAGCGGTGACAATGGCGTGTTGAAGGCGATGCGCCGCCCCTATACGCGGGAGGAGTATATTGCGCTGATCGAAAAACTCGCGGATCGGATTCCCGATGTGGGCATTGGCGGTGATGTGATGGTGGGGTTCCCCGGCGAGTCGGATGAGGCATTTCAAAATACGCGCGATTTGATTGCCAATCATCCCATGACGTATTTGCACGTATTTCCGTATTCGCCTCGCGGGAAAACGCCTGCAGCGCGCATGATAAATCAGGTTGATCCTCAGGTGAAAAAACAACGCGGTGCAATACTCCGCAAATTGGGGCAGCAAAAGGTGGCGGCATTTCAAGCGCGGTTTATTGGGCGCACATTGCCCGTGCTTTTTGAAAATCGCCGCAATGGGCAGCTTTTACAGGGGTTGACCGATAATTATATCCGGGTGGTTGCGCCTGCCCCAGACGCCGCGTGCGAAGATATTGTAGATGTGCGCTTGCAGCGGATTGAAGGCGATGTGGTTGTCGGAGAATTGGCGGGTTTTGAGTGCGAAATAGTACAGCATCACCCACGGGAGTTATTACAGGTGCAAAGTGTATAAACTGTAAAATATGGACAGAATGGGCCGATTCCCAGGGGGAATTGGCCTTTTTTTTTTCAAAATTCTGAGTATATTCGATGAGAAAGAATTTTTGTATTTGTTACAGGTCATTATTGCTATCCAAAAAAATAAAGGAGTGAGATTATGTCTTTTGACTCAGGTGCTTATGGCGATGTTTTTTCGGAATTGATTTCCGAAAAGCGATTGAATCCACTGGATGGCGGCGAAGAGAATACCGCGGCAAAAAGCGCGCTCGACGCGCTGACTGTGCAGTCTGCATTTGCTGGAAAAACAGTGGTGGATGAAGGTATGGCGCAAGCCTGTATTTCTGGTATGTGGCTGTATCACAACTTTTTAGATGCATCTCACACCATCAGTCAGGGCATTCATACGGCGACTGGAAGTTATTGGCACGGTATCATGCACCGCCGAGAACCCGATTTTTCCAATTCAAAATACTGGTTTGGCAAAGTGGGCAACCACGCCATTTTTGATGATTTGTGCAAGGCGGCGGCCAGTATTGCGGGTGGTGTTTCCGGCGCGCCAGAGTTTTTGATGACGCAAGCCCATTGGGATGCCGGTGCCTATGTTGATCTGTGTGCCGATGCACTCGAAGGGCGTTCCGCACACGACGCGCTTTGCCGCGAGATTCAACTGTGTGAATGGGAGTTGTTATTTGATTATTCGTATCGAAAAGCGGTTGGGGAATAGTCTTTAGAGGATTTGGGATGGCGACGCAATTGACACCAGCGATGGAACAGTACGCGCATTTTAAGGAGCAACATCCGGATGCGATTTTGCTGTTTCGGATGGGCGACTTTTACGAGACGTTTTACGACGATGCCGTTGTTGCATCTCAGCTTTTGGGATTGACGTTGACATCGCGCAATAATGGGCGTGCCGACCGCATCCCGCTGGCAGGTGTGCCGCATCACGCGCTGGATACGTATCTCGCAAGACTCATCAGAGCAGGAAAAAAGGTGGCGATTTGCGAACAGATGGAGCCGCCGCAAAAGGGCAAAAAAGTGGTGCGCCGCGAGGTGGTGCAGGTCGTATCGCCTGGCACGGTGATGTCCGATGATTTGCTCGATCAAAAGCGCAATAATTATCTCGTGGGCATTTTTGTTTCTGGCGATCAATTGGGCATGGCAACAGCGGATTTGTCAACGGGGATGTTCAGAGCATCGGAACGCGTAGTAGATGATTTGTGGGAGATATTGGAGCGCGTGGTCCCCGCAGAAGTGCTGGCACCCGAGTCGTGGGTTAAAGAGAATGAAGCCGAGTTCGAAACGCGGATGCCGGATGCTTTGCTCACGCATATAGAAGATTGGCACTTTGGACAGCATTATGCGTACGATGCGCTAAAGGAACATTTCAAGGTGGCGTCTCTCAAGGGCTTTGGATGCGATGATCTCACCGTTGGGATATGCGCTGCGGGCGGTGTGCTGTGTTATTTGCGCGAAAACCAAAAGGGAGCCGTATCCCATATTACGCGATTGGCGCGGGAGCACACCGAGTCGGTGATGGAACTGGATCTGGTGACGCAGCGCAACCTGGAACTGGTGACAACCATTCAAGAGGGGCGGCGTGAGGGTACATTATTTGGGGTTTTAGATCAGACGTGTACGCCGCAGGGCGCGCGAACGCTGCGTACCTGGTTGTCACAGCCGCTTGTAGATGTTGGTCGCATTGAAGCGCGTTTAGATGCCGTGCAAGCATTTGTCGAATCTGCGGCGTGTCGAGACGAAGCGCGAGAGGCTCTGCGCCGTGTTGGAGACCTGGAGCGGTTGATGTCCCGAATTTGTTGCAATCGGGCCAATCCGCGAGAACTCGTGGCTCTCCAGCAGTCTCTGGCAGCGGTTGTCCCACTGCGAGAAACCCTGCGCGAATTTCGCGCGGATTTGCTGGTGAGGGCGCGCGATCAGGGCATGCCGGATCTGACAGAGTTGATTGATTTGATTGCCCACACGCTTGAAGACGATCCACCAGCACAGATCAGCGATGGCGGATATATCAGGACGGGTTTTCACAAAGAACTGGATGAATTGCGGGAAATCGCTTCGGGCGGGCGCGATTGGGTCGCCAATCTGCAGGCAGATGAACGCGAGAAAACGGGTATCGCGTCGTTGAAGGTGGGGTATAATAAGGCATTTGGATATTATATTGAGGTCACCAAGGCCAATCAGGATAAGGTGCCCGCGTATTTTGTGCGCAAGCAAACGCTGGTCAATGCCGAGCGGTATATCACGCCGGAGTTGAAGGATTGGGAGGCGAAAATTTTGGGCGCAGATGAGCGGGCCAGGGACCTCGAGCGCGATTTGTTTGCCGCGTTGCGCGAAGAGGTGGCCGGTTGGGTGGAGCCTGTTCAGCGCACGGCGCTATCCGTGGCCACTGTAGATGTGTTGAGTACGCTGGCCGAGGTGGCGTCGTCCAATGATTATGTGCGTCCCCAGGTGGATGATAGCGTGCGTATTGATGTGAAAGAAGGCCGACATCCCGCGGTTGAGCAGTTGCTTCCGGGCGGTAATTTTGTGCCCAATGACCTGACGATTGATGGCGAGGCCGATCAAATTTTGCTGATTACTGGCCCAAATATGTCGGGGAAATCGACGATTTTGCGCCAGACCGGGTTGATTGCGCTTTTGGCACAGGTCGGCAGTTTTGTGCCTGCGCGCGAAGCGCGTATCGGGGTGGTGGATCGCATTTTTACACGGGTGGGTGCATCCGATAATCTGGCGCGGGGCGAGAGTACGTTTTTGGTGGAGATGAATGAGGCGGCGAATATTTTGAATAATGCGACGCCGAAGAGTTTGGTGCTTTTGGACGAGATTGGGCGCGGGACGAGTACGTTTGATGGGCTGAGCATTGCCTGGGCAATGACGGAGTATTTGCACAATGCCGATCAGATTCAGCCGCGGACGTTGTTTGCGACGCATTATCACGAGTTGACTGAATTGGAGGATTTGCTGCCGCGGGTGGTGAATTACAGCGTTGCCGTGCGCGAGGCGGGCGATACGATTGCGTTTTTACACAAGTTGGTGCCGGGGGGATGCGACCACAGCTATGGCATTGAGGTGGCGCGTTTGGCCGGGATGCCAGCAGAGATGATTGCGCGCGCAAAGGAGATTTTGAACCGACTGGAGCAAAACGATCTGTCGGTGGGATCAAAACCCCAACCCGATCGCGTGAAGGAGAATGGGCAGATGCCGCTGTTTGCGCCGGTAGCAGAAGTGAAGGTTGAGCAGAAGGACCACCCGATGCTGTCTGAGTTGCGCGATTTAGACATTGCCCGTCTCACGCCCGTTGAGGCGCTGGTAAAATTAGATGCATGGAAGCGGATGCTGGAAGAGTGATTTGGAGATAGATGAAATGGCAACTGTTGATTTGAGGACAGAAGCAAAACAGATTCTCGATTTGCTGGTTTCTCTCAAAGATCGAGAAAGTCCCAAACGGACTGACCTGTTATCGATCTATCCGTGGGTGCGTTACCTGTCCGATGCGGAATGCGACGAATTTTTTGAGGAACTCTCTAATGCCGCAAAGGACAATGGTTCAGGTGTAGATGATGTGATTGACGCCTGGCGGGAAACCGCAGAAATTCTGGCCGACCCCGACACGATAGCCGACATTGCCGAATCGGAAAAACAAATTGCAAATGGTGAGGGGGTTTCTTGGGACAGGGTGAAGCAACGAAAAATTTATTAAAAAAGTCATAACGCTAAAAAAAGGCCGATTCATATCGGCCTTTTTTTTCTTCACTACTGATTCCTTGTATCCACAGAAAACACCGATCTTACACGACCCTATGAGTGGCGCTGCTTCACTGATGCCGTATCTGAATTGTCCAGATTCCGGACGGCAAACTATCCCAAGCCATAACGCTACTGGCGACAAACTCGGTTTTCACTGAATCTGGCACATCGCTGTGAATACGAAACAAGATGACACCGTGAGGAACGGACATGCCGTCACGATTCAAAAGGGCTCCAAAGTCCTTATCATAAGTTATCAACGTACGTCTTTCTTGCGTTGCCAATTTTAGAAGGTTAGGGTCTGCTTCGCCCCGATCCGTTTCCTTCGTCCATCGCACATCCTGGCCTGCAGCACGTAGCCGGATAACGACCTGCTCCGATATATTTTCGTCGGCAAGTATTCTCATCTACCGTTTGCCATCCATAATCGCGTCAATATCCTCCCAGGTCACGTTGGACAGCTTTGCACCAGTGGCGGCGTAATCCCGACAGGCTCGAATATCCCCCAGGGTGATGTGCGAGTACATACGAATGATATCGGCTTCACTGCGCCCTCCATCCAGCAATTCCATGATCAGTTCCACCGAAATCCGAGTGCCTTTTATTGTTGGTTTCCCAGCCAGTATCAACGGGTCAGTGACAATGCGATCCTGCCAGATTGGATTCTTATTTTTCATAGCGTGCCTCCTCCTGCTCACCACCTATGCCGTTGACTATTCACTGCTGATCCCGTGTTCTTCGAGCCAGGTTTTGAGGGGCGCATCTTCGGGCGTGGGGGAGGTGTAGCCGCGACCGCCGGAATAGCTGACGCCGAGGAGTTGTTTTTGGATGGGCGTGCAGTGGTCGAGGTAGTGTTCAACGCGCATGTCGTCGCGAGGGCGAAGCCAGCGGTAGGAGTAGCCGTAGAAGAGGACGCGGCGGGGTTCCTTCCAGTAGTTGGTACTGGCCGAGTGCCATAAGCGACGGTCGAAAAACACGGCCGAGCCGGGGGGTACGAGCACCGGGACAGCGTCTTTGTGCGGCGCGTTGCGATCTTCTCCGGGAAATGTGTTTTGCGTTTGGCTTTTGGGAAGGACGTAGAAATTGCCGCGGCCCTGTTCAGTTGTGTCGGTCAGAAAAAAGCCGATTTTGAGGGAGATCATGGGACGCGGGATCATGTCAAAGTCTTG
The DNA here is from genome assembly GCA_022821275.1 of Candidatus Latescibacterota bacterium. Taxonomy (GTDB): domain Bacteria; phylum Latescibacterota; class UBA2968; order UBA2968; family UBA2968; genus VXRD01. The sequence goes on along the minus strand of JAJEDY010000059.1, from coordinate 158,547 downwards.
ATTGATGCGACCGCTGTCTTGATGGAAACCGAGGCCAGGCCCGTCTTTCTCGAGTGTTTTGTGCGGTTCTGCAGGAGGGGTCACGGTCATGTGGGTGTGGTAGAGCTGGATGTGCCAGCCCAGGATGCCCCACACTTTGGGAAATGTTTTGTACCAGTCGAGCAGGGGCAAAAAGTGGTCGTCCTTGCCAATGAAGTCGTAGTGGTTGATGCGCGCTGTGGCACTTTTGCCCATCCGAGCGCGTTCTTCTTTATCCACGCGATCTACTGCGACGACGAGATCGCTGACCATGTCGGGTGGCAGGGCATCTGGAACGATGAAATAGCCATCTCGTTTGAATTTGCGCGCTTCTTCTTCTGTCAGACAATAATCGAGACATTTGGGGTGCATTTTATCTGGCTCCTTTTGAGATTGGGGGGGAAGACGTAATCTCACGTTTTTGTTTTACTGCGTCGCGTCAGTACATACCGGTCTTCTGCGGCGCGATAATAACCTTTCACAAAGTTTCTCTCACTAAATCCCCATTTTTCGTACAGGGAAATAGCACTTTCATTTTCGGGATCTACGGTTAAAAAACAATCCACATCGATTTGATCGCACGCGGCCAAAATCGCGTCGAACAAGGCGGAACCAATGCCTTTGCCGCGATGGGGATGATCTACAAATACTTTGTGCAAACAATACAGTCTGTCTGTCTTTGTGGGAAATGCCAGCACTGCACCGATCAGTTTTTCGCGTTCCCAGGCACAAAATACCAGCGCGTGCTCTGTCCACAGTCGCCAGACGTGTTCTCCATCGGGAATATACTCAGAATTTCGGTTTTGTGCCCAGGCTTCGCGATCCAATTTTGCGATTTCTAAAAAATCGCGTGTCTCGGCACGCTGAATATGCATTTCAATATTCCTGTGAATAGTGGATTGTTTTTTGTTTATGATCTGTGTAGATATGTCGAAATGTTTGATGTGCGTCAAGTTATTTTCTATGTCTTATGGGAGATCCTTCAAAGGCATTGACATTATTACAGCAAGTCCTATCTTCAGATGCAGTCGGCAACTATAAGTTCATCCACTTTCAGCTTTTGGCCATGTGTTTTGCCGACCGATAGCGGCTGAGAGCTACCAACCGGGAGATAAAAATGAAGTTGGGTATTGTCACGTATCAAATCGCCGCGGACTGGGATGTTGCCACGATTATCAAAACCTGTGCCGAACTCGGTTATAGCGGTGTCGAATTGCGTACCACGCATGCGCACGGCGTTGAATCAGACCTTTCGGCGGGCCAACGGCAGGATATCCGCAAACAATTTGAAGATGGTGGGGTCGAAATCGCGGGTTTAGGCTCGGCGTTTGAATATCATTCAGATGATCCCGGTGTTGTGCGCGAAAATATTGATGGCACGATTGAATACGCCAAACTCGCCGCTGATCTGGGTTGCCCAGGGGTTAAGGTGCGGCCCAATGGACTGCAGACCGATAAAGGTATTTCGGTGGATCAAACGCTCGAACAAATTGGCAAATCCGTGCGTGAATGCGCGGTTGCTGCTGCTGATCTGGGGGTGCAAATCCGGGTGGAAGTACACGGGCGCGAAACACAACGGCCCGCATATATGCGCACCATAATGGATTGGGCAGATCACGACAATGCCTATGTGTGCTGGAACTCCAATTTAGGAGAAGTTGAAGACGGTTCTATCAAAGCCAATTTCGATCTGCTCAAACACAAAATCGGCCTGGTACACATTACCGAATTGTGCAACCCGGACTATCCATGGCGCGAACTCTTTTCTCTTCTGAAAGCCGAAGGCTATGCGGGATATACACTGGCTGAAATCCCCGGAAGCTCAGATGCCGAGCGTCTGCTGCGATATTACAAGGCGTTGTGGGAAGCGTATCAGTAGAAGTGTGAAGGATGAAGTGTGAAGGGTGAAGAAGCACTCGTCTTGGGGGGTGTTGGGTGGACTTCTCACTTTTTACTTCTCACTTATCGGGGATTTGGGGCTGGCGGGGTCTGTATGAGCGTACAAAAAGAAATTTACGCCCTCAAACGCGAACTCGCCGGGCGCTATCAACTTGGCGAAGAACACCACAATATTTGCGGGCGCAAAATAGGTGTGACTTGTGTTGAAGATGCCGAAGCACTCTTTGACAAAATGCAAATGGCCGATCCCGATAGCATTGAGGTTCAGGATGAACGTCTGCCTTATTGGGCAACGCTTTGGGATTCTGCGCTTGTTTTGTCCGATGTTCTGCTCGCGGATGATCTGATTATGCCGGGCGAATCCGTGCTTGAACTCGGCTGTGGATTGGGCCTCGTGTCATCTATAGCCAGTCTCAAACGCGCGCGTGTCACTGCCACGGATTACCAGCCCGACGCACTCAAGTTTGCACAACTCAATGGGTTGCAAATTGCCGGCGTCGCTCCCAGGACAATGCTTATCGACTGGCGTTCCCCACCGCAAGGACAACGCTATGCCACCTTGTTGGGCGCAGACCTTGTGTACGAACCGCGCTTTTTCGATCCTCTCATCGCCACATTCGACGCCCTTCTCGCACCGGGAGGGCGCGTTTTATTTTCTGAACCCAATCGCATTTTAGGGAGACCTTTTTTTGACCGTCTCCAAGATGCGGGCTGGGCGTTTTCCATTATAACTGAGCGGGAGGGTGGGACGGTGTATGAGATTGAGAGATGTGATTAAAAAATATCCAGTGCCGCTGCTTCGATTTCTTTCCGCAATACTTTCTCTTCTTCATCGTCGAGGGGACGTGTCGGCTTGACGGGGTCGCCACATTCGATTCCCTGCCAGCGCAATACGGCGCGTACGCTGCCGTGTCCACTGTATTTTTGACAAATCCGAATCAGTTCATTCACGTCTGCTTGTAATGCGCGTGCCGTATCCAGGTCGCGTTTGTTCACGGCCTCGTAAATGCCCACAAAATGCGCGGGCATCACATTGTAAAATGTGCCGATGCCTCCTTGCGCGCCTATTGCAATACCCGATAGGGCGACTTCGTCATGTCCGTTAAAAATATGCGGGTTATGCGGCCCGTTGAGTATGCGTTCCATTAAGAATAAGTTGAAATTTGTGAATTTAATGCCTATCACGCCTTCAAGTGCGAGCATCTGGTTGATTTGTTCAAACGAATACTCCTGATGCGTGACTACGGGGATATAATACACAAAGACCGGCAAGTTTGCCGCCGAACTCAGCGCGCTGTAATACGATAGGATGTCGTCAAAACGATACCCCTGGACATAAGGCGGCAAACTCGATATGCCATCGGCTCCTGCCTCTGCGGCGTGTTTGGCGAGTGTAACCGCTTCGCGCTCGGAGGGCGCGCCAACGTGTACTACGACCCGTCCACGCCCTTTTGATGCTTTGACGGCAACCTCTGTGGCCAATTTGCGTTCGGCCGTCGTCATCAAATAGCCTTCGCCCGTGTTACCTGCCACATATACGCCATGTGATCCCTGTTCGTAAATATGCGCTATGAGTTTTTCATAGGCCGGGACACTGAATGCACCTGCGCCATCTCTTGGACTGACCAGTGCGGGATACATGCCCTTAAAACCGTCGCGTATCACAGGGCGCCTCCTGTCTTTTCGTAAAGTTCACGGGCCAGTGATTCGATCCTCGTGCGTTCAACCAGCGTCTCTACGAGATGTTGCGGCAATCCCGATGTCCCATTGTACAAACCGCTCAATGTACCGGCAATGGCTGCAAATGTATCTACGTCTCCCCCCGTAAGCAGGGCGCGTTCAACCGTGGGGATAAATTCTCCTTCTGAGCGCAAGAACGCCTCTAAGGCTACGACAAGTGTTGCCTGGGCTTCGCTCGGGATGGCGTTTTCCCGCGCTGCTTCGGGCATTTGTACCATGGTTGCCCACGCATCTTCTTCGTTCATTGTTAGCAATGTCCGCACCTGGGCGATCAACTCGCCTGTGGATTCGCAAATCGGCCTGGCTGACCACTCGGCTACGTCCAGCACCTCATTCCCATCTAAGGGGCGGTGTGTCACCAGATGTCCCACCACATGGGCCATTGCGACTGCAGGTGCAACCGCGCGTGGGTCCTGGTGTGTCACGTGGCTCGCTGAAATAGCATCTTCCAGGATATTTTCACCGGTTGCCCAGTGCCACAAACCCACTGGCGCGATTTTCATGATCGCCCCGTTGGAGGGGTGGTCTTTTGATGCGGCTTCGGACCACGCCAGCCCACGGTCAAGGCGTTCCAGGGTTTCCCGAAAAGCCCTGCCATACATTTGCAGGAGTCCCTCGCGCCACATCGCCAAAAACCGATTGCTCAGGTCTTCGGGATCGACCTTTTCACACGCTATAATTGATTCAACCAGAACGATGGTTTGCTGGGTATCGTCCGTATATTCTCCAGCCGGTCGCGTTAACACGCCTTCCCGATTGACCCGCCCCCGATAGTGGTCTGTCAATCCCTCTACCGCTTTGACCCGGTCCCGGTCCCATCCTTCACAAAAACAGCCCAGGGTGTCGCCTATTGCGCCGCCCAGTAGCGCACCCACAAACATATCTTCGACCTCGATATCTTCTATATCGTCTTCCCAATAATCGGCCATAAACAAATCCTCGAGCTTAAATCAGTGTAAAAATAGTCCTAACGCGCCTCTAAGATATTGCGAAATGCCCGAATGTGGTCGGGCGTTGTACCGCAACATCCGCCTATTAAGAATCCACCGGCGTCCAACAAATCTTCGACGTGTTGCGCCATGTCTTCTGGCCCTTGCGAATACGACGCCTGTTTGGTGACTTTGTCCAGGGTGGGCAAGCCCGCATTGGGATAGGCCATCAAGCGCTTGTTTTCAATGCCGCGATTCGCAAGCGCTTTTTGCATCTGCACTGTGCCCTCAATTGCATAGGGCATGCCCGTGTGATCTGTATTGCGCGTTTCTGCGCCGCAGTTCAAGCCCAGGAGTTGCACTTCGTCGATCAGACTATCGCCATTTGAAAATTCGCCACTTGCCAAAATGTCCAGCACATCGCCGGGTGAAAAGCCCCAGTCCGTGCGATAAATCAATTCGCCTGTTTTGCGATCTTTTGTGAATTTATACGTCATATTCACGGCGATGGGTAAGCCCGTCTGCCGCGCAATATCGACGGCGATTGCCGCTTCTTTGGCGGAAAACTGCGTTTCTATGACAAAAAAATCGACGCCGCCTTTGACCATGGCAGAGATCACGCGTTCGTGGGCTGATCGCACATCGACATTGGGAATGCCAAAAACCGTATCGCCAGCATCGGCTTCAATAGCGCCGGGAGAGGGGCCAATGGAGCCACCCACATAAACATCTTTCCCGCTTTCTTCAACGGCACGCCGCGCGTGTTGGACGGCCAATTCTGTCAATTGCTCGGCGTCATCCGCATCTGCATCGGTCATCTCGAGATGGAGGGGGGAGACCACAAATGTGTTCGTGCCGATGGCATTTGCTCCCGCGTCAATATAAGCGCGATGTACTGATACAACCTCATTGGGATGCGATAGGTTGGCGATGGAACTGTTTGCCAAATTTACGCCGTGTTCAAATAATTGAGACCCAAACCCGCCGTCATACACCATCGGTTGATCGTCTGCGAGGCGTTCTGCAAAAGGCTTCATACCGTCATCCTCTTAAACTGACACCCTTCGACAAATACGTCAAAGAAGTCTGGCTTTGTCTCCAGTTCCACATGTTCAATCCGTTTTACGAGGTGTTCTAACTCTTCGCGTCGTTTCCGCGAGAGAAGGGTTGTTCTCGCACCCAATATCGCGGCATTTCCCACCTTTTCAATGCGCTCTTGGGGTACGGGGGCGAGAAAACCGATGTCAATCGCATTTTGCACATTTACGTAATTGGCAAAACCGCCGGATAGATAAAGCCGATGGATCTGGTCGGGGGCAATGCCAAATTCGCGCATGACGAGCAATTGCCCACAATAATTTGCGGCCTTGGCCTGGGCCAGATTGCTCGCATCTTCGCGCGATAGCGCAATGCCGTGTTCGGGTACCACCATCATTTCATATTGCTTGCGGTCGGCAAATACGCCCTTTTCCGTCATTAAATCATGTCGCCGAAGTTCGGCCAACAAATCGATTAGCCCAGAGCCGCATAATCCCTGGGGTGTACCGTCGCCTATTACGCGATAATTAAACTGACCATTTTCCCACACCATTGATTCAATCGCCCCATCTTGCCCGGGCATACCACATGCAATGCCACCGCCTTCAAATGCCGGTCCCGCCGGACATGATGCCGCTACCAACCGGTCTCGATTGCCCACGACGACCTCGGTATTGGTGCCCACATCGACAAGCATGAATACTTCGTCCTGATCACCCATTTCTACAGCCAGCATATCCGCTGCGACATCGCCGCCCACATGGCTTGCAATAAGGGGCATGCCATATACCCGCGCTTTGGGGTTTGCCCGAATGCCCAACCGTCTGCTGCTTTCGTAAAGGGCGGTTGTTTTTCGTTCTCCGGCCAGATATTCGTGTTCTATTTGCGATTTATAGGGTTTTTGTCCAATACTTTGCACATCGAGCCTGAAGAACATATCCCGCATGGTGGCATTGCCAGCGACGACAATTTCGTAAATTTCTTGTCGTTCAAAATCCAATTTTTCACACAGTACGAGAATTTCGTGATTGATCGCATTTACCAGTGCCTTCCACAGCTCATTCGGGTATTCGCTATCATAGGAAATGCGATACATGATATCGCTGCCGCCAAAGCGCTGGGGATTTTCATAAGATGCAATCGCAATACTCTCGCCAGATTCCAGATCTACGAGATCCATCACAATTGTCGTGGTGCCCACATCAATTGCCAGCCCATAGATGTGTCCCCGAAACCGATCGATGTCTTCTCCATCGTAAAATATCCGGTCCCCTTTGCGCGTTACCACGGGATCGAGGTGGATTTCTTTTTCCTGGCTCAAGGTCAAAATTTGAGGCGCGCGGCGCAGGGGCACAAATTCGACTTCCGCATCTAAATCCACGACTTCAGCCTGACAGGCCAATCGATAATTGTCTTTTAAGAAGGCTTCAGCCTCGGTTTTCGGGCATAGGGCTTTTTCTCCTTTTGCAATTTCTACCACGCATTCATGACATATCCCCGACCGGAAGCACGATGTTGGAACCTGAACGGCCAGGTCGTCTGCATAATCAAATATCGTTTTTCTTCCTTCGAGTTGCTGCACTTGTCCCATGTGTGTAATTGTGCCTGTTCCCTTTTTTCTGCGACGCTTTTTTTGTCCTTTGAGCGCGGTCTTCATCTCCTGATAGGCATCTGGCTCTGTTTCCCAGGCCGTGCGATAGTCGAGGTTATCGTTGTTGGCACATTGAAAAAGCGCCCGGTTGGGCGCTGGTTTTCGCTGGAATTTACATCCAAATTTGGCCGTGCATTCGTCGTCCTTGTTTTTGTAGGGACAGCGCATCTGCGCCTGTTCGTCGGCATGCTGGATAATATCTGAAAAAATTTCAGACATGCGATCCAGTCGCTTTTGATAGGCTTCCCGATCTATTTTTTCGGGTTTACGCATTCTCTTCCTCCCACTCCTTCAACAATTGTACAGCCAGTTCCACGCAGTCCAGGGCATTTTCACCGTATCCATCCGCACCCATGTCATCGGCAAATTCCTGTGTTACAGGGGCACCGCCCACCATAATTTTCACATCGTCTCGCAAGTCTTCGTCGATAAATGCCTCAATTGTCTTACCCATATTCGGCATTGTCGTGGTCAAAAGCGCCGACATGCCCAGCAAATTGGCTTCGTGTTCTTCCACGGCATCGATAAATTCGTCTTCGGATGTATCCACACCGAGGTCGTGGACGACAAATCCAGCACCGCGCAACATCATGATACACAAATTTTTGCCAATATCGTGCAAATCGCCTTTCACCGTGCCCATAATGACCGTGCCTACCGGATCGACGCCCGAGGCTGACAAAATGGGTTCAATATGCGCCATCCCCGCTTTCATTGCCCGGGCGCACGCGAGGACTTCGGGTACAAAAATGAAATTTTCTCGAAATTTAATCCCCACAATGCCCATGCCTGCGATTAATCCATCGTCCATAATTTCCAGCGCACCCACGCCTGCGTCCAGGGCTTCATGCGTCAATTGATCGACATCGTGATGCGCGCCATCGATCAATGCGGCGGCAATTGCCTGCATCTCGGGACTTGCGTTTGCGAACAGGTCGATATTGCGCTGGATCTCATCGGGGCGTTCTAAAAATTCTTCTATTTCCTCTTTGATAAAATCATTTTGAATATCGGATAATTCAGCCATGAACGCTCACTGCCTCCGCATGCCAATCCACGACTGCTTTTGGGATTTCTTTCAAGTTTTCGATGGATGTCTGCAAGGGGATCGCACATTCAGGTCCGATGAGATTCACACCGGCGTCCAGGTTTTTGTACACTTCTTCTCTTACGGTTTCCGGCTCTTTTGAGAATAGCGTTTCCGGGTTGTTGATATTGCCCACCAGGGCGATCCGCTCTTTTACAATATCGATTGACTCATCCGGGTTGTTTTTGGAGTCGTAGTGAAATGCCGCCATGCCCGTTTGCGCGATGTATTCCATCCGATCAACGGTACGCCCGCATATATGCAAAATTAGCGGAATGGGTATGCGGTCGGCAAATTCGATGTGCAATTCGCGCAAATACCGGTCGTAATAATCGCCGCTGACCAGATCTCCCGTTGCGTGGTCGGGCAGGGTCAAGGCATCGGCGCCCGCTTCGATTTGCGCCACGCCAAATTCCACGGTTACTTCTTTTAATTTGTCCAGAATTTGCCGCGTGTGATCCGGGTCGTCCAATGATAGGAGCAAAAAATCCTCTACGCCAAAACAGTGATACGCCAGAGACCAGGGCCCCATTGTTTTGCCAATAATCGCCACTTCGTCGCCGTATTCTTTTCGCAGTATGCCAATCGCGTCCAGTACGCATTTTGTATCGGGATGGGTCAATAAGTTAGACGGGATTTCAATATTATCTGCCTTGTGCCAGATCGGTTCTTTCATTTTTACTGTGGGCCAGTTGTCTTTTTGTTCCCACTGAATTTTGCATCCCAGTGCGGACGATTCTTGAATAATTGTAAATACGGGCATAATCGTGTCAAAACCCAGTTCGGTATAACCCGTTGCAGCCAGCCGCGCCATGAGTTCTGGCTCGCGATTCGCCTGCGGAAATGGGGCATCTACGAGATCCATCAATTCCACGGTTGCAACCGAAGTTGGATTGCAGGTTGGAGTGCGATCTACAGGTGCCCGATTGAGTGCGGCCAATACGCGGTCGCGCGGTTTCATTGGTTGTATTTTTTTATCGTGCATAGTGCTCCATTCCTTAATTCTGCGCGCTCGGGGCTGCGAGCACGCCCCGGCTGGCGGTCTGTTCCAATTCTCGCAGGACAGAGCGTACATTGGGGGCGCGCACGAGGAGGACGCCTATGAGAGGATCGTGTGTCATACCGCAATCAAAGCGCACCTGGTCTTCTCCCACTTGTTCCAATTCGCCCAGCTTTGCAAGCCCTCCGGCCACCAATCGAATGCGCCGGTCTGCGCCTTTTTCATCGCTGTCAGCCGTGATTTTGTATGCGCCATCAGATTGGGGCGTTGCGGAAATGTGCAATCCCGATTTTTTGTCCAGGATGGTCAACGGTCGCATAGATACATCGTCATTCATGCCGAGTTTGCACGCTTCTATGAATAGTCGTTTCACAGAGAGCAGATGTGTGGCGCCACACGGAAAGCGAAGCAATCCCTCGCCTGTGTCTTCCATGCCTCCCAGGACTCGCATCGCGTGGTTTACGGAGTCTATACGCGCTTGCGCCCCGTCTATCTGGCTGTATGTGTGAACGCGAAAGGTGGTGCCTTGTGCGTTTTCTTGCCGATATAGCCCTATTGTGATGTCGTGAAAATGGTTATCCATAGGCACCAATTCTATGCGCCGGCCTATATCTAATGTCTGTCCCATGAGAATCCTTCCTCTACCTCTCAAGCGCATATCGACGCACGGCTTTGGCAAATCCATCGTTTTCAATGTGGTCGGTTTGTAAAATATTTTCCCCGGCCACTGCGCGATGGGTTGCAGCATCTGCATTGTGCATCAATATACCAGTTCCGGCTGCGCGCAACATGGGTAAATCATTATTGCCATCGCCTACCGCCATTACTTCATCGAGGCTGCTGCCAATATGGTTGGCTATCGCTGTGAGTGCCGCGCCTTTGTTCACATCCGGGTGCATGATTTCGATGCGTCCCGCCACGGCCCAGGCCATGTAAATTTGATCGCCAAATATATTTTTTAATTCATCAACTGTCTCATCGACATGCCCGGGTTTGGGCAAAAGCATGATTTTGGGGGGCGATGCCAGTTTTTTTGCGCGTATTCGCTGAGCGAGATTGGCATCAATTTCGTAAATCATATTGGTCATTGTGGCTACCGCGCGGCTCATTTTTGTCAGGCGGTCGGTAATATAAACTTCGCAAGGCCCCTCGCTATTCATGTCGCAGCGGCAATATACAAAATTCATGAGCCGATCATCGGCATATTGGATCAGCGATAAGAATATGTCATCGGGCAAACGCTGTTCGTGCATGAGTTGGCGTGTGCCCTTCTTCTCTGGAGCAAAAACCATTGCGCCATTATAGCATCCGGCGTAGAGTGCGTCGGCCACGCTGGGATTGCGTACAAACGGAATTTGATTGCGTTCGAAATTGCGCCCACTCATGGACGCTACAGCTATGCCGCGATCCAACAATTCGCAAATCGCCGCCATCGAAGCATCCGATGGGGTGTTGTTGTGATTTAAGATCGTTCCATCCAGGTCAAATGCCACAAGTCTGATCACTGCATCTCCTCTAATCTACCAGAGGCAACCGAACGGTTCCGCCTCGCTCTGCCGAGCGGTGAACCGCTTCGGTAAATTCCATATATTTCATGCCTTCGTAAAAGCTGGTATCGCCCTGAGGTCCGCCCTTGATGGCATTGATAAAATCGGCTTCGACAGTCCATTCGGCGGCTTCGTCTTCGGGAATGGGAATTTGTTGTGGACGTCGGTCACCCGTTTTTGCGCCGAGGATTTGCGTTCCCATGTCGTAGATCAATGTGCCTTTGCTGCCATAAGCTTCAACGACGGATTTTCCGCCAAATTGCGCGACACCCGAAAACAGAAATGCCGCACGCGCGCCATTTTCCATTTTGCCTATGACATGCGCCATATCAGGTGTTTCAACCGGTCCGGTGCCTGCCCCATCGGGTAGTGGTCGCTCTCTGGTAAAAATTTCAGTTTCAGCCGTTATGGTTGACATATAGCCAAATAGGCGTGCCACGCGCTCGACGGTAATGCCCATTCCCAGGATATTCAGACCCGAATATCGGCCCATTTGTCGCCAGTGCAAAGGCTCTTCGGTATCCCAATAGCGCCCGCCCAGATCGCGGACATATACGTGGAAGAGATCGCCCAAATACCCTTCATCTATGAGCCGCCTCAAGAAACGCCCACCTTTCCACGGGGGTGCTGGACAAATTTGGGTCACGAGACTGGATTCTCGACTTCTGGCATACATCAATCGGGCTTCTCGCAAGTTCATCGCCATGCGGGCCTGTACAAATGTGTGTTTGCCAGCGTCTAAGGATGCGAGGACAAATTCGCAGTGCTTGTACGGCCAGGTGCCGATCATTACCGCGTCGATATCGTCCCGGTGCAACAATGCCTGTGGGTCTGTCATGGCTTCGGCTGATAGGCCCTGTTCGGCTATGACCTTTTCTCCGCTTTCTGTGCTGCGGTTGCATATTGCCACGACTTCGGCATCGTCAATTTTTGCCAGTCCCGGAAAATGCCGGCTCCGAAAAATACCACCCGCACCAATAATGCCAATGCGAATTTTATCTGCCATTTTTTACCTCGCTATGTTGTCGTTGTTTTAAGGGTTGTAGAAACTGTAGTGCGAATGTATCACAGTTTTTGTCAATTAGCAAACAAATCGGTCACGGCAGTGCTGCCTTTAATCATTCCTGTTTTCGCTTTTCGCCAAACTGGCACAAACCAGTTCTTTATCATTTCGGGCGAATACGTGTTTATAGGCAAACGCGGGATGCGCCCACGTGACACCACCTCTGCGGTTCAACTGGTCGCGCGTCGGTTCGATCAGTTTCGCGCGACTGATGATATTCAGCCCGTCGGGCGAAAGCGTTGTAATCAGGAGTTCGCCGCGCTCATTGAACATCCAGACCTTATCGCCATTTTTGATAAAATGGATGTTGCTCCAGCGCGCTTTCGGAACTGCGGTGAGGTCTTCCCAAATCCGATCGCCGTTGCGGGCGTCGAGACAGCGGAGTTCCCCATAGCTATCCACACCGTAAATGTAATCGCCGAGTCGGATCGGGGTTGACATCGTGGAATGGAGCGCGTCTGTGTTCCGCTCATTTCTTCCCTTACGGTGCCAACCGAATTGCATCATCGGCTTATCTGGATTCAGTTTCAGCAGCAGCGAGCCTTCAAAGAAATCAGTGATAAACAACTCATTTTGATAAAAAACGGGACTTGCGATCCCGATCTCCATACGCGTCGGTGGAAACGGATGGCGCCAATGCGTGTTGCCTGTCTGCGGGTTGAGCCCAGCGATATGTTCACCTGTCCAACAGACGAGCACCCGCTCGTCACCCTGTGTAATCACAATTGGCGCTGAGTAAGATGCGTTGTCTTCAAGGGCTTTCCATTTTTCGGCTCCGGTTTCGCGGTCGAAAGCGACGATGCACGCTCCGGGCGTGCCGCCGATTTGGACGATGAGGTGTGAACCCTCGACAATCGGCGCGCTCGCAATCCCCCAGGTTGGCATCTTAATATTGTATTCGGTGTTGAGGTCTTTTTTCCACTGCAACGCGCCGGTTGCGGCATCGAAACAGTGAAGATGCCCCATCGCTCCCAGGGCGTAAGCGAGTCCGTCATGAATGATAACACTGGCTCGAGGCCCGGCGGTATAGTCAATACGGTATTCACACTCGTACGTGAAGGACCAAATCAATTCACCTGTTTCCCAGTCGAAACAGTGAACCCGTTCGACCTGTTTCGGTTTCGCGAGACGGTCAGTAACGTAAACGCGCCCGTCAGCGACGCTCGGGCCGCTATAGCCGCTGCCGATTGGCACTCGCCAACGAATCGGGATATCCGGTCCGTCAAATGTCTCCAATATCCCGGTTTCGCTCCAAACACCGTCCCGGTGCGGTCCCCGCCACTGCGGCCATTCATCGGCCAAAACCGAAGAGGTGGGGAAAAGTAAAGCGAGCAGCATTAGTTTCAATAGGATTCGGTTCATGGTTATCATGTCCTTTTCAGGGCCATCTCACGGTTTTTGCACGACAAATTCCGGCCGTGGAATCATGCGTTCCGGATTTCGTTCGTAGCCTCGTTTCCACAACTCCTTCACAAGCCTGCCACTTTTAGCCAGTTCTTCGCGAAGCGCCTGCTGATCCGCCTTTGCCCTCTGATCAATCGCTTCCGGGCAGCAGACCTGGTATAGAATTCGCCGAAGCCGAGCCAGTTTCTGAGACGCATCGGGACGCGCCGCAAGATCTTGCATCTCCAAAGGATCCTCTGCAAGGTCAAACAACATCGGTCGTTCCCCAACGCACGCCACATATTTATCTGAACCCGATCGAAGAGCAAAAGCGCTTCCTGGAAGGCCCGGCCCATGGAATTCACTGATGGCGAATTCGGGAAGCGCCGCACCCGGCTCGCCCCTCAGGGATCCCAGCAAGGATGTCCCCCGCATGTGTATTGGCGAAGGCAGTTCCAGGGCTTCCGAGAATGTCTGGAAAAGATCGAAATGTGAAACAGGTGCAGGCTCGGACCCGCCTGACGCTATGCCGGGTCCAGCCACGATCATGGGTACGCGAATTGAATCCTCATACATCGATCCCATTCCGGAATTGTGATGTGCCCCCATGCTGCCACCGTGATCCGAAGCATAGGCGACCAGCGTCGAATCCCAGAGATTCTCGGTGTCTATGGCTTTGAGCACGCGCCCCACGTTGCGATCTGCCATCTCACAGATGCCGTGGTAGCCTACCAGACCACGGCGCAACTCCTCGGGTGTGCAAAGATCGCTGCACGTGTAACGAACAAAATCCCGGTGGAAGGGGTGCAGTCGAGAAACGGGTTCCGAATAGCGCTCGTCCAGGTCTTCGATTCGCACCAGCGGATCGTAGTAATCCCATAGCTCCTGCGGTGGATTCCATCCGGGATGGGGCTGTTTGATATTCACGATCAGGACCCAGGGACGATCTTGTGGGCGTTCATTCATCAGCCACTGTACCGCTTCTTCTGCGACCTGCGCGTCGTGCTGGTGTTCCCCGCTCCCACTTGCAGGACCCGCTTCCCGCAATCGATGCAGGTGATGGTACCGGGGTTGCACACGGCCCTCTTCGAACAGCGTGTGTATGTCCAGACTCTCCCGTGTCCTGGCCAGGCGACTGTCTTCCACGCCAGCATCACTGCCCGGTTTGTAATCGAGCTTGCCAATGGTCGTAAGCAGGACGCCATTTTCCGCAAAGTAATGCCCCCAGCCTCTGGGCACTCCTGAATAGGGAAACGCATTGTCCCAGGCGGAGATCTCGTGAACATACCGGCCCGCCATCATCGCTCCCCGCGAAGGCGCGCACAGAGGACTCGGGCAATAGGCACTGTCGAATCTCTTTCCTCGCCTGGCGAGCGCATCGATGTGAGGCGTACGGGTAATAGAATTACCGTAACAACCGGAAAACTCGGGGTTGTGCCGATCGGTCATGATATAAACAACATTCATCGAAGTCACCTCGGTGCGCGTTGGCAGCATCTTAAGCCGTTGGAACATATCACAGTTGATCGTTATATGCCACAGCTTCGGGGAAGGTCTCGTGAAGATGGTCGAGAACCATATCGATCTTACACCTGCACAAAGTGCTGGGATAGGGCATCTCGCCGGTACGCCGGAAAAATGCCCCGTTCTTTTCGTGAAAATCACCCCGCCGGTCCGTGAATTGGCCCCAGCGTCCCATCGTGTATCGCATCTCTGTCCTTCTTTCAGCGCTCTGAATCCAGGCTTCGGGAAACAGCATTTGAAACCGGGGCGCCGAATTCAACCAGCTGCCGCATTGAACCACTTTTACTTCCGGTCGGCGTACTTGCGAATCTCTGAGCAGCCTGATTAGCGATGCCGCAAACGGCACATGCATATCGCTGAGGGGGGATTTTGGCTGATAGACATTGGCAATATGAAGGCTCAACGCGTCCTCGTGTTTGTAGTCGTAATTCCAGCATTCGTGTGAACGATCACCAGGTCCGGGCTGTTCATTACCCAACTTGCGAATGCGCGCTTCCATAAGTGGCCAGAGGATCGCAAGTCCCCTGGTCTCCACGGATTCACTCTCATTTCCATACGTGTCGAAGATTTTTCCCAACTTTTCTACAATGACGTTCCATTCGGGATCTTCGTCTCCGGCTGCCGGATGGTGGTTGCCGTCGTAGAGTGAGGTGTTCCGGTACAGATTGACTCGCACGTTAACGGTATCTTCGAGGTCTCCAGAGTTTTCCTGTAGCCGTTTGTTCGCGTACCAAAGGCTCAACCGGGTGAATTCCCGAACATAATGCACGCGAATCGGATCCAGATCGGACATTGATTCTATCCCCGTTGTTCGTATTGCGTTAATCTTTTCCTCTGCCAGATTTTGCGCCAAAATCCTGCCAGCCCCAATCCAGATGGATTCGGGGTATGGAAAACTCGTAATACCAGCGAATACTCACGGGTTCGTGTTGAGGTTCCAGGTATGCATAAAAAAGGGCAGATCGGCCCGTCACTTCATCCAGCATCCCTGCAGGCGTGAGTTCCGACAACAGGTCCGGATCCTCTTCCACTTCCAGGTAACGCAGCAAATCATCTGTATGGTTTTCGGCGCCGCCGGAACTCACCTGAACGGGTATCTCATGTTCATTCCACCACGGCAAGTCCGATGCGGGTTGAGATTCTCCGTCTGCCGCCTTTGCCCAGATCGGTGTACTCCAGGCAAACTCTCCATCGTTCTGGCGAAGCCGTATGTAGTAGGCATTCTCTTTGAGCGGATGCTCATCCACGTAAGTCAGATCTACGTCCAGCGCGTTCGGACGCCAGGTCTTCAAGCGTCGATCATTCCGGATGAGATCTACGCGCTGCACTGTTGCGCATGCGTGAGCTACCACGCGAATTCTGGCTGGGCCTGAAAGCTGTATCTCGCTGCCCGCGGGATTGCCCTCTATCGAAACCATCAGAATGATTCGCGCCCCAGTCGTTGCAAAGGTTCGCTTTTCAGCGACAGCTTGCCAGATGGCCTTTCGTTCACAGCGAGTGGCCCACACACCTGCCAGAGGACCCGATCCAAATCCGGTGTCACGGATGTTGAGTACTTTGTTGAACCGACCCCGGAAGCAATGGGGCGCCATTGGGGCGCCCAGTGTGGGCAGATGGATATCTCCCGATCCGATAACGGCCGGTCGATAGCCGTACCTCAGTGCCTTCTGCAAGAGCCACTCGAAAGCGCCGTGACCGCTGGCGACTTCCAGCAGTGGTTCGACATTTGGCCGAAATGCGTCCCAATTTGGCGGTCCCCCTCCAACGTGGGATTCGAGAAGAACATCCTCCCGATCTCCGTAGGTTTCCAGCAGGGTTTCCATCGACGAAAAGGTCGGCAGGTACCCATCTTCCATCTCTTGGAACACGACGTTTCGGTCCCCTCCGGAGCGCGTGTGAACTTCCGATGCCAGGAAGGGCACATATATTCCGGGTTCATCGTGATTGGTATATGCCTGTTGAAAGGCTTCCCACAGTTCGGGTTCGTCAGCCTGATCTGGCGGCGACATGGGGCCTGGAGCCGCAAAATCCAGCCGTCCCACTTCGCGGGCTTGCCTGTGTCGGGCATCCGGATCCAGCTTGAAGCTGGGCTCGTCCATCAGCGCCATGGACGTATCGCCCCAGGCGTGGGAGTGAAAGTCTCCCCAGAGCAGCCGGAAGTCCGGAGACTTCTGGCAGAATATCGGATTGCTTCTGGCTCGAAGGTCTCCATCCCTCGCTTCAAGGCGATAAACGCCCGGGTGGTCAATCTGAACGTCCTCTAACCTCAGGACGCCATTATGCATCGGCTCAAACACCGCTCGGTCCGGCAGGCCCGATACGTTGCCGGAGGCAGTTAACTGGACGACACCCCGGTATTGTTCACACACATTTCGATGGATATCGAAAGCGACCAGATTGAGGTGAAACGATTCGCCCTGTTCGACAATGGATGGTCCCAGGATTCGCAGCATATCTGCGGATGCTTCTGAAGTAATGCGAATCCGGGTCTCTCCACCCGCGAGGCTGACAAATTCACCATCGCCATTGCGATCTACCGCTGCCTCCAGTCGTGCCATTGTAGTCGCGTCATAAACTTCAGCACCTGGGCCACCCCCGCAGCGATCACCGATTCGCAATCTGACCCAATCTCCCTTTCGAAGGATCCCTTTCGACACGCGAACCCTCGCAACTTCGGGTTCGTGACCATGGTCGGAATTGACAGCCAGATCCAGCCTGGCGTCAGAATTTGACGCCATTGTCACATAGTCGCGTCCCCGTGGGTTATTCAGCTGAGGGGCGTGGCCGATGAGGAATCCGCGGCGGAAGAAGCAGAATCCTCCACCGTCCCGCACATCCGCTGCAGCAGTAAATGCGATCTCCCACGTGCCGACTTTCCCAGCAGGCAGATTGAATGTGGATCCCGATGAAACAGAACCATCTGCTCCCCGAAACAGGACCTCAAATCCGTCGGGTTCATCCCCGGGAATCGAGGCATGGCTCCACGCTATGCGAGTGCTTTTTGACATACGGTATCATCCATTAATTCAGAAAGCCGTGAACGGTTGTCATATACCTTTTGAAATGCCTCTGCCGTTTGTTCGACCCAGATCGGATCGGGATCTACAGGGGTAGATAGCCAGAAGCATGTGGCATGTATCCGTTCGCTGATCGGCAGGCTGCCCGGTCGATACGGTTTCCTCGCGTTATCTGGAAGATATCCCCAGGGGCCCCCAAGGTCCTCGAATGAGAAATCGTTGAACAGTGACTCCAGATGCATCACACCATACCCGTAAGGCGTTATTTCCGGTTTTGTCCGCACCCCTTCGGCTACCAGCGCTTCCAGAACCTTCGACACGGGCACACCATAGACTTTGGGATCGATCAAACCCGCATACAACAGGAGACCGCCGCGGGTAGCCTTTGGATAGACCTTCTGAGTCTCAACCCCCTCTACATTCTCGAGAAGCTCGTCCATTTGAGCAAACCACTTTCGGCGCTTTTCGTTGAGCTCTGACAGGCGTTCGAGCCGTCCTCGAGCCATCGCGATACCAAAGGGATTCGCCCTGTATTTGACGCCCAGGCCCATGTTGTGCAATCCCTTAAACCGATCGGTTTTCCACGATTCCCCGCAACGACCGTACTGTCCCAATGCCATCATCTGGTCGAAGAGATCATCGTCATCTGTTACCACCACCCCGGCCTCCAATCCCGTAACCGGCTTGTTGCCCTGCAGACTGAAGCATCCAATGTGGCCAATGCCGCCCACTGGCTTGCCATCCCACAGCGCGCCGTGTGCGTGAGAGGCGTCTTCTATCAGCTTGATATCGGTTCCGGCGATCAGGTCCAGCAGTCCATCCATATCCGCCGGATTCCCATAGACGTGTGTGACGACAATCGCGCATGTCCTGTCTGTGATTCGTTGTTTTACATCTTCTGGATCCGCACAGAAGGTGTTCGGATCTACTTCGCAGAATACGGGTGTTGCGCCGCAATGGAGGATGGGTGAAATCGTGGCATGCCAGGTGACTGATGGCACGATCACTTCTTTGCCAACACGGGCGCCCGCAGCAAAAATGGCCGAGTGCAAAGCTGCGGTTCCATTGCACGTACAGATCGCGTGCTGCGTCTTTACCAGTTTGCTGAAATCAGATTCGAAGCGCTCGAGATGTCCCCGGGCTTTTTTCGGATCGTCCAGGACCTCGTTCACGTACGACTTTTCAAGCGGCCCAATATTTTCCCACTCATCTCCTACCGGAGCCGTAACGGCCTTTGGGCCTCCTTCAATTGCCAGAAGTGATTGTGCCATGATATTCTCCTGTTTTCCAGTGCCAGAATTTGACCCAAGAGCCAGTCGGTCTGTTTTGTACGCAGAGACTCAAGTCAGAGATGCCCGCCAGACTCCAGGATATGCTCCTCCACTCTGGGAGGGGTCGGCCGGAGTCCAAAATCTCTCCACCCCCAGTCCACATGGATTTTGGGCATGTCGAATTCAAAATACCAGCGAATACTGATGGGATCTCGACCGGAACCAAAATATCCGAGAAAAAGCGCACATTTTCCGGTGACCTCCTCGATTACGTCGAAAGGGGTCAGATCGTGAAACTCATCGATCTCTTCTTCCGTCTCCAGGTAGCGGTACAGGTCGGCTTCGTAAGACTCCGCCTGGTTGGGCCTGAGGCTCGTGAGATCAAGAGGCTCGTGCGCGTTCCACTTGGGTAGGTCATCTTGCTCAGATCCATCCGGACAGAAGGTCCAGATTGGCGTGGACCAGGCATATTCACCGTCAACTTGGCGGAGACGAACGTAATAGGCGCCCTCTCGCAGCGGAATCTCGTCGGTGTAGGTCAGATCTATATCGAGAGCATCGGGATGCCATGAGTGGAGACAACGGTCATTCCGAATCAGATCTACTCGCTGCACGGGAGCACAGGCGTGCGCGCAAATGGTGATCTCAGCAGGAGCCGCGATTTTGGCCTCGCTGCCCGCAGGGTATCCGTTGACATCCACGGTCAGGATGATGCGCGCCCCAGTAGTGGCGAAGGTGCGCCGATCCCGAATCGCCTTCCAGATTTCGTTACGCTCGCAGCGCACTGTCCAAACGGCGGCGATCGGTCCGTTCCCATACCCGGTGTCTCGGAAGTTCAAACCAACATTGTGCCACCTCCCGAAGTAGGATTTGGCGGCGATTGGAGCGCCCATCGTAGCAAGATGGGTGTCCCCCGATCCAATAACGGCCGGGCGAAAGCCACAGCGCAGGGCCCATTGGAGCACCCATTCAAAGCAGCCGTGCCCGCTGGCGACCTCAAGAAGCGGCTCGTGACTGGGACGACAATTGTACCATTGGGGGGGACCACCTCCGATGTGGGCTTCAAGGATCACATCCTCCCGATCTCCAAATTCGGCCATCACTTCGTCCATAGTGCAGAAGGTGGGGGGATAGGTTTCAGTCCATTCACGGTAGATCACGTTCCGATCCCCTCCAGGTCTCGGGTGAACCTCTGAAGCAAGAAAAGGGACGTAAGTCCCCGGCTCATCGTTGTTCCGATAGGCTTGCTGATAGGCACGCCACAGATCTGGCCGATCCTCCTGGATTGGCGGAACGGCCGGTCCCGGTGCCCCAAAGTCCAGCCGGCCGACTCTCCGCAACTGTTCGTGTCTCCGCTCGGGATGAATTTTGAAGGTGGGGTCGTCCAGTAGCGACATGCTAATGTCGCCCCATCCGTGGCAATGGAGATCTCCCCAGAGGAGACGGCGGTCGTGCTGTTCCTTGCAGAGGATGGGATTGCTCACTGCCCTTAGACCGTGGCGTTCGTCTTCCGCGATCAGACGGATAAGGCCGGGTTCTGATATGCGAATGTCTTCCAGAATCACGACCCCGCTGTCACTGGAGCCCAACGAGATGGATTTGGGCAATCCCTCAACCGCTGAAATCGGACCAGAGAAGGCCACTCGATCCTCAAATTGCTCGCAGATGTTGTGGCTTGCATCGAAGGCCATCAGATGCAGTGCAAAGGCCTCATCGGGCGTAACGATCGACGGGCCCAGAAGCCGAAGCAGCGTCGGCACAGGATTGGATGTGATGTGAATCCTACAAGGGTTGCAGACCAGTTCCCGATAGACGCCATCCCCTATCCGATCCACGGCACCGATAATTCGACCCAAAGTCGTTCCGTCATAAACGGCGCTCCCCGCGCCTCCATAGCTTGAATCGCCAATCTGAATGGTGAAGGAATCACCGGCCTTCATCTCACCCTCATCAACCAGCACCTGGGCGAATCCCGGACGGTGGGATTGATTTTCTGAATTGACGATCAGGCGTAAGACCGCATCACATTGGGTTTTTAGAGTGACGAAATCACGTCCCTTTGGGTTGTAGTCCTGAATTCGATGCGAGAACAGAAACGAGTGTCGCTGAAAAAGAAAACCGCCGCCGGCAGTTATGGTTTCTGATACGGTGGCAGTAATCTTCCACATCCCCAACTTGCCTGCGGGCAATTCCAGATCGTGTCCGTAGCTCCGTGAGCCGTCACTTCCGTGAAATTCGACCTCGAGCGCATCTGGCTCGTTACCCGGCACAGGTTGGACTGTGATGCTGACGCGCTGCACTCGTGATTTCGGCATAGGTTCTCCTCAACAGCCGTTCGATGAATCACGGCGCCAGAACAAGTTCATGTTCAAGATTCGGTGGGGTGGGATTCATTTGCAACTCGGTATGGGATCAAAGACCACCGTTCCTCCATTTGTTCAAGACATCACTGGCGACTTTCATATTGAACTGGTGTCCGCCATCAAATTGGTCGATAAACAACCGATCCGAAGCGCCGGCTGCCTCATATGCCTTCCGCACTCTGACCAGGGCTCTCTCCGCCCATTCGTGTGGCGCCAGTCGATCCTCCAACCCCCATTCAATCACCATAGGGCGGGGAGCGATGAGAGAGAAGATTTCCGGAGTATCTCCATACTGGAGAAGTCCCGGGATGAGTTGTGCGCCGCACTTCTTCAAAGCCTGATAACGTTCCTGGTACATGCTCAGACAGCCCGAAGGTACAGCAATCTTGATCCGTGAATCAAAAGCAGAGATCATCATGGTCATTCGACCTCCGAGCGAAATCCCCGCACAGCCAAGCATCTCACTGTCGATATAATCAAGGGACTGAAGCACATCGAGTGCCGCCTGTAGATCGCACAGATGCAGTGCCACAACAGTTGTGCCCATCAGCGTTGCACAAAGGTAGTTGCGCATGCAATAGTCAACCCGGGGATTTGGATAATTGGACCGTCGTTCGCCAAACCCACGTAGATCGGGCATCAGGGTGACGTAGCCCTGCTGTGCGAATTTCTGGCCGAAGTTGTATCCCTTCGTAACAATTTCTTCTTTCCGCTCGGGTGAAATGTCGATCCCCGCGACACCATCTTTCCCAAACTGGCTGTGTCCGTGCAGGCACAGGAGACCCGGAACCTGATTCTGTACCTCCTTGGGAACGAGCAGATAAGCCGGTACGAATACGTCCAGCTCCGTCTGGTAGCGAATGCGATGGCGCACATGGTCCCCGCAATCCGTTTCAGTCAGGAATTCCAGAGAAAGGTCCGATCGTTCCGGGCGAAGGCCCAACAGTTCCACTACTGTTGACCGAAATCGATCCTGCCACCTCTCCAGTTCATCGACCGTTGAGCCTTCGAATAGCATCGATGGCTCAAATTGATCCAGCAGTTGCGAAAGGTCATCTTCGAAGATGATGGGTCTCATTGTCCAATCTCAGTATAAAATTTAATTCAGAAGAGCACAAGCGAATCCGAATCTCTTTGGGATTTCCAAACCTTTTGTCGTGAATGTATGCGATTCCCTCTTCTGTCAAGAACAGTTTGGTTTTGGACATTTTCTTGTCCGGATTCATCTTCGTTCCCAATTAAAGCGTCTTTTTTTTGAAACGCAAGTTTTTGACTCGGTTTCCCGTCAGTCTGAACCCTGTAACTTGTCCCGTATTGTCTCGCGTAAAATGAATTTTTGGGAAAAACCACGCATCCCCGACGAAATGACCGCCGGCACAGGTTAGCGATATGTCGTCATGCCGTCTGTGTTGCGCCACGAGCTGGTCTCCTCGCACGCCAATGGTATAGGTCGTATCGAGTTCTTCTGTGTAATAATCGCCTTCGAATTCTGACAACTGTTCTGGTGATAGGGGTTCCGTCTCGGTGCGTTCACGGGGTTGGGTATCCGGCTCGGGTGCTTCGGGAGCAAGGACATCAGCGAGATAGAGATCAGCGATTTTTCTCGCCAGATTAAGCGGGTTAAAGGTGTCCAGGTTGCACAATATGACAATGCCAAATTTCTGATCGGGAAAACGTATGAGATGGCTGCGAAATCCCCGCCATGATCCGCCGTGGCCGACCGTTTTCAGTGCTCTGTACTCGCCGATGTCCAATCCGAAGGCGTAACAGATCTGTTTCCCATTATTGAGAACTCCCCGTTGATGCATCTGCTCAATCACTGCCTGTCCGCCTATTCGTGCATCGTCAAAGTTCAGAATCCACTTTGCCAGATCTTCCACGGTTGAATGGAGAGAACTCGAACCGAGAGCAGTTAAGTTGTTCACGGCATTCTTGAACCCATCATCTTTCACGGACAAATAGGAATACGCCCGGTTTTTCACGATCATCTCGTGGTCATCGTGAAAGTGGGTGCTGGTCATGGCGAGGGGCTTAAAGATGTTGGCGTCTGTCCATTCGCGAAATGAATCTCCCGTTATTGTTTCGACGATTTCTGCCAGCAGATTATACCCCGTATTGGAGTATAAAAACGCTGTTCCAGGCTCGAAATTGAGTTTTTTTTGGCGCCTTACCATTTTCAAAATATGCTTGAACGAAATCACATCGTCCATCTCTCCGCCCGCGATGACGAGTGCCTGTACCCAATCCCGCAATCCACTCGTGTGATGCACCAGATGTCGAATCGTTATTTTTGTTCCAAAATCCGGGACATCGGGCAAGTGCATCCGAATGTCGTCATCCAGCGAAAGTTTCCCTTCATGTAACAATGTGGCGATGGCAAAGCCCGCAAATTGCTTGGAGACCGAAGCAATGTCGAAGATGGTTGTCGGCGCAATCGGTATGTCGTATTCCAGATTCGCCATACCGTATCCGCGTTTGTAGATAATTTCGCCGTTTTTGATAACCGACAGGGCCGCGCCAGGGGAGTCTGGCCTGTCCCATTCCGCGAATACACGATCGACTTTTGCCTCAAGTGACTCGTGATTTGTCATTGGTCACCTCTTCCTCAGATCATGCCCGTCACTTGCATCGCGGTCCTGGTAATCTCAGAGAGCGCACATTCGCCGGTGACGCGATCACCGAGTTTTAGACTGTAGAGTGCAATCACCATCGTTCCTGTCGGAGATTCGATGAAGCCGACGTCATTGATTACACCCCGATTCGAGCCGGTTTTGGAACCCCAGCGATAGGTCCTGGAGGTCGGCACATATCGGCCTAACTCGCAACTGATTTCCCTCGTATGTGCTCAATTAAACGGACATTCACCAGGGTTTCAATCGATACGCCTTGTGCTTGGGCACTCTGCCAGAGTTCTTCTGCTATTTCAGGGAGTATCGCAACGCGAACTGCTCGCTTGTGCGGCGTATCAAAGCGAAACCATTCCCCATCATCTTCCATAAAATCAGCCGTATCCAGTTGATCCCAAAATGTAGCTTCCTCTTCATAACTCTCGAATTTTGGGACTTGTAACTCTTTCATTTTCTCAACCTCCTGAAGTTTTGTTTTTCACGGTCGGTCATATCTCGAGCGGTAATGGGCTTATAAACTGTACCGCTAAGATGTTCCAAGACGACAAATAGATACCGCCCATCCGCTGTCTGTCCATAAAGCCGATAGCGGTTGTGTCCTTGACGACGGGCTAAATGTAATGGATCTCCACAAACTTCCCAGACTTCATCGGGTTCCACACCGTGTCGAGCAATATGGTCAATGCGATAGTCATCCCAATCCAATCTGCTGATAAACATGTTTCTCCCAAATGTTTTTTATTTTAATTGTGAAACTGTCAGTCCTATTGGAGATTATACCCTTGATCTATGCTTAGCAGTGCCTTTTTCCAATGTGATTCCCTTGCGATAACGGTGTTTTTGTCAACGGACATAGGCATTATTTCTATAAGAGAAAATCGGAAGTTTTCGCGGGCGTAAGTGGTTCCTTTTGTTTCAATAAGTTCCGTTAATTCATTATTCCATCCATGTCCTGTATATATATAACATGCCCATCTTGACCAAATCCCTGTGTCACTATAAGCCGAACCGACATATTGTTTTCCATTGTGTTTATCCGAAATTACATAAACACCTTTAATGTTTGACAAGGCAGCTTTCCAATCAGACCGTTCAGATTTAAATATGGGTTCCAAGATATGAAAATCATGACATATATTTTCAACGCCTGGGAAGCTTTCCCCACGATAGACGGATGGGAGAATTTCCACTACTTCAAAGTTTTGGATGTAACGATCCAAATAATAAGCCCTCCCTTGCAATCCCTGATATCTGTGAAATGATAGGATTACTCGCCCAACGAACTTTTTATATTTTTCTAACTCTTCAAGTTGGTAGCGGTCATCGTGTCGCGCAATAACTCTAAAGATGCCACCAAAAAGCCAAGAATCATATCTTGGGTAAAATTCCATTACTGAGAATACAAATTTTCTAGTCCAATCATTTCTATTTCCTCTCGACTCATTCCATCCAACCCAACGTTTTGGATCAGCTACATATTCATCAAGAGGACTAACCCCGTCTCGATTACGACAGGCCAAGTGCAATTTGTATTGAGTTGGATCATCAATAGGAATAATATCTTGTACTTCTATCTTTAACATTGGATCATCCTTTTATGGTAATACGTTCATGCATTTTTTTAATTTATACTAGACAAATTCCCCGCACTCAGGCATTCAGTTCTACATCTATAGTCTCTGGCGTATCAACTAAAATGGAAAATCCGAATCGAGGTAGCAACTCCTCGAATGCACGGCGGGAAATCCCGAGCGCGAGACACGCTTCTTTCTCGGAGAGTTTTCCTATATGGTAGAGTGTTGCAACCAGGACTTCTCTGAAATATGCCTGGTCAAGGCGAACAAGCGCAGCCGTATCTGGCAAGTCTAAAGAAATTTTCATATTGTATGCCCTTTGTTTATGAAGTGACCAACGCCTTACATGCATAAATATCTTCTTGTGTCAGCGAAGGATATTCTGCGAGGAGATCCTCGACAGTGTCCCCATTGGCCAACATCCCCAGGATTAGAGGTACCGGGATACGGGTGCCTTTAATACAGGCTTGTCCGTGACAAACTCTGGGATCAATGGCAATACGTTCTTGCATTTTTTATCTCCACTAAAAGGACTTTGACTTCTTACCTATATCATGCCCGTCACTTGCATCGCGGTCCTGGTAATTTCGGAGAGCGCGCATTCGCCGGTGACGCGATCGCCAAGTTTTAGACTGTAGAGTGCAATCACCATCGTTCCTAATGGAGATTCGATGAAGCCGACGTCATTGATTACACCCCGATTCGAGCCGGTTTTGGAACCCCAGCGATAGGTCTCGGAGGTCGGCACATATCGGCCGATGCGGCGACCATTCTGTTGCAGGGTTAAAGTGGTGAGCATGGCCTGACAGGCGGCGGGGGATGCGGCCTGGCCGTCGAGAATCGTCTTGATGACGGCAGTGTAGTCATTGGGTGTAGCCCAATTTTCCTGTTCCCCTTCAACCGCGAGGCGTCCGCGCATGGGACGTCCGAGGCAGGAGGCGGTCATACCCAGTTCTCGCATTGTCGCGTTGATGCGATCCATTCCGGCTGCTTCAATCAATATGTTGGTGGCGGTGTTGTCGCTGATGGACATCATCAGGTAGAGAAGATCGCCAAACGACAGTTGCAGCCCGGTATGCATGTGTCGCAGCACACCACTGCCGGGGGATTTATCCTCAGAGCGGACGGTATATGTGTCGTCGAGCGCGAGTGTACCGCGATCAATAGCTCTGTAGATCTCGATCATGATCGGGATTTTAACTGTGCTGGCCGCCGGAAACTGATGATTACCCCGTGAGGCCCAACGCTCTCCCTGAGGAGAAATCACACTGACGCCGATCGTGCCACGAGATTCATACTCTTCAACCGTTTGTTCCAGCCTGCTCCAGTCTGTGGTCATACGGCCTCTCAATCAACAATGGGCAAGTGAACCGTTGCGCCGCGTTCGACAGAGCGGAATACCGCTTCGGTGAATTCCATGTATTTCACGCCCTGATAGAAGGTCGATTCGGCGGGTTTGCCGGTTTTGATCATGTCGATGAAATCCGCTTCAACTGTCCATTCGCGCATGTCGGATGCGGGGACCTCCAATTCCTGCAATGCGCCATCACCGGACTTTGCGCCCAATATCCGCTGCTCGTCCAAAACGGGTGAGGTTTCGTAGATGAGTGTGCCGTCCGTGCCGTAAATTTCGATGCTTTCACCCGGCGCGTGATGCGCGGTGCCGGAGAAGAGATAGACCGCAGTCGCGCCGCTTTCCATTTGCGCCAGGATATTGACCGTATCTGGACGATCTACTGGTCCCATGCCGTCCTCTGTGGCGCGCTCGGTGACGTATGTTTCTGCGTGTGCAGATACGGATTTTGTGTAGCCGCACCAGCGGTGTACAAATTCTACCAGCATGCCCACGCTCATGGTATTTAACCCGGAGAAGCGACCGATTTGACGCCAGTGTAGCGGGGTATTGGGATCAATGCCCCCAGGCGTCATTGAGCGGATGACGATATTGCGAATATCGCCAACATATCCTTCGGCGATCAACCGCTGTATGAACCAGTCGCCTTTTAATGCGTGCGGTGGCTGGCATATCTGGTGCGCGAGTTCTGATTCCATTGCTGCGGCATACATGATTTTTGCCTCGCGCAAATTCATTGCCATGCGCGCCTGCACAAATGCATGTTTGCCAGCATTGAGCGATTCGAGCACAAACTCACAGTGTTTGTAGGGCCAGGTGCCAATCATCACGGCATCGATGTCATCTCGCGCAATGAGCGCGTAGGGATCGGTCATCAGGTCGGGGTTTAAGCCAAATTCAGCGGCGATTTTGCCGCCACTCTCTTCACTGCGGTTGCAAATTGCCACGACCTCGGCATCGTCAATTGGAGCCAATCCCGGAAAGTGGCGGGTGCGAAAAATACCGCCCGCACCAATAATACCAATGCGAATGTTATCTGCCATTACAACCTCCATTTTACGGCATAGTTAAATCTTCGTAACCCGTCAGGTGATATTCATATCCCAGATAGTCCAGCAAATTGCACAGGGCGCGGAATGCCACGCCAAAGCCATCAATACCGCTAAAGCCACCAAATTGTCCACCGCCTTTTACGTGCGGTTCCAGATCGATAAACACACCCGGCACACCCAGTTCCTGAAACTGGCTTTGCAGGCGCGGCACGAGGGTCTTAAAGTCTCGCAGGACCATTTCATGTCCGGCATCGCCTTGATCAACGGGGATAAACCGCGTCAACCCTCTTTTTGTTGCGCGATCCAGCATCGGCTGATTGGCCGGTGCGTTAAATCCTTTGATGTGGATCCATCCCAATCCGGGCTTTGTTTTTTCGTATTCGGCAAAGACGCTGTCCGGGCTGTGTCCCATGCTTTCCAGATTGCCCACATCCATGATGATACAGGTATTGGGACTGTCGATCTTTTCGTGCAGTGCAATCAGTGTTTCGCCATCTCCACCGATTAAATGCGATTCCACTTCAGAGCCGTAGATCAGACTTTCGCTCGCACACAGGGCCACAATTTCTGAGAGTTGATCTGCCGCTTGATTCAGATGCGGCCAGGGATCGGTCCCATGTGGGTGGTAATAGCTAAATCCGCGAATGAGTTTTGTGTCAAATGCATGGGCGAGTTCGATGGCGCGTTTGACATCTGTCTCCAAATACTCCTTAAACGGCACATAGCGATTGTCGGTCCCGTCATCCACGTCCAGCAATTTCACTTTTCCAAGCGGGGAACCAATGCTCGATACCGAAATACCAAATTCACCGTGCAATTTTTGGAGTTGTTCGATCTCCTGCGCGGTCAATTCCATTGCGTTTTTTACCCCATTACCTACGTCGATAAACCGGATTGTGTAATAAGACAAGCCGAGCGCGCGCATCATGGTAAATTGCTCTTCGGCGCGCTTGCTCTCTGGTCCTTCGTCAGCAAAACCCGATAAAATCACTTCTGCCACAATAATACTCCTTTCTATGAATCAGGCCAGGTCACAGGTACTAATCGCAGGGTGCCAGTTCCCTGATCGCAACTTGGCGTAATCTCAATTGAATGACTCGTTTTGTAATCCGCACCCTCCAATACAACAGTTATTGAAAAAGTACACGACGCTCCGGGAGCTATTTCAGAGGGTGTACATACAGCTTCGCTTATTCCCAATGGCGTGCCGTTTGCACCCAATACACGCACGCTCACTTTAAGACCCGTGAGTTCCAGGCCCGATTGGCTGTCAACCGTCCCACTTATGCTGATCGTGTTTAGACTTGCCGGCGAACCAGTATCGCCCAAAGGCATAGGCACAGCCTCGCCCACGATGGAGGTCAGGCTCAAAACGGTTAAATCCTCGGGTGTAAAAGTACGCGACCCGGCAGAGTCGTCTTTAGAACATCCGCATAAAAAAAAGATGGATAAAAAACTAATGATGTATTTCATCGCAGTGTCCTCTGTGGTGTGATACGGCGCGTTTGACGCAACAATATACACGCCAAAACTGTATCGGGCAACTGACTTGCTGACTATTGACTGCTTTCCTCAAAATCAAATGTTACGACATTCTGTACGTCCGATAGACTCGAACGCGGAGCAAATGCCATGGTCAATGCGACTTTCTGTACTTGTCCCGCCTCAAATCTGGAAAACCGCTGGGTTGTACGGGCTATTTCTGCGCTGTCAGCGGTCCGCAATTTCCAGGTCATGATAAATGGGCTGATAATTGGTACGGGTCCCGTGTTGACGACATCGGCCAGGATATTGACGCCTACAATATCACCTGCTGCATTGTGGATTGGATCGCGGTTTACGTTGGCAATGGACATAAAATCCGAAAGAAGCTCGTTCTCGGGCGATATGGGAACGCCGCCACAGCCGAGCAAAAGGCACACGGTCAGCCATCTCATGGAGTATTCACTTTCCAAAATACGCGATGCCTATCAGGCCGATGAGCCAACAATAATAGGCAAATTGCGCAAAACGCCCACTGCCGAGCACTCCCAGGAGCCATCGAATGGCAAATACGCCGGATATATAAGCCACAATAGCACCGATCAGCAGAGGCCATAGCGCGTTCATTTGTGGGGGGTGGGCGATCAGGTCGCCAACTTCTAATGCAGTTGCGCCGAAAATAATGGGGATGGATAATAAAAAAGAAAATGTTGCGGCTTCGCGGCCGTCTATTCCGCGCCACAGCCCCATGCCAATGGTTGATCCCGATCTGGAAATGCCTGGCAATACGGCGAGTGCCTGGGCAAAGCCGATTAAAATGGCGTCTAAAAATGTGATTTTCACGCGGTTTGCGCGTGCAAACCGCGTGCTCCACAAAATACAGCCGGTCGCGATCAAGAATCCGCATACGGCGATTGGGCTGGCGAAAGCCTCTTTGAGTATGTCTTTGAACAAGATTCCCACGACGCCAGCGGGGATGGATCCTATGACCAACAGGTAGATTGTGTGCCAGGATGCGCTATCGCGTCGCAAACATCCGATGACTAAGTTGGTAATTCGCGCTCGCAATGCGGTCACTATAGCCAGTAATGTCCCAAAGTGTACGATTACTTCAAAGGTTATATTACCGGTTTGAATACCCCATACCGCTTTTCCCAATGCGAGATGTCCCGAACTGCTTACGGGCAAAAATTCGGTCAGCCCTTGCAATAGGCCCAGGAGTATGGCTTCATAAGGTGTCAAGGAATTTCCTCAGCAATTCAATCACAGGTGCCATAGATGCGTCGTTGCAGATTACAACATCGTAAGCGCGTAGATATGTAGCACTATTTTCTTCGACCGATTCGTTTAAAAAGCCGACGCGAATGATACAGTTCGCCTGGGCGTCGTTTACCATCTGCGCATCTTCTATGGTGTCTCCTATAAGCAGGACGCAGCCCTGTGGGGTAATTGCATGACGCGCTTTGTTAAAGCTGTGGATTACCGGCTTGCAAAATCTCGCCACAGCGCCGTGTTCAAATATCAATTTGTTTGCGGTTATTGCCACATTTGAAGTGAGTAATGCTCTGACTTTTAAATATTTCGCAATTACGTTGCCAATGCCTGCGGATAAAATTAACAGGGGTATCTCTCTGTCTGCCAATATTTTAAAAAGATCGATGGAACCATCGCGTAAGCGCATGAAATCTCGAATGGCAATGTCTTCTATTACCTCCTCGGTAAGTCCATATTTCTGCATCATCGCAAGTGCCGTCATCCACCAGTCGCGCATGGCTTTTTGTTTTTCGCGGTGCGAGATTGTCTGCGATATTTCAATGGGGCGATACCGCGCGTACAGGCGATCCATTTCAACGCGATATGCCTCTCCCAAATAGGCTCCGTGTGCAATTGCCGAATAGGATGTCGCATCTTGCCCATCTTCTGTTCGCGCTTTTGTCAATGTGCGGTCCCAATCGCTGACCACACACAGTTGCTCGTTTTTCGTCTGGTTTTTCAATTGCGCGATTTTGTCCTGCAGGGCGACCTGATCAGCAATTAATACATGGTCCATAGTCATTCTTCAATCCGCTCGCTGATCTCACCCGTTTCTATGTCTTTCACAATGCGTTTCAGGCGTCCATCGGGCATGCGCTCTGTTTTCAGGGTGGCAAACCGCGTTTCTGTTTCTGTCGATGCGGTTTCTCGGTCCACTTCACCGCCGCGCCATTCCATTTCTATCGGTTCCCACTGTTTTGTTTTTGCCGATTTGTAACACGCATCTATAATAGTATTGACGACATAGCCGTCGTACAGTGTTTCCATTGGTTCGCGTCCTTCATCCCAGGCATTGAACATATCTACGAACATGTCTGAATAGCCCAATTCGGCGACTTCGTCACCCACGGGGAAGAGCCATCCCGTATCGCCTTCGGCTTTTTCTGCCACATAGCCCCCTTGTCCCACAGCCGTGAACATGTCAAATCCCGTTCGCAACCAGTGGTTGAGCCAGATGGTTCCTTCTGTACCTGCGACCTCGTCTCGCAGGTCCATGCCGCCGCGAAATGCCCATCCGACTTCAAATTGTCCCATGGATCCATTTTCAAATTTGATCAGTCCGATCCCGTGATCCTCTGCTTCGACTGGATGTACGAGTGTGTCAGACCAGCACATCGCTTCGACCGGGCGAATGCCTTTGCCGATGAAGTTGCGAATAATTTCGATGCAGTGACAGCCCATATCGACGATTGCGCCACCACCTGCTTTGTCTATGTCCCAGAACCAATCGCTGTGAGGACCGGGATGTGTTTCGCGCGATCGCACCCACAAGATGCGGCCCAATGCGCCGTTTTTCACGGATTCGAGGGCTTTTAAGGTTTTTGGGGGATATACCAGGTCTTCTAAATATCCGCCAAATACGCCCGCTTTTTCCACTGCATTCAGAATTTGCCGGGCTTCATCAGCGGTGCGTCCGAGGGGTTTGGTACACAATACGGCTTTGCCCGCCTGTGCCGCGAGTGTTGCGGCTTCGAGGTGCAGGTCGTTGGGTAAGCCGATTACCACGCCGTCGGTTTCTTCGTCTTCAATTGCGGCTTTGAGATCTGTTGTCCATTTTGGTATGTCCCATTCTTCCGCAAATGTCCTGGCGCGTTCTTCGGTCCGCGAATACACGACCTGTACGCGATCAATTCCCCGATGTCTGTGCAAGGCCATGGTGTAAAACATTCCGATCAGTCCGGTTCCCAACATGGTCAATTTATGTCCTGCAGCCATTTTAAACTCCTTTAAAAAAGTTATCAGATATCATCCAAACAACGTTGGTTGAATTATACCTTCATGCGCCAGTAGAAATTTTTTCTTCTCCATCCCGCCTGCATATCCCGTTAGATGGCCAGACGCGCCGATCACGCGGTGACAGGGTACCACTATTGCCACGGGATTTTTCCCATTGGCCGCACCCACGGCTTGCGACGCGCCTGCATTGTCCAATGTGTGGGCGATGTCGCCATAGGTTCGCGTCTCTCCAAAAGGTATCTCCAGCAATAAGTTCCACACGCGCTTCTGAAAATTTGTTCCGCGCAGGTCCAGTAGCAAATCGAAAGTTTTCAGCGTCCCCGCAAAATACATCGCGAGTTGTTTGATCGTTGCATCTATGATTGGATGATTTACCGCGCGCGGCAAATTTGTCTTCCCATGTTCCGTTTGAGTACCTTCAAATGCAATCGCATGTACGCCATCATCTGAGACCAATACGGTCAACGGTCCCAGTGGGCTTGCTACATCTTCCCATACGGTCTCTCGCGGCAATTGCTCTAAGATTTGTAAATCTAACACAGTGACCTCCGTGAATAAACCCTCCCTTTATTATACAAAAAAACGGGACGTGTGCTCAAAAGAACATGCGTCCCGTTAAATTGTGTTGCGGTTCGGTGACAATTTGGAGAGATAGACGCAGTTCGTAATTAGTACTTCAATTTTAGAAGTTTTCCATATCCAATCTCATCCTTGAATCTCCGTGTGTTCCGTGTTATATTGAGCGGTCAAGTTGTAGGCTCTTAATCATCTATACGTGATGTGTGACTTAAAAATAAATGTGCTACTACACCCTGTCATGCTGAGGAAGCCGATAGGCTGACGAAGCATCTGTTACCCATACACACTGTTGAGGCAGCAGATTCTTCGACTCCGCTGTGCTCCGCTCAGAATGACAGTGCTCATTTGACCTCTGATCTTGAAGTCACACATGACGTTCATCTATATGGGCTGCGATGTCACTGACGGCGGTCCCATTAACCCAGAGTTCTGATTCACTGAGATCGACATAGTCATTCCAACTAATGCCATAACCGGCTGCATCTACGCGCACGTTTTTGAAGAACGCTTCGTCCTTTAACGGACGGAATGCGTCTTCTGTGATAAGCGGCGCACAGTTGTATATTTTTACTTTGCCAGAGACAAAAGTTACTCTGAGCTTCAGGTTTGGGAGAGCAGTAACAGATTTTACTTTTGGATAAGTGGGCATTTGATTTACTCCAGATTTTTGTAGTTTTATAACGCAATTCTTGTGTAATGTCAATTGGCGAAAAGTAATATCTGAGACATAAGCTATAACCCGTTCAAAGTATTGAGAAAGGTCTGTTATGCCACTGGAAAACCTTCTGACACTAATAGAAAAGCTCCGAAAGCGAATTGACCGCCATGGCGATGCGCTCAGACAAAGCGAAGCATTGACCCGCTACGCGCTGATTGACCCCCTCCTGCGAGAACTGGGGTGGGATACCGAAGATCCGAATATGGTTGTGCCTGAGTATAGTTCGGGCAGTGGTCGAGTAGATTATGCGCTATGTAAAAATGGCAAATCCGTAATCATGCTGGAAGCCAAAAAATTGGATACCCCCTTGAATGATGCAATCGGTCAAGGCATCCAATACTGCCTTGTGGAGGGGACCGAATACTTCGTGGTGACAGATGGCAGGCGTTGGGAAACCTACGAAACCCATAAACCTGTTCCCATAGATGATAAGCGAATAGTTCAATTCGATTTGAAAGATCCATCGGCGGCAGATGCGTGCCTGAAGGCGTTGGCCTTGTGGAGGCCCAGCGTAATTTCAGGTCAGATTGCTGTTGGAGCAACGCCCGTTATTGGATTGCCTGATAATCAGACACGTACAACCGATCCTCAGCCCGCTGAAGAAACCACCGTTCAGCCAATTTCACTTGATTTGGATGAAGATGGATGGCAGCCGTTATCAGAGTATAATCCAGAGCCAAAGACTCAACCACCAGGTGAAATCACGTTTCCCGATGGCTCACATGCTTTGCCCAAACGCTGGTATGAAATATTGACGGAAATCGCACGTTGGCTTGTGGAGAATGATCATTTATCTGAGAGCCGATGTCCTATTTTGAGGGGGCCTCGTTCAAAGAAATCTCTGGTGGATATCGAATCTGTTCATTCAGATGGAACCTCTTTCTTCAATTGCAAATCAGTAGGTTCATTATACATTGATATACATGGCAATGCCAGGACTCTAATCAATAGGAGCAAATACCTCATTCAGCATGTCGACCAAGACCCCGCCCAATTCAAAGTTCGCATTCCATGATCACAACAGGCGACAACAGGGGGCACCCCTACAACTAACTTGGAATGGTGTTAAACGGATTTTTCTACTCACTCTGCTGCTGAATTGTAGGTTGCGCCTGTGCGCTTCTCGCATTTAATCTGTGTTCATCTGCGTTCATCTGTGGTTGCTTTTCGCTTTTTTTCTGACTTCTGTGTTTTTTGTGGCCTTTTATCCGCTTATTACTCTGACCCTACGGGTTTTATCCTGATCATCCTTTCATCCTGCGAATCCTGATTCTGACAGTTTCCAATGGCCCTTTCATCCGAAATACAAGCTGAAACCGCTCCTGCGCCGGATACGATAACGTTTCGGTCTATTTTGTTGGGGTTGGTGACCATTGCGGTTGCGACATGGTATATGAGCTATTTTGCGGGGAATCTGGTCAAGAGCTATTTGCCCGTGGCTGCCTTGATTCCCTTTGTGATGTGGGTGGGGATCAATGTGGGGCTGATTCATTTCGCGCCGCGCTTCGCGTTGTCCCGCATTGAGTTGCTCACGATATTTTCGATGATGTGGATTGTCGGAAGTTTGCCCGCGGTGGGGTGGGGGTTTTATGCGGTGAGTCTGATTCCGTCGCCAGAGTTTTTCGCATCGCCGGAAAATCGCTTGCGAGATGCGGTGATTCCCTTTTTGCCCGGGTGGTTCTTTTTGGACGCCAATATACCCGATGTGCGGGCGGTGTACACCGGGCGACACCGCGGCGATCCCGTGCCGTGGTTGCTGTGGGTGCGGCCTTTTTTCTGGTGGTTTGTCGGCTGTATCAGCGCGGTGATGGCGGGATTTTTCGGCAGCGTACTCTTCTTTAAGCAGTGGCAGGAAAAAGAGCGTCTGGTCTTTCCCATGTCCGAATTTCCCGTGGCTTTGATCGAGGGCGCTGATGAAGGCCGCGTGCCCGCTGTGTTGCAAGATAAAATTTTCTGGATCGGGTTCTGGTGTGTGGCCGGTGTGATTTGCTGGAATATCGTGGGCTATTTTCAGCTCAATATGCCCCGGATTACGATTTTTGATCACTATCTCACCAAAGCCGTGGATTTGGGACCGTATTTTCCTGCGTATTATTTGCGCGTGCAACCGCTGATTATGGGCCTGGCATATCTCTGTCCGGCCGATATTTTGTTCAGTGTGTGGTTTTACAATGTGATCAATATTTTTAAGGTGGGACTGCTGAATCGAACGGGCTTTACGGTGGGATTAGAGGGGCAACCCGCCAAGGCTGGCGAGATTGCGATGCTCGAGATGCACGGCGCGCTGGCGTGTCTGGTGCTGTGGTCGGTGTGGGTTGCGCGGAAACACCTGAAGGAGACGGTTCAAAAAGCATTAAACCGATCTCGCGCCGTTGATGACGGCGTACCCGTTACGTATCGCACGGCCTGGATGGGCCTGGGTTTGGCAACGGTTGGTGTCGGCGGCTGGATGATGTCTTCGGGGGTGGGGTTCTGGGCGATGGCGGGGCAACTCATTTTGATGTTTATGTGTTATTTTGGCATTGCGAAATACGCGGCTGCAACCGGATTTACCTATCTCAATCCCGCTGGTGGTAAGGGCGTGGCGCTGATTCACTCTGTGATTGGTACGTCGAGACTTTCGCCCACGTCGCAGTCGATGCTGATTCTGTTCAATCGCAATGTGTTTTTAGGGGCTTCCATACGAACGACCTGCCTGGCTGCTATTCCGCATATTTTTCGCATGTTTGGCAATTCGCTGCGCCGGCATCCGTGGATATGGGGGATGGTTCCGCTGGCGTATTTGATCGGGTATATGAGTGCGGGTGGTTTTTATCTGTTCCGGTGTTATGACGAGGGCGGGTTGAACGGGCTGCTGGTGTCGTGGCCTATGGATTCACTTATTTCGCGAGTGCCCTATATTGAGGGCAGTAAAATATCGGTTTTTGATACGCAAAAGCTCGGTGTATGGTTATTTGGGTTTGCAGAAGCGGGTATTTTGACTTATTTGCGTTCGCAGTTTGCGTGGTGGCCTTTTCATCCAGTCGCTATTGCGTTTCCGCCCGGGCGATACGCGTTTTGTTTGTTGCTCGTGTGGCTGGTGAAGGTGGTTGTGTTGCGATTTGGGGGCGTGCAGCTTTACAGGCGGTCGCTGCCGTTCTGGTATGGCGCAATTGTCGGGTATTTATTTGGCATTGCGCTGTCGAGTCTTGTGGATGCGATCTGGTTTCCAGATAGCAGGCATTTTGTTCACGGTTGGTAAAGAGGAGTGCGATTATGTCTGATGCAGAAGTAAAAAAGTTATATGGGAGTGCGACAGTGAGTCCGCCGGAGGATGTGGTGGCAGGGTCCTATGGCACATGGACGCTGACTTATACGGCAGGCGAAAAAGGGATTGCGAGAGGGGGGGCGATTCGGATTTATACGGATGCGGATTCGGACCGCGCAACCCCTCAGATAGATGATCCCGCAGGAGCAGATTATTTGACTGTTGACGCGCCGAGAGAAGTGCGTGTGGGGACGCTGGTGCAGAGCATGATGTCGCTTTTGCTGACTGTAAATGGGCGCGCTCTGGTAGCGGGCGAGCAGGTCTCGGTGACTTATGGCGATACGACTGGTGGGGGACCGGGGTTTCGGTCGCAGACTTTTGCCGAGGCGCAGCACTTTTTCTGGGTGGATGTCGATGCGGGAGATGGCGAGACCGCGACACTGCCCGATCCTCCGTCTTTGCGCATTGTGGGGGGGGAGGCCGTCAGGCTGACGGTCAATGCACCGTCCATTGTCGAGTCTGGCAAACCGTTTCGCATTCAGGTCAAGGCCGAGGATGCCTGGGGCAATCCCTCGGTCTCTTATCGCGGGGATGTGGCGCTCAACGGCAATGATGTGCAGGTGCCGCAAACCGTGAGCTTTGGCGATGCAGACGGGGGCGTGCGGTGGGTGGATGAGTGTGTGGTGGAGCGTGGGGGGATTCACCGTATCGATGCCGAAGATGGTGCGCTGGTCGCGCAGAGCAATCCGATTGCGTGCCGCAATGCAGCACCGCAATTCGCGCTGTATTGGGGCGACTCACACGGCGGTCAGGTGGCTATGGCAGAGAAGATTCCCGATTTTTTCAGGTATGCGCGAGATGTGGCAGCGATTCACTTTGCGGGATACCAGCGCAATGATCACGTTTTGAGCAAACGCGATTGGGTGTTGCAACAAGAGACGGAACGCGCGTATAATCAGCCGGGGCAATTTGTCGCTTTGCCGGGCTTTGAGTGGTCGGCGCAAACCACGCGGGGCGGGCATCACAACGTGTATTTTCGGCGGCACGATCAGCCGGTCCGTCGATCTGGACATGAGGGATTGGATGACAAATCGGACGAAGATACGGATTTGAGGCATATTACCGAGGTCTATGAAGCGTATCGCGGGACGGATACGGTGATTACGGCTCATGTGGGCGGCGAACATTCCGATTTGCAATACCACGATCCCTATCAGGAACCCGCTGTGGAAGTGACCTCGGATCACGGGACATTTGAGTGGATTTTGCAGGAGACGTTGGAGCGCAATTATCGCATGGGATTTTTCGGCGGAAGCGATAGCCACAACGGACGACCGGGCGGGGATACGCCGGGTTTTCAGCATCGCCGTTATGCCAAGGCGGGATTGGCCGCGGTTTATGCGCCCGAGTTGACGATTGATAGTGTTCTGGACGCGTACAAAGCAAGGCGCATTTACGCGACGACTGGTGCGCGGATTTTGCTGCATACCGCGTGCGAAGACCATTGGATGGGGGAGGAATTTACAACGAAAAATACGCCGCAGATCTCGGCTTTTGTGGCGGGTACTGCGCCGTATGAGTCTGTGGAATTGTACCGCGGATTGGAAAGGATTTACAGCCATCCGATTGCAGGAGAAAAAGACCGCAATCGCGTGCGTATTTTGTGGGAGGGCGCAAGTCGCAAGAGCAGTTATTCCGGTGTGATCTGGGAGGGAACGCTGAGGGTTTCTGGGCGCGCAATTAATGGCGTTGAAAAGATTCGGTTTGACAGTCCGCGCTCTCGCGTTTTTGATGTGACCGATGAGGGATTGCGCTGGTATTCTGTGGCGTGTGGGTATCGCAGTGGTATTATTCTCGATCTTCCGGGCGATGGCGATGTGGATATCGAATGCGTGGTGAATACTTCGGTGATTACCGGTCCCTTATTTGGTGATCAGGGTATCAAACCGCCGAGACGCATGTCTTATGCACCGGCTGAAAAGGTCGGCTTTCACGTGGGGTCAAGTGATCTGGAAAATGGCGCGGTGACAATGGAACTGGGGCCATTGAATCGGCGCGTGACAATCGACTATGCGCCCGAGGCGCAGGTCGCGGGTGAGGTGTCGTTCGATTTTACCGATGAGAACGCAAAGCCGGGTATCAATCCGTATTATGTTCGCGTGGTGCAAACCGATATGGAGATGGCCTGGAGCAGTCCAATTTTTGTAGATTATGCCGTGGAGGAGGATTGAAATGGATGTGACGCGCATTTCAGCGTGTAGTTTTCCGCTTCGGGAAAGGGATCTGGATTATACGTTTAAGGTGATTTCCGAGGCGGGGTTTGACAAAATTGATCTGGTGGGGCGCATGCCGCATTTTTCGGTGACGGATCCCGATTACGATATGGATGAACTGCGTCGGGTATGCGATAAGTACGGCGTGGGATTGGCAAATATCGGGTCGTACTGTGGGCGAGATTTTATTGCTGCCTCAGAGGCTGAGAGACAGGCGGCAATGGATGAGATGAAGAAGACGCTGGATGTGGGAAAGGCGTTTGGTTCAAAGTCTATTCGCATTATGCCGGGTGATGGCAAGCGCGCTTCGATTGATGCGATAGTACCTTATTTTCGTGAATCTGCGGAATACGCCGAGAAATTGGGTATTTATATGGGGATAGAGAACCACGGCACCGAAATTTCTGGCAATCCAGAGGCGTGCCAGGAGATTTGTGAGAAGGTCGATTCAAAGTATTTTGGGATTTTGTACGAGCCATGCAATTTGATGGCTGCAGGTGCAGATTACAAGTCCGCTTTTGATGTGTTTAAGAATCACATCGTGCATGTGCATATCAAGGATGGCGATTACAACTCGGAAGGCAAGTGGGAGCGCTGCATGCTGGGGGACGGTATTATCGATTATCACTGGGTGTGGGATCAGGTGGAAGCACTGGGTTATGATCGGGACTATGCACTGGAATTTGAAGTGGGCGATATCGAGCCTGTTGAGACGGGGTACCGGAAGTGGTATGAGACGTGGGAAAAGGCATGAGAAGGAAGAAGTGTGAAGTAGGAAGTATGAAGTGTGACTTCAAATCCTGGCCGCCTGCTTAAAGCATGCAGGCGTGACCCCGTATAAGAGCATTACGGGGCAGGCTCCCAAGCGGTTGTCATCGCGGCAGGGTGTAAGCCGCGACCCAGAAGGTTTGTGCTGACCGCTGATCGCAGCTTCACAATACCGCAATTGCTGCGGTGAGGTGGGGGAGGATGTGGTCTGCTGCATCGTGGTTTTGATGTGCGGTGAAGAAATTGGGCACGGCGAAGACGGTCATGCCAGCGGCTTTTCCTGATTGCACACCAGCCTCGCTGTCTTCAAATACGACACAGGTTTCAGGGGGGACATTGAGTTTTGCTGCGGTTTTGAAGTAGATTTCTGGATCGGGTTTGGTATGGATGACGTCGCTACCCGAAAAGATAGCTCCAAATATGTCGTGGAGTGTGTTGGCATTTATATGTGGCAAGACGCCATTTTGAAGCGTGATGCGCATGCGCTGGCGCGGCGTGGATGATGCGATGCCGAGTTTGTAGTGCTTGTTTTGAAGGTGTGATAGCAGGTCGAGAAAGCCGGGCATGAGGTCAATTTGATCGGGGTTTGAGATCGCGTTTTCAAAACGGGTCATCCACGCTTCGTGGAAGTCTTCGGGGCGGATCGGCAAGTCGTAGCGTTCGACAGCGTCTGCGCTGTTGCTTTCCACGGGGTGTCCAACACAGCGGACATAACCTTCGCGGGGTATGTCGATCCCCAGTTCGTTGAGTGTCTGGTTATAGGTGTTATAATAAATATTTTCCGTATCAACAATCAGGCCGTCCATATCAAATATGACGGCCTGGTATGGTTTAGGCATGATTGTCTCCGCAGTGATCCAGAGCTTTGGATGAGACTTCGAGATAGGATTCGACCTGCCAACGTGTGACAGTGGGAAAATCCTTTAGAAATTCTCCAATGTCATAACCCCCTTTGAGATAATCCACGAGCGTATCAACAGGAACACGAGTGCCCGAAAATACCAG
Organism: Candidatus Latescibacterota bacterium; assembly: GCA_022821275.1. Lineage (GTDB taxonomy): Bacteria > Latescibacterota > UBA2968 > UBA2968 > UBA2968 > VXRD01. The sequence goes on along the minus strand of JAJEDY010000059.1, from coordinate 117,068 downwards.
ATCTCCGCTATGAATTTCAGGATCACGCGAGACCACGCGTTCCAGATCGTTAGAACCGGGTGCAAGTTGGAGGTTATGGAGATCAGAAAAATCCCGCGCAGCGCGGATATGTTTAGGCGTCAGATCCGGAAAATCAACTAATAGTTCATCCTCAGTCATTCCCCCGGCCAAGTATTCCAATATGTCATAGACGGTTATTCGGGTACCCTTGAAGCAGAACTTGCCACTGCGAACAAAAGGTTGTGGCTCAATGTAGTCTTCAAAGCGCATTTTGCGATACTTCGCGGCACTTTCTTTTATCCAATTCCAGTCCTCAGCCTGTGTAACTTTAATGTAGTCTTCAAAGCGCATTTTGCGATACTTCGCGGCATCGCGCATGATGCGATATCTTGCAGCATTCTCCTCTGGATGTCTCTTATCTCCGGCCAGTGTAACTTCACTGTGTCCATACTTGCGTATCCTCTGGGAGAAACCTGCGGTATCCGCGAGGGCACGCCATTTCTTCTCAGAAGCTGTTTTAAAAACCCGAACAGTCTTTGAAAAGTTGTCAAATCAACCGCCTGATGCTAGCCAAAACGCCCCATATCGCCGATATATCCACCCTATTTGCCTAATTTTTTGCTCCGATTCAGGGCTTACCGATAATTTTAAAACAGCTTCTCATTGGTAGCCACGACGTGGTCATCATCAGTTGCGTAGAGAAAGAAATCAATATCTCCACTATCGTTTTTTTTCGGCAAAAGCCCTTCCGTCATGAGACGGATCAAGTAGTATGTGTACATGTGGGCGTAGAACTCTATCCTGGTAATAGCATCAGTTAATTTATTTATTTTCTGTTTGGTGACCACACGGAGATCATTATTGTCTGCCTTAAAGAAAGCACGCATCTGGCAGGCGGATATAACCTGGGAAAACCACTCTCTCGACTTCATTTCGTAGAGGAACTTTTTCTTTTTTTCGCCTCGCAATTTAGGCACAGAAGAAGACCGCTTTTTTGGATCTTTTGCGTACCACTCTCGAAACCCCGAGATGTTCTCCTCCATTAGGGAGATGAGAGAATCCACCCATTCTTGCTCGGCTTTCTCGCGCCATGTCGCTGTAAACGGTACATGCAAACTATGTCGGACAAGGGCCTCGTCGTCCGGTACGCCTCTACGAACCTCCTCAAGGCTCTGACCTGTTGCCAGGGCACGGACAGCATCGGAGTATGAGGGCGCAGGTTCCGCCAACTTGTAGCCAAATAATCTCGTCAGATGCGATTCGGGATCCGGAAGTTCGTCTATCCGGTGCTTGAGAATGACGTTAGCCGCAGCCTTTCGATCTTCAAAAGATCGGTCATTGAGTTTAGATATCAACTCAATGATTGAGATGGGAGAGTAACAGAGGTGCTCGCCAGGTTGTCTAACATCCTCAATGCGGATGCGATTCAGCCCTATGTCGTAAAGCACATTCGTCTCAAGAATCACTGTCTTAGCCATGTTGTGCTCCTTTTCGTTCCTTTTCACGACGCAGGTTTTTGCGGGGAGAGATGGTGCTTACCAAGCGATCACGATCTTGTGTTTCAGCGGCTTTATAGCGTTCCATCAATTGGTTGAGATCGCCACCGCACTCATCCAAGAGTTTCTGCCGTATCTGGTGAATTTCTTCAACAATGGGATTGTGTTTCATAGCTCTCCTCCGGGCGTTTCCAGGAGTTCTGGCATATTGTGCTATGCTTCTCGTAATGAAACCTGAGCCGAATGGGTATATCCTCGTCAAGTAGGATTCGCACTTTGTGTTCCCAAATGATCTATGGCTTTGGATGAGATTTCGAGATAGGACTTGACCTGCCAACGTGTGACAGTGGGAAAATCCTTTAGAAATTCTTCAATGTTATCCCCCCCTTTGAGATAATCCACGAGCGTATCAACGGGAACTCGCGTGCCCGAAAATACCAGATCTCCGCTGTGAATTTCAGGATCACACGAGACAACGCGCTCCATTTCGACTCCAATCCTCATAGACAGTGCCCGAGGCAACCGTTGTGCATGCTTCTTAACGAGTTCCGCTATTTTACGGCGATTCCAAATATGGACAGAACTGTCGTCTGTATGGGGCTGTTCCACCAATAATGATGCAAAATAGTACTCCCCTTGACAATGTTCAGGCTTCTTTGAACTACTGCCATTCCATTTACACTGAAGAATGGCACAAAGGTCGCCCTTAGACCCTAAGCCCATGCCATCCACACCTCCATCGCCACTACCACCAACATGATGCCAAATACGGTCAGGTTGCTCAAGTTGGAGTAAATCAACAACCAGATGCTCGAACTCGTTGGGTCCGATATTTGATACAAGTCTTTGTTCAATCTCCGATATATTCATTGTCCAGTCGAGCGATGGTTGTTGAAAATTATCTATCAATTTATCAAGCACTTCATGTGGTTTGCCAAACGGCGAGGGATGTATGCGAGCCACTGTGCTTCGACCAAAGAATGATCTTCGGATCCAGGCAGGATAAGAAGAAAATGGTACTTCCCGCCATTTATCTACCTTCCAGCCTTGTGCAACATCCGCCACATGCGAAATACAGTTATCATTGTCAATTCCAAGATCTTGCTTCTCGCGCAACTCAAGATAATTCTTTGCCCATGCTGGGTCCCCATCAAAGAAAAATTTTTCGACCCGCCCCGCATAGACCAAGCCTCTTTCTGGCCGCGGAATCAGAGTAATACAGCCAGGTTCGATTTCGTGGACAAGATTTAGATTTGTGGTTATTTGCTTCCGGTAAGTATCACTGCTGCAGCTTGCATCTAGATGGTTTAGCTCTTGTTCAAACTCATCTCTCTTAAGGCTCAGGTTAATCATATCTACGGATAAATTCGAATAGTCCTTCTTTAATGCTGGATAGCCGATAAAAGTGCGATGATATTTGAGGCAAATATCTACCGCATCCGAATTCTGTGGTTTATTGCGAGAAAGGAAAACTGTCTTACTCATGCCAAAATCTCCGAGAGTTAAGTAGGGTTAGAGGCTGTAGGATAATGCTGGTGGATTTGCTCAAGAATCTTGTGGATATTTTGGTGTTCTGCTTGTATAAGTTCGCCGTTCCATATACCGAAGTCGGTAATGCCAGATCCGGCCCGCATGGCTTCAATTAAAGGCTGGCCAGAGACCCCGCTATGAAATTGACGATAAAAGATGGAATATGCCAAAGCAATATCGGGTACATCAACTACTGTTGATGTACCTACGATCCAGCTAAAAGGGATCAAATTGCTGGGAATTACCCTTGCCATTTGTGTGCCATGAGCACCACCGCAGCATGACATACACACACCTATGCCACCCATGAGTCCATCCTGAATGGAACGAAGATATGTGGCAAGATAAGACCACGCGAGAAAGTCTCCAGTATCACGCTGGTTAGTAAGCTGAATTCCGTCTTGGCCCCCGTGTGTACTGAGATGCAAAATTGGCCATACTTGGAATTTATTGATACTTTCCCAAATTCTATCGCCCATTGCTATATTGAAATGATTCAAGTCAACGGCGAGGTTATACGAGTATGGAATCTTGGCAATGTCGAGAAATGAGCACAGAGCTTTGCCTTCCGTAATGCCATCAAGCAGTTCATCAGGCGATGGTGATTCGACTATGTGGACGTAAAATTTGTTGGACATCGTAAAATACTTCTCCGTTTTTAGGGTTTTCTTGTTCGGTCATTCAGCCGGGATTGTCACCAGATTTTTTTTCGTATCATCATACAATATACCAAGCTCTTGCTGAATCTCAAGTGTGCGCCATAAGGCTGTTACCATTTGGCAATAGGTGCGGATGTCGTGGAGTTCGAGAGGGCGGTCTTTGCGATCTTTTAACCATTTGTCGCAGACTTGATAGCCGCCGATGCGGTATGCGTGAATTTCTGGCGAGATGGGGTCGAAATACTGCGTTTTGTTGATATACATGCGGCATTCATCAGGGTCGTAGCGGAAGCCTTGCGCTTTTGTCCGCATAACGACCGAGTCGCCTTCGCCCTCGAAGCGGCAAGCGGGCGGATCGAGTTCTGGCGATGTGAGGAGATGGAGGTCGGATAATCGTTTGCCCAAAGATGCGATTTTGGTGAACAACGATTTGTCAGATGTGAAGGGTATGCGCGGAAAGTCAATCCGCAGGGACTCGGCGTATTTCTCGCGGTAGGTCGGGGCATGCAGGATGGCGTAGATGTAATGGAAGATCGCCTCGGGCGATGGGTCGCTACCATGCGTGCTTTCCAGTGCCGCAATCAGATTCGGGTTCAGGTTAGGCTGTCGCTCTGTTGGTTCGAGTTGCGCGAAGAGGTCATCGCGGTCAGCGGTGGGGTAGATGTAGAGGGGGAAGTTCACATTGCCTCCGCGATAGAACAGATTGAAGTCCTCTATACTCTGTGAGCAATAGATCAGATTCCATTCACCAGCACCGACAACATGCCCTTGACGTCCAATACACAACGCCAAATTCTCCCCAGCCAGCATGTGCTGCATAACTTCGGAGCGAGGGCGGCAGATAAATCCCCGTGACCGGCCCGTGTAATACGTGTGGCGCGTGTCAAAAGGTCGATACGATACCGGGACAATCTTTTCATGTGAAGGACCAGAATTTAGTAAGTCCTTTTGCGCCCATTCAACCTTCCAATCTTGTACATCTTTGCCAAGCTGGTACGCCTGTCGCGCCAGTTCTGGGTCCATTCCCGAAAAAGCGCGTACCGTATCCCACGCCTCTTGCTCTGACCAGCGAATTGTCAGGCGGTCGCGTGCGGTTACGATGCCGACACTGTTGATTGGGAATATATCGGAAACAGAAGGGAACTGGCGATACTCGGCTTCGCGTGCGTCGTCGCGGGGGATGAACATATAGAATGGCGAGTGCGGGGTTATTTTTTGCCATTCCGTGCTGCCGAGGTCATGATCGTCCAGATAGTCATATTTGTTTTCGCGTGTGCCGTAGCGTTCGGCGTGATGTATAATTGCATCGTGCTTTTTCTTTGCGCCGCGCTTGACGAAAAAAGCGATTGCCACACCTTGTCGAATATCGAAGACGTTTTTATCGGGACTGCCGCCTGGACAAGTCTCTTTCTTTAACGAATTGCCGTGTAGGTCGAGGATATAGATGTCGTCGAAGGTGTGCATTAGGCTTTGGCGCATGCCGCGAAAGGTGGGGTTGTCGAGGTAGCTATGATTGGTGATCATCCCGACGACGCCTCGCCCGGCACGTTCAATTTTCCATTGGGCAAAACGGAGGAATTTGACGTAGTCGTCCTGAAGCCACTTGGGATTCTTTTCGCCGAGTGGTTGCCCATCTACTTGTTTGTACCCGCCGATCAATTCGCCTTCCACCATCTTGCCATCAATCAATTCTCGTATCCAATCGCCGGTGTTGCTCGAATGCCCCGAATAGGGTGGATTGCCCAAGATGAGGAGGATCGGGGTTTGCTTTTTGACCGCGCCAGCCAGACGCGATTCCTCTGCCAGCGCAGAGAGGCCGGGCAAGCGGCTCTGTTCCAGTTCCTCTGTGTCGAGAGTGTTGGTGAGATAGAAGGGTACGCGCTCGTTGTCGTCAAGGCGGTGGCCGAGTTCTTCGAGGAAAAAGCTCATCTTGAGATGTCCGACGGCATAAGGTGCCATCATCAGTTCAAGGGCGTAGAAATTTTTGAGAATGTGGGAGCGGATGAAGTCTGTGCGTCCGCCGCTGCCGTATTTGTCCTCGAACTCGGCGACCGCTTGTTGAGCGGCGCGAGCCACAAAGGTCATGGTGCCGGCTGCGGGATCGAGCAGGGTGACGCCATCGGAGGCGAGACCATCGCGTTTCTCAAATTCTGTCTTGAGCAGGTTGTGGAGGGATCGCACGATATAGCCGACGACGGGTTCGGGTGTGTAATAAACGCCTCGTCGCTCGCGCTCGTCGGGATCGTATTGTGCCAGAAAGGTTTCGTAAAAATGCACGATGGGATCGTTGCCCTTGCCTTCGCGGTAGTAGTGCCCGAGGATTTTGGGCGCGTCGGCTACGGAGAGAACTTCGGCGAGGTCATCGACACACCACGCGAGTTGATAGGGCAATTCGTCGAGTGAGATGTACCGGAACAGGTCGCGCAAGACGCCGATGGTGTGCGGGATATTGTCGAATGCAATCCGCCGATTGAAGCCATCGCCAGATCGGGTGCGGGCGGCGAACAGGCCGTAGGTGATGGTCTGCGCGAACAAATCGGCGAAGTCTTCGGGTGTCAGCGATCCGATGAGGTAGGTTTGAAACGCTTCAAAGAAGCCAGCGATCCTGCTGTCCTGTTCATCGCGCAACTGCTCGCCGATTACATCGCGGAGGAGGCGCGTGCGTTTTGCCAGTTCAACGGCGAGGGATTCAGCGGTAAATGTTTGGGGCAGTGCGAAGTCCAGGAATTGGTTGAGGAGGGCATAGAGATCATTCTGATTTTCAAGCGGTGGCGTTGTACCCAGTTTGTTGAGCACGATGGGACGGCCAGATAGGACGGTCTCGACGCGTTCGCCATTTCGGTACAGGCGAAATTCGAGGAAGTTGGTGAGGATGAGATTTGGAAAGGTTTCGCGGTAGCGTTTGAGTTGTTCGGAATTCTCGATTCTATCCAATCGTTCGTCAGGCTTCTTGGCTTCAATATAGCCGATAATGCGATCTGTTCCATTCCAGAGTCGAAAATCTGGATTCCCGCCTTCGGTGGGTCTGGGAAGGGTGGTGACGTGTACATGTGGCCTATCAGTCGCGTCAGCCATTTTCTTTAGCATATCTGCCAGTGCTGGGTAGTAACTTTCCTCCCGTGCATCACCTTGTTGGGCTACAGCAGTTAGATCGTTCAAATACTTTGAAAAGATGGTTTTATTACCCATAGAACTTACTTTTACTTTATAACGGCGCGTTAAGTGCCTGGTTAGAGTCCAAGTTTTTGCTCCTCAATTGCCAACTCTGCTAAGGTTACTCTGGGATTCTTTGTAGCCATCTCGAGAAACAAATCCGGGTTTTTCAGTATCAAAGACGCAAAGGTTTTGCGGTCAATTCCTTTGTTCGAGAGACCTAAATCTTTTCGTACGGCAAGCACAAAGTCGCCCATCAAAAACATTGATTCGGCATTAGGCTCGCTGCTTTTTAAATGGCTCATCCATTTAATATAGGATCGGAGAACTTCCGATCCGCCCCACACTACCACCTTCCGATTCCACTCCTTAAGAAAGGAAACTAATCTGGAGTCATCCATATTGTTTTGGCTTTCAAATAGCTTGAAGAATTCTCCCAAGAACTCATCGTAGATCTCTACCTTACGTTCCCTAAAATCCGCTTCGACTGCCTGTTTTCGCTCAAAGTACTTGCCTATCGTAACAGTGAGAGTCGCACCGATTACTGTGGTGACTGCTGCTACTATCCCAACAGCGAGTTTTGTGTCAACTGATACGAGGGCATCCCATATTGAAGAGATAATCCAATATATCCCCCAGATAAAGGCACCGACTATAGCAAGTCCCAAAAGGATGCTCGCGAATTTTTTGATAAACGATTTCATTGCTTGCTTTTCAGATAGTAACTTCGGGGTTCGGAGGATAGCCTATTACCCCAGGTAAGCATCAGGTTCGTTGTCTGGTTCCAGTGCTTTCAGATTTTTGTCTTTAGTCCAGATATGTACGCGCCAGCTTGGTCCTCGATATGTGGTGTTCTTGAGTCTGCGGGCTTCGTCAATTAAGGTGCTGTCGCTTAAACCAATGCCCTGAATGACGTGATTATCTATAAAGCTCACGATCAGATTTCTGAATGTATCGAGCTGTTGAGAGGGGATGATCGTCCACGGCGTTCCCTGGTCAAGGCTCGACAGAACGGTATCTCGCATCTGTTTTGCCAATAACCGACGTGCGTTGCCGTTAGAGACATGAGAGATATGATTAGCCAATTCGTATATGGACGGTACAGTGACGTATAGACGTGCGCCGTTTTTGGCAGCGGCGGCGATGCGGTTTTTTATCTCATCTCTTGCTTCTTTGGTAGAGTGACTCGGGACAGCAAATATCTCCAGCAAATAACTCGTATCAATCACATATACTCGCGACAAATTCATGCGAGAGCCTCAACCCAATCCAGTACCTTTTGACGCTGCTGTTCCTCAAACTCGGGCGCGAGATATTGCTCGATAACACGGCGCGATACGAGATCTCCTAACTGTCCGCGCTCGAGTAATTCATCGGATCTCGGCAGGCTGTCTAATTCGACAAGGTCGGCGGCTTGTTTTTCCTCGCTCCATGTGCAAAGAACGACCCCTTTCATCTGTTCAGGTGTCAAATTGTTCATGGTAGCGGGATTGTGCGTTGTGACAAGGACACGCAGGTTCCGGCGTTCGGTCGCATCCGCTATTGCAGAGGTCAGAACGCCTACCCGGCTTGGATGAAGGCCATTATCAAACTCTTCCACAATAACATGCGAACCTTCCTGGACTGTCTCCAGAGCCGTCAGGATGGCAAGTGTTCGCAATGTGCCGTCTGACAATGAACGGGCATCGATAGTATAACCCGTTCTTTCGCGCAGGCCGAAAATCACGTCACCGAGATCTGTTGTCGTGAAGTCGAACTCTTCGTACGGCTCATCCGGGAGTTGGCTGATTTGAGAGAGTAACCGATCTAACGATGCTTTCTGTGTCTCATCTCCAACGGAAAGCGAGTGAAGCACCGCCGATAGGTTTGCGCCATCTTTAGCGAGCACATTGTTCCCGATTCGCTCGTAGCCGTGCATTGATTTTGGATTTGGATCAAAGACAAATGAGGCTTGCAAGTGGTGCATGACTGCCTGCACCAGCCGATTGCACTCTGTAATCTTGAGATTCTTTTGTGCTATTTCTCGATACTGAGATAGGACAGAACGTTCTGACGAAGCCGCTGTTTGGGGTTTTCTGCCACCGCGGGCAAAGTTGTCATATTTCACCATTAAGTCGCGCGATACTGAACCAGGGTCTTTAGGCAGGGTTTCGTAGATAACTCGGTTATCGACTTTCAACTCCTCATACATTATTTGAGGATGCGGTTCAGTACTGATATATATTTCATATCCGACAGGCTTAGATGCGCCATCAAATTTTGCGCTGGCACTAAATCCTAACATAAAGATGTTTCGGTCTTGGCGACGACAAGCCTGAAGTCCGCCGCGAACCTGGAGACCTGTTTCCGTGCGACCAACATCGGCAACTTCATAGAGAGACTGACCCCGGGCGATAAAGGAAAGCAACTCGATTGCTTCAATGACGTTGGTCTTGCCCGAGCCATTTGGTCCGATCAGCAGTGTGAATGGTCGGAACAAATTAATACTAACATCTTTGAAGCCTTTGAAAACGATGAATTGGTGCATTGGATAGCCTTTTGGTGCGCTCAATACCCAACGGGTTCTCGTGCGACAACGCGCTGGGCGGTTACCGCAATTGCTTCGGGTGAGATGCCCGCTTCGTCGCGCAGCGCGCCCTGTGAGCCGTGTTGGAAAAAGCGATCGGGAATGCCCAGGGTGTGTACGCGCTGGCCCTCTCGCATCTGGTCACTCAAATAACGCGCAACGCCCGATCCAAATCCTCCTTCAATGGTATTTTCTTCAACGGTAATCAAAATCTGATAGCGGTCGGCCAGATCGTCGAGCATTTCCAGATCCATGGGTTTGACGAACCGGCAATTGATTACTGCGGCAGAAATGCCAGCTTCCAATAGTTTTTCACGCGCCTGACAGGCGTGATCTACCATTGTGCCCACTGCGAGGAATGCCAGATCTTCGCCATCGACCAATGCCTCCCAGGAACCGATTTTTAAGACTTCGGGATTGCGGCCTGTAAGGGGGGTATGCACATTGCCGCGCGGATACCGAATGGCAAAGGGATTATCGACTTGCTGCACTGCCGTGTATAACAAATCGCGCAATTCGTCGCCATTTTTGGGTGCGGATACAATCATATTGGGCACGCAGGTTAGATAGGACAGATCAAAATCGCCGTGATGCGTGGGTCCATCTGCGCCTACCAGCCCGGCGCGGTCCATGCAGAAAATCACCGGTGCCGATTGCAGTGCCACATCGTGAATGATCTGGTCGTAAGCCCGTTGCAAGAATGTGGAATAAATCGCTGCGACGGGGCGCATGCCCTCGAGTGCCATTCCGGTTGAAAACGTCACGGCGTGCTGTTCGGCAATGCCCACATCAAAAAAGCGGTCGGGATGCGCTTCGGAAAAAATGTCCAGACTCGTGCCCTCGGACATCGCGGCTGTCACGCCTACAATGCGGCTGTCATTATTGGCGAGTTCAATCATTGCCTCGCCAAAAACAGTCTGATATTTGGGCAGCGGGGTTTTGGGGGATGGCGGACTGATTGAATGGTATTTTATCGAATCGGCACTATACGGGTCTTCCTCATCTTCTTGAATCGCGCCCTTGCCCTTAATGGTGTGTATGTGCAATAGCACAGGACCCTTCAGATCCCGCACATTCTTCAGGGTTTTTACCATTTCTTCCAGATTATTGCCATCCAGAGGTCCCAGGTATAGGAATCCCAGTTCTTCAAAAAGGATACCCGGTACCAGCAGGCCCTTCAACCCCTCTTCGAATCCACTCAACGCACGGCGCAGATTTTCGCCGACAACGGGAATGCGCCCGGCCAAATTCCAGACTTCTCTTTTGATTTTTTTGTAAAGCGGATCATTTGTAATCCGATCTCTCACGCGATTGTAAATCGGATCGGTGATAATGCGCGTCAAATAATGCGAAATAGCACCGACATTGGGCGAGATTGACATGCGATTGTCATTGAGAATGACCAGCAGGTCGCGATTGGATGCACCGGCATTGTTCAATCCCTCAAGCGCGATCCCGCTCGTTATGGCACCGTCGCCAATAACGGCGACCACTTTGTGTTTTTCGCCCATCAAATCGCGCTGTGTCGCAAATCCCAATGCTGCGGAGATCGACGTGCCCGCATGCCCTACGGCAAATGTGTCGTACGGGCTTTCTGATCGCAGTGGGAACCCGCTGATACCGCCCGGCTGACGGATATTTTTGAGTGCTTCGCGCCGCCCGGTAAGCACTTTGTGTCCATAAGCCTGATGTCCTACATCCCACACAATTTTGTCCTGTGGCGTGTTGTATAGATGGTGCAGTGCCACTGTCAATTCCGCCGCCCCCAGGCTGGATCCAAAATGCCCACCAATCTCTGTCACCACGTCAATGATATATTGCCTCAGTTCTGTACAGACCTGGTGCAATTCTTCTGTTGACAGGGACTTTAAGTCGTCAGGTGAATTGATTGTTTCGAGAAGAGACATAATGTCTTTCCTTGTGACGGGGTCAGAAATACGATCTGCAACATACGTTTAATATAAGCAACACCTGAAAAATCACAAAGTTCTAAAAAAAACTGGGACTGGGGGTGTGAAGTAAGAAGTGAGAAGTAAGAAAGCCCCCCAACACCACCCTAAAGCTGGTGCCTCGTCCTATTTCACACTTCATACTTCACACTTCACACTTCTTTAAAATACCGTGGGTCTTCCCTGCGCGCCATCTACGGGAATGGATGCGCCATTGATCCAGCTCGCGCGGTCGGATGAGAGAAATACGACGACATCGGCGACTTCAAAGTCCGTGCCGAGTCGCTGTGCGGGAAATTCGCGCGTGCGGAATATTTCGTATTCTTCCGGCGTTTCGTTTTGAAAGCGTTCCCAACCGCCGCCGGGGAAGAGGAGCGAGCCCGGGCAGACGGTGTTGACGCGGATGTTGTGGGTTGCCAATTCCCACGCGAGCGCGCCAGCGAGAAATATTTCAGCCGCTTTGGTCGCGCCGTATTGCGCGCCCCGGTTTGCGGGTTTCCAGCCGGAGATGGAAGAGATGGTGACAATACTGCCGCCATTTCTTTTTGTCATGTGGGGAACTGCCACGCGGCTGGCGCGGACCGCGTGAAAAAGGTTGAGGTCAAAGGTTTGTTGCCAGTCGGCGTCTGTGGAGGAGAGGAGTTCGCGCGATCCCGCTGTGCCGCCCACATTGTTGACGAGGATATCAACGCCGCCGAGTGCATCTGCGGCTGCATTGACAAATCGCTCGGTTTCGCCGGGTTCGGCTACATCGAGCGCGATTCCAAATACCTCGACGCCGTGTGCGCGAATTTCTTCAAGTGTTTTGTCAATGCCCGCTTGCCCGCGTGCACACAAGGCGATGTTGCAACCTTCTGCGGCAAATCGCAATGCGGTTGCGCGGCCAATGCCGCGACTGCCCCCGGTGATGAGGGCGACTTTATCGGTGAGATTGAGGTCCATCCTTTAATCCTTTAATCCTGATCAACTTTCGGTGGGTGGGCGAAGTCGTGATACCGCTCCCGGATATTGCCATCGGTGGCGTCGCCTTTGTGAAAATAATAGCGATAAATGCCGACGAGCGACTCGCCCTGCGAGAGTGTGTGATGCCCGCGCCGGCTTTCATCGCCGTAAAAATACGAGTGTCCAAAAGGATTGGCCGTCATCAACCCGTAATTGCGTACGTGCCAGTGCGTGGGGTGTCGGAAGCTGTCGGGGTGATCCATGATGGCAACGCCTGTTATATTGCCGTTTACTGGACCTGAATAATGGCACCACGGCGCGCGTTTTCCCCAGGTCTCGTCTTCATCGATACCGCCAATGCCATTCTCGATTTTGCCACCCAGGTCGCGTTTGACCTCCATTGTCTCTTCTACGCGAATAGACGCCAGACCGCCTTCTTTGGTGTCACCGAATAACACATCCATATTTCGGGCGGTGAGCGTGAGGTGCAAGTCCATGATTCGCACGGAAGAGGGCGTGTTGTACACAACCCACTCAGCGCGCTGATCCAAAATCTCGCGATTTCTACCCGGAGGACCCGTCCAACCATCCATGCCCACCCAATCGCTATTCGATACAATCCGCCCCAATACGGGTCCGCTTTCGAGCGATTCAAAGTCCCGGTGCAAAATCCGTCCGTGAGATTCGCCTTCTGACCAGTTGTCCGCGCCGTTCACCTCTCCGTGTGCAATCCAGATGGAGCGATGGTGATGGTGATCCATTTCCCGGCCGTCTGCTGGGGTAGCCAACCGCCGCGTTACCGGATCGCCATAAGGCCCGATGACGGGATACAAAAGTGGTCGCGCGAGTTCTGCACCATAGCAATAGGTCGTAAAATGCTGGCCGCCAATCGAGACAGATACTTCATTTTCACCTTGTGTGACTTCCACACCGTGTCCGCGATCTTCGGAATCTTTTCCTATTGCGAGTTCGTACTCAGCGGTTTGTCCCGCTTCGAGATTATCGATAATGAAATTGACCTGCAAACCTCCACTTACGGGCGTCACCTGACAGGGGATTTTGCTATCTCCCGCGCTCAAGGTCGCAGTTGTCGCGCTTTCTGCTGTTTCGACCACTGCTGAGACTGGACAGTTGATCCGATTGTGAGGGCCTGCGTGAACGGTTAGTTTTACTGTTGCCATTGTTATTCTCCGAAATAGTGATATAGGAATACATGTCGCGTATGAGGTTACGAAATCTATTGCCAAAGTCAAGCCTTTCGCACAAAGCCGTTGACATCCCCCATGGGGGCAATTATCATAGGGCTGAAAAACCGTTATTTTTAACCCATCTGGAGATTACTATGTCCATTCTCGTCACTGGCGGCTCTGGCTTTGTCGGTTCCTGGGTCGCCAAACTCCTCGCCGAAGAGGGCGAAGACGTCATCGCTTTTGACATGTTTGAGCGGCGCGACGATTTTTTGTCCCATGTGTCTGATCGCATCACGTTTGTGGAAGGCAATATTCTGGGCTTTGCACATATCAATGAGATTGTGCGCAATAATCCGGGTCTCACGGGTATTGTCCATACTGCCGCGCTTTTGGGGGGAGATGTGCGCGATAACCCTCATTTTGCAACACAGGTCAATGTGGGGGGGACGCACAATATCCTCGAAGTTGCGCGACAGGTTGGTGGTCTGAAGGTCGTCTATGTATCCAGCGGCGCGGTTTATGGCAAGCAAGACGGACCGCTGACGGAAGACACGCCCATGATTCCCAGCGATCCCTATGGCGCGACCAAGGCTATGTCGGAACATCTTTGCCATCAGTATTACGCGACTTATGGCGTCGATGTTCTGTGCGCTCGCCTGTTTTTTTTATATGGTCCTCCCAATGCACCCGGTCCTGATGCGGGTTTTAATACGCGCATTTTTGCCGGGTTGAGTGGGCAGGACGTAAACCTGCCGAAAGGTCGTGATCAAAAGGCGGATTGGACTTATATCGAAGACGCAGCGCAGGGTGTTTTGCTCATGATCAGGGCGACAAATGTCGCCAGTCGGTCTTTTAATATTGCCACGGGCACGTACAATCCCATTGACGAAATTATCGAAGTTGTGCGGCGGCATTCTCCGGGCAATCCCCGGTATGAAGTTGGTCCGGGTGTCAATCTCGAGCGCGGCGCGCCACTCGATATTACCCTTGCCCGAGACCAACTCGGTTACGAGCCCAAATACGATCTCGAATCCGGCGTGCGGACTTATCGCGCCTGGTTTGATCAGCGGGGTGTGTAAACAACAGGAGAAGATCATGTCAAATAAAACCCTTCGCTACTTAGACGATGGTAGCATTGAACTGTTTGAAAGGGAAGTGCCCGACCCGGGCACGGATGAAATTCAAATTGAAGGCGGCGCGTGTGGGATATGTTCGTGGGATGTGGTTACGGCCAAACTCGGCAATCAGATGCATCCGATGGCACCTCCGGGACACGAAGGTGTTGGTTATGTCGCCAAAATTGGTGCTGATGTCACGGGTTTCAAAGAGGGGGACCGGGTCGCCGGTGGTGGTTTTGCCAATGTCCGCAATTTATCCTCACAGCGCGTTTTTAAAATTCCAGAGTCCGATTTGCCGGATGAATACTGGATTGTCGAACCCGTATCCTGCGCTGTTACGGGTATTGACCATTGCCAGATTCAGCCCGGGAATCGCATTGTGGTCGTCGGCTGTGGATTTATGGGCTTGTTGATCCTGCAAGGGCTTCTGCGCTATCCGCTCGATGATTTGATTGTGCTGGATATTGTTCAAAGCCGTCTGGATTTGGCACAACAACTCGGTGTTGGCGAGGTGTATAACACGGCTGAGGCTGATCTACAAGAACTATCGCGCGAACTCAAGAGCAGAGAGATTGACGTTGTTGTCGATACCTCTGGCAGCCAGGCCGGGTTGGATCTATCCACCGATATTGTGAAACGCGGCGGGCGCATCAATCTCTTTGGCTGGCTCAAAGGGCAGAGGGCCTCTTTTGATCCCACAAAGTGGCATTTGGGGGGATTTACCGTTGTAAATTCCGCGCCGGCTTCCAAATTGCGAGATACTTTTGAACCTGCGATTCGCCTTATTCACAAAGGTATTATCGATCTCAAACCGCTGGTGACACATACGGCAGCGCTCGAAGATTATCCGACTTTGATGGCGCAGATTTTGGCGGGTGATGAGGGTTATATCAAAGGGGTTGTGACGCTGAAATAGAATATGGGATGAGATTATGAATGCATCAGGTGAAACGCTGTACAATGGGATTGTGTTGCCAGAGGTCTGGCCGCCTCGCGATGTGGATGAAGAAGGCACGGCACCTCTTCCCGTTCCCTATTTAGACGATCCGCCAGCAGTGATTTGCATCGATCTGGGCAGGCAGTTGTTTGTGGATGATTTTTTGATTGCATCTACTTCTCTGACAAGGGTTTTTGGCGAGGCAAAAATCCACGAGGCGAGTCCCGTTTTAAGCCCTGAGACGGATGAAGAGATGGACAATGGCTATTGTCCGATGGCTGCACCGTTTAATGATGGCGCGTGGTACGATCCCGAAGATGGATTGTTTAAGCTGTGGTACATGCCGGGCTGGTTTCACAGTACGGCGCTGGCGATAAGTCGAGATGGCATCCACTGGGAGCGTCCAGATTTCGATGTTGTGCGCGGTACGAATCTCGTATGGCCCAATCGGGATGGATACGATAGAGACGGGTGTCTGGTGTGGCTGGATCACGATGCGGAAAGACCCGAAGAACGCTTTAAGATGTTTCAATATTATCGGTATGACACAGGGGGTAATGGGACTGCTTCAGAGGGCTGGTTGCACACATCGCCCGATGGGATTCACTGGTCTGATCCCCTTGTGACAACACCCGTGGGCGATAATACGTCATTTTTTTACAATCCATTTCGCAAAAAGTGGTGTATGAGTATTCGGCGACAGAGTGCCAATTTGCGCGCGCGATTTTATCGGGAGTGCGATGATTTTTTGCCTACATGGGATCGGGATCGAGATGAGGTTCTCTGGCAGCGCATAGATAATCTCGCTTTACCCGATCCCGCACTCCCCGATCACCGGGTCGCACTTTACGATGTAAATGCAACGCCTTATGAGAGTTTGATGCTGGGACTGTTCGCAATTTTTCGCGGGCCTGAAAATGATATTTGTGCGGAGAGGGGCGTGCCCAAAACAATGGATTTGGAATTGGGATATAGTCGCGATGGGTTTCATTTTAGCCGCCCAAACCGCACGCCTTTTCTCGCGTCGTCGCGCCGTATTGGCGATTGGAATCGGGCGTATTTACACGCGGTGGGCGGCGTTTGTCTGGTGGTGGTGGATGAAGTGTGGATTTATTTCACGGGTTTTTCCGGTCAGTCGCCAAAGCTCGGCAAGACAGATGTGGGGGCGTCTGGGCGAAGTCGGCGCGTGATGTATGCGGGCGCGAGTACGGGGTTGGCAACTATTCGGAGAGACGGTTTTGCATCTATGGATGCAGGTGCCGATGGCGGCGTTCTGACCACGCGCCCTGTGGTTTTTAAGGGACATAGGTTATTTGTGAATGTGGAGACGCCGAGGGGTGAATTGCGGGTGGAAGTATTAGAAGAAAATGGGCGAACGGTCGAAGGTTTAAGTGCGGATCAGTGCGTGCCGCTTTGTGTGGATCGCACCCGTTGCGAGGTTTTGTGGGCTTCTGGCAAAAATCTGTCTTCGATTGCTGGGCGTCCCGTGGTGTTCAGGTTTTATTTGCGGTCGGGGCGATTATTTTCGTTTTGGGTTACGGATGATCCCAATGGGGCGAGTTCTGGATATCTGGCAGCCGGTGGTCCCGGTTGTACAAAGGGCCGGGATTTGCCCGGGTGATGATGTGTGATTCAGGTGGGTTTTGTCCAGTAGGCTTCGAGTTTGTCCTGGGGATCAAAGCCGAGGATTGTGCGTGCGCGCGCGTTTGGGAAGCGATTGTGCGGCAGGTCTGTGGTGATGAAGAAGACTTCAAAGCGCGATGGGAGCGTTTGAAGATCGACTTCTATGGCGCACTTAACGGCTTGTGCGGCATCTCTGGCCGATATGCTGAGGGTGCTGTCGTCTGTGTTGTGTGGATCGGCGGTGGGTTCTCGAAAGCGCGAGAAGATGAGCGAGAGGATGTGTAGCGGAAACTGTTCGCTGAAGAGTCGGCAGATTTCGAGACCGAGTCCTTTGCTCATTGCATAGAGTTCCGTGCCGGGTTGTGGGGGGATATATTCAGAGATGGTATGGTCGTAATCGAGATAGGAAGGGCCGACGAGTGAAAAGCGCGGTCCTGTGTTGATAAAGCGTTTCATGTCACAGGCAACTGCGGCGCGGAGTGCGTTGTGTGTTCCCATTGTGTTCACGCCAAAAGCAATTTTGCGATGGGTGCGCTGAACAGAGCAGTTGATGATGACGTCCATGCCCTCTGCAGCGGACATGACTTGAGCAAAATCGGATACATTGACCTGCCGCGTGTCGTGCGGGGTATCGATGGGCAGGAGGTCGGTGACGCGAAGCTGGTGGTGGGCTTCGAGTGCTTTGACGACATAAGGACCGAGAAAACCATTGCCACCGAGAATGAGGATGTTCATGGGATTATTGGGTGACGCGCGGGCGATTTGTGCGGTAAGGCGGTTCGAGCAGGGCGCGTTGTGTGGGGGTAAATTCGTCGAGTGTTTTTTCCACATCTGGCGGCAAATACCGCGCTGAATAGGTCAGTGTGCCGGGCGAGTATTTGTAGAGAATGGATCTGCGTTGGTGGTCGGCTGTCCAGGGGAGCGTGCCATGTGCGAGTGCTTCTGTGAAGATGATGGCCGCCCCCGCTTTTGCCGAGACCTGTTGTACAACGCCCATATCTCGATCCAAAAGTGCGACATCGCGGGGTGTTTTGTAATTGGATTTGTGGCTGCCGGGAATGCAGGCAAATCCGCCTTCGCCGGGATTGCAATCGGTGAGTACCCACGAGACTACGGTGAGGCCACAGCGCATGCGCCCGTTGTGAAATTGGTAGAAGTGCGTCAGGTCGTCAGCCGTGCCCCCGCCGTGCATGACATGGCCTTCGGCCCCTTTTTCCATGATGATGCCATAGAGGTGGTCGAGACGACAGTCTTCGCGCAGCAATTCTGCGAGGTAGGGTACGATATTTGGGTGGGCGAGTAAATCGCGAAAGGGTTGGCACCAGGGTTTGGGCCAGGTGAGCATGCCGCCTAAATCGGTGCGCCCGTGTTTGCCTTTGAGTGCTCTGGATTCGCCGGAGAGAGATTGCTCTGGTGGGCGAATGCGCATCCTGTCGGGGTTGTGGTCAATGGCTTTGTTGCAGGCGGCAATTTCGTCGGGTGTTAAAGCGTTTTCGACGACGAGATAGCCGTTGAGGTCAAAGAAGAATTTTTCGTGTTCGTCCATGTTCGGGATTCCTATTTGGTTTGGGGAGAAGATCTACTAATTGTCGTCACCTTCGTCCCGCCTCATCCGATAGCGACCAATCCGCCGTATCAAAATCCACACGAGTCCAATGAGTGCGATATATTGCACCATATCCCAGATCCAGCCCTGCCAGCCCAGGATGCCCGGCCAGAGTGCCCCGATGCACATAATGATAAATGCGTCTTCTAAAATTAGCCACAGCGGTCGCTCATTCATTTTCATATCCCAATGATATTTCTACCTCTGGCTGTGCATTGTTGAGGTAAGAATAAACGCGATAGTTGCGATATACGAGTTTTACATAATTGCGGGTTTCTTTATAGGGTATGCGCTCTATAAATACATCGACATCGTGCCTGGTCAGGGCTTTTGACCACCGTTTTGCAGCATCCAGCCCCGCATTATAAGCCGATAGTGCCAGGCTCAGTTGTCTCTGCTTATCTTTTTGAAATGCCACCATGTGGTCGGAGAGATGTTTTCCGCCCAACAAAATTGACGTTTGGGGATCGTGCAGGTCTTCGGTTGAAAAATTTTTGAGCTTGACAAGTCGGGCCATGTCTCGTCCCGTTTGCGGCATCACCTGCATCAATCCGCGTGCACCTGCGCGAGATATAGCGGTTGCATTAAACGCGCTTTCCTGGCGCATGATGGCGATCACGAGATTGGGATCCAGATTCATTTTTTGTGCCACCTGATTGATTTCGCCCCAATAATACGTTGGGTACAACCGCCGGAATGAAGCCCGCGTCATGGATATCCCATGTGCGCGTTCCAGCATTACAATCTGTGCGGAAATTTGAAGTGCTTTGTGCATGGCGCGAACGCGCTCGTAACGCAGCTTCAAATCATCCAGGGCAAACAAATTGCGCCCGAGAATCCGCCGCGCGTGGTCGTATTCCCGCTCGGCATCTCGATATAATCCGATAGACGCGAGTACATCTCCTTTTGGGATATGTGTCGAAGGCGTGTAGGATTGATTAACCGATAGGTGCTCGCCCGGTTGAGGCACCTCGACATGAACATTTTCTGTTTTGCCCAGGACCGCACGCGCGCGTGCCGAGTAATAAGAGGTAGGGAAACCTTCAGAGGCACGTTCAATCCAGAATCGCGCTTCTGCTTCTTGTCCCAATTTTTGATAACTTTTGCCCGCCCAGTAATATCCCTGGTCGCGCAGATGGCTTGCAGTAGTCTGGCGCGATAGGCGTAAAAAGGCTTTGGAGGCAGCCGTGTATTGTCGCGTTTGATAAAGCGCGAATCCCGCACGCCACGCCGCCTGATCGGCATAAGTACTTTTGGGATAGTTTGTTGCCAGTTTTAGAAATAATTTGCGCGCATCGCTATGACGCCCCCGCCGCTCATAGGCCATGGCGGCCTGCCAGAGTGCTTCAGATGCGAGTCTTGAGTTGGGATAGCGACGCACAAATTCTCGAAATCGCGTTGTTCCCGTCAAATCTTGCCCGCGTTTGATGGCACATCGGCCCAGATAAAAAAGCGCTTCGGGCCTGTGATACACTTTGAAGGCGCGGTCAAATGCGTTTTCAGCTTTGAGATATTTTCGAGTGCGATAATACACATGCCCCAGTTCGTATTGCGCTTTTCCGCGCCATGTGGCATCGTGAGCTTCATCGATCACGCGGCGCAATAAAACGATAGCCTGTTGATATTTTCCGGCATGCATACAAGCCACACCTGTATAAAATAATTCTTCGACATCGCGCATATCACTGAGCGCGGGAAGCATTTCGAGTATGGCTGGATGTTTGGGATAATTTTTGACAAATTGCGACCACGTCTCGCGTGCGGCAATGGAGTCGCCCAGAGCGGTCTGCGCTTTGACCAGCCCGGCCAGTGCATCGCCTTCGCGCAGGCGCTTGCCAACAAGTGTTTGATAATATGCGATAGCTCCTTCCGCATTGCCCTGGGCAAGCGCGACTCGAGCGGCATTGAGTGTAGCCTGTTCGCCAAGCAAACTCATTGGCTTCATGTGCAAAATTTTTGCATAATGATTTTCGGCTTCTTTGGTTTGTCCCAAAGCCTCGGCGCACTGTCCCGTCCAGAAGGCGACATAATCGGCAATTTCCGGGCGCGTGGTGCCCGAAGACTGAAATATTGTTCGTGCGTCTGAGTATTTGCCCTGATGCATCAGACAAATCGCGCGTTGTAACGCGGCAGTATGAATATCCCAGGTATCGTTCTGGGTAGAATCCATATTGTCGAGTGCAGATAATGCGTCGGCAAAATTTTGCTGTGCAATTAGTTCTGCAACCCGAAAAATGGGATCGCGTTGTTCTCCTATTCCCAAATATCCCACGATTACAAATACGGCGATAATGGGGAGAGCAAATAACGCGATGCGGCTCAATAGGAGATCAAATCTATTTTTGAAAAATGTCATTGCAAAAAACCTTTGCGATGTGGTCCTGAAAAAATTGTAGTCCATAATGCAGGCAATGTCAAGATGCAAAAGCATCCGCAGAAAAAAACGCGAGTAATTTGAGCGTTTTTCGCAGATGAACGCAGATAAAAACAAAGTGACAGGCGGGCTGGAGACTGGGGGCTGGGGACTTTACACTTTATTCCGGAGTTTTTATGAAAGCACTTGTTCTCGCGGCGGGGAAGGGCGAGCGGTTTTTTCCGTTTAATGTCTTTCGTCCCAAGCCGATGTTTCCAATATGCAATCGCCCACTTTTGGAGTGGACTGTTTCGCGTCTGACCGATGCGGGTATTGCGGATATCGGCATTGTGGTGGGGCATCGGGGGGGGCGGGCGCGCAATTATTTTGGCAGTGGACAGCGTTTTGGCTGTCGCATTACTTATATTGAGCAACCGCAACCAAAGGGCACGGCGCATGCGGTGGGGCTGGCGGCAGATTTTATTGGTACTGATGATGTTCTGGTCATTTTTGGAGATGTTTTTTTTGGTGGCGATGCAATCTCGCACCTGTTAGATGTGTTTCGAGATAGAAACTGTTCTGGTGTGGCTGGCATTGTCCAGGTTGATGATCTTTCATCTCATATACGCGCACACGTAGAAAAGGACCAGAGCTTGTCTTCTTACACTTATAAACCCCGGGGGGGATCGGGCAAGGTGCTATCTGGTCTCTATGTTTTCAAAAATGAAATTTTGCCCGATCTGGACAATACTTCCGATTTTGTGCCGCGTACCCAATTTGGTATTTTCCCGCCTGAGGGTCAGGAAATTTGCGATGTTATCCCATTGCTCTACGGCGAAGGACGTGCGCTTATTGCGGCCGATTTGCCCGGGGCCTGGTTCGATATGGACTTGCCCTGGCATCCGAAAAATGTCACGCTTATGGCGCTTGCCGAAATGGCTGATACACTGACGGAATCTGTTGTTGCACCAACGGCTACGGTCGATCCCGACGCCCGCATTCATGGTCCCATATTTGTCGATGAAAATACCGCGATTGCCCGAGATGCCTATATTGAGGGGCCGGTTTGGATCGGAAAAAATACGGAGATATTAGAAGGCTCTCACATCGCATCCCGTACTGTGATCGGCGACCGCTGCAAAATTGGTCCTTTTGCCAAGGTATCGGGTACGGTAGATACCAACTGCCACATCACCTATTTGGGCGAGTTTGGCGGTATTATGCTCGAAGAAGGTCGCGTGACCCATCAGATCCAGCTTTCGGGTATTTTTGGCGAGCGCGCAGAAATAGGTGCGGGTACACAGGTGGGCACACTGCGTTTTGACGATGCGGAGATTGAGGTCGAAGTTCAGGGTATTCGCCGAAAAGCACCCGGTTTTACCGGCGTGTTGTTTGGGGATTATTCGCGCACGGGTATTGGCGCGATGATTATGCCCGGCCGCATTGTGGGGCCATGTGCGATGGTGGGTGCGGGCGTGGTGCTGATGAAAAATGTGCCGCCGTACAAAGCCGTACTTGTCAAGCAGGAACTCGATGTCGTTGACTGGTCGCCTGAGATTTATGACCGATGAGCGATGTCAATGGAAAATTCCGGCAAACCGTTGACATCCAACGTAAACATTTGTATAGTATTATAAAGGCGTGACATTACTTTTTTGGAGATCTTACAATGGATAAATCAATTTTCCATATTGAGATGCGAGGGTCTGACGTTTATCCCCGGACAACTCCTCTAAAAGAGTTGATTGATTTCTTAACGAACCTGGAAGTGACTCTTTTGGAAACGGCTAAGGCCGAGGATGTAGATATTCAAGAAGGTATCGTAAGTCTGGTCGAAATCCAGGAAGGCAGCAACAGACTTGGGCTTGCTGTTTCACCACTGTTTTTACCCGCAATTGCCCAAATCACCCGGACTGTAGCCACTCAGGAGTTCTCCAATATTCCCGAGAGAGCACATCGATCACTATACGGAATTTATGAACAGGCAAAAAAAAGGAATTGGGAAATCCATTTTATCGCGGACAAAGCCCAGAATATTGAGGTTGCAATCATTTCTAATGAACAACCCATCCCTAATCCCGTATCTCCTTATGTTAAAGGCACTTCTACTATTTTCGGGAGGTGTATCAGAGTAGGCGGATCCGAACCCAAAGTCGATGTTAGATTGCCAAACCGATCAAGACTTTTGCATGTAGAAGTGACCGAGGAGATGGCCAGAAGACTTGCGAGAAATTTGTATGACAATGTTGCAATGACGGGAGAAGCAACGTGGGAACGAGATACCTGGTTTATTGTCAATTTTAGAGCGACGTCTGTAGTGAATATCCAGAGCGGAACACCATTGCAAGCATTCAAAGAACTCGGTGAGATGGTAGGAGAAAAATGGAAAGGCATAGACGTTGAGCGATTTGTGGAAGAAATGAGATCCGGAGAGAGCGAATAGTGATCTGTCTCGATACACAACCCGTGCTTTGGGGGATTCAAGCATTTGCATCTGAAGGACAAGAGGCGATGATCAATCGCACACGAGCTTTTCTGAAAGATATTTCTGAAAAGGGCGAACAAATTATGATTCCATCACCTGTTGTGCTTGAATCTTTATTGACCCTTTCAGATGAAGAGATAGAGAAACCACAAGAGTTACTTCAAAGTCGTTTTTTTATTGCCTCATTTGATCTGCCCGCCTCGGTAGAGGCTGCAAGTCTGTTGAATAATCGAGAAGTCATTCAAAATTTGAGAGATAGTGGGGCAAGGAGAGAGCATATAAAAATAGATGCCCAAATTGCTGGTATTGCAATTGTCAATGGAGCTGAGAAAATTATCTCTCACGACAAGTACCTGAAATCCATTGTGCAAAATAAAATCTCCGTAGAAGAAGTTCCCGATGTCGCAGAACAATTGAATTTGCTTGAGGAAGAAAATTTATAAAAAATTTAAATCGTATTTCACTACAGGTCATTGTGCTGATATAGCGCAATGGCCTATTGTTTTTTTTTATGACAATTGGAGTTATTTTTATTTGTTTATCATTATATACCCCACTGTTTAGACCAGGCCTCTTGTATCTCATATCTGCATTTTGACTCGCCATGCCAGACCCTGATCCCATCACATTAAACGCACGTCAACGCGAAGCTGTCACCGCGCCGATAGGTCCCGTTCTCGTGCTGGCGGGACCGGGTACGGGAAAAACGCGGGTACTGACCGAACGCATTGCGTATCTGGTCTCGCGTCGCGGCGTCCATCCGGGAAATATCCTGGCGCTTACATTTACAAATAAGGCTGCGGCAGAACTGCAAATCCGCCTATCGCGCACATTGAGCAAAGATTCTGCGGAGGCCGTCACGGCAGGTACATTTCACAGGTTTTGTATCTCGATTTTGCGCGAGCATCGCGAAACGGTTGGGTTGCCGCCGCATTTTGGCATTGCCGATGAAGATCTCCAGCGCACGCTGATCTATCGCGCATTTCCACGCCTGAATCCCAATGAAAGCAATTTGAACAATGTGATGCAAAATGTGAATCGCCTGAAGTGGCAGCGGCGATACAAACCGCATGTTCCGATGAAAAAGGGGGATGCGGCATTGCTCGATCAGTACGAAGCCGAGCTAAAAAAAAATCGATTGATCGATTTTGACGATCTCATCTTTCTCGCGCATGACTTGCTTCATTCGCATCGCCAGATTTTGGCGGATTACCGCGCACAGTTTCAACACATCCTCGTCGATGAGTTTCAAGATACCGATCCGGTTCAATACGCCCTCGTTTATTTATTGGGCGCGGCTCACCGCAGCGTTTTTGTGGTTGCAGATGACGAGCAATCCATTTACGGCTGGCGCTATGCCAGGCCAGAACATATCGAACAATTTCGAGATGACTTTCTCAAAGGTCATCCCCCCATTTTTTTGGAGGAAAATTACCGATCATCCGCAGAAATTTTGCGGCTGGCGCGCGTGTTTATCGCCAATAATGACGTGTTGTTTGAACGCAGCATTAGCACCCAGAGATCGGGGCGCCGCGTGCGGGGGATGGCGTTTGATACGTTTGAGGAAGAGGGCCAGTTTATTGCGGGCGATGTCTGGGACCGCATCCGGGAAACGCCCGATCTGGTTCACCGGGATATTGCGGTGCTTTATCCCCAACATGCAATAGGCAGCGAACTCGAGCGCATTTTTATGCGCGCCAATGTACCCTGCCTGATGGCTCATCGCAGGGGTTTGTTCGACCAGCCCGTGATCCGCCGCGCTCTGTCGGTGTTGCGCTATGCACTCGATGGCGCGAATGATGCGAGTCTCGAGTTGTTTTTGCGGCGCGAACTCGAAGCTGTGAATCCAAAGTTATATCCGGCGGTGCGGGGATTTCAGAAACAAAAAAATATTGGGAGTTTCAAACAGGCTGCTTTTCTGTATCCGCGAACTGTTTCGGAAGAAGAGGGCATGGATGTGGAACGCGCACTGGGGCTGGCAGGTGTGGTACACAATGCCGTGCAAAGAGGCGCGGTCGCATCTTTGCCCCATCTGGTGGATGATATTCTGGATCAATTGAACACATCGGAGTTGCCCTCTCTCAAAAATCATCTCGATGATATTGTAGATCCGCTCGAACTTTCGGATCTCGACACCGCCCTGAATCGCGTGTTGCCACTTTGGCGCAGGGGCGGCACCTTGTATGTGGCGTGTCGGGACGAGGTGCTGCGCCACCTGCTCACAACTCTGATAAGGGATGCACTGGCGCGGCCGGGGCTTATCATTCGAGAGGCTGTGCCCGGCAGCCGATTGGATATTTTATCCGATACTCTGGTCTTGTCATTTGACAAAGATCCACCGAAAACGCCCGAACACTTTTTGCACCTGGGAGGCCTGGCATGTGGTGCGATGCTCGCTGCTCTCAAACTATGCCAGGCGATCCGCTGTGCCGATTTGCCGGCGTATATGCCGGAATACACGGCATTTGCGCTGGAAACCGCGGGTGACGATCCCGAGCAGGCACAAATTACGGGCCTGGGTGCTGTGCGCGTGCGAGATGGGCGCGTTGTCGATACATTTTATTCGCCCGTGCGCCTGCGAGAGGACGAAGGCACGGCGCCTACATTTCAGGAAATTTATCTCGCGTTTCAGGCCTTTGCCGGTATTGACATTCTGGTCGCGCACAATGGCTATGCCTTTGATTTTCAGGTTTTGCACCGCGAGGCCCGTCGCAATGGCAGGTCCCGCATGCCCAATCCGACGGTTGATATATTGCCTATGGCGCGAAGCTATGGCGCGACTTCTACACGCGATCTGCATCCTCTTTGCGAGCGGTATGATATTGCGTCAGATCCAAACGATCCACCGGTACGCGCGCGCGCACTGGCTTTGTACCGCGTGTTTGAAGCTATGAAGAAAGAACGCGCCTCTCGCTACCGGCGCATGACGCATGAACGCCTTTTGGATCAAGTGGCTCTGGGCTTGCTTTTTCACGCGCGCGATGGCGCAAGGGATACAGCATTTTCCCGCGAAGAACACGTACATTTCAACCTGGGGGCGCAGCGTCTTTTGGGGCCAGCCAATTTGTGTATTCGCAATCTCGTGCAGCAGTTTCCTCGACTGGATGCCGACCGGCTGCGAGGGCAGACGCGGATGTTGCTCGGCGAAGATCCCCGTCCAGAGGTGCTCGCGTTGCACGCCCCGGATCAAATTCAAAGATTTCGAGATCTGTGCGAACGCCACGGGGCTGCTGCGCCGTCCCTTCAGGAGGGTATTCGCAATTTGCTCGATTTTGCCGATCTCTACAAAGTCGAATTGGATACCCCAGACCGCGATGCCGTGCATTTGCTGACGTTGCACGCGGCAAAGGGGCTTGAGTTTCGGGAGGTCTATATTTGCGGCCTCGAAGATCGCATTTTGCCCAATGCACGCGCTCTGAACAGCGCAGATTTAGCCGAACAACGCAGGTTGTTGTACGTGGGGATCACCCGCGCTATGGATCGCCTCACGCTTTCCTGTGTGCGGCATCGTCCGGGCAGAAATATGGCGCCCTCTCGATTTTGGGATGAACTCGGCTTAGAACGCGATGATCGCGGCGTGGATACCACCCCAACGGCATGAAATCTCTTTCCCTAATCTGCCGATGAAAAAAGACAAAATTTATTTTATTTCTGATGCACATATAGGTGCGGGCAGCTATATCCGTTCACCGCGCGTTCGTGAAGACGCATTGATCGATTTTCTGCATGCCATTCACAAAGATGCCGAGTGTCTGTATATTGTGGGAGATTTGTTCGATTTTTGGTTTGAATATCGATCTGTCGTTCCCGCACATGGCGCGCGCGTGCTCTTTGAACTCTACCATCTCGTTCAAAGTGGAACGCGCATCATTTATCTGCCGGGCAATCACGATAGCTGGTTGGGGAGCTACTTATCAGAGCAGGTGGGGGCGGAGCTTCCCGGGCCTTTTTGCGATGTCGTACACCAGAATCGCCGTCTGTATGTGACACACGGCGATATTTTTCAGCAAAATTGGAAATTTGAACTGCGGCGACGCATTTTGAAGCATCCACTTTGTATCGCTCTGTTTCGGTGGTTACATCCAGATATCGGCGCTTATGTAGCGCGTATTGTGTCGAGGGCTTCGGATGTTGGCGTCAAAGAAGGAACGCGAAAGACAGGGAAAACATCTCTGCCTTTATATTTTCTTAAAAGCGCGGCAGAGAAAATTGCCGAGGGATTTGATTTTGTGATTTGTGGACACTATCACGCGCTGAGTGTTGAGCCGTTGGGCGGCGGGACACTTGTCGTGTTGGGCGATTGGATGAGATACGACGCTTATGCTGTGCTCGAAAATGGCGAGATTGCATTAAAACACTGGCATACAGCGCCGGAAAAACCGATCGCGGATTAAACGGATTTAAGGATTGCACGGATGAAAGGCGGATCAGGTATGATTTTGAGTATTGATCAGGGCACTACGGGGACAACTGCGTTGGTGTTGGGTCCTCAGGGAGAAATTTTGGGGCGGGGATATTCGGAGTTTCGGCAAATTTTTCCGCGCCCCGGATGGGTATCGCACGACGCAACGGAGATATGGGATACGACCATAGAAGTTATTGACATCGCAATGGCAGAGGCGGGTATAGATTCCTCAGACGTAAAAGGCATTGGCATTGCCAATCAGCGCGAGACAACTGTTTTATGGGATCGGAGAACGGGAGAACCCGTTCACGATGCGATTGTCTGGCAGTGCCGACGCACGGCGGACTTGTGTGCCCAATATCGCGCAGATGGTCTCGAAGATCTGGTGCGTGAAAAGACGGGATTGGTCATTGATGCTTATTTTTCGGCGAGTAAAATTTCATGGTTGCTCGATCGCATCTATGGCCTGCGTGAGAGCGCAGAGCGGAGCGAGGTGTGTTTTGGCACTGTGGATAGTTTTTTGTTGTACAAACTCACAGATGGGGCTGTTCATGCGACTGATTATACCAATGCATCGCGCACGATGATTTACAATATTCACAAGGGGGAGTGGGATGGCGAGTTGTTGGAAATTTTTGACATTCCCGCAGGGATACTCCCCGATGTGCGATCATCGGCTGGCGACTTTGGGGCTACTGTGGATTTGGGCGTCTTGCCTGCGGGCATTCCCATTGGCGGGATTGCGGGCGATCAGCAAGCCGCGCTTTTTGGGCAACGCGGCGTTTTCAAAGGTGATATTAAAAATACGTATGGCACGGGGTGTTTTACGCTTTTTCAAACGGGTGATCGGGCTGTACAATCCGCGCATGGTTTGTTGACGACGCTTGCGTGCGGACCTTCTGGGCGCGTATCCTACGCGCTTGAAGGCTCGGTGTTTAGCGCGGGGGCAACGGTTCAATGGTTGCGCGATGGGCTGGGGATTATTGATACGGCCGCTGAGACCGAGGCCTGGTCCCAGGCGATTGATGATACGGGGGGTGTGTATTTTGTTCCCGCATTTACCGGTTTGGGCGCGCCGCACTGGGATGCGGATGCGCGGGGGACGATTGTGGGAATTACGCGCGGCACCGGTTGCGCACATCTGGCACGCGCAGCACTGGAGTCCATTGCCTATCAGTCCGCCGATCTCGTCCAGGCGATGGTCGCCGATGCCGGGCAGGCTGTAACGAGTTTGCGCGTGGATGGGGGGGCTGTGGTGAATGATTTTTTGATGCAATTTCAAGCGGATATTCTGGATGTGCCGGTGATTCGTCCAAAATACGTGGAGACGACGGCATTGGGGGCGGGGATGCTGGCGGGATTGGCAACGGGCGTGTGGGACAATGCCGCCGCGCTTGCCGATATTAACCCACCGCAACGCACCTTTGAACCTGCGATGTCGCAGGATCGGCGCGAAGCATTGCTGGCGGGCTGGCACAAAGCAGTAGAGCGAACACTGTTGGCGTAAGTGCGCTGTTCAATTCACTGTATTTGTTCCAAATAGGTAAGATGGATTTGGGCAGCTTTGTTTTGAGGATCAATGGCGAGCATATCGCGGTAGTGCTGACAGGCTACCGCGATATCGTTTTTTTGTTCTGCAATGATGGCCAATCCGTGCAGGATGCGGGTATTTCCCGGACGCTGTTCTCGAATGCGTTGCAGGAGTATTTCAACATCATCAATATAGTCGGGATAACGCAGCGGTTCATTATTTGTTTGAGACGATACCAGGAGACTTAACAGCGGATTGACACTGCCAGCAACGCCACCACCTCGACGCGGTTTGAGATCGACTTTATCCATAATTTCGGGAAGACCGAGGACAATGGCTTCAATCAGGGATTCCGTCGCTTCATCTAACCGTTCCTGTTCAAGTAGAATATTGCCTCGGTTATAATGTACAGCGAGATTATCGGGTACCAGTTCAGATAAGATGTCGTAAATCCTCAGTTCACGCTCAGCATTTTCCGTCTCGGCCAAATGTTCAGCTCGGTCGTAGAGTTGCTCAATTTTAGTATGATTTTCCGCCACGATCTCTTGCGCTTGCTTCTCAAATTCTGGATGTACCAGCAAGACGAGTTGGCCTTTTTGATCTTGTGAAAACAAGGGCGTTTTAACTGTGTGCAAAATGTCGCCCAATTCCAAAATAATTTTGTTCAAAAACGCAGGTGATCGCGATTGAAAAACGGGTTTCCAGGTATTGAGGTCATGCGATACCTCAACGGTCCACAATTCGAGAGATAAAAAACGCTGGAGCGTTGATTGTAATTGTTCTGTGGCGTCAAAGAAAAACGACGTTGCGTAACCTTCTTCTACATAGTGGTGAACGAGCCATCGGCTGACCTCGCGCTGAATAACCCAGGCGTCCTCCATGCAGTTGGTGAGTGTGATAATCGACCAGAGAGAAATATCCGAATGTACTTTTGCCAGCGCCTGATCAATGGTACACGACGCACCTTCCGCATCATTCAGTGCCAGATGTACATCGTCGATAAAGGCTTCTATGGACAATGCGCGTTTTTCTCGTTCGCTTTCTGCAATAACGAGAAAAGTCTCCTGAAAATTTTCCCGGTCAATCGTCAGTGTACGCACAAGTTCCCGATCGGTCATCACGGCACACTGTTGTATAACCTGTTCGCTCATATAAACTTACCGGTGATATTCGCGCAAAGACAAACGCTTTCGCGGTCGTTGGATGTCTCTGGGTTTTTCTGGCACGCCAACGTCATTGCGCATTTTGCGCCCCAGCTTGCGAATCAGGTGGACACCCCACCAGACGATCGCCCCAATTACGGCCATCACCATCCCAATGCTGCGACCACTGGCGCTTTCGAGACTCTTGAGCAAACTGTTAATCAGATCTTCCACGGGGGGTCACTTCCTTAAAAATACGGTTCGATATTTTTTTCGATGCGCTCGAGTATGGGCGTGTCATCCACTTCGGTCTCAAATTTTTCGCCCGTTACGCGCTCGAACAGGTCGATGTATCGCGCGGAGACTTGTGTGCGAATTTCGTCATCCAATTCGGGAATATTATCGTCGGAAATTCCCTTATCCACGAGCCAGAGGCGCAAAAATTCTTTGTCCAGACTTTCGGGTTCTTCGCCGCGCGCATGAAGGTCTTCATAAGAATCCAGGATCCAGTAGCGCGAAGAGTCGGGTGTGTGAATCTCATCGGCAACGGTGAGATTGCCATCGGGATCCAGACCCATCTCGTATTTTGTATCTACGAGAATCAAACCGCGCTGTGCAGCCAGTTCTGTTCCGCGGGCGAATAATTTCAGGGCCACGTTCTCGACTTCTGCCCACCTGTCTGCATCGACGAGACCGCGCTCGACTATTTCCTCCGGCGAGATCGATTCGTCGTGATCTTCTGCTTTTGTGGTCGGCGTAATAATCGGTTCGTCAAATTTCTGATTTTTTATCATACCATCGGGCAAATCAACGCCGCAGAATTTTCTCACGCCGTTATTGTAATTTGTCCACACCGAGGTGTCTGTGCTGCCGGTCAGGTACCGCCGCACGACGATTTCGACGGGTAACATGTCGAGTTCGCGCGCAACCGTCACATTGGGGTCCGGTACGTCGAGCACCTGGTTGGGCACGATGTCTGCGGTCTGATCAAACCAGTATTTTGCCGTTTTGTTCAATACCTGTCCCTTCAGGGGGATCGCACCGAGTACATGGTCAAACGCGCTCTGGCGGTCTGTGGTGATGAGAATGCGTTTGTCGTCGAGGAGATAGATGTCCCGCACTTTCCCTTTTTGGTATTTATTCACCCAACGGCCAAATTTGGCCTCTAACAAACAGTTATTCAGTTGTGAACGGATTTGGTCTTGAGAAATCATGGTTGGTACACTCCTTGGAAAAAATAGTGAATAATTTGAACTGTCTTACATAAGGACACGTTTCCTTGTAGGTGCGGTTCGCGAACCGCACCTACGTCCACCGTTTTCGGTAGGACCCGGAAGGCCAGTTATTACATTACAATGCCGTGGAGCCGGTTTCATCTTCCAGCCAGTTATTAGAGTGCCAGCACTACACGGAGTAGCCTATCTACTTCGGCTTGCAATTCCGGACCAAGACTTCCGAGACGACGGACGATGACGGATCGTTCTACTGTAGCTAATTTATGTGTTCGGATGACGGACGTAACGCGCAAGCCTGTCGAGATAAATTCCGGATGATTAGACTCAACGGTGTAGTCGGTGGGAGCAAGCGTACCGCGCACAACGCTGGAAATCGCCACGAGTACTATGTCGTCTCCGAGTTGTCTCTGAGATACGATTACTGCAGGGCGAAGGGAGGTACCGGCCAAATCGGTAAATGGAAATCGCGTCAGGACTATATTACCACGCGAGAGTGCTGGATGCGTCACACGGATTCCCCATCCTTGGAGGAGTAAATATCTTCTCCTTCCTCCTGCCAAAAGTCAAATGCGCCACTTTCTTCTGATAGGCGCATGAGGTCCTCTGTTGTCACATCATCTTCCTGCCTCTGCACGGTAATCTCTTCATAGCGCTGTGCCAGTTTCACCAGCAGTTCGAGTTCGCTTTGCGGAACCAGCACTTTCTCACCAATACATTGTATGTGAATCGTTGCCATTTGGACTCCTGTTCAGAATTTTATCAGGCCGCGCGGAAATGTACGGCGTGGCCTTTTCCTGGGAACCAGATTACGTCCAGCATTAAGGACAGGGCTACGCCCAGGACATAACCGACGAGCAAGCCGATGAAGAAGGGCCGAGATTTGTGATATACAGAGGGGCCGCCCACTTTGAGCATGATCAGCTTAATCAGCCAGGCGATAAATAGTGTAAAGCTGCTAGCGCGAATCAATGGCGTTCCAGAAAGCGCGAGGCCCACCGGGTGCAGGGGCCACCACACAAACCGGTGGCGCATAAAGATGAGGCCAATCATCGCCAGACCGCCTATGCCGAAAAAGACCAGATTTTCGGGGTTATCCACGTAAAAGGGCGGATTGTCGGCATTTTTGACCGCGTTGGCAGAATTCCTGAAATAATTGCGCGCACTTCTGGGAATCTCGGCGACGTTAAAATTAAACGCGCCTTCATTATAGCCCAGGTTCAAAGTGAGAAATATGCTCGTTACAAAACTCACCGCAAAAGCCATGTAAAGCGTGGCTATTAACTTGCGGCGGTTGTCGGTGATGCCCTCGGACAACTTGCCGACCTGTGCGGTTGCTGGCAAAAACAAACCCTTGGCATTCCCCGTAATCAAATTGGCGAATCGAAATGCCACATGTGTGGTGGAGGGAATCCCGACATTGCCGAAAAATGGCGCCACGTAATTCCAGGCAATTCCCGGTATCTGCGTGTAGGGCATGCCGGTGTCTGACAGAATTTTTGCCATTCCAATATATCCACACACACACGCCATGAGCAGCAGGGCACTGATGATGGGATCCATGTTCATCTGCATCATCCAGATAAACAAAAATGCGAGGCCCGCTACCACGCCGACCACAGCGGCGCGATAGGACAATAGTTCATCGCGGTCATCTACGCTGTCGTCTTTGCCAAGGGCTTTCATTATCACATCCCGCAAATGCAGCCGCGCCACCCAGAACATCGAAATCACCAGCACGACGAATGCGCCGCGCGTCTGCCATTGGTACACACCGCGATAGGCAACGGGGACCATGGATTTATATCCCAATTTATTGAGCCAGCCGCCTTCGACGATGAAAAGGAGATCGAATATCCATAAGCTGAGCAACACATCGAGACTGGCAAAATAAGAGAAGAAGATGGAAAACAAACCCACCGATGCCCGAATGCGCGGAAATTGTGGGTCAATCGTATGCCATCTGCCCCCGTGAATGGGAAAGCGCGGGAAATTTGGCAAAAAATAATTCATACAATTCCAGGCGATCATGCCAAATGCCAGGGCGAATCCAACCCAGAACAGGCGATTGTACATAAAGCCGGGCAATGCGCGTTTGTCGCCTCCGGGTTCGGACACCATATTGATCAGGGGGGCCATAGCCGGAAATGCCAGGCGTTCGTTTTGCACCCACTGTTTTCTAAAGATGACGCCTATACAGACCAGCACGACAAACGCTGCCGTAAAAGCCATAAACCACCAGAATAAGGGAAGTACCCATATATCCCAGGGGATAGCTGCGCCTTCGGGGCGGCCTTCAAAAAACCAGGCGATTCCATTGCCAGCATTGGTGGGAATCATAAAATCGGGCAGATGCGGGTGCAGTAATTCGGCCCAGTTGTTGTCTTCCGTCGCGTAAAAATAAGGTGCAGAAATATACCCGATCAAATATCCCGTGCTGCTCCAGCTCGGTATGGTTGCGCCCACGAGACCCATCGATAAAATGGTGTGCCATTCTCCGGATTGAAGTGAGAATCGCGCAAGCCTGCCCATCACGGCTATCGCGATGAGCATGGTAATAAACACGATGAGCATGGCCATTGGAATGTGCGACAGCACCATGCGCGAGCCGTGATAATGAAACCGCACATAGACCGCTATCACATCCAGTAGTATCACCAGGAGCAGTCCCAATCCAATAGCCCGCGGCGTAATACCCCCGCGCGGGGATTGTTCGGCTTCGCGTCCAATAGTTGGTACTTGTGTTGCCATCCTTAGTGTTCCTTAAAGAAATTCAGCGAATCTACAGTGCATGTCCGCGCAAAACTTCGCGGCACTGCCCCTCGCTATTGCCCGTCACATTATAGGCAAAGGTATTCATGCGGCGGTCTCGGTGCGATGTGTTTGGACCCGATCCGTGGATAGTCAATGCGCTGAAAAAGACCCCGTCGCCCGGTTCCATATCCACGGGCACCGCGTCTTCTCGTTGGCGATAGTGCCCAGGCAAGAAGACGCCAAAACTCGTTTGGGCGCGTTCGTGTTCTTGCAAGCCCCATTGGTGGCTGCCGGGGATGAATTGAATACAACCATTTTCATCATCTGCGCCATCAATGGCGAGTTGACAATTTACCATCAAAGGCCGATTGTCTTCGCGTTTCCAATACGCGTAATCCTGATGCCAGGGTATTGCCGTGCCATCGCTCGCGGCTTTCATCAAAAGCTTGCTGTGATACAGCGAGATATTTGGCCCGATCAGTGCCTCTATAATATCCAACATGTCATCACAGCGCAATGCGCGATTTAATCCCTCGCTGATCACTTCGCTGTGCATCAACTGTCGGATGCGTTTGGGCAGGTGCTGATCTTCAAATTCTTCCCAGGAAATTCCGATACCATCGGGCGCGTTTTCTGCCATTCGATCGTGTAAGCCCGCAATTTCGCCTTCGATATGGGAAATTTCATCGGGTGCGATTAATCCCTTTTTTAATACATATCCATTTTGGTCGTAGAATTTTTGTTCTGCATCCGTTAGCCCCATTGGACACTCCTTGGTATATTTTGAACCCATACCTAATTTACAAATTATGACGCACTCTTGCAAAATCAATTATATTGTATCGTGCAAAAGGATAATGCACTGTGGAAATTGGGAACAGAGAGAGAATGATTAACGTCTTAATAAGATTGATGCGTTTTTGCCCTATGCACGATCTGGGGTATGATTATTTTAGAGAAAAGTCCGACCTTTTTTCACCGCCCAATTGGGCACTAAAATAAGGAAAGCCGATGAATATACGTACTCTTTTTGCTTTTTTGTTCTGTATTTCTCTTTTGGGAAGTATTTCCGAGGCGTCTGATTGGACGCACTGGCGCGGTCCTATGCAAAATGGCGCTTCGCCAGAGACGGGGCTTATTTCCTCCTGGTCTCTGGAGGGGGAAAATCTGATCTGGCGCCGCGAGTTTATCGGCAGATCTACGCCGATTGTTGTAAATGGTCGGGTTTATGTCATCGGGCGAACCGGTAAAGACATAACCGAGCAGGAACACATCGCGTGCTTTGATGCGGAAACGGGTGATCTCATTTGGGAAAAGAAATTCAATGTCTGGCACTCAACCATAACCTTCAATCGTCTGGGATGGGCAAGCCTGGGAGCCGATGGCGAGACCGGTAATATTTACGCCCATCTCGTTAGTGGGCTATTGATCTGTTTTGATAGCGATGGCTATGTCCAGTGGCAGCGGTCTCTAACCGAAGAATTTAACCGATTCTCCGGTTATGGCGGGCGATTGCACACGCCCGTTGTCGATGGCGATCTGGTCATCATCAGCATGGGCAATCGCGGATGGGCTGGCGCACCGCCTTCTCATCGATATGTTGCCTTTAATAAACACACGGGTGAAACCGCGTGGATGGCTCGTCCGGGCGGCGGTGGGCAGGTTGATTTAACCGTTTACTCTACGCCTGTTGTCACGACAATTGACGGGCAGCGCGTGTTGGTTGCTGGCAATGGCAATGGCGGTATTTTTGCCTTCAAAGTCGCAACGGGCGAAAAAGTATGGGGTTTTCCATTCAGTAAGCGCGGCATCAACACCTCGCCTGTCGTGGCTGATAATCGCGTTTTTGTCGCACATAGCGAAGAAAATGTCGATAATACCTCTCTTGGTCGCGTTGCATGTCTGGATGCGCGTACTGGCAAAGAAATCTGGCGACAAGACGGTATGACCGCGGGCTATGCTTCGCCAGCGGTTCACGCGGGGCGCGTCTATGTGATCGACAATTCGGCCAATGTGCATTGTTTAGACGCCAAAACGGGAAAGCAATATTGGGAGCAAAATATTGGGACTGTGGGCAAGGGATCGCCGACCTGGGCCGATGGAAAACTCTATGTTACTGAGGTCAATGGCGGCTTCCAGATTCTCAAAACGGGCAATATGGGCGCGGAAGTGCTCGACAAAAAGAAAATCGCAATGCCCGAAGGTGGGCATGCCGAGATCTACGGGTCAGCCGCCGTTGCGTATCGCCGCATCTATTTTGCGACCGAAGCCGGGTTGTTTTGTCTGGGCGATAAAAACGCGCGATTTGAAGCCACGCCTACTCCTCATATAAAGCACGAAAGCGCGCCTTCGAGTGCCGAACCAGCATCTATTCTTTCTATTCCGGCTGAGGCGACCATACAACAGGGCGAGGTACTGCCCCTGCGGGCAGAGGCTTATGACGAGAAGGGTCGCTTGATCGGCAATGCCGACGCCGAGTGGTCGTTGAATGGCCTGGATGGAGAAATAAAGAATAATCAGTTTGTACCATCCCGACCGGGACAGGGCGGCTGGATCACGGCCAAGCTGGGTGAATTAACCCGACAGACATGGGTGCGCGTGGTGCCCGATGTGCCCTGGACAGAGGATTTTGAAAATGTCGAAGTCGGCAAAAATCCATTGCACTGGGTGTGGGGAGGTAGGGGGTTTGCGGTGGAGGAAAAAGATGGCAATAAGGTCCTGGCAAAACCGCCGGCTGCGCGCGGCTTAGACCGCTCAAATCTCTATGTGGCGCCGTACAAACTCAGTGGTTATACTATTCAGGCCGATCTCATGGGTACGCAAAACAAGCGGCGCCGTCCCGACATGGGCCTTGTCGCGCACCGCTATATCCTCGACCTTCAAGGCATTCACCAGCGCCTTGAGATTCGGTCGTGGTCGTCGGATTTACGCATGGCAAAACGCATCGATTTCCACTGGGACATGGGGGTGTGGTACACCATGAAAATGAGAGTTGATATCGAAGGCGGCAAAGCTATCGTTCGGGGCAAAGTCTGGAAAAAAGGCGATCCCGAACCCGATGCGTGGAGTATTGAAGTAGAGGATCCCCTGCCGATAGAAGAGGGCAGCCCCGCGCTTTACGGCTATTCACCCGCCACGATTTACTACGATAATGTGAAAATGTGGTAATCTTTATAACCCCTTACAGGTAAAGGAATAAAATGAAATTGAAACGACTTTTGAGCGGATGTGTCATCGCTGGTTTGATCGTATCGACTGGTATTGCTGAAGAGGTTATGTGGGGATTTACTCCAGATCGCAACCTCGTATCAGACGCAAAAAATTTGCCGATGAGCTGGAATGTAGAAACGGGTGAAAATATCGTCTGGAAAGCAGATCTCGGTTCGCAGTCCTACGCCGGTCCCATCAGGATTGGTGGAAAAATATTCATGGGTACAAATAACCAGATTGAGCGCAATCCCAAAATTACAGGTGACAAGGGCGTGATCATGGCTTTTCAGGAATCCGATGGAAAATTTCTCTGGCAAGCAGCGCATCCCAAGCTGCCCGCGGGGCGCGTCAATGACTGGCCGCAGCAGGGCATTTGCTCCACGCCTTATATTCGCGGAGATCGGATGTATTATATCTCGAATCAATGTCGCATTGTGTGTGCGGATACAGAGGGATTTTTGGATGGGGAAAATGACGGTCCATATACTGGGGAAGAGGATACGAGCGACATCGGTGTGGATATTATCTGGGAATACGACATGATGGAAGAACTGGATGTGTTCCCTCACAATTTGGCGACCTGTTCGCCCGTGGGGGCGGGCAATCTCCTGTTTGTCATCACCGCCAATGGTGTTGACGAGGGTCACATTGCCATCCCTTCACCTCTGTCGCCCAGTTTTATTGCAGTTGATCTCAATACGGGTGAACTGGTTTGGGAAAAAGCCTATCCGGGTGAAAGTATCTTGCACGGACAGTGGTCCAATCCCGCTTATGGCGTTATCAATGGCAAGCCGCAGGTGATCTGCCCCGGGGGCGATGGCTGGGTTTATTCGCTGGATCCCGAGACCGGCGACCTGATCTGGAAATTTGACTGCAACCCAAAAGACTCTATGTGGGAGTTGGGCGGGCGCGGTACGCGCAATGCGATTATCTCTACGCCCGTTATTTACGATAACAAGGTTTTTATCGGCGTTGGGCAAGACCCGGAACACGGCGAGGGCATTGGTCATTTGTGGGCTATTGATGCGACGGGTACAGGAGATGTGACGGGTAGCCATGCCGTGTGGCATTTTGGCAATGAAAATTACAACCGGACTATTTCCACGGTGGGTATCAGCGATGGCCTGCTCTATGCGGCAGATCTGAGTGGGTTTGTCTATTGCCTCGACGTAAAAACTGGCAAACAGCACTGGAAATACGATACTTTTGCCGCGATATGGGGATCGCCTTTTGTCGCCGATGGGAAGGTATATATCGGCGATGAAGATGGCGATGTGGCGATTTTGAAAGCCGGAACGCAATTTGAACTGATCAACGAAATCAATATGGGCAGCGCCGTATATACCACACCTATTGCAAAAGACGGCATGCTCTACATTGGCACGCGCAATACGCTGTATGCGATTAAAGGCGAGTAGAGGGGATCACAATATGGAAGTTCTGGCAACACCTATTGTCGATAAGGCCAAAGAAGCACGGGACAATCTCGATGCACATGTGCGAGATATGGTCGCGTGGCATTTTGATCCCAATACGGGATGCCCATTTTGGCTGGAATTCGCAGGGGAACTGGATTTTGATCCGCGGCGGGAGATCGGTGGGTA
The DNA here is from genome assembly GCA_022821275.1 of Candidatus Latescibacterota bacterium. Taxonomy (GTDB): domain Bacteria; phylum Latescibacterota; class UBA2968; order UBA2968; family UBA2968; genus VXRD01. The sequence continues at coordinate 77,583 of JAJEDY010000059.1, read as the reverse complement.
CGGCGATTTGAAATATCTCGGACATTTCCAGGACGAGTGGTTGCGCGGTGGCCCCGTGCGGCGATGGATCCCGAGGGGGAGTGAGGAACAGCGGACTTATGTCTTTGAGACGGGTGGCTCAACAGGGGTTCCCAAATATCGGATCAGTCAAAACGATTTTCAGATCGATTATGAGATGTTTAGCGAGCACCTCTCCGAAGAAACATTTCCAAAGGGTGCGGACTGGTTGATGCTGGGACCCACAGGTCCCCGGCGATTGCGTTTGGCTGTCGAATATCTCTGTCAAATTCGCGGTGGGATTTGCTTTCTCGTGGATCTCGATCCCCGATGGGTCAACAAGTTGATCAAGCGCGGCGCCCTTCAGGAATTGGAACTCTACAAAGCCCATGTCATCGATCAGGCACTCACGATTTTGCGCGCCAATGACAATGTGAAGTGTATGTTCACGACCCCCAAGCTTCTCGAAGAATTGTGTGAAAAAATTTCTCTGCAAAAAGCCGGGATCAGTGGCATTTTTTGCGGTGGTACAGAGATGAACGCACAATTCAATCGCTTTGCGAGAGAAGAGCTGATTCCCGGCATCGATTTTGTTCCTACCTACGGCAATACTCTGATGGGGCTGGCTTATTCCAAGCCGTTCGAACCCGAAGACAATTACGCGATTACCTATTATCCGCCCGTGCCCCGCGCGTTTATCGAACTGGTGAATCCAGATAATCCCGATGAAGAAGTCGATTACGACGAAGTCGGGCGCGTGATGCTGACGACGCTTACGAAAGAATTTTTTATGCCCCGCTTTCTCGAACGCGATGAGGCCGAACGCGCCAAACCCATTGAGGCCTACCCCTGGGATGGCGTGAGAAACCTGGGTCTGTTCTCCGAATTGCAGGAATCCGTGGTTGTAGGGGTGTATTAAATCAGGTGCGTTATCTCCTCAGGGTAGCCCGACCTCCTGGCAGAAGGTAGAAAATGGCAGTACACGGGTATTGGTTGTTGCGTTACCAAAATCCTTTGTGCCCAGATGTACCTGGTAGAATCGCGGAATATCTGTTCGCTCCCTGAAGTACCTGCATGCGGGAGAAGTACCGCGCTCGCCGGTTTTACACTCGACGGCAAATTCCGCATATCCATCGCGGAGAACGACGAAATCTACCTCGCGCTTGTCGGTATCTCGGATGAAGCGCAATTCCATGTCATATCCTTCAGTGTCTTCGACATAGTGGCAGTACTTAAGCAAGTGTCCGGCTACCAGGTTTTCAAACCGGGCACCGTGGTCTGTTACGCGCGACCAGTCCCAGAAATACAGTTTTTTTTCCTTGCGTACAGCTCTGATTCTCTTTGCTCCAAATGGTGGGATGCGATAGCACATGTATAGCCTTTCAAAGATCGCGAGCCAGCGTTCGACAGTTTCGTAAGCCACCTGTAAGAGTTTGCTGAGGCTGTTGACAGAAAGCGGGGATCCCACGCAAGCGGGCAGGTGAGACAGCAACAGGTCCAGCATGGATACCTCTCGCACATTTTCCAGGTCGCGGAGGTCTTCATAGATGACTCTTGCGGAATGTTCGCGCAGCCACCTGCGGTGAAATCGCGTCTCCCCCCTGAGAAAAGGCTCCGGAAAACCGCCAAATCTGAGCAGTTGTGCCACGAGCGCGTTATCTGACTCCCGTCCGCATTCCATCAGCGTGAAGGGGTGAAGGCGGTAGTAGTGATATCGCCCCTGCAAGGAGTCGCCGCCTTTGCGATAGTAGTCCAGCCGTGCTGAACCAGTGACGATAAAAGAAACGGATGTCTTGTTTTTGTCGAATAATCCCTTCATTAGATTTCGCCACTGCGCGTACTTGTGAATTTCATCGAAAATGACGCGGGTCTGTCCAGAGGGGAGTCTTCCCGCCAGAATGTCCTCGCGGTCGGCCAGTACATCCCAGTTCAGATAGGCCGGTGAGGATTCATTTTGGCCTTGCCCCAACAGTGAGATTGCGAGTGTTGTTTTTCCAACCTGGCGCGGACCGCCGATGAATATCATTCTGTCTGCGATATCTGCTTCAATATGATCCATGATGTAGCGGGGTTCCATACTTATTACCTTTCTGGCATGTCGTGAGTATTTTAGACTAAACCACAATATACTCGTGAGTATTTTAGAGTCAATATGAAAATACTCACATTATTGCGCTTGCTTTTATTTGGGTGAAAAGCTACTTTTTATGTTCTACAACGCGATTTAAAATCACACTTGTGCCTAATTTTATGACTATAAATCCCTTCCCAAAATGTTGCAGAGAGGCGATAATTAGTCTTTCAAAGAGGCGAGATATATGATTCACTTACCCATTTTACGCGCGGGGGAACCGTACACGAGTTTGAGCGTTCAGGAAGTGTCGCATATTCAAACTGGCGAGCCGCTCGTTCAGGTCAGTCAGGCAAATCGAGGGTTGGTCGCTAAGGACTTAAATGCGTCCGCGGCGAACAAGCGGGTGCTCGACAGGCTGAGTGTGTCGGAACTCGTGGATATGACCCGCGAAGCCGCGCGCTTATTTGCAGAGGCTGATTTGCCCATTGGTGACCATATTCAGACGCCCGATGATTATGTCAAACAGGTATCTGGCACAACGGGAATGCCCGAAGCGCTCTGCCGCGCGAATATGGAAAAAATTCAACTCGTGTGTACGGAGATCGAAGCTATTTTAGGGGGGCTTACGCGCGGGTTAGATCTCGCTGTGCTCGATGAGGGGTGGCACGATCAGGATGGCCGCTCTCTCAGCTATATTTGCCAGGCCGATGCCCTCGGCGCCATATTGCCGAGTAATTCGCCGGGGGTACACGCCCTGTGGGTTCCAGCCATACCGCTCAAAGTTCCTCTCGTTCTAAAACCCGGACGCGAAGAGCCCTGGACGCCGTTCCGAATTGCACAGGCGTTTATAGAAGCCGGGTGCCCGCCAGAGGCGTTTGGGTTCTATCCCACAGATCACGGTGGTGCCACTGAAATTTTGCTTCGCTGCGGTCGCTCTATGCTCTTTGGAGGCGGGGCAACGGTCGCGCCCTGGCTGAGCGATCCCCGAGTGGAAATTCACGGGCCTGGGCAGAGTAAGGTCATTATTGGCGAAGATGTGATAGATCGCTGGGAAGACTATCTCGACATTGCGGTTGCTTCAATTACTGCAAATGGCGGTCGTTCCTGTATCAATGCGTCGGGCGTGTGGGTTCCCGCGCATGGTCGGGAGATTGCCGAAGCGCTTGCAGAGCTATTTGCAAAAATCGTCGGGAGACCTCTGGATGATCCAGAAGCGCAGATCGCGGCATTTACCAACCCCGCATTCGCCGATCAAATTTCGCTGGCTATAGATATCAACCTGAAAACGCCAGGGGCCGAAGAACTGACCGAGAAATTGCGCGGTGATCGGCTGGTCGAGATCGATGGGTTGAAATTCTTAAATCCCACAGTTGTCTGGTGTGACGATTTTGAACATCCTCTTGCAAATACCGAATATTTGTTCCCATATGCGAGCGTGGTCGAGGTTTCTCAGTCGGAAATTCTGGACAAGATTGGACCGAGCCTTGTGGTGACAGCCATAACAGAAGACCGTGTATTTATCGATAAATTGCTCAATTCTCCCCATGTGGAAAGACTCAATGTGGGTGCGATTCCCACGCATCAGATATCATGGGATCAACCACACGAGGGCAACTTGTTCGAGCACCTGTACCGGCAGCGCGCGCTGCAATGGGCGAAACAGGCTTAGGAGATGAAAGCATTTGATTTTTGTCCTACTACGCGCGTGGTGTTTGGGGAGGGCACACTCGCGCAGTTGGGGAATTTATCAAAAGAATTGGGCGGAAACCGCATTCTTTTTGTGACCGATCCAGGGATTGTAAGTGCCAAGCTCACAGGCCGTGCGATTGCGCTACTTCAAAGCGCTTCCCTGGATTTTTTTGTGTTTGACGGCGTGGATGAAAACCCCACGACCGCGCATGTAGAGGCCGGTGTTGCGTTTGCAAAAGCACATGGGAATATCGATCTGATCGTCGGGATGGGTGGGGGCAGTGCGATGGATTGCGCCAAAGGGATCAATTTTATCCTGACCAACGGCGGACAGATGGAAGATTATCTGGGTATGGGCCATGCGGCAAAACCCATGTTGCCTTCTATCGGGATTCCAACGACTGCGGGCACGGGGAGCGAAGCGCAGTCTTACGCGCTTATTTCCGATGCAAAAACGCATGTCAAGATGGCCTGTGGCGATCTGAAAGCGCGGTTTCGCAGTGTTATTCTCGATCCTTCTCTGACCGAAAGTGTGCCGAAAAATGTCGCAGCAGCAACGGGTATAGACGCCATCGCACATGCCATTGAGAGTTATGTTTGCACGCGCCGCAATGCTATTTCTATGATGTTTGCACAAAAGGCCTGGCTATTGCTTTCATCGAGTTTTGAAAGTGTGCTGAAGGATGCTTCCGATAGCGAGGCGAGGAGCAAAATGCTTTTGGGCGCGCACTTCGCTGGCGCGGCTATTGAGAATGCCATGTTGGGTGCAGCCCATGCGTGTGCCAATCCATTGACCGCGCATTTTGGTATTGTACATGGCGTTGCTGTGGCACTTATGCTGCCCGCTGTCGTCCAATTTAATAGAGAAACCGAAAGTACGCGCTATCGCGGACTTGAATCCGATGTTGCGGAACTCATTGAGAAGGTCGCTTTTTTTAAAGAATGCGCAAATCTGCCTTTTCAACTGCGCGACCTCGGCATAGCGCGCGACAGCCTCCCGGTATTGGCAAGAGATGCAACCGAACAATGGACGGGTACTTTTAATCCGAGACCCGTGGATGAAGATGATTTTCTCGCCCTTTACGAATCTGTGTATTGATCCGCAGATGACGCAGATGAAAGGCTTTTATGCACATACATGATGAAACAGGTAACAATGTAACCCTCTGTGTTCATCTGTGTTTATCTGTGGTTGCTTTTTTGACTTTATTTTTAATTCCCATCCATGCAGAAGAATGGAGCCGATTTCGCGGGGATGCACAATCTACGGGTGTTGCAAATAGCAGCCTGTCCGCTGAACTGGATGTGTTGTGGACGGCACAGGTCGAAATAGGGATTGAATCCACCGCCGCGATTTGGCAAGACGCGGTGTATGTGGGCGGGGTGGATGAAAAGCTGTATGCTTTTGATTTTGACAGCGGTGTGCTCAAGTGGACGTATGTGGCTACGGGTGAGATCAAATCATCGCCATTGGTTTTTGAAAAAACCGTGTATTTCGGCGATGGCAATGGGGTTTTTCACGCTGTTGATGCACAAACAGGGAAGGCAGTGTGGACATTTCAAACGGATGGGGAGATTATCTCGTCGGCGAATGCAACCGGGGGGCGCATCCTGTTTGGGTCTTATGATCAGTTCTTATACTGCCTCGCGTCGGACGATGGGGCTTTATTGTGGAAGATAGAAACGGATGGTTATGTTCACGGTATGCCGGCTATCGCACAAGCGCATACGCTGATCGCGGGTTGTGATGGCCTTTTGCGCGTTATCGATATTGCCAGTGGAAAAGAGCAATCGCAAATTGAACTCGGCGCTTATGTGGGTGCCAGTGCTGCCGTTCATCAGACGCACGCTTATGTGGGAACTTATGAAAGCCAGATTTTGTGCCTTGATTTAAATGCAAAAGAAATTGCCTGGAGCTACGAACATCCACAGCGGAAATTTCCCTATGTCGCATCGCCATCCGTGACCCCAGAGCGGGTTATTGTTGCGGGACGCGACAAGATGGTTCACGCGCTTGATCCCGATACGGGGGATGTGTTGTGGACCTATACATCCCGCTCCCGGTTTGAAGCGTCTCCCGTTGTGGTGGGAGATCGCGTTTTTGCAGGTACAATGGATGGAAAACTCGTGGCATTAAATCTCGAGACCGGTGAACTCAATTGGGAATTTGTAACCGGATCGGAATTTGTCGCCTCGCCGAGTGTGGCGCGCAAGCGGCTGATTATTGGCACGACAGATGGTACGTTATATTGTTTTGGAAAGGCGGAAGAATGAGCGAGCAAATCCAGATTCCAGAGCCGGCAACGACCCGTAAAGTGTGGAAGGAAACAGATGTTGGAAGCGTGTTTGTTTCCAATTATCCGCCTTACTCTTTCTGGCGCGATGAAAACACAGCAGAGATTGAAGAGATGTTGCACACATCCGATTCGGGGGATAGAGAAATACCTCTGGGCCTTTACATGCATATTCCATTTTGTCGAAAGCGGTGCAAGTTCTGTTATTTTCGGGTTTATACAGATCGCAACAGTGCTGAAATTCAAACGTATTTAGATGCTTTGGCAAAAGAGGTGGAAACGTATAGTACCTTGCCGCGTGTTGCAGGTAGAAAATTGCACTTTGTCTATTTTGGCGGTGGTACGCCGTCTTATATTAGTGTCAAACACTTAAAGGCTCTGGTTGACAGGGTCAAGGCTGTGATGCCGTGGGATGATGCGGAAGAGGTGGCGTTTGAGTGTGAGCCGGGTACGCTTTCACAATCCAAAGTTGAGGCTGTTCGGGAAATTGGCGTCACGCGCTTGAGCCTGGGTTTGGAGAACTTAAATGACGATATTTTGCGGGAGAATGGTCGCGCACACGTCAGCAAAGAAATTTACAGGGCTATGCCCTGGGTCAAGGCGCAGGAATTTGCACAGGTCAATGTGGATTTAATCTCCGGTATGGTTGGGGAATCGTGGGAGACGTGGCGAGATACAGTGCAGGGCACCATTGATCTCGACGCGGATAGCGTTACTATCTATCAGATGGAATTGCCGTTTAATACGACGTATTCAAAAGCCATACGCGATGGAGGAGGTTTGCCGGTCGCAGATTGGGCTACCAAGCGCGCGTGGCACAATTATGCGATTGAAGAGTTCGCCAAAGCGGGCTATGAAACATCGAGTGCTTATACGCTGGTGAAAAAAGGTCGCTTGAATAAATTCGTCTATCGAGATGCCCTGTGGCGCAGCGCGGACCTCATCGGTACGGGTGTGGCTTCTTTTTCTCATGTGGGTGGTATGCATTTTCAAAACCAGACGCATTGGGATCCCTATATCGAAACCATTGACAAAGGGCAACTTCCGATCAATCGCTCTTTTGTGCCGACAAAGGAAGAGCGGCTGATCAGAGAGATGATTTTGCAACTCAAGCTGGGACGGATTGAAACAGCGTATTTTCAGGATAAATTTGGTGTCAATATTCTGCACCAATTTGGTGAAGCTTATCAAAGACTCCGAGATTATGAGATGCTGGATTTCGATTCGCAAAGTGTCACTCTGAGCCGGGAGGGCCTTTTGCGCGTTGATCAACTGCTACCCGAATTTTACCACGAAAAATATCGCAATTCGCGTTATACCTGAGCGATCAATTTCTACTAACTAAGGAGGATTTATGAAATACAGGTATTATTTGTTAATCGCTGTTGTGTTGTGCTTTTCTTCCGCACACGCAGATTGGCCCCAGTGGTTGGGTCCCAACCGGACGGGTATTTCTTCTGAAACGGGATTGTTGACGACCTGGGCAAAAGATGGGCCAACGGTTGTGTGGCAAAAAGAACTCGGTGAGGGGTTTTCCGGTATCTCGGTCGCAGATGGACGGGTTTATACGATGTTTTCTGCTGGGGAGGACGAATTTGTCATTTGTCTGGAAGAAAAAACTGGTGAGGAAATCTGGCGTTTTAGAACCGGTGACAAATTCTATGAGCGTCAAGGTGGGAACGGTCCCCGTTCTCAGCCTACTGTAGATGGCGAGCGGGTTTTTGTTCTCAGTGCCGAAGGCTGGTTGTACGCGCTCAATGCAAAAGATGGAAAAAAACTGTGGCTGGTCGATCTCTACGATGGGTTGGGCAGTCGCGTGCCAAAATTCGGGTTTTCGACTTCGCCGCTGGTCGAAGGCGATTTGTTGCTCTTAGAGGTGGGCACACGGCAAGGGACGTTTATCGCTCTGGATAAGACAAATGGCGCTGTCAAGTGGGCGTCTCAAAACGATATCGTGTCTTATTCGTCGCCTATTGTCGTCAATATTGCGGGTATTCGCCAGGTGGTTTTTGTTTCGGGCGAAGCCGCGGTTGGGCTTTCTCCCGAGGATGGTTCGCTCTACTGGCGATTGCCCTGGTCCACATCTTATGATCTGAATATTGCCACGCCAATTTTTGTGGCTCCAGATCGCATATTTATTTCTTCGGGTTATGACCACGGCGCAGCCCTGTTGCAAATCTCCCAGGAGGGAGAGGGTCTGAGCGTTAAAAAGGTGTGGGAAAGCCGCGGCATGAAAAATCATTTTGGAACATCGCTCCTGATCGGTGACTATATCTACGGTTTTGACAATGCGATCTTAAAATGTATTGAAGCAAAAACCGGCAAAGAGCAGTGGAAACGCCGGGGGTATGGCAAAGGGGCGCTTATTTATGCCGATGGACAGTTGATCATTTTGAGCGATAAAGGCAAACTCGCATTGGCAGATGCATCGCCCACGAGTTTCCGTGAAAACGTCAGTGCACAGGTGCTTTCGGGCAAATGCTGGACGCCACCAACACTTGCCAATGGGAAAATTTTTGTGCGCGATATGCACAGGATTGTATGCATGGATGTATCGGGCGCATGGGCGAAGCCTGCGGACACTGAGAGCGAGTGATAATCGGAAAAGGCCGGGGGATAACTGACTACTGGAGAAGTCGCTATGCGTTATTTTCGACAGTTTTTGATTTTTGTCTGTGTTTTGAGTATGATTGGCAGTCCCATTTTCGCGCAGAATACAGAAGAGGCGGAGAAGGAGGAGGAAGAACTGCCCGTTTATGCTGGGGAAGAGATCGTGGTGACGGAGAGCAAGGAAAAAGTCCCCACGGTGAGTACTATCGCAATGAAGGTCCCCGTCCCCATCCGTTTGACACCGGCGAGTATCGGGGTTGTCAATCACGGGTTGTTTCAACACCAGAGCGGCGTGGTTTTGGGGGATGCGCTGCGAAATGTGAGCGGGGTCAATATACAGACTGTATTTGGGGTTACGGATTTCTTCGTCATTCGCGGGTTCGATTCGCTTTCCAGCGGGCTGGTGCTCACCGATGGCGCATCGGAGCCAGAAGCTACGTTTTACAATCTTTACAATCTGGAGCGCGTGGAGGTGCTCAAGGGACCGGGGGCATTTTTATACGGAGGGAATCCGCTTTCTGGATCGGTGAATCTGAGTCGCAAACAACCGATTTTTACCAATGCGTTCCAGGTTGGGGGTTCTTACGGTCCGTACAACACGGTTCGCGGAACAGTAGATGCAAATTGGGCGGATGTCGATCAGGGTGTTGCCGTGCGCGTCAATGCACTACGGCAGGTATCTGATAGTTATAGAGACGATAAAGACAGCGGTTTGTGGGCTGTGAATCCCGCGGCGACATGGCGGCCCAGTGACAAAACCACAGTGACCGCCAATTTTGAGTATGTCACCAGCAGGTACAAATCGGATGCGGGTATTCCCATTATCAATGGGGTGGTCGCAGATGTGCCGCGCACGCAATCGTATCAATCGCCTTTTGATTCGTCAGATCAAGATATTTATCGGGCGCGCGTAGATCTTCACTCTCGCTTGTCGAGACAGGTCACGCTGCGCAACAAGCTCTATTATACCGATTTTTCATGGGTATCTCAGGGCACATTATTCAGTGGCGTTTTCCCCAATGCTCAGGGGAGCCTGGACATTCTGCGCTCTCTCGTTCTTTTGGATGATCGCCAGAAAGTGTTGGGTAATCAGTTTGAGTTTTTATCTACATTCCGCACAGGGCACGTTGAACACACCTTGCTCACCGGACTGGAACTGATGCAGTGGAAAGATAAGTTTACCTTAGATGTGGCGGCCTTGCCCAATATCGATGTGTTCAATCCCATGGAAACCGCGAGTCGGCCATTTTTTATTATTCCGGGGCAATCGCAGGGAGCAGATTCAAAAAGCCGCGTTGTCGCGCCATATATCGTGGATCGCATTGTCTTTTGTCCCTGCTATGAGGCATTTGTAGGCGTGCGATACGACCGCATCGATTACGATGATCCCGTGACTTCTACGTCTCGCGATTACAACAAACTGAGTCCTATGGCTGGCATGGTGGTTTCATTTACGGAGGATCTCTCGTTTTACGCCAATGTGGGTAAAGCATTTGCGCCTCCTTCGAGCCTGGTCGCAGGTCCGCGAGAGACTGAGGAGAGTTTTCAGATGGAAGTGGGCGCGAAAAAATTCCTGATAGACGACCGCCTGCACGCGAGCTTCGCAGTTTATCATTTGGCAAAAGACAACATCGGAATCCCCGATGCGACGGGTGTCACACAGCAAGATGGGGACCAGAGGTCTCGCGGTGTCGAGCTCGAGGTGATGATGCGTCCCGTGAGAAATTGGCATACATTTTTCTCCTACGCATTTTCCAATGCCACACTCACGCGCTTTGCCGAGTTTGTTCCCGTGTTCACGCAAACGGGTATTACATACCAGCTTATGGACCGTTCGGGAAATAGGGCGGCTTTTTCGCCGCGCCATATTTTCAATGTGTGGACGGCGAGAGGATTTGACAATGGGTTGGAATTTGGAATTGGCGCGCGCTATGTTACCAACCAGTTTATTGCTGCAGATAATCAATTTCAGATTGGGGATGTGCTGACGCTGGATGCATCCGCGTCTTATACGTACAAGCAGATGAAATTTCGCATCAATGCCAAAAATTTGACCAATCGGGAATACGAAACACAGGGTAGCCTTGGCGCTCCTACCTCAGTTATTCCGGCCAATCCATTTGGCCTGTACTGTGCTTTTGAAGTCAATATTTAAACTATGCCCAACTTGACCCCAGACCGAAACGCGCTCTGGCAGCGGCAGTTAAAGCGGTTGCGCGGTATGCTGTCACCAGTGCTGAATGGCAATGATTTTTATCGCAAGAAGTTGAATCGGGCGGGTATTTATCGGCCCGAGGATATTCAGACGCGCGATGATTACAGGCTGTTGCCCTTCACGACTAAAGAGGAATTATCGGCTGATCAGATGGCGTATCCCCCTTATGGCAGCAATGTGACTTTTCCGCCAGATCACTATATCCGCGTCCACCAAACGTCGGGGACTACGGGAGATCCATTGAACTGGTTGGATACGGTAGAGAGTTGGGATTGGTTTGCGCGTTGCTGGACGTATGTGTATCGCGGGGCGGGCGTGACGGCAAATGATAGATTGTTTTTTGCTTTTTCCTTTGGCCCTTTTATCGGATTCTGGAGCGGGCATGAGGGTGCGCGTTTAATGGGGACAATGGCCATCCCTGGGGGAGCTATGTCCTCAATTCAGCGTTTGCAAGCAATTCGGGATCATGGGGCTACTGTTCTTGTCAGTACGCCGACGTATGCCCTGCATCTGGCAGAGGTAGCTGAGGCAGAAGGTATAGATATTGCAAGCGGAAGTGTTCAGACCACGATTCACGCAGGCGAACCCGGCGCGGGATTGCCTGCGACCAGACGGCGCATTGAGCAGGCATGGGGCGCGCGTTGTTACGATCACGCTGGGGCGACTGAGGTGGGTGCGTGGGGATTTGAATGTGCTTTTCGAGATGGCATGCATATCAATGAAGCCGAATTTATTTCTGAAGTGATCGATCCCGATACGGGCGAACAGGCGAGAGAGGGGGAGTTGGTGCTCACCAATTTGGGACGCGCTGGCATGCCCGTTATTCGCTATCGCACGGGCGATCGCGTAAAGCTGAATACAGAAATTTGTGGTTGCGGTTCGAGTTTCTCGCGTCTTGAAGGGGGCGTGATTGGACGTATTGACGATGCGTTGATTATCCGCGGTGTCAATTTTTATCCCAGCGCGATTGAAAATATCGTGCGGGAATTTCCCGAAGTGACCGAGTTTGCGGTGGATATTTACCGCCAGGGCGAAATGGATGATATGAAAATTCGGATTGAGTTAAATGGCGGAGAATCAGATGCAATTTCTGAGGCGATAGGTAGAGAAGTGCGACATATTCTGGGCATACGCGCCGGCGTTCAAACCGTGCCGCACAATACGTTGCCGCGATTCGAGCTTAAAGCGAGACGGTTTACGGATCATCGAGTTTAATTTAATGGAAAGCATTTCTATGATTTCAGATCATTACGATGTCATTGTCATTGGCGGGGGACCTGCGGGAAGCACGACTGCCGCGCTGGTCGCTGAATACGGGCACCGCGTGCTGCTGCTGGAGCGAGAGGAGTTTCCCAGGTTTCAGATCGGTGAATCTCTGATGCCGGGTACGTACTGGTCGTTTAAGCGACTGGGGCTGCTCGAAAAACTGAAAAAAAGTGCGTTTGTAAAAAAATACAGTGTTCAGTTTTTCAGTGGATCGGGAAAAGGCTCTGCGCCATTTTATTTTCATTTACACGATCCCCATGAAAGTTCCATCACGTATCAGGTATTGCGCAGCGAATTTGATCTTATGATGATGGACAATGCCCGGGAGAAGGGCGCCGAGGTCAAACAAGGGGCGAGTGTGCATCAGGTACATTTTTCCGGGGATAAGGCAACGGGTGTTCAGATAAGATACCGCGATGGGCAGATCAAAGATATGTCTGCCAGTGTTATCGTAGATGCGACGGGGCGAAGCGCGCTTATTTCGAGAAGACTAAAGACCAAGACGATTGAACCAAAGCTCAAAAAGGCGTCTATTTTCACGCACTACAAAGGCGCGTTCCGCGATGAGGGTATTGACGAAGGTGCAACGCTGATTTTACATACGCAAGATAAGGATTCCTGGTTCTGGTACATCCCGCTGGCAGATGATGTGGCCAGCGTGGGCGTTGTTGGGGGATTGGATTATCTGCTGCAAAACCGCAAGAGAACTCCTCAGGAAATTTTTGAAGAGGAACTGGCAAAGTGCATCCGCATGGAAGAACGGCTCGCAGGAGCTGAGCAGTTGTTTCCCATGAAAGTCACGCAGGACTTTTCATACCGATCCAATACGGTTGCGGGTGAGGGATGGGTGCTGGTGGGCGATGCTTTTGGTTTTATCGATCCCGTTTATTCTTCGGGTGTGTTTCTCGCGCTCAAATCGGGCGAGATGGCCGCTGATGCGATACACGAGGGCATTGAAAAATGCGATTTCTCTGCCGGGCAACTCGGCAAATGGGGACCAGAATTTCTTCCGGGCATGGAGGCGATTCGCAAATTGGTCTATGCTTTTTATACCAAAGATTTTAGTTTTGCCAAATTTTTGAAAGCGCATCCAGAATGTATAGATGGTGTTATCAATATCTTAAAAGGCAATGTCTATCGCGAAGATGTCACGCCTATTTTTGAGCCTATGGGGCAAATGTGCGATCTGCCCGAAACAGTAGATCACTATTCCTAATTCTTAATTATTATGCGAATTGCTTATATTGCCGCGGGTGCGGCGGGCATGTATTGTGGCAGTTGTATTCACGATAATGCGCTGGCCTCTGCGCTTCAGCGCAAAGGGATAGACTTCGCGCTTGTTCCGACGTACACGCCCCTGCGCACCGATGAACCGGGCGCGAGTATTGATCGGGTGTTTTACGGTGGCATAAATGTTTATCTCCAGCAGAAAATGGGGATTTTTCGGCATACGCCCTCTTTTGTCGATAGATTATTGAATAGCCGAACACTGCTCAATAGTCTCGCACGTTTTAGTGGATCAACCCGCGCCGAAGACCTCGGCGCGCTTACTGTGTCGGTTTTAGAGGGGGAAGATGGCGCGCAAAAAAAAGAACTCGCAAAGCTGGTGCGCTGGTTGAAAGAGGATTTTCAGCCAGATCTTGTTCAGTTGACCAATTCGATGTTTTTGGGCATGGCCAGAGAAATAAAACGGGGACTCGGTATTCCCGTTTTGTGTTCTCTACAAGGCGAAGATATCTTCCTCGAAGGATTGATAGAACCGTACAAGTCGGACGCGCGGCGGTGTTTGCGAGATCGAGCAAGGGATGTCGATGGATTTGTAGCTACTTGTGAGTATTATGCCGATTTTATGGCTGGTTATCTCGATGTACCGCGCAATCGCATTCACGTCGCGCCTTTGGGTATCAAATTAGACGGGCATGGAGAAAGCGATGTAAAGTTAGGTCCGCTGCCTTTTACGATTGGTTATCTCGCCCGAATATGTCCCGAGAAGGGGTTGCATGTGCTGGTTGATGCGTTTCATCAATTGGCGGAGCAAGTCGGCAAAGAAAACGTGAAACTCAGTGTTGCCGGTTATCTGGGACAAAGAGATGCGACATATTTTCAGGAAGTATGCGAACAAATCGCATCCCGGGGACTTTCCGATATTTTTGATTATCGCGGGGAAGTCAATCGAGAAGAAAAAATTGCATTCCTGAATAGCATTCATATCTTGTCTGTGCCAACGCCTTATAAAGAACCCAAGGGGCTATCGCTTCTTGAAGCTATGGCCAATGGCGTTCCCGTTGTTCAGCCCCGGCACGGTATTTTTCCAGAATGGATTGAAAAAACGGGTGGGGGGATTCTGGTAGAGCCAGATTCTTCAGAGGCGCTGGCGGCGGGGTTGCTGCGGATGATGAATGACGCAGAAGGGCGAGAGGCGATGGGGCAAAAAGGAAAAGAAGCTGTACATCAAAATTTTAGCGACGACGATATGGCGGAAGCAACACTGGCGGTATATCGTCAGTATGTGACGGATTAAAAACTTAACACGGGAGGGCAAATGCCGACTTCTTCTTCTGGACTTACGTGGTTGATTTTTGCGTTGATGACTGTGGGGGCGTGGGGGTTGTACGGAATTTTTCTGCATACCGGGCAGATCGCTATGGGCGATCCCGAAAATGGACGTTACAAGGCGTTTCTGTTTGTGGGCATTGCCTATCTTTTGACTGCCGTTATTGGCTCTCTCATCGTACTCGCGATCAACGGGTCGGACTGGTCATTTCCGACAAAGGGGCTGACATGGTCGCTGCTGGCTGGTATTGTGGGAGCCATCGGCGCGTTTGGCGTACTTCTCGCCTTTGGTGCAAAGGGAACGCCGCCTGTGGTTATGTCCATTGTTTTTGCTGGCGCGCCTATGGTCAATGCTATCGTCTCTCTTATTATGCATCCGCCAGCAGGTGGGTGGGGTGGTTTGAACTGGCAATTTGTGCTGGGTATTATACTGGCTGCGCTGGGAGGGTGTCTGGTGACCTTATTTAAACCTTCGTCATAATTGAAAGTGCGACAGAAGATAGAGAATAATTTGAGTTTAGATGAAAAGGGGCTGGAGGCTGGGGACTGGTTTGGCAGATCGCTTTTTTTGACGTATAAAAACTATGCACAGTGAATTTCACACTACCCGCAGAGTCGCCTTTTCCGATACAGATATGGCCGGGATTGTACACTTTTCCCGGTTTTTTGTGTTTATGGAAGCTGCTGAGCATGCTTTTTTGCGTTCGTTGGGTACGAGTGTTTCAACAGAATGGGATGGGAATAAAATCGGATGGCCGCGATTGGAGGCGACATGTACATATCTCAGTCCAGCCGTATTTGAAGATGTGCTGGATATTCATCTGAAGGTGATACGCAAGGGCACCAAATCCATGACCTATCGGTTTGATTTTTTTCGTGGGGAAATGGCTATTGCCCGCGGAGAATTGAGTACGGTATGTTGTATATGCAATCCCGGTGAAAAAATTCGGTCTATACCGATTCCAGATTTTATTGCCGATCAGATCGCGGATGAAGCAGATGACACGGATGGACGCGGATGAAAATCGAAAATGTAGGGACGCGGTCCCCGTGCCCGCCCGAATATTTAAGAGGTCCAGAATGGCACTAAAAGTTGAGCATCTTTCCAAACACTTCGGCGATGTAAATGTTCTGCGGGATATATCTTTTGAAATGTCGGTGGGGCAATCGCTGAGTATTATGGGGCCTTCGGGGTCGGGGAAAAGCACCTTGTTGCATGTGCTGGGCACGCTGGACCGACCATCTGAGGGTCGTCTTGAAATTGAGGGACAGGATCCCTTCGCATTATCTGAAATCGAACTCGCGCAGTTTAGAAATCAGGGGATTGGATTTGTATTTCAAGAGCACCATCTTTTGTCACAATACTCGGTTTTGGAAAATGTTTTGATCCCAACGCTGGCATTTAGAAATGGCGATGCACGAGACCGCGCCCGAGAGATTATTGATCGCGTGGGCTTGTCGCATCGCATTGATCACAGGCCCGCTGAACTATCCGGCGGCGAGCGACAGCGCACAGCTGTTGCGCGTGCGCTCATCAATTCCCCGGCATTGCTCTTGTGCGACGAACCAACGGGTAGCCTGGATGGGGCGCGAGCAGAAGAGATAGCCGATTTGCTGTTTGAATTGCACGAGCGGGAAAATAATATCCTGATCTGCGCGACACACAGCTCGGCACTGGCTCATCGCTTTGAGCGGCGATTTGATCTGCAGGAGGGGACGTGCGTCGAAGTCTGATCTATTTCTGGCGAATTAATCTGGCTGTTATGCTCGGCGTGGCAGTGGCGACTGCTGTTTTGACCGGTGCTTTGATCGTGGGCGATTCGGTGCGCGGTAGCTTGAGAGATTTGTCGTTGAGTCGTCTGGGAAAAATTGATCACGCTCTGGTATCTGAGCGATTTTTTCGCGCAAGTCTGGAGCGCGACCTCGAGCGTGAACTCGGCACTCAGGATGTTGTATCGGCTATTAGCCTGGGTGGAACGGCTGTTCACGCGGGATCGAATACGCGGGCTTCTCGCGTTCAAATTCAGGGTATTGACAATCGCTTTGCAAATCTGTTTGGTCAAATACTGCCCGAGTTGACGATTGAGGGAATATTTCCATCGGTTGTTGTCAACGAATCCCTCCAAAAAGAACTCAATGCACAGATTGGCGATGCCATTCTGCTGTCTTTTGAACAATCAGATGATATTCACCGCGAATCGCTATTTGGACGTGCCGATGATGCAGTTCAAACGCTTCGACTGACGCTTGCAGGCGTGCTTCCCGATAGGGGAATGGGGCGCTTTGGCCTTTTCGCCCGTCAGACCGTTCCGCTCAATGCCTATCTGTCGCTGCCGGTTTTGCAAAAAGCGTTGGGGCAAAGAGGCCGCGTGAATACATTGCTGGTGTCGGGTGATCCAGATGCAGACGTTCAAGAAGCCCTTTCCCGCGTTGTAACATCCGATGATCTCGGCATTGTCATCCGTCGAGAGGCTGATTATTTCGCCATTGAGAGCACGCAGTTTATTCTCAAATCCCATATTGCGGAAACGATTCAACAAGTATCTGCCGAATTAAACGCGCCCCACATGTCCATTCTCACCTATCTGGCGAATACCGCACAGGTGGGGGAGAGAGAACTGCCCTATTCCACAATTTCTGCGTTAGATGTTGAGCGTCTGGGGTCTTTTCAGCTTTTAGATGGATCAGTACAAATCGGGGAAGACGATATTTTGCTCAACACATGGGCGGCTGAGGATTTGAACGCACGGGTCGGCGATGAAGTCAAAATTGCCTATTACGAAGTTGCTCCGGGGGAAAAACTCCTGACTCGCTGGGCGTCATTTCAACTCAAAGGCATTGTTGCAATGGCGGGGTTGGGCGCAGATGAAAAGTTGTCCCCCGATTATCCGGGTCTGGGTGATGCAAATAATATGGCCGATTGGGAAGCGCCTTTTCCCATAGACTTGAGTCGTGTTCGCCCGAAAGATGAAGATTATTGGGATACCTATCGCGACGCGCCAAAAGCCTTTGTGTCTGCCGCGACTGGGCAGCGATTGTGGCAAAGTCGATTTGGCGTATTAACCGCCGTACGCATTGGAGCTATTGCGGGAGAGGATATCGAAACAACAGCGAAGCGATTTGAGGACCACTTGCTGAAAAATATCGCACCCGAATCTGCTGGCTTGATATTTCAACCCGTTAAACAGGAGGGATTGGCTGCATCTGCGGGGGCAACGGATTTCAGCGGGCTGTTTATTGCATTCAGCCAATTCTTGATTATCTCCGCGGCTCTTCTGGTTGGATTATTATTTCGCCTGAGTGTGGAGCAGCGGGGCAGAGAAGTTGGGATGCGGATGGTATCGGGATATACCGCAAAGAAAATCCGCCGACTTTTTAGTCGTGAGGGCCTTGTACTGGCCTGTGTGGGCGGTATCACAGGGCTGATAGGCGGTGTTTTCTATGCCTATCTGATTATGGCGGGATTGCGTACTTATTGGGTGGGCGCGGTTGGTACGTCTGATCTCGCGCTCCACATCCAGGCGTCGAGTCTGTTATTGGGTTATGCCATTTCACTGAGTGTGATCCTGCTGGCAATCTGGCTCACACTCCGCCGGTTGGGCAATATTTCTGTACGCGCGTTATTATCGGGTATTACAGAAGTCGTACGTGCAAAGTCGCGCACAAAATGGTATGCCCTGGGCAGCCTCGTCTTCGCCGCGCTCAGCCTGGGGGGGGCTGCGACAATGGAGCCGTCAGCGGGTACAGGGTTGTTCTTTTTCAGTGGCGCGCTGTGGATGGTTTCGGGATTGTGCTTTCTCTCGCTCTGGTTTAGACGCGGGCATCGCGCTATAAGAGAAGGCGTTATTGGGATGGGGGTGCAAAATAGCAAGCGGCAACCCGCGCGAAGTTTGTTGTGTGCCTCACTCATCGGATGTGCGTGTTTTGTCATTGTTGCCGTAGGCGCGAACAGGCGAACTGACTTGACTCAAAATATCGCGCAGGACAAAGCCTCTGGCACGGGCGGCTTTGCCCTCATCGCCGATGTTGATGTGCCGGTTTATCGAGATTTCAATTCAAAAGAGGGGCAATTTGAACTCGGGTTCTCGCAAGCAGATGCAGAACTCTTAAATCAGGCGCGGTTTATCCCGCTACGCGTTTTACCCGGGGAAGATGCGAGTTGTCTCAATCTTTACAAGCCCGAAAGCCCGCGCGTTTTGGGCGTTCCCAATGCTCTGCGTCAGCGAGGTGGTTTTACATTTCAGCAAACGAGTACTGAAGTGGAAAATCCCTGGACTCTATTATCCGAGGACCTGGGCGCCGATGTGGTCCCGGCAATTGGGGATTACAACTCCGCTATGTGGATCTTGCACAAGCAATTAGGCGATGATATTGTGTTGCAGAATGAGATGGGGGAGACCGTCGTATTGAGATTGGTGGGCTTGTTAAAGACGAGTATTTTTCAAAGTGAATTGCTGATTTCCGAAGATAATTTTATACGACACTTTCCCGACCAGAGCGGGTATGGCGCTTTTCTCGTTGAAACGCAACAACCCGTTCAGCTTACCGCGCTTTTAGAGAGCAGATTAAAAGACATCGGGTTAGACGCCGTATCTACAACGCAAAAACTCGCGCATTTTCAGGATGTCGAAAATACCTATCTCTCCACCTTTCAAACACTGGGGGGATTGGGTCTGCTGTTGGGTACGCTCGGATTGGGAATCGTTCTATTGAGAAATGTGATTGAAAGACGCGGTGAATTAGCCGTTCTGCGCGCCTTTGGATTTCGCCGCGCTGTGTTGTCGCGCATGTTGCTCGCGGAGAATGGTTTTTTAATGCTCGTGGGGCTGGCTATCGGTAGCGTCTCAGCGCTTATCGCAGTAGCGCCCCATGTCATGAGCTATGGGGCGTTAATCCCCTGGGGATCGCTGGCCCTTACGCTTGTCATCATATACGGTGCGGGCCTCATCGCAAGCGCGATAGCTGTTTTCTTTGCCCTGCGATCACCTTTACTGCCCGCGTTGAAACAGGAGGGGTGAGGCGCGTTAATTTATTTTTTTGAGTGCGAGTTCATAGCACGCCACTTCCCGGTCATTCCGCACGAGGAGATAGGGGGCAGCAAATGTGGGCGCGTTCCAGGTGTGGTTGCTCAGAGCGGAGAAGCGCGCGCGTTCATTGTGTTCATCTGGCGAGGCATCGACGAGTACGACATCGCCCGATTCTGTCTGGATGAGCAAGAGGTCATCTACGAGAATGAGTTGCCCGTGCCCGTAGCGCCCTCGCTTCCATTTGCGCTGTCCATCCACCAGATCCAAACACACGAGGACGCCGTCGTCCAGTCCGTAAATATATCCGTCTTTATAGACCATATTGGCAAATTTGGCTTTGAGACGGGGGCTTTTCCATATTCGTTCGGCAGTAAATTCATCCCGACTATTTTTCGCAATTTGAATCAATTCACTACCAATGCCATAACCCGTTGATACAAGGATGCGGTCATCGGGCAGCGGAATGGGTTGGGCTACGTGTTGCGTCATTCCGCCAGTCCAGGGATATTCCCATAGCAAATAGCCGGACATTGGATCGTGACCCGCGATTTGTCCCCTGTTAAAAACGAGTATTTGATCTGTTCCCGCTATGGAAGCCAAACTGGGGGAGCTATGCCCTGCTCTTGCACGGCCACCTCCCCAGATAATCGCACCGGTTTCTTTGTCATACGCCATCAGCGATTGCTCGTTTCGTCCGCCCGGGCTCACGATCACTTTGTCATCTAAAATGAGAGGCGAACCACTCATGCCCCATTCTTTTACGCGCGCATCGGTTTCTTTCACTGTATCGCGCGACCAGATTTCTCGACCAGTTTCCAAATCGAGACAGGTGAGGATGCCGGTTGCGCCAAAAGAATAGACGCGGTTGCCCGATATGGTCGGTGTGGCTCGTGGACCAATTCCGGCAATCGCGGTTTCATATCGCGCCCGCGCGCTGTGACGCCATTTCTCTTTTCCGGTCAAGAGGTCGTAACAGGCCACGGTTTCGTCTTCGCCTTTTTGTTCTTGCGTCACAGCAGATCGACCAACGACGGCAAAGGCAGAAAAGGCTTCACCTACGGGTATGCGCCAGAGTAATTTGGGGGGATTTTGATCCCAATTAGATTCCAGTTTTATTCCTTCGAGGATGGCGTTGCGGTGTGGACCCAAAAATTGAGGATAGTCTGTATCGGGACCATCTGAAGATTGTCTCGCTATGGATATCGCTGTAACAGAAGACCAGCGCCACTCTATCTTGGGAGCCAGATCGCCCGTAAAGCCGCGAATTTGAAATAGTGAAACCGATAGGACGATCAGGAGTATAAAAATACTTAGACCCCGCAGGCGAATTTTTCGACTCGTTCGGGAAAAAGCAAAGAACCAGAGACAGAGTAAAAAAAAGCCGATTGCGCAGACCAATATTGTCGGCATAACTTGCATCTGGCGGTTTGGTCTGTCGGGAATCCAGATTGCCGATAATATAATAAGCATTAACACACCGATCGCGATCGCGGGCCACCATCGGATGGATTTGGGATAAAGAGGTGCAGGCATAAAATTCCTTTTTTAAGTGGTCAGTAGTCGGTTCATTTACCTCTACCTCCAACGTATAAAAAAAAGAAAGGTTTGACAACCACTCATTAAACAGATATTTTGAATCTCTGAATTGCAAAATATCACATCACAGAAAGGAGTTTGCGATGAAGAAATGGATTTTGATTTTGATGGGGTTCTGTTTGATTCCAATTCTGGTTCAAGCAAAACACCATGCGAAGCAGGAGACACACAATTGGCCCCACCTGCGGGGACCGAACGTAAATGGACTCGTGGATATGGGCAATCCTCCCGTGGAATGGAGCGAAGATACCAATATTCGCTGGAAAGTAAAAATTCCGGGTACGGGGTTCGCTACGCCCATTATATGGGGCGATAAAATTTTTGTCCAGACAGCGGTTAAGACCGACAAAACCGTAGAAGTCGTCCAGAATGCCAGAAAGCCTTTGCCCACTCATATCTATCAGTTTAAGCTGCTTGCACTGGATCGCAAAAGCGGCGATGTGGTGTGGGAAAAGACCGTGAACGAGGCGGTGCCCCACGAAGGCACTCATAAAACGGCTAATTATGCTGCCACATCGGGTGTTACGGATGGCGAACACCTGTACGCATTTTACGGTTCATGGGGCTTGTATTGCTTTGATTTCGACGGCAATTTGAAATGGGATAAGGACTTTGGCGATATGAGAGTTGCAGGCTCTTTTGGTGAAGGCTCATCGCCGACGATTCACGGCAATACGCTGATTATCAACTGGGATCACCAGGGCGCTTCGTTTATTGTCGCGCTGGATAAACGCACGGGTGAGGAAATCTGGCGCACGGCGCGACCAGAGAGAACGACATGGGTCACGCCCCTCGTTGTCGAACACAAGGGCACGCAACAGATTATTGTGGGCGCCAGCGGAAAGACCCGCAGTTACGATCTCAAAACTGGCGATGTTTTATGGGAATGCGCGGGACTGGGGTCAAATGTCATTCCCACCGCTGTCTATGCAGATGGCATTGTCTATGTTACAAGCGGTCATAGACAGCCAGCTATGCAGGCGATTTCACTCGATAAAGCCAAAGGCGATATTACGGGTACGGATGCCGTGTTGTGGACAGTTACTGATAATACCCCTTATGTTTCTACTCCTCTTCTTTCCGGAAACAATATCTACAGCATAAAAAGCACCAGGAGTATTTTAGCCTGTTACAATGCCAAAACAGGCGAAACAGTTTTCGGTCCCGAGCGGCTCCAGGGTATGAATCGCATATATGCCCCATTGGTTGGCACAAGCGACCGCGTGTACATCGCTGGGCTGGCTGGCATGACATTTGTGATCAAGAACGGCAGCGAATTTGAAGTGCTCGCAAAAAATAAGCTCGACGAAGGCACTGGCGCATCTCCTATTATCGCGGGCGATGAGTTGTATTTGCGCGGCACCGAACACCTCTATTGTATTGCGGCAAATTGATCGCGGATTAAAGGGATGGCGCGGATTTCACGGATTAAATCTGCGCCATCGTTATTTCGGGCGCACAGCGATTGAATCTGGATGCTATCAAAAATTGCAATAGTTGAAGTGTCCGATTTGTAAACTTTGAAAGGATAGCTATGCAGTACAAAGCGTTACTCATCTTCGCGGTAGCCATGTTCATCGGATGTGGCGCGCCTCAGGATCGAGAGAATAAATTTCTCAGCGTGGGCACGGCGCCGCCCGGTGGTGCGTTTTTTGTCGTGGGGGGCGCGATTGCGCAAGTTGTGAACGATCACATGCCCTGGGAGGTTTCTGCCGAGGCTACCAAGGGTACGCAGGAGAATATTCGCCGCCTTTCGAGCGGGGAACTGGATTTTGCGTTGGCCAATGCCGCGATTTCCTATTTTGCCGTGCGCGGAGAAGGCGCGTGGGGAGAGAAACAGAATATCAATGCGGTTATGACATTGGCGCCGAATGTCGCGCTTTTTATTGCACCACAAGGCGCGGGTGTCACTGGTTTGAGCGATCTCGTGGGCAAGCGCGTTGTCGTTGGGCCAGCGGGGGCAGGTTTTGAGTATTTCTTAAGACCCATCCTGAATGCGCATGGCGTTACGTATGACGATTTCACACCGCTTTACAATACGCAGGCGGGAACGGTTGACATGCTCGCCGACGGATCGGCTGCTGCTGCTTTTTTGGGGGGTGCAGTGCCCACGGCCTCGATCACCCAGGCCAGCGCGTCTCAGGATATTTATTTTATTCCCTACGATGAATCGGCCAAACAAAGCCTTTTTGAGACTTATCCTTTCTTTTTTGCCGCGACGATTCCCGCCGATACGTACCGGGGGCAAACAGAAGATTTTGCGGGGATGAATGTCGGGTCTATGCATCTCATCACGCGGGCGAGTTTGAGCGAAGATACGGTTTACAATTTTACTAAGACGCTCTATGAACGCCGCGAGGAAGTCGTAAAAAAACACCCGGCAGGCAGGGCGATAAATCCCAAGAATATCGTTCGGGATACGGGTACGCCTTTTCATCCGGGTGCGATAAAATATTTCAAGGAAATTGGTATCTGGCAGGATTAAAATAACGACAAAAAAGCAACCACAGATAGACACAGATGGACACTGATAAAGGCTCATCATGCGACAATGAGCGTCCAGGTTCGAAATAACAATGATGTTACCATCTGTGTTTATCCGTGTTCATCTGTGGTTTCAAAATGACGCGCCTCCATTCCCACCTGTTTCGCATTCTCTCCGCGCTACTCGGTCTTTTTATTCTGGTCGAAGTCAATTATCCGCAACTTGCACCACAAGCCCAGCTATCGGTTTTTGCCCTGCTGGGCTTGTGTCTTGTGTTTCTGAAATATCCGATCCATTCCAATAAATCTCTCCAGATCCTCGATCTCGTTTTTGTGCTGGCAGTTGTTTTCTGTTTTGGTTATGTCCTGATCCAGACCGAATCCATCTTTCAGTCCTATTGGCTCAATGGTCAATCTCTGGGCAATCGCGCGGGGCACGAACACGCGCTCGATCACGTTGTCGGCCTCATCGGCCTCATTCTTGTTCTCGAAGCAACCCGTCGCGCCATTGGTTTCACGTTACCCCTGCTTGCGCTCGCTTTTCTGATTTATGCCGCTTATGGATATATCCTGCCCGATTGGCTTTTTCCCCACCGAGGATATAACTGGGAGCGCATTGTCTCTCAGACCTATCTCCACTCTCAGGGCGTTTTTGGCATCGCGCTGAAAGTGATGTTCACCTATGTTTTTCTCTTTGTGCTTTTTGGCACAGTGCTCGAAGAGACCGGTGCTACGGGATATATTCTGAATACGGCGCGTCGTATTTTTCGCAATAGCACCGGAGGGCCAGCCAAAGTGGCTGTTATTTCTTCGGGTATGATGGGGTCGCTCTCGGGCAGTGCTGTGGCCAATACGGCGACTACTGGTACGTTTACCATTCCGCTGATGCGCTCAACTGGTTTTCGTCCAACTGTTGCCGGCGGCATTGAAGCCGCAGCGAGTTCGGGCGGTGCGCTCGTTCCACCGATTATGGGGGCGGGTGCATATATGATGCTCGAAATCGTCGAGCCGGCTGTCACGTATTTGGAAATTATTAAAGCCGCTCTGATTCCGGCGATCCTCTATTACGCGGCTCTTTTGCTGATTGTGCATTTTCACGCCAGGCGCATTGGCGCGTCTGCAAGTGATCGAGATGCGCCTGAGCGTCCTCCCAGAGTCCGGGGCCTGGTATTTCTCGTCGCTTTCATCACTCTTATTGTATTTCTCATTCTGGGTTACACGCCTTTCCGCGCCGTGAGTATCGCCCTGCTCTTTGTTCTTATTGTCAGCGCGTTTAGCCCCTCGACGCGCGTTGGGCCTCGCGCGATGATGAGTGCATTGGAAAGAGCCGCACACGGCGGTGTTTCGCTTATTGCAGCGGCTTCATGCGTGGGTATTATTATCGGTGTTGTGACGCTCACGGGTATTGGCACAAAATTGCCGAGTACTTTGTTGCCACTGGCGCAGAATAACATCATCCTGGCTTTGATTCTGCTGATGATCTCCACCATTATCCTGGGCATGGGCTTGCCTTCAGCCGTGTGTTATCTGCTTATGGCGACTCTGGTGGGGCCTGTTCTGAGCGATCTCGGCATTGTGCCACTGGGGGCGCATCTGTTTATTTTTTATTTTGGCATGATGTCTATGGTTACGCCTCCTGTCGCGTTGGCTGCGTACACGGCTGCCGCTATTGCAAAGGCGAGTATTATGCAAACTGGTGTTACGGCTTTCCGCTTTGCGCTGGTGGGTTTTGCTTTGCCCTATGCCTTTGTTCTGCATCCAGAACTTTTGCTCTTGTCCTCTGATATCACCGCTATAATCGCCAATATCCTCGTCGTCCTGCTCGGCATTTTACCCCTATCAGCCGCCGCGGCCGGGCATGCGTTTGCCCCTTTGCCCACGTATCAGCGGACGCTTTTACTCGCCGCTGCCCTTCTCTTATTCCTCACCCCATCGGGAGATGCCCGCCTTTATTTGCAGGGTATCGCGTTGCTCATCGCCAGTGTTATCGCGGTCTCAAACTATCGGTCTGCTAATCAGGCTTGAATGGTCAAATCTTCTGATCCGGATAATAGAGAAAGAATGGTGCTTTCATCCGGGGACAGATTGATTTGCGCGGTTGTATTTCCCGCAGAAAGCGCGATTTGATTTTCTGATACATTTATTGAGAAGTCGGGATCATTCTCGTCGGGACCGAGGACAGAGAAAATCGCGGCAATCCGACAGCGTTTTACGCGATCTGTCTCGGCTGTAAAATGCCATCGCTTTTCGGGCAATTCTTTATCGAGAGTCGGATAGCCTTTATCTGGTGCTACGGGCCAGGCATTTGTCTGGCTGAGGCTAAGATTTGTTGATGCAAAAAGCTGACCTTTTAGTGAGGCTCCCTTGCGATTAGAGATGACAGTCGTTGCATCGAGATCAAATTTTTCGAATGCGTGCAGTAACCACTGGAATGTCGATGCTTCGGGGGCTTCCAATTCATCGACGAGGATCAAGATCGACGGACGGATCATCACGAGATGTCGCCTGTATCGGTTCAACCGGTCTCCGTAAGCATTTTCAGCTTCGCCGCAGACATAGCCAAACGGTTTTGTGGTCCTAAAATCGATAATTTTGCCGCCGCGGTTGCCATCCCGGTTGATCGCTCCCTCGCCATTGACGAGGACGCAGTTGTGTGAAATCGAGTGTTGTGCGTATTCGTTGTGAAATGGCGTGCCGTGATGCGGGAATCGAAGACCTCCGGCGCAGATTAAAGCGCGTCCGCCTTTCATTACTGCAAAATCATTCTGGCTCGCATGACCGTGGCTCACGCCGCCAAAGGGCGATGAACGGAAGAGGACCATAAAATCACTGTCCGGATGTTCGATATCGCTGTGCAAGGCGCCCCAGCCGACGCCTCGAAAAGCGCGGTCTTGTGGTATTGTATCTTTTTCTTTCGGGATGGGCTTGTCTTCGAGTAGAATGCCGGGAAAGGGATCGATCTCCGCGGACCGACCTTCAGGGTCGTGTACCTGGTTTGCCCAGGCGCGCAGCCGGTGATTTTGCAATCTGAGACCGTGAAATTGGAGAAAGGTTCTGGCCTGTGAGGCGCGAACGGGTTGATCTTCGGTATCGCCAAATGGCATGAGTTCGCCAACTGGGGAAACGACGTAATAAAAAAACCACGGCATGTTCTGATAATAGGGTTTGAGCCATATATCGTGCCCGGTCGCCAATGTCCATGAGTGAAAGGGTATTGCGTCCCGCGAGTTGTAAGACAGGCCATAGGGGACGCCCTGTGCCCAGCCCCCTTCATGTCCTGCCCAGTGGGGGAAATTTGTCGCAATAAGTTTGAGTGCGTATTTCGCCCATGAAGGCGCGCGTTCGTCTTCGGCACATGCAATGGCGTGTTCGAGCAAAAAGCCGGGCAGGCGACCGTTGTGGCTCTCTTCGGGCGTGAATGTGTAATCGTGTTTCTCCAGTCTGCGGATCATCTGGTCTGCCCGCGCGCCGAGCATGCACGCGACGAGTTCGCGTTCGTCCTCGGTAAAAATATCGTATATCCAGTCATAGACTTCTGCGCCCGCCCTGAGCAATCCGAGGCCGACTTCGTCGCCATAAGGCGCGAGAATAGAGGATATGCCCTCCACATCCCACTGTGCGGCGTCAACGATAAAGCGCCGTGCGGCTTCGCCATATCGCTTCTCTCCTGTGAGCAAATAAAAGAGTGCGAGACTTCGCATGCCGCCATCGTGATATTTTCGCATGGTGCCAAAACATTCAACATAAGCCAGCCTGCGTTCGGCGGGGTCTTCAATTTGGTCGTATGTCGGCTCTGCCGGTAGTTCGAGAGTGAGCGCGTGGTCGGCGTCTTTTCTCAGGGCTTCGAATGCTTCTGCTCGGGTGGATGTTAGCGAGCGTCGCACATTTTCCATATCAGATGCCAGAAAGAAGAGTCGCGGGCGTTCTTTTGGGACATTTGCCAACAGTGCAGCGGCGTCTGGGTGGGGTTGTTCAGCAGCGTTTTCGGCTATTTCAAAAGATCGGGATTCCGAACGCGCTCGAACCGCGCCATCCACAATGGCCTGTACATGCCAATCGTAAGTTCCGGGTGCAAAAGCGCGGTCTGGATGGTGTATGGGATCGGAGAGCAGGGGGGATTCGTAATAGGGTTTTCCATCGCGTGCGACAATGACGCGATATTGACATGTATCTCGATCAGCGGCTCGCCACCAGCTAAAGCCGGGAGGTGAGAGTATGAGCGTTTCACCGTCGAGTGGCCGGATATAATTGGTGCGCGGCGGACGAATGGATGGGAATTTCATATTTGGTGTCCTTTCTGTTTCTAAGACCACAATTCCGTGCCATCGGGCAGGTGTTTTAATATTTCTTCTTCGTCTAATTCGATGCCCAACCCGGGGCCATCTGGCACGGTGATGTATCCATTTTGAATCGGGTTTTTGATGTTCAACATCGTTGACCACAGCGGGATATTGGCCGAGTGATATTCCAGAGCCAGGAAATTGGGTATGGTGGAACAGATATGCACGGCGGCTATGCCCGCTACTGTGCTCGCCATATAATGCGGCGCGATCGACATGTGATACATTTCTGCCAGTTCTGCGATGCGCCGCGTTTCTATAGCGCCGCCACTGCGCGGTATGTCGGGTTCGAGCAAGTCGCACGCGCCCTTTTCCATGAGTTCTCGAAATAGCTTTGCGCCGTAAAAGATTTCGCCTGTACAGATCGGCGTTTCTGTTTGCATACAAATTTTTGCCAGGGCATCCACGTTGCCCCATTCCCACCGAATCGGGTCTTCCAACCACAATAAGTCGAGGTGTTCCACGTCTTTGCATATCCGCAGACCATCGATCGCGTTAAACGATCCGTGCAGGTCAATCGACAAATCGATATACGGCCCAATTGCATCGCGCAACGCTTCAATTGTCGTCGCGATATGTTCGTGTTGTCGCCGTCCGACAGATCGGTCGTACACATCCATTTTCCAGGGGTTGGGAACGTCCAGATCGAATTTTAAGGCTGTAAATCCCTCGGCTACTCGTTCTTTTGCCCGCGCTACATAGCTCGATGTTTCATATACGGGATCTAATTCACCCGATGCCCGCACTTCATCCCAGCGTCGATTATAGTCTTCTGGTGTCCAGTACGCGCCCGAATGGCAATCGCAATACATTCGCACCTTGTCGCGCAGCTTTCCTCCCAGGAGATCGCACATCGGTACGCCGTAAGCTTTGCCGGCAATATCCCACAATGCGATTTCCACGCCTGCGCCCGCGCCCTGCATGCGCCACAGATGATCGTGATGTAATTGGTTTACGTTGGTCGGGTCTTGTCCAATCAACGTCCCCTTCAATTGATCAACCGATTGTCCCCCGCGCCATTCTCCTAACCCCTCAATGCCTTCATCTGTGATGATTTTCAATAACGACCAGTGGCGACATTCAGCCCCAAAAGAGGGCGTTTTTTGTATATCTACGATTTTCATGTTACCTCCTGTCTCAGTATCCCCAAATTCGCTTTCTGGGGCGTTCCATCTCTATGAGTCGTTTGATCAATAGATGCCGATGTTCAATCAGCGCATTTGTGTGGTCTGGGTCTTGCGATACATCGCGGTATTCGCCCCATTCGGCGTTCAGGTCATAGAGGAACTCGCTTCCATCGTCATGCGCGACATAGCGATAGGCAGCAGACCGTATCATTTTCCAGCCTGTGGCTTCCATCAGTGCGACTGATTTGTGCGAGGCGTTTTCTCCGTTAAAAACGGGATATAGCGATTGGCCCTGTAAATGGGGTGGGAGGGGTACGCCACAGGCTTCGAGCAGGGTGGGGATTACATCGACGCCTTCGACGAGACTCGATACGCGACGTCCGCCTTCTTTCCCAGGGATGTGTATCAGGAGGGGGACGCGGCTGACACAATCGTGTCCCGGATAGCCTTTGCCATAGCGCAAATGTTCGCCCAGCCATTCGCCGTGATCGGATGTGAAGACCACGATTGTTTCATCTGCAATGCCCAATTCAGCCAGCGCGTCTAACATGCGCCCCACATGGTGATCTACTTCGCTGACCATGCCGTAATATCCCTGTCGCGCGAGGCGAAGTTCGCGGTCGCCGTAGTGATTTTCATTGCGCTTTTCATCGGCTTCTGGCGGGAAGGATGGCAGGGTCATTTGATCGGAATCGTACAAGTCCAGAAAACGCTGTGGCGCAACCCAGGGCGAATGTGGGGAGTAAATTCCCGCGATGCACAAAAATGGACGGCCTTCATTTGCACGCTCCGACATATATTGAATTGACCGGCTCGCTACCCACGCCGTGTGTGTGTATTCATCTTTTTCGCGAAAGGGGATGGGGTGTTTGGGAAATCGCTCATCGGGGTGATGCACACCGTCTTTTACGCCCATCATCTGATGCCAACGCTCTGCCAATGGCGGCAATCCGAGACTCAAATGATCGAGTTGGTCTGGGGCTTCCAGGCGCACCCAGGCGCGATATGCATCTTCGTAACAGCCGGGTTCGTCACTGATCTCCAGATGGTCAAATCCATAATCGGGATGTACTTCGCGGTGGTCCCGATTGGCGTGTGGCAAAAAGTGCAATTTGCCGATGTTTGCGGAGTGATATCCCGAATTGTGCAGCAATTTTGGAAATGTCATAAAGTCTTCGGGCACGGGTACCCCCATGTGTATAATGCCGAGTGTGGAGGGATATTGTCCGGTCAAAAGACTCACCCGACTGGGCATGCACACGGGGTTCTGGACAAAGTAGTGGTCGAAGTTTATACCCTCGGACGCCAGGCGATCCAGGTTCGGCGTTTGAATATCGGTGTTCCCATTCACACCCATGGCATCCCACCGCTGTTGGTCGGTGTAAATCAATAAGATATTCGGTCTCTTCATGCTGTTCCTTTCTTTTGTGTGATAAGGTCGTCTATAATACTCCAATTTACCGCCAAAATCCACTGCCTTTTCCCTTGACACACCGCCCTATTTCGCCTTTTTTGGTGCAACTTTGACAGACTTTTATTACTGATTATAGGAGATTGTAATGCATTACAAAACACCGATTACTGATGTTCAGATTGAAGCCAATTTCGAGCACGCTGCCGAACAGTACGCCGCTTTTGGCGTGGATATTGAACGGGCTGTAGATAGAGCACTCGAAGTGCCGATCTCGCTCCATTGCTGGCAGGGTGACGATGTGGCGGGTTTTGAAGTCAAAGACGAGGCTGTTGAAGGCGGCGGCATTATGGCTACGGGCAATTATCCCGGTCGCGCGCGCAATGGGGATGAACTTCGCCGAGATCTCAAAAAAGTGGTTGATCTGTTGCCGGGGCCACACAGGGCAAATATCCACGCTTCTTATGGTGATACGAGCGGCAAGGTCGTCGATCGCGATGCTCTGGAGCCTGAGCACTTTGCGGGGTGGGTTGATTGGGCAAGAGCGTATGATATCGGTATCGATTTTAATCCCACTTATTTTGCACATCCCAAAGCCAATGATGGCTTTACCCTGAGCCATCCCGATAAGGGTATTCGCGGTTTCTGGATTCAACACGGTATTGCGAGCCGTCGCATTTCTGAGGCCATTGGGAAAGCACTGGGGGATGGGGTTGTCAACAATCACTGGATTCCCGATGGTGCCAAAGACCATCCCGCTGATCGGTGGACGCCTCGCGAGCGGCTGGTGGAAGCATTGGATACTGTCTTTGACGATGGTCTGGGCATCGGTCCCGAATGCGTCGATGCGGTTGAAGGCAAGCTCTTTGGTCTCGGTATGGAAGACTATACGGTTGGCTCCAATGATTTTTATGCCAATTATGCGCTGACCCGGGGCGTCCTCCTCTGTCTCGATATGGGGCATTTTCATCCGACTGAATCGATTGCCGATAAGCTCTCGGCGCATTTTGCATTTCACGACAAGTTGCTTATCCATACGAGCCGCCCCATTCGCTGGGACTCGGATCACGTCGTTCTCTTTAGCGATGATGTGCGCCATGTTTTTCTGGAGCTCGCCCGCCACAATGCGATTGGTCGCATGTATCTCGCGCTCGATTTTTTCGATGCGAGCATCAATCGCATCGCCGCTTATGTTATTGGCACGCGCGCCACGCGCAAAGCCCTCCTCTATGGCCTCGTTGACCCAACGGATCGCCTGCGCCAACTCGAAGCCGAAGGCAAGCTCGCGCAAAAACTCGCGCTGATGGAAGATATGAAGACGATGCCATTTTCCGCTGTGTGGGATATGTGTTGCCTCAAAGCCAATGTACCTATCGGTGCTTCCTGGCTCGATGAGATAGAGGCTTATGAGCGCGATGTGTTGTCACAACGCGATTGAGCATTTAATCCAGATGCAAAACCGCCCGTCAGATCGTTCTGGCGGGCGGTTTGTTTTTCGGATTCGTCTTTCATCTGCGTTCATCTGCGTTCATCTGCGGATCAAATCGTCAACGTCACGAAATCCTTTTTTACGATCTCTTTTTCATAAGTATAGGATTGTGTCTCGAGAAGCTCTCGCGTTTCGGGCGAGAGCCGCGCCAGTACTGAATCGGGAAATTCGTGGATTTGTCGGTGATATTGCGGGCGGTATCTGAGAATGAAGAAACGGCGATCCCGATCTTTGGGTTGCCATGTCATTGCCCCATGTGTCATTAATTCTGTGGTTATGACAATATCGCCAGCTTGGGCCGTGATATTCGCCACGCCGAGGGGCACATCTTTTTCGATCCATCCGTCGTTGAACACATCGGGTGGGCGCTTAAAATCGCTTTTGTGCGATCCCGGCACGAGCAGCAATCCGCCATCTCCGGGCAAGACATCTGTGAGATAGATAAATACCACCAGATCATCGCAATAAATTTTCCCATCGTCGCAGCTATATCGGCAGCTATACGGACCAAAGCTCTCGCGCGAACAGTGCAACCGGTGAACAGGGTCTTTAGCCGTATTTATCCGCACTTCACCGCTGTTTAGCCGCGGGCGTCGTCCAGATACTTCCAGTACAATGGGCCAAAATGAACGGTGAAAGACCAACGCTTCCAGTACTTTGTCAAAAGCAAAAGCGTATTTGTATTGTGTGCGATTTTTGTCAAATAATGAGGTTGAACGCCCAAATCCTTCGGGCAGTTCATCATCTGAGGTATTTATATACCGATCTATAGCCCGTTGTGCAGCTTTCAGTTCTGTTCGTTTAAGTGCTTGTTCCAGATGCAAATAGCCCATCATATCAAATAAGTAGCGCTGTGCATCTGTCATCATGGTGACCTCCAGAGATAGCTGTTCACCCATAAGCGCCGTGGTCTAAGAATCCGATCAGGCGTTTGAGTCTTTCGTTTGCATTGCGATATATATGCTCGGGCATGGTGTAGTTCATAAAGGGATAGTATTTGTGCCCTATGAGCCGCCTGCCATAGGTGATTTGGGTGATGTAGCGGCTGCGATTGCTCTGATTTGGTCCCCCTCTGTGCCAGACCTGGTTGTTGAACATGATGACGCTACCGGCTTTGCCGAGGTTATAATGCACTTTGTCCTGCCATTTTTTCCAGGCATCAGTATTGAAAACCCGACGCGGGCTTTCACCAATGAGATGTGAGCCTGGGATGACTTCGGTGCCGCCATGTTCGATTTTCGTCACATCGGTGAGATAATAATTGCAGGTGAATACGAGTACGGGAAGGTGGATGTTTGTCGGTGGCTTGCCATCGGTGACAACATAATGCGGGGCGTCATCCTGATGCCAGGTGGTGAGGCCGCCGCCGGGGGGCGTGATGAAGGAGTTGTTGTGTATAACGTGACAATTTGCTTCAACAAGGGCTTCGGCAAAGCTGACGATGGGTTCGAGGTCAAACAGGTTGAGGTTGGCCTGGCTGTGCTCGAACATGCGATGGCACAGGCGGTGGCTGGCTTTGGAGCTTTGCGGATTGAGCTTGCCATTGGGGTCTTTATCCCGGCTGGTAAAATGTGCGAGAGACCAGTCGAGGTCCGCTTTGAGTTGTGCGACGTGTTCTTCTTTTAAGACATCTTCGAGAAATAGAAATCCGTCTCTGTGAAATTGTTCTACCCATTCGGAAATTTGATCCGCATCGAGTGGATAGTTGGATTTAAAGCGCTGATTTTGTGGTTTCATAATGGCCTCTATCGGTCAGGCTGCCCAATCACCAGAATGGGCGAGCCATCCCGGATTTCGATTTGCGCGTCACGGGATACTGTTTCGGTTTCTCCCGTGCATAGATGATAGATGCGAACAGGGCTGATGTCGAGTGAAAAATCGAGAGTATTGAGATCAAAAATATCACGGGCAGGTAGTATGAGGGCGAGCCTGCGATGGGTGTTGTTGAGATACAGGACGCGGTTGTTTTCTCGTATTTGTTCGCGGGAATCTGTAAAGGTGGTATCGTGAACGGGACTGTTGAGGAGCGTGTTCAAACAACGCAACGCGTGAAAAGACGCGCGGGGGTTGCAGAGGGTGTCGAGCAATCCATGTGTGACATCCATTGTGCGGTCAAAGTCGGTGAGTGGATCGACAAATAGGCGCGCATCCGGCAGGCCGACAATGGCAAATGTGGCTTCGGCAATTCGGCG
Source organism: Candidatus Latescibacterota bacterium (assembly GCA_022821275.1). Classification (GTDB taxonomy): domain Bacteria; phylum Latescibacterota; class UBA2968; order UBA2968; family UBA2968; genus VXRD01. The sequence continues at coordinate 43,219 of JAJEDY010000059.1, read as the reverse complement.
GGCGTTGGCGCTGTCGCTCTGCGCGTCTAATTCGAGTAAGATGTCCATGTGACCGATATTCGAGTATTTGCGTTCGCTCAGGGATTGGATATAAGTCCAGGGCGATTCGTTGGGCGGTACGCGACAGATGACGCGCTGAAGGTGAATGTCGGCGTTTTGGAGGCCTTCGAGTTCGTCGAGGTGATAACCCATTCGGGTTCGCAGGTGTTGTTTGCCGTGTACGCGTTCGTTGGGGATAATCGGGCAAATCGAGAGTTCTGCAAGCTTTGTACATCGGTTGAGTGTTTCGCAAACTTCATCGGATGATAGCGAAGGATCAGATATCTGAATTTCCCAGTTCTGTATGAGATTGAGGTTGGCTTCGATGTATTCGGGCAATGAGGCGATGCGCGGTTCGAGGAATGTGGCAATGGGTGTTATCCCTTCGGAGCAGAGCATTTCGAGGCGCGTGCGCTGAAAGGGATCGCGCAGGTCGCGCCAGGGAAAGCGTACGAATTTAGCACCGAGTTCTATGCAGGCCAAAAGATGCTGGTCATTGCGCACTTTTTGACGTATGACAGAGGGATATGCAATTGGGATTTCCGCAATGGGTGTGATGGGGTGGTGGAGGGTGAGGCCAATGGGAGAAGACAGATCGGCGGATGTGCAGGTGATGAGGTGGTCGCGGGCAGGGCGTTTTATTTTCCCTTTTGTGCGGATGAAGTGGATGTCGGTGTGATCGGCGCGTATGCGGAGGAGATAAAATCCCAGCTTGCCCGTGTCGTCTCGCCCCTGTTCGGGTGGGGGAGGGCTGGCGTAGAGATGGCCGAATCCCGGGCGCGTAAAGGATGTGGAAGGAGCGATGAAATAGCGCGTTTTGCCGATTTTGTCGTAAAAGGGATAGTGTACGTGTGCCGCGAAGAGGAGTTCGATCCCGTATTTTTGAATCAATGCGAGGAGGCGGTCTCGGTCTGGCTGGCTGATGTTGTCGTAGTGTCCCAATCCCGGCTCATTGTCATCCCAAAGGTAGAGGGGAAGGTGAAAAAAGAGAAAGATCCGCTGATTTTTATGTTTTTCAAGATCGGATTCAAACCATTCCCACTGGTCGTCTGTTTCGGGGATTTTTGAGTTGAAGATCTGGGAGTTGAGCACGATAAAATGACACAGGTCGCGGTCAAAACTGTACCAGGAAGGACCAAAGTGATTGTGGAAGTATGCGAGAGATTCCGCAGTTGCCGCATGGGTGGGCATGGTGGGATCGGTTTTGTCGCCGACATCGTGATTGCCAGCGACATAGTGCGGATCGATATTGCAGGCGCGTATCTGGTCGCGGGCTTCGAGCATCGCGCGTTTGAAGTCGGGCGTTTCGGGATATTCCTGGACGAGGTCGCCCATGTGGATGACAAAATCGGTCTCAATAGCTGCGACCCGTTCCAGGGCAACGCCAGCGCGTTGGGTTTGCACGCGGCGCGATTCAAATTCGAGAGGGCGGTCACCAACGTCAATCATGTAATGCGTATCGGCGATGACTACGCATTCAAATTGTGCGGGCGGCAGGTGGGTTTTGTCGAATCTTATTTCTCTTCCGCTTTCCATTCGGCGATTTTTTCATCGGCTTTGCGACGCAGTTCGCGGCCCTTGTCCGGGGTGGGGTCTTCTATGATGCCATAGACCTGGCGACCTTCGTGATCTTCGGGCAAGTATTCCGTAATGGGCATGCCTTCAGGGGTGACAAAGAGCAGGCAGTGACAGTATTTGAAAATTTTCATTTCGTCACAGGCACAGACCCATTCGCGGCTGCGTTCGAGTTCGGCCTTTTTGTCGGGATAAAAGTTGCAGGGGCAAAGCGGGCGGCCCAGTTCATCGATGTTTTCTGCAAGGCCATTGATGACCGTATCGGCGACTTCTCGGGTTGGATGCGGCGATGTCCCGGTTTTCTCCCAGTACTTTTCCGTGTATATCTGCATTCTTTTGAGGCTTTTTTCTGTGGGTTCAGACGACATGGCGTGTACCTCCAGTTTTGGGACTTTGTGTTTGGACTACAAGTGGCTGTTGAGATAGTCCATAGATTTACGGAGTTCTGCTCTGGCATCGCCCGGGGGGATACTGCATTCAAAACCGCAGTAGTGCTCGTAGCCGATGTCGGATAGTGCTTTGAGTGGGGGACCAAAATCCGTGTGACCATAGCCAGGTAAGATGCGATTGCTGTCGGCCAGATGTACATTGGCGATGTGTTTATCCCCTGCGCGGATGGCTTCGGCGAGGTCGGCTTCCTCAATGCTCATGTGGAAAAGATCGGCCATGGTGGCGATGGAGGGACTGCCCACGGCTTCGCAGATTTCAACGCCCTGGGCAACTGTGCAGGGCCACCACTGTTCGTAGCGGTTCAGGGGTTCTATGATCAGGCGACTACCGCACGCTTCGGCATGGGGGGCGATGTCCTGCTTGAGAATTTCGATGAGGAGATCTTTTTCAAGTGTAGATGTGCTGTACAGAGGGGAGAGGTCTGGAATGCGTTCGCCACCGCCCATTTTGATGCCGATGAGCGGGGGAAAAATCACACCTACACCGCCGACTTCAGTACAAAGGGTCAGGGCGTCGTTAATGGATTTGATGGCTGTGAGGCGTTCTTCGGGGCGTGCGTCGAGCAGGCCCTTACTGCCTCGGGCAGAGCAGATATTGGGCGCAATGCCCGTCGCGTCTGACGCTGCTTTGATCTCATCCGCAAAATCCGCGGTACTGCTGTTGGTGATTTCAATGCCGGAAAAGCCGAGTTCTTTGAGTGCCTGGAATTTCTCCATCAGGGTGTTGCCTGGCGCCATGGGTTCGCGCAGAGAATATTTGATGGTCATAATCAGTTCCGATATGAGTTGGATATTCAGGAAGATGCATACAGACAATATACCGTCTTATGGATAAATAGCAAGTTCAGGGCGACTACGCTCTCGCGTTTTCACTGCAATGAGAATTCTCTCGCAACGGCACCTGCCGTTTATCCCAAGCACACTTGCGCGATTTCCGTGACGATTTCCCTCCAAGTTCCCCTCAGTTTTTTGAGTACATATTCAAATTTCTGATTCTCCCAATCCATCTATATCGAACGAGACTCAGGAAAAAACCGTTTTTTTACATGATTGGCTCCTGAAAATCCATTTCCAGGCAGTAAACGGGAGGTAAGTAGTTCTTTGGCACATGTTTTGCTGATAAGTGGGTGAAACAGTTTGCTCCCAACCCGATATTGGAGGTGTCAAGATGCTACGATTTATGATGGCGTTGCTGTTCTTTTTAATGCCAGGGGCTGCTCTGGCAGACGGAATAATTATCCCCGAACCGTGGGTGGAGCTTGCGATTGCGCGGCATCTGGTGAAAGTGCGTATCCAGGATCAGGCGGTAGTGACGGAGATTGATCAGTCTTTTCTAAATCTGGGAAGAGCTGGGGAAGTGGAGGGCACCTATATGTTCCCGATTCCTGAAAGAGCCGCGATTTCGGCTTTTTCGATGTTTGTAGATGGAAAGGCACTCTCGGCAGAACTCCTCCCAGCGGATGAGGCGAGACGGATTTATACGGAAATTGTGCGACAGCGGATCGATCCGGCCCTGCTGGAGTATGCGGGTCGAGGGGCTTATCGCGCCCGGATTTTCCCCATTGTAGCAGGAGTGGAAAAGCGGGTACAGTTGTCCTACAGCGAGGTTATTCGGGAGCGAAACGAGGTGCGAAAATATGTGTACCCACTAAATACAGAGAAATTCTCAGCACGTCCACTGAAGATGGTATCGGTGCAGGTTGAATGGAGAAGTGAAGGAACTGGTTGACGAAATTGTGAGCCTGAGTCGCACGTATGGCATTATTACGCCCTATACGTCTTTTTTAATTGTGGAGGATACGCCTCCGGGGCCGTTTGCGCTTCCAACCGGATTCGCAGATCAGCAAGGGGCGGATGCAGTGGCGGCGTCCGAAGCCACACGTGACCTGGCCGGGGCTGTAGCAGCACCCTCACCCAACGTGGTTTTCCGAGAAGGCGGCGTGCGTACGGTGGGCACAAAGACGTTTTATTTGAGAGATGGCGTATGGAAAGATGCGGGTTATACCGAGGGGGAACCGGTTATTGAGTATCGGTTTGGCAGTGACCGGTATTTTAAGTTGCTGGATCGGTTTCCGGATCTGGGACCGTACCTGGCGCTGGGTACGGACGTGATCGTCAAAAACCGCGGGGTTGTCTATCGGATTTGGGAACGGATAAATAGTCTGGATAAACACAGGATTGATTTTAGTGGCGATGGGCGTGTGGATTTCAGTGATTTTTTGCTCTTTGCCCAGGGGTATAGAAAGGCGGAAGGCGAAGCGGGTTATAACGCTGCATACGATCTGGATGGGAATAAATACGTTGATTTTCAAGATTTTATGATTTTTTCGGCTCTGTACGGGAGGCAATAGAGCTTTGCGACAGATGCACGCCGAAGGCACAGAGAAGAGACCGGTCTGTGCATCGGCAGAATGGTTATTATCTGAAATCCTGTGAATAACAGGGCAAAATCAGCACTTCACTTTACACAAGGAGATTCTCCAATGAACGCACTTTCCTTTCAACGGCCGATGACTACAACCCTTCTCGCGCTTTCAATCGCGGTCCTGGCAACCCTCTACCCGTCCCGTGTAACCTCCCAGCTCATCGGAATTAAATCGGTCCCCGTCGCGACGGGAGACCAGTTCCTGATCTACCCCTCGGCGAATCTGGCACTCGGGGGCGTATCGCTCGCGATAAACGACCTTCTCCTCGATCCCTTCTCCAACCCGGCGAAGGGCGCGCGAATCGAGGAGACGCTGATTGTGGGATCTCCGACCTTCTATTTGATCTCTGACCACAATGGCGCAGGGCGCACAATTCCGATCACCTTCCTCGCGGGATCGGATAGCTGGTTCGGGGGCGGCTCCTTCGCGCTTCAACAACTCATTGCCGCGGACCGCTGGAATTGGTGGGGTCCGAACACCGGGCAGCCGCTGCGCGACCGCTCGGCCAGAAACCTCTATTTACACGGATTCTTCGGGCGGATGCTCGGAGAGAGCGGGTTCTCTCTCGGCGGAAGCCTCTCCTGGGCCGGACTGGGTGCCCTCGATGGCGTCGAGCACCTCTACGCCTTCAGCGAACGGATCGAACAAGATGGCCATAGTGTGGATCTGCGCCTCGGCCTTCTCGGCGAATGGGAGAGCGGACGGTCTTTCGAGGTACTCCTTCTCCACAACCGCTTCGACATGACGCACGAGGTTCACTATCTGGATTGGATCTGGCAACAGGATTGGGAAATCGGAGAGGGAGTGCCGCGCATGGAACGAAATCTCGATCAGACGAACACGTCGGGTCTCCATTTGGGCTTCACCCAGCCCCTGACCAGGAGTGGATGGCGCGTCGGAGCCGCGACGACCGTAAACCGGAAGTCGCATCCCAAGATCCCGAACTACGAGATCCAGAACATCCCCCGGGACCCGGGCGATTCATGGGCGTATGACTTTGGCGTGGGTATTGCCAAGACCGGGGAGAGGGCGACCTATGGGATCGACCTCGTCCTGGAGCCTATCTCGAGCTACACATGGGCCGATGCTGCGAGCGACACGGTCGGATCCACTGGCAATCTGGTCCGAGCGGGCGAGAAGACGGTAGAGAACGAGTTCTCCTTCTTGAACGCGAAAATCAGGATGGGCATTGGGCACGACTTCGGCTGGGGCGGGTTCCAACTCGGTCTGCAGATGCGCTCCATACGGTACGACCTGACCCAAACCAGCCACATCAAAGGCTCGACACGGAACCAGAGGGAAAGCTGGATGGAATGGACCCCGAGTTGGGGACTCCACTTCGGCCTGGCCGAGTTCGATCTCCGCTACAGGGGGCGGCTGATCACGGGAACGGGCCGACCGGGAGTGGCAAGGGCCGGCACGGCAGAGCTTGCTGCGGCCGCCGATTTCCTCCCCGCGCCCGAAGGTCCATTGACGTTACGAGATGCCTGGGTAATGACCCACCAAATCTCAGTGTCGATGCCGATCCGGTAGGTCAGGTTGTAGCGTAGCGTCGAGAAGGGCGCTTACAATGCAAACGGGGCAGGTGAACGATCGGATAATTAGCATGGGTTTCGGAACCCATCCGGCAGATCAAACGTTGACAAAACAGGCCCTGTGATGCCATATTACAGGCATGTTGTTATCGATTCCAGGACCTTTAACAGTCAGGCAGGAGATGCTACGGCATGTGCTGGAGATTTTCTCAGTATCCGGAGAGGAAAGTGCATCTGGGATGCAGAATCCGGAGTATTTTTGATGGTTTCGCGAGCAGGCAAAGGTTACCGTCTCAACACAGGGGCCGCATTGGCCGCAGGCTGGTTGTGACATTTGTTGTTTTCGTATTCCTTGTGGTCGGTAGCACGGGTTGGATATTGTATCGCCTCACACGCAATAGCCTCGAGCGCCAGATGAGCGACCAACTGCTTGCTATCGCGCAACTTTCGGCGGCGGGTATTGATGGAGATGCGGTGCGCCACTTGCGTTCGGGGTTTGAGGGTGGCAATCTTCACGCGCGGTTGAGAGCGAAGCTGGTCAGATATCGAGATCTGGTCGGCGCCCGGCGAATTTACGTGTTCGACCATCAGGGACAGAGCCTGCTGGACACGGCGCCCGACGTGCCGATTGGGAGGGAATATACGCGGTTGCGGGTGGACCGAGCGGAATTGGTCGACGTCTGGCGAGGGCAGGCGTCGCATTCGATTTTGTTTCAGGACAAATCGGGTGTTTATTATCAATCCGGTTACGCGCCTGTTTATGCCGGAGAGGAAGTTGTGGCAGCGGTTGGCGTGGATATTGGGGCCGGATTTGTCGAGGCGATTCGAGCATTTCAGCGTTCTGTGCTGATTTTTGGAGGGGTGAGCGTGGTGTTGACCATAGCGATCGGTTTGGTTCTCGCCCGCACTCTGACTGGGCCGATTCATCGCCTCGTCAACTCTGCACAGGCCATCGGCGAGGGCGACCTCGAGCGACCAGTGGACCGGTCTGCCGGGGATGAACTGGGTTATTTGGGCCAGACCATGGAGGAAATGCGCTTGAAGATTCTGGACCGCGATGAGCACTTGCGGCAGATGCTGGCGGGCGTGGCGCACGAAATTCGCAATCCTCTGGGCGGCATTGAGATTTATGCGGGTTTGATTGCAAGCGATCTACCGGATGACGACGCGCGCAAGGCCCACATTCAGAAGGTGACCGGAGAGGTGCGCACACTCAATCGGGTGATTTCCGAATTTCTGGACTTTGCCCGACCTTCAGTTGTGCAACCAGTGGAAGCAGATGTTGCTCGGCTTGTGGAAGAGGTCGTTTTTTTGCTCAGTCCAGAGATGGACGAGGCAAGGGTGCAGTGCATAAGAGAGATTCCACAGGGACTGAAAGTATTTGTAGATGTCGACCAGTTCAAACGCGCGCTGGTCAATCTGGTAAAGAATGGCGTTCAAGCGATGCCAGAAGGAGGCGTGTTGCGGTTGGCAGGTAAAAAAGAGAATGGAAACACGGTCATCAGGGTGGCCGATACGGGTGTGGGCATGGATAGCACCGTAATCGAGCGCCTGTTCGAACCTTTTTTTACAACGGGAGAGAGGGGGAGCGGTTTGGGTATGGCCATTGTGCAGAAAACAGTGAAGGAGAATGGAGGAACTGTTGGCGTTAAAAGCCAGGTAGGCAGAGGCACTGTATTTGAGGTGATTTTGCCAGGTGGTCAGAAGCGGGATGAGGGATATTTGCGAGAAAGGAAACGAGAGTGAGCCGGGTTCTGGTGATCGATGATAACGAGACGATGCGCACTGGGATGGCACTTTTGCTCGAACGGATGGGACACGACGTGACGGTAGCTTCGGGCGGGGTGGAGGGGTTGAGGCAGATGAAAGCGAGGCCTTTTGATCTGGTGATTACGGATTACAAGATGGAGGACATGGACGGGCTGGAGGTGCTCGACGCTGTGCGGCGGGATTATGCCGATACGGATGTGGTGGTCATTACGGCCTATGGCACAATCGATGTGGCGGTCGAGGCCATGAGAAAAGGGGCTGCAGATTTTGTCGTTAAAGCCGATGCATTGTACGATGTGTTGCGGCTGAGGGTGGAGAAGGTTCTGAAGCATCGGGAATTGCGTCAGTCGAGGGATCGCCTGGACGAAGAGAACCAGTATTTACGGGACGAGATCGGTGTACGGTTTAATTTTGGGGAGATGGTGGGCCGATCCAAGCCTATGAAAACGGTGTATGAGATGGTTGAAAAGGTGGCGGAAACGGATTCTGCAGTGCTGGTTTACGGCGAGAGTGGAACCGGTAAGGAACTGGTTGCCCGAGCGATTCATCGCCGGAGCGCCCGGCGGGAAGGGCCGTTTGTAAAGGTGAATTGTGGGTCACTGCCGAGAGAACTGGTTCAAAGCGAATTGTTCGGCCATGAAAAGGGCGCATTTACCGGAGCAATTCGTCAAAAAAAGGGCAAGTTTGAGCTGGCCGAAGGCGGTACGATTTTTCTGGATGAGATCGGGGATTTGCCCCTTGAGGCTCAGGTGAATATTCTGAGGGTGTTACAGACGAAGGAGTACGATCGGGTGGGGGGAGAAGAGACGCTTCATGCTGATGTACGTGTGATTGCGGCCACACATCGAGTGTTGAGAGAAATGGTGGCCGAGGGCGCATTCAGAGAGGACCTTTTTTATCGGCTGGAGGTGATTCCGATCCGCCTGGTCCCGTTGAGGGATCGCAAGGCGGACATTCCGGATCTGGTGGACCACTTTTTGCATAAGAAATGTGAAGAGATGAACCGGCCCTTGAAACGATTGACAGACCGGGCGATGGCTGCGATGGCGTCCTATACCTGGCCCGGCAATGTGCGAGAACTGGAGAATGTGATTGAGCGCACCCTTGTGCTGGCCGATGGCAATGTCGTGGATGTGAACGACCTGCCGCTGGATGTGGAGGCGTCACGAGCAGAGGTTTCCGCTGAGGAACTTGAGGATAGCGCGATTCCTTTGACCCGCAGGCTGGAAGATTTGGAGCGGCAACTGATTGAACAGGCGCTGGAACAGGCCGGAGGGGTTAAAACGAAGGCGGCGGAGATGCTGGGTATCAAAACCAGCGCGTTTTATTATAAATTGGACAAATACGGGCTGACATAAAGGGCGGGTTTCATAGATCAGGGTAGGGGGTAATCGTTATGAGAATTGTGATGAGATATGTCTATAGATGTTTATTTTTCCACAGTTTAGTTTGGAGCTTATCGTTTTCAGCGTCGGCCGAATCGCTCGACAGCCTGCAGACCGAGCACACGCGGTTGGAGGAAGTTAGAGATTCTTTGCGCACACAACGGGCGATCCTGGCGGTCAGACTGGACACGCTGGCAAACCAGATCTACCGTTTGAAGCGCGCCGATACTGGGGGCGTTGCGGAGACACTCCAGCAGGCGCTGAGGCAAACACTGGAACTCGCGGATCGTATTGAGCGGGTTGACATGGCCTTTGAAGTGGTGCGGACTGCATTGTCCCACCTGCGGCAAAAACTGCGAACGCACTATGATCGAGAGATCGGCGCAGCCATTGCAGCGCTGGAGAAAGAGCCAGATGCCGCTAAGGCTGGCCGGTTGAGAGCCTTGCAGCGGGCGCGAGGCGCACTGGAGGAAGGGGGGATGGAAATTCGTCTGGCAGAGGCGCAGATGCTGGTGGTGCGGGAGGATGACGGACCAGATGAGATTCGCCAGAAAGCCGACCTGATGGAGGATATGGCAGCTCAAACACGGGTGAAAGCAGATGTGGTGGTGCGGCGGATAAAACGGTTGGAGGAAGAGCGCAGATTGCGGATACGGATGGCCACATTGAGAGGAGAGTTGGATTTTTTTGATGAGGCTGTACTCGAAGGGCGTTCTCTGTCACCTGGGCAGGCAGTCGAGGGAACGGGTGGTGTGTTGCTCAATGAGGCGGGCCCGGCACCAGAAAATGCGTTGCCCGATGCGATAGCGGCAGCAGGGGTGACGGACGAACGATCGGGGGCCGACGACGCAACAGAGACAGTGACTGGTCTATTGGAGCCCGGTTCTACGACAGAGCGAGTCTTTGTGGTCGGGCGAGAGATTGGCGTGCCGCACGCACAGACTCCGCCAGAGGTGCTTTCCTCAGATGATCTGGTTTCGGAGATTGCTCGATTAAAGGGACTACAGAAGGCTCTGACGACCCGCGAACAGGCGCTGAAGCAGCGTGCAGAGGCATTTCGGAAACATCTGCAGCGGATGCTGGAGGAGGGACGTTGAAGTGCCAGAGAGCATGCGGGGCTGTGCTCGGTTTCACGGTGATGTTGTGTGCCTTAGGCGTCGGGTGGTCGGCGGAGACCCGCATTGAGGCGGGCATGGTCTATGATAACAATCTGTTTGAGGCGCCGGTTGATCCGCAGTCCGGCTGGATCAGCCGGTTTTACTTTGCGTATGCGGGTGATTTGCGCAAGCGTCCCCGGAGTTCTGTTTGGCTGCGGTACCAGGTAGGTGCCAAACGATTCTGGACTGCGGAGCGATCAATGTTCGGAGAATCCGGCGCAGTGTTGACCAACCACTTGAACGTAACCGCGTCCTCGCGCGTGGGGCGCCGGGTGAGGCTGGCAGGCAGCGGCGTGTTGAAAGTAAAGATTGTAAACCGGGTCCCGGGGGAAGAAGGATATTTGCGCGGCGCTTTAGAAGGACGTATCCAATATGTTTTTGGACAGGGGTTTACAAGCGACCTGTATTATCGCTTTGGAGGACATGATTCTCGGGATATGCGATTGCCAGAGGTGATTTCGAACGAAGTGGGTGCGGGTGTCCAGTACGGGAAATCCCGGCGATTTCGAGCTCGATTGACAGGGACCTGGCGATGGTTGGATTACAATCGCGCTGCTCTGGCGGTTGACGCAGGAGGCAGGATAGATGAATTGAGATTTGCACAATCGGATCTTTTGCGCGAGATTTCGGCGGGCATACAGCTTTATCGTGGGGTGCTCGTTGATCTCGTCTATGGATTTCTCCACAATACATCCAACAGCTACGGATATAGTTTTAAAGCGCACCGGATGCAGGTGCTTCTGGTGCGACACCTGGGTTTCCAGTTCGATGCGCAGATGCTGGCAAACCTTCAGCTTCGCAGGTATGATGATCCGCTGGTGCCACTGCCCGGTTGGGATTCGGAGGTGGATGAATACGAACAGACGCTTTTGGTACTGAAGTTGTCCCGGCGGCTAACGAACCGGCTGGATCTCTCATTGCAATACGGGTTTTCCCGCAACGGTGCCCGCCGAACCGGCGGTTTTTATCGCAAGCATACCAGTGCGATTTCCGTGGCGATTTCCCTCTAAGTTCCCTCAGTTTTTGATTCTTCCAACCCCTAATACCTCGAAACGCCATCACCCCGGACACGAGGCTTCAAGGTCGTTGACCTAAAAGCTCAGTCCAGTCCTGGTTGGAGACCCCGATCCGCATCCAGGTTATGCTCTCGCGGCTTTCCAACCTTTTTCTATCACTTTCTCAAGTTCGCTCACTGTTTCGGTATAGCGAACGTCTTTCGCTGCATTGACGTTTTCTGCGGCATCTTCCCGATGGTCGTAAAGCTCTCGTGCTTTTACCTCTCCTGTATCTCTCGATTGCCACTCTGTGTAGCGGAAGTCGTCGGTCTTGATGGTGTAGCCCATCACGCCTGTGCGCGGATACTGGCTGAAGGCCGCCTGTTTCCAGGCTCTGTCGGGATCTTCCATCAAGGGGACAAAGCTCTGGCCTTCGAGATGTTCGGGCGACGGTAGATCGCACAGGTCGCACAGCGATGGGTACATATCGACGAACTCCGTAAGACCAGATGCTTTTGCGCCCGACTTGCCGCGTTCTGGCGAGCGGACGATCATTGGGGCGTGTGTATCGATGTCGAAGTTCGTGTGCTTGCACCAGCTGCCGTGTTCGCCGAGTTTCCAGCCGTGATCGCCCCACAGGATTACAACGGTGTTTTCTTTGAGGCCGAGTCGTTCGACTTCGTCGAGCACGCGTCCGACCTGCGCGTCCATATACGAGACACACGCGCAGTAGCCGTGGACCAATGTACGCGCCAGATTCTCTGGTATTGGTCCCTCCTTGGGCATTCCGAAATAGCCGCGAAGTTCTCCGAATTCAGTCAGAGAGTACTCGGTGACATTTTCTGGTGCGCTGGTATTCAGGGCGAGGGGCAATGCTTCCCGATCGTAACGGTCCCAGTGGCTCTTTGGGGCGTTGAAGGGCAGATGGGGTTTGTGAAAGCCCACGGCGAGGAAGAAGGGCTGATCGCGCAATTCGTTGAGTGTTTTGATCGCCTGATCGGCGTCCTTGCCGTCGTGATAGGCATCGTCTGGAACATCCGCGGCTTCAAAAGCCGGTCCCATACCCCGTCGCGTGGATCTTTCAGCAGCCATCTGTGCATCTGTGCGCTCGATCACTTCCATTGCTTCATCCGTCAGGTAGCCCCGTCCCTTCCAATCACCTGTTGAGACGTGTGGTTGGTCAGACCATCCCTGCAGATCGTCGTCTCGATGGTGATAGATTTTTCCGATGGATCGCGTCTCATATCCGTGCTGCTTGAAGTGCTGTGGTAGCGAGAGGACATCGGGCATCGCGGACCGCAAGGGGGTTTGCAAATCGTAAATTGTCGTCGTATCCGGGCGACAGCCGCTGAGAACGCTCGATCGAGAAGGCGCGCATACGGCTTGCTGGCAGTAGGCTCGTTCGAAGAGGACGCCCTCTGCAGCCAATTGATCGATGTTTGGCGACTGTACGAAATCCTGACCATAACAACCGAGTTGCGGGCGAAGATCATCTACGGCGATGAATAACACGTTCATTTTGTTCACAGTTCCTCCCTGAGAATTTAAAATTAGGGGTTGGGCGTTTATGTAGAGCTTGCGTGGGGCAATATAGGGGCCTGGAGATAAAAATCAAGCCACACAATAGATCAAAGGTTGACAAGACAAGTTCTGTGATGCCATATTACGGGCAGGTGGTTAGGCCAAACAAGGAGGGTTATCATGGCGCAGGATACTTTACGAGAGGTCACGACGAGTACGGTCCCCCATAGAATTCTGGGCAAGACCGGGGAGCAGGTGCCCATTCTGGGATATGGATCTGCACCCGGTGGGATGGGACTTTCGGATGAGGACGCCATTGCGCTTTGCCATAAGGTGATTGATCAGGGGGTGACGTATATCGATACGGCACCCGGATATGGTCGGGCGCATGTTCAACTGGGGCAGGTGATGGCGGAGCGGCGAGATGAGGTATTTTTGGTGACCAAGACAGCGGCGGATGAAGCGGAACAAGCCCTGAAGGTATTGGAGAATGGGCTAAAGGATTTGCAGACGGATCACGTGGATCTGGTTTACGTGCATTCTATGGGCAATAGAGATGTGGATCGGGTACTTGCTCCCGATGGTGCGCTGGCAGGGTTGCGAGAAGCCCAGCGACGGGGTTGGACGCGGTTTGTAGGGGTTACCGCGCACAATGCGCCCTGGAGGACTGCTCACGTGTTGCGGGAGGCGGATATAGATGTGGTGATGCTCGCCATAAATTTCGCGGATCGCTATACTTATAATTTTGAGAATGAGGTGTTGCCTCTGGCGTATGAGCGGAATGTGGGCGTGGCGGCCATGAAGGTTTATGGCGGGGCACGGGGAATGACGTATCAAACACCCAGGACCTCGGCTCTGGCCGCGCATGGATCGCACGATCACGAGGCAGCACTGCGTTACGCGCTGGGATTGCCCGGCGTTTGTACAGCCGTGATCGGCATGTTTTCAGAGGCCGAGCTCGTGCAGAATCTGGAGTGGGTGCGGCGATTTACGCCGTTGAATGCCGCGGATGGTATTGCGCTTGAGGCTCTTGGTCGAGAGATTGCGACGGAATGGGGACCGCATTACGGCGCAGTGGAGTAGGGTGAAAAATGGCTGAAATCAAAAGGAAACGCTTCCCATCATCTGAGTTGGCCGAGGATAGCCTGCGCTGGACTGTCGTGGTACTTTTCTCGGCCACATTGGTTTTTGCCTGTATTGCCGCAACGTTTTTGGAGTTCGAATCCCGTTCTGCACACATGGCAATGGCGAATCTGCCTCTGGCGGTGTTGTTGCCCTTTGTGGCATGGCTTCTGGCGAATGCTTTTTTGAAGCGGTTCGCGCCCCGCCTATCTATGACTTCTGCAGAGTTGAGGCTGGCGTTGAGCATGCTCTGGGTGGGCGGATCGTTTGCGGGATATAACTGGATTACGCAGTGGGTAGGGGCAATGGCGGCGCCGAGATATTATGCGTCGCCCGAGAACCGGTGGCAGGAGTTGATTTTTGACTATTTGCCCTGGTGGATGTTTCCTTCGAATTTTCCAGGGGTGACAGAGGGATTTTTTCTCGGGCTGGAGGAGGGGGCGGCAGTGCCGTGGGGGGCGTGGATAGCGCCCATTTTTTGGGCGATGTCCGCCGGGTTGGCGATGACGGCTATTGGGCTGGGTTTGACGGCGGTGTTCCAAAAACAGTGGGTTCGGCACGAACGGCTGACGTATCCCCTGGCACAGGTTCCTCTCGATTTGACGGAGGGATTCGACGGCAAGCGCGGCTGGCCGCCGTTTATGCGGAACTGGCTGTTCTGGGTGGGATTTGCCGTGGCTGCTCTCCCTTTGTTGTGGAATCTGATCGAGTACTGGTCCCCGGGTTTTCCCAGGCTGGCAATTTTTGATCCTTATTATGGTCCAAGAGGCCCCAGAGGCGCTGCATTGTCGCGTTATTTGTCGCCGTTCTCTTATCGGATTTTGCCCCCTGTGCTGGGGTTCACATTTTTGTGCGATCTGAATATCCTGTTTAGCATCTGGTCTTTGTGGCTGGTCGGGCAGGTGGGACTTTACGGGATGTCCAGGGTTGGATTTTCCGTGGGTTTGGCCGGGCAAGAGGCTAAACCCACTGCGATTTTGGGCCTGTTCACCCATGGCGTGAGTATGGGGCTGGCGATCTGGGCAATTTGGGTTGCTCGTGGTCACCTGCGAAAGGTTTTTCAGCAAGTGTTACGCCCGTCCATAAGCGAAGAGGCGGAAACCGCGATTTTGTCTCCCCGATTAGCCGTGTTTGGGATTCTGGGCGGCTGTATTTATATGGTTTTCTGGCTGTACAGCGCGGGTTATAGCGCGGGGATTGGACTGGCCTGGCTGTTGCTTTTCTGGGCGAGTATTCTGGTGGTGATGAAGTTTTTGGCGGCGAGTGGGTTTGCGTATCTGTTTCCGAGTTTCGGTACTTCGATTCTGGATATGACAGTGGGAGCCAGCCAGATGCAGGAATCTACGCTGGTGGGGCTTCGGCTGGTGAATTGGCGTTTGCTGGCAGGTTGGCGTTTGCCGGCAGCATTGCCCCATGTGGAACGCCTGGTGAGGCCGGCAAAGCGGGTTGGATGGGTGGTGATTGGGAGCCTGATGCTGGGGATGCTGGCGGCAATTCTCTACACGGTTTCCATCTGCTATGAATCGGGGGGGAGCACTTTCCGGACATGGTCTCTGGTGGGTGCGCCAGTGGGGATGTACGAAGGTATTGCCAAGGCGGTTGCGGAAACCAACCCCACTGTAACCGATCCGGGAAAAATTGGTGTGTGGATTCTGGGCGGTGTGATGGCGGGTATTATTCAGGTGGTGCAGAGCCGGTTTTCCTGGTGGCCGTTTCATCCGCTGGGCGTGATGCTGATGTCGAGCGGTTATGTCCGGCTCTATGTGCTGGATATTTTTCTCGTGTGGCTGAGCAAATTGCTGGTTCTCAGTTTTGGAGGTATTTCGCTCTATCGAAGGGGTAAGCCGTGTTGTTATGGTTTGATTGTGGGGTATGTGTTCGCTGTGGGATGTTCTTTTTTGATCGATTTGATCTGGTTTCCAGAAGGCGGACATTATATCCACGGGTACTAAGAAGTCATTCCCGAGAGAGGTGTGGCAGATAACCTTGTTGCTGGAGGATTTGTATCAGGGCTTCGGGGTTTGCCGCATAGTTGAGGCTCGCAGTGGTTGGAGAAATGCGGTCGTCCAATGCCTGGGCAATGCGGGGTTGGGCGTAGAGTTCGTCGAGCAATTCTCGCGTGGCGGTTTTGACACGTCCGGTGGCTGGAATAATTTCGATCTCGCCGTATTTGTCGTCACATTCTGCAATTAAAGTATCGACCATGTCGGGCAGGCCACTCGCGCTGTGTTGCGTTAAAAATGTGCGTATCTCGTCCCCTGACAAACCGTGTGCAAGCGCGCGGAGGATCGAGTCGCGCGAGAGATGGAAACACGCCATCACATCCTGTGTTTTGAGGTCGCTGAGGATGCACAGTCTGAGATAGTGCGCGCAGGGGAGGTCCGGTGGGGATAGGACTTCAAAATTGGGCTGTACAACAAATTTTGCCTCTGAATTTTGCTGGGGTATTTGTTCAGTTAGTGCATCGTCATCGGTGTCGTGCAATAGCGCGTAGCCCGCAGGGGTGATCTGAAAGACCGCCCTTTTGCTGTGTTGCAATGGCATGGAGAAATTGGGGAAGTTGCCCACGCGAACAACGCCCATATAGGTGAGCGCACCTGTGATGGTGCGGCGCAGCAATTCATCGGCGGTGGTTCCGGTATGGGATGGATCTTTGACGAAATGCCGAAAAGGCTCTGAAAGTCGCGTCAGAAATTGATAATACGATGTGTAATTTATCCAGGTGTCGGTGGGACAATGCCGAAGGCTTCGCACGATTTCACTGCGAATATTTTTTAGTACTTGCATTCGGACACTTGTGGCTTTGGTGCGGTCGGAAGACCACTCATTCCACCGCTCGCTGTGAGACCAGAATTCAAAGCACGCCTTGCGCATGTCGATGATTTGCCCTGCCCGGGTGCCGGCGTCCGGGACGGTATGCCAGGCTGCATCATGGGGTTTTATCAGTCCTGTTGTTTCGGCAAAGAGTGTGAGAAATTCAATATAGCCCGGATCGTCCTGGATATGGCAGTATTTGTTCGCGTCGCGCAAATCGCTTTTGGATATGCCGCCGTGTTTGAGCTTGCGAGGCAAGCGTTGCGCAATAATGCCGAGCAATGTGGTCAGATCCCGGATGAGAAAGGCGGTATTTTCGCGTATCGCGGTGGGAGCGATGTCGGAGGTTTCGAGGAGGGTTTCGATACTGCTTTCGAGTTGCCCCCCCTGGGATTGGGCGATTTTGGATAGGGCAGCGCGCAGGTCTGAGGCGAGATATATCGCCGCGTTGGGGGCGTGAAGATCGCGGTTTGGCGCGTAAAAGATCGGCATTTTCCAGAGCATGTCTTCCAATTCGCGGACTGCGGATTCCCCCAATTTATCGGCGACTTCACTACGTGTGATTGCGTTGGCGGGGAGGAACAGATCGAGGATGGCGCGGCGGTCTTCGCTGAGTGTGTTGAGGTAGGCGTGCAGTGTTTTTGTATCGAGCAGGGCATCTCTTATGGCGTTGGATACGATGGGTTTGCGCGTGTCTGAAAGGTTCAGGTCAATCTGATCTGCAAAAGCGCGGAGCAAACCCACAGAGACGGGTTTCATGATGGCGAGTAATCGGCCCTGGTCTGCGTCGGGGATGGGGATGGATTTGAGTAGCGATTCGGGAATGCCGATCAGGACACGCGAATCGTCCAGTGTGTGTGCGTCTCGAAATACGAGGCCGGTCAGATCACTGATTTGTGCATGGAGACGGGGAAGAAATCCGTTGGCAAATTTTTCAACGACTTCGGTTTCTAAAAGCTCGCCTCCCTCGGCGGCGAGGGTCTGTACCATCGCGCGCTGTTCAGGCGATAGGGAACAGAGGCGCCTGGTCACGTGGTCGGGATCGGGAAGTACGCGGCAGAGCGCGTCGGCGAGGATGGTTTTGTTGCTGCCACCGGGATCAATACCCACGTCGCGGGCAATTTGACACAGCGTTTCGAGCGGATATTGCGTGAGCGCGGTGCGTAGTTTCATGATGGAGAGTTGTGAATTGTGGGGAGATAGGACCGGCTTATTTGTCTGTTTTGATGTGCATTGATGCAATGCGATTGATTGTCAGGTCAAATTAGGCAGGTGGCTTTATACAGAACCGGTAGTTGGCGATATCTTCTCTGGTCGCCAGACGCGCCTGAGATGGTGATACGGTGGCAATGGCAACAGTACTACCACTATCTGGATCGAGAAACTCTACATCAAAGGCTTCTCCATTACCCTGTATATACACAATCGTGCCGACATCACCGGCTTTCAACCCTGCCCTCGGATTGCCGTTCTCAATCAACGCGCTAGAGGGGGGAATATCCCAGATGTGACCGAGTGGAATTTCAGACGTAAGCACTATGACGTCTAATTCTTTGAACATATTCGCCTCCTAACCGGCCGGGTACGCCGTAACAAACCTGGGGTAGTCGCTTTCCTTGTCAATTTGCCAGATAGTCCTCACGTATGGGTTGCGTCCATCGGGAGTCTCAAGCAGTCCATCTATAATATACTTTGTGCTGTAGTTGGTTTCGATAATCCTGATAACTTGATGACTCGCGCCATGAATTCGCAATGCGTCTGCAAGGTTCTGCCATTGCGCTATGCGATGCTTTGGCTATCAAAAAATTAAGACACTCGCAAACGCAAGTGCCTAAAAAAGTGGAGCCGAGCGGGATCGAACCGCCGACCTTTTGACTGCCAGTCAAACGCTCTCCCAGTTGAGCTACGGCCCCACATTTGTATGTAGTCAAGAGTAACAAAATGGGATGGGTCTGTCAAGCAAAAAGCCGATCGCGGATTTAACGGATTGGGGGATTACGCGGATTAAACCCATTAAGGGATTACGCGTTTTCTTCCCTAACGTATTTGCTAAAAAATGCCTCTTCGTCGAGGATGTCGATGCCCAATTGTTCGGCTTTTGCGAGTTTGGAGCCAGCTTTTTCTCCTGCGATGACGAGATCGGTTTTACCGCTGACGCTGGAGGTGGGTTTGCCGCCGAGGGTGCGAATGAGGTCCTGGGCTTGTTGGCGACCCCAGCGGGTGAAGGTGCCGGTAACGACTACTGTTTTGCCGTCGAGAGGTTTGGGCCCTGTTTCTGCGGGGGCTTCGGATTCGAGATTGATACCTGCGACGCGGAGTTTTTCAACGATGGCCCAGTTGCTCTCGATGTTGAGGTATGTGTGGATGCTTTCTGCTATGGCGGCACCTATTTCGTGTACGGCTGCGATTTCTTCGGGCGGTGTGTCGCGCAAGCGGTCAATGCTGTGGAAGTTGTCGGATAGCGCGCGCGCAACCGTGGCGCCTATATGGCGAATGCCCAGGGCGAAGAGTACGCGGTGAAAGGGTTGTTTTTTGCTGTTTTCGAGCGCGTCGAGGACGTTTTGAGCCGATTTTTCTGCCATGCGTTCGAGGCCAGCGAGTTCGTCTAATTTGAGGTTATAGAGGTCGCCGACATCGCGGACGAGTTTGTTATCGACGAGTTGGTCAACGAGGGCAGTTCCCAGGCCCTCGATGTCCATTGCCGTGCGCGAGGCAAAGTGTCGAATATTGCCTTTGAGTTGCGCGGGACATTGAGAATTGTCGCAGCGAATGGCGACTTCGGATTCGTCTTTGATGAGGGGGCCATTGCAGACGGGACAGTTTTTGGGAAATTCGAAAGCGACGGCATCTTCTGCGCGTTTGGCTGTGACCACGCGCACGACTTTGGGGATGACGTCGCCGCCTTTTTCGAGGATGACTGTATCGCCTTCTCGGATGTCTTTGCGCTCGAGTTCTTCGGCGTTGTGCAATGTGGCGCGGCTGACTGTGGTGCCTGCCAATTGCACGGGTTTGAGGTTCGCCACCGGGGTAATGACGCCTGTGCGCCCGACTTGAAGGGTAATGCGTTTGAGCACGGTTTCGGCTTGTTCGGCTGAATATTTGTAAGAGATTGCCCAGCGGGGGCTTTTGGATGTGGCGCCGAGTTTGTTTTGTTGTGCAATGCTGTTGACTTTGATGACGATGCCGTCGATGTCGTATTCCAATTTCTGGCGTTCTTCCTCCCATTCGCGTGCCTGGGCGATAATGTCGTCGATATTGTCGCACAGGGCGCGGTTGGTGTTGACGGGCAGGCCGAGGCGTTCGAGATAGGAGAGGTTTTCGCCATGTGTTGGTAGCTGTATGTTGGGCGAGCGGAAGGAATACGCAAAAAAGCTCAGGCGGCGCTCGGCTACCTGTTGTGCGTCTTGTAATTTGAGGGATCCAGATGTTGCGTTGCGCGGGTTGGCAAAGGGATTTTCTTCGTTTTTTTCGCGCTGGACATTGATCGCGTCAAATGTGTTGTGATCGAGATAGACTTCGCCGCGGATTTCGCAGTAGGGCACGGGATCTTTTAGGCGGATGGGTATGGATCTGATGGTTTTAACATTGGGGGTTATATCTTCGCCCTGCGTGCCATTGCCGCGGGTGACGCCGCGCGTGAGCAGGCCGTTTTCGTAGATCAGGCTCAGGGCGACGCCGTCGATTTTGAGTTCGGCGATATATTGCAATTCTTCGTCGGGCAGTTCGCGGCGGATGCGGTCTTCAAAGTCTCTGAGTTCGTCTTCCGAATAGGTGTTGTCCAGGCTGAGCATGGGGACGTCGTGTTGCACGGTTGGAAATTCTCGGGTCAAGTCAGAGGTTACGCGCTGTGTGGGGGAATCGGGTTGGATCAAATCGGAATGTTGCGTTTCCAGGTCGCTCAGTTCGCGCATGAGGGCGTCATAAGCCCGGTCGGATATTGCGGGATCATTGAGTACGGCGTATCGGTAATTGTGTTCGTTGAGTTGTTCAACGAGTTGTGCTATGCGGTCGGCGGGGTTCATGAAAAAGGAACTCGGGCATTAAGGGTTGGTCAGGTGCGAAGCGATGTTTTCTCCCGGTCTTTTCCCCAGCGGGCGGGATTGTCTAATTTAACGCTGTGTTTAGTATAGCCAATTTTGTCCGCATATTCAAGGTGAGCGCGGTATTTACTCGACAATAATGCAATCCCACGTCAGTTCTTAAGAAAAAAGAAAGGCGGCGAGTCCTATTAGCATTCCCGCTTTAAGCAGTTTGTTCAGGTATCCGAGGGCGTCTTTTTGCCAGAGACGGATGAGGACGAAGACGAGCAAAAGATTGAGGAGGAGAATCAGGCAGAGATAGATCGAACTGTACATGCCCAGGAGCGCGGGCATTGGGGTTGCAATGATGAGGATTGTAAAAATACCAGTGATCAGGATGCGCGCGGTGTTTTCGCCCCATGAGAGGGGTACAGTGCCGCCCGATAATTGGCGGTCGCCCGCGCTGTCTTCGAGGTCTTTTAGAAGTTCGCGACCGAGGTGAAATAGAAAGGCAAAGCCCGCAATGAGCCATGGGGCAGAGATGTTCTCAACGGCTGCGCCGCCATAGAGAAATGCCAGACCGCCGAGCGCACTGACTGTGAGATTGCCGATGAGGGGTACGCGTTTGAGATAGGTATTGTAAAGGATCAGGCTCGCGATGGCAATGAGGGCAATGGCGAGAGTTGGCGTTGGTAAGGGGAGGGCGAGGAGAATACCCGCGAGGAGGAAAATACCCATTTCTATGCGGGCGGTGCCGGGGGATAAACGCCCCGAAGGGAGTGGACGGTGCGGTTTGTTGATGCGATCTTCGGTTATGCCACACAGATCATTGAGCGCGTTGCCCCCCGCGGTGATGAGGGTGGCGGATAGCGCGGCAAAAATCAGGGGTTCTGTGATCGTGTGAATCCCCAGCCAGCCGCCGAGGAGTACCGAGGCAAGGGTTATGAGACAGTTGATAGGGCGAGGCAGTTCAAGCGCGGCGTAAAATTTGGTCTTGCGAAAGGCCATGTTTTTCAGGCCTCATCAAAGACATCGTCTGCGTCTCGAATGGTGTAGCGATAGCCCTGTTCGGTGAGAAAAGTCTGGCGATTACGGGCAAATTCTTGTTCGCGGGTGTCGCGCGTGACGAGGGTGTAAAAATGAGCCAGGCTGCCGTCGGATTTGGGGCGCAAAATGCGTCCGAGGCGCTG
Source organism: Candidatus Latescibacterota bacterium (assembly GCA_022821275.1). Lineage (GTDB taxonomy): Bacteria > Latescibacterota > UBA2968 > UBA2968 > UBA2968 > VXRD01. The sequence continues at coordinate 21,222 of JAJEDY010000059.1, read as the reverse complement.
GGCTTCTTCCTGGCGCGATCCATAAGTGCCAGAAGTTTGAATGGCGACGCTGGCGTCGGGCAGATCAACGGCAAAATTGGCGACTTTGGATACGACGAGGATCTTGATTTTGCCCCTCCGAAATGCTTCGTAGAGGTGGTCGCGATCTTCGGTGGGAGTTTTGCCCATTATTAATGGGGCGTCGAGTTCTCGTGCAAGATATTCGACCTGGCGGATATATTGCCCAATGACGAGGATTTGGTCGCCCTCGTGTTTTTTGATCAGGTGCTTGACCAGGTGGATTTTGCTGGCATTTTCCGATGCGATGCGGAATTTGGCGCGTCTATCTGCTATGGCATAGCTGAGTCGCTTTTCCTGTGGCAATGGCAGGCGGATTTCACAGCATTCTGCGGTTGCTATCCAGCCGCTGGATTCGAGTTCTCGCCAGGGCACGTCGTAGCGCTTGGGTCAGATGAGAGAAAAGACATCGGTTTCGAGGCCATCTTCGCGCACGAGGGTGGCTGTGAGACCCAGACGACGCCGGGATTGCAATTCGGCGGTAAAGCGAAATACGGGCGCGGGAAGCAGGTGGACTTCATCGTAAATAATGAGGCCCCAATTGCCCTGATTAAAAATGCCGAAGTGGGGAAAGTCCTCTTCCCGGCTCTTGCGATAGGTCAGGATATTGTACGTGGCTATGGTAACGGGACGAATTTCTTTGCGCTCGCCGGAATATTCGCCTATCTGGTCGGCGGTGAGGCTCGTTTTGTCGATGAGTTCTGCCTTCCACTGGCGCGATGCCGTGATATTGGTGGTCAGAATCAGGGTTTCGCACTGAAGGGTATTCATCGCAGCCATGCCCACGATGGTTTTGCCGGCGCCGCAGGGTAAAACTATTGTGCCACTTCCGCCATCGGGACCTCCGCCCGCGTGGAAAATATCGACGGCCTCGTGCTGATAATCGCGCAATGCAAAGGGATTTCCCGACAGGGCAATCTGGCGGTGTCGAAATTTGAGTGTTCGACCTTTGAGATATCCCGCGCGATCTTTGACCGGGAATCCGATGCGTGTGAGCGCCTGTTTGAGGTGCCCGCGATAGAGGGGCAAAACGCTGATGCGGTGGGCGTCGAGTCGCTTTTCAATATAGGGCTGGACGGTTTTGTGGCGGCAAATTTCAAGGATGATTAGCGGGTCTTCGGAAGACAGGATGAGCGCGTCGTCTTCTTTGTCGAGATAGACTTTGCCATAGCGACTCATTGCCTCTCGGATTTCAACGCCCACATTCTGGGGAATGTCGTATTTGCCGTAGGTTTCGAGGGTGGCGATGATTTCTTCGGTGGTGACGCCCGCTGCGGCTGCATTCCAGAGCGAGAGGGGGTTGACGCGGTACGTGTGTATATGCTCGGGACTTTTTTCCAGTTCGGCAAAGCGCACGAGCCGATCTCGCGCCGCTTCGTATCTGGGCGAGTTGACTTCGACGAGGACCGTGAGGTCGCTCTGGATGATGAGGGGGTTTTCGGGGTTGTAGTTCATGTTTTATACCCGCTCCACTGTTACGTAATACGCGCCGGCGAGGCGATTGTCATTTGCGTCTATCCACCACGTTTGCAAAGTTGTGGGACCGCTCGACAAATCCACTGTAAATGTTACGGACAGGTCGTCGGGGCGCACGTCCATTTCATGTTCAGATCCTCCGATCTGCATCCACGCCCGATCCACGGGCAGTGCTTTTCCAGCCATCAGTGTGCCGTCAACGCCTTCCATCACGGGGGCCGGTGCTGTAATCGCGAGACTCGATTCCCGGGGCCAGCGCCGCAAGGTGATGTCGTATTTTCCGGATTGTGCAACTGCGAGTTGCCAGATACCGCTGTCCATCACACATCCGCGCACACCTCCCGGATTATCGCAATAGACGCCCATCCAATCGCAACTGGACAATCGCGTGGATATTTCCTCCTCTGTCCCAATGGAAATGGGGAAGTAAATATCGAGATTTTTTCCGAGCGCATCCCACCACGCATCGTAATGTGCCCGCATCTTTTGCACGACATCGGGGTGTTGGTCGGCGATGTTGTGTTCTTGTGCGAGATCGCTGGCGAGGTGATGCAGTTCGGTGTAATCCACGAGACGCCATCGATTCCATAAAACTGCGGCATTGCCTTTGCGCGTGGTTCGATTCCCCTTTGGGACATTGTGGCCGTATTGTACGACGATCATCCGGTCTTCCAATTCTTCTCGTTCGCGTAAGAGGCCGGTTAGAGAGACGCCGTCACAGGCAATTCCTTCTGGTGCGTCGAGTTCGCAGAGGGAGATCAGGGTTGGCAACACATCTGTGCCGTGCGTGGGATCGGGTATATCGCGGGGGGCTCCCAATTGTCCTTCGGGCCAGCGAATAAAAAATGGAACGCGGTGACCGCCTTCGTAGAGCGTGGTCTTTTTTCCTCGCATGCCGGCGTTGTACACGGTTTCTCCGTTTGCCGTCCCGTTATCAGTCATAAAAATCAAAATGGTATTGTCGCGCAGTCCGCTTTTGCGGAGAAAGGCGTCGAGCTTGCCCATGTTTTCGTCGATATTGGCAATCATTCCGTAAAAACTGGCGACATTATATGGGACATGGTCGAGATAGGGCTGGCGGTATTCGTCGGGGACCCAAAGCGGTGTATGGGGTGCGTTGGTGGCGATATACGCAAAAAACGGCGCGTCGCCCTGTTCTTCGATCCAGTCCATGGCTTCGTCAAACCACACATCTGTGCAATATCCTTCAAAAGCTTTAATCGTACCATTGTGTCGATAGTGGTCGTCAAAATAATCATTTCCAAAATAATCTGCAGCAGATGTAATGCCCCAGGCGGGATGGTGAATCGTTTCCTGAAATCCCCGATCCTGTGGGCGGTAGGGATAATTGTCGCCGAGGTGCCATTTGCCAAAATGCCCCGTGCGGTAGCCATTCATGGCGAAAATATCCGCCAGAGTCGGCAATTCGGGATTCATCAGCGACCGTCCCATGCATACAAATGTGGCGCCATTTCGGAGTGCGTCCTGGCCTGTCAACAATTCGCCGCGCGTTGGCGTACACATGGGCGCGACGTGAAAATCCGTAAACCTGATGCTCTCGTCGTGTAACGCGTCCAATTTCGGGGTTTTAATGATCGGGTTACCGTGACAGGAGAGATCGCCATAGCCCTGATCATCAGTTAAAACAAAAATCACATTGGGTTTGTTCATTTTTTCTCCAAAAATATCACTTGTTTTGAAAAAACGCGCGGTGAATGGTAAAAGATTTGGCGACGAGATCTACCCGCCTCAATATGGGGGCTTTTTTTTTGTTGGGTGAGTAAAGTCCCATGTCGATAAAAAAGAATCGGTTGAGATCGATATCGACAAAAGCATAGCTCTTAAAGGGACCGCCTTTCCACTCGGCTTCATTTTCCCAAAGTCCCTGAAGCACGATGGCGAGTTTGCCCGCAAATTCGACCTGTCCAACGGTAACTTCGCCGTGGACAATGCGGTCGCCCCCAAACCACCGTCCCGTGATGTCGTCGCGCTTTTGAATAACCCAGTCTTCGGTGAGTTGATCGGGGTGTACATCATCTTCCCAATAGACGGAGAGCCAGCGATTGGGATTGTCTCTGGCGAGTACGACAAAGTTGGGATAGGTTTCGAGGATGCGGTAGCCAAAGGGCACGCGCACGTTCCAGCCGTAGGTTTCGGCGAGTTCCTGGGTGATATTTTTGCGTTCGCCAAAGCTGTAAACATTTTCTCGCACACTGTGATCAACGGCATTTTCCAGGGTGCTATATAAGCGATCGGATTCCATAAAGAGATTTTCAACGGTGGTGTCTATATCTTTTCCCGATACGATATAAAGAGTTTGATCTTTGGCCCACACATCTTTTTTCCAGGTTACACCTGCGCGACCGTCCAAAATGGTTTGTTGCACTTCGGGACTGAGTATTTCTTTGACGAATTGCGCGGTGGGATGGTCGGCATTGAGGGGCGCGATAACCATGAGGCTTTTGCGCTGTTCGTGTTTGTGCGCTTTGAGGAAATTGACATCGCCCCATGCAATTTCATAGATGCGCTCGGCCTGGGGCGTATAGATAACGGTTTCAAAAATTTCGCGGAGGGGATCTTCCAGCGTCTGCCAGTCGGTGGAGTCTGCCAGTACGATGATTTTGCGGGCGGGACCGAGGGATTCGGGCAAGTGGTTGCCACATCCGACGCACAATAATAGGAAGAATAGAAGACGGCGCATAACGGTATCCGGGAGAAAGGGAGAATAACAAAAGGTAAAGATAACAGGATTTGAAGATAGAAACAATGTTCAAGTTTTACGAAATATAGTGCCGGGGAAGACGTGCGCCGAGCAGGGAAACAACTTCGTGTGAAATATAATTTCCCCATTGGGCGAGGTCGTTCACAGTAATTTTGCAGTCGCCCTGTTGTCCGAGCAGGACGACTTCCTCACCGACGGAAACAGGCGGTATATCGGTGACATCGATCATGATGACATCCATGCAGATCGCGCCGACAACCGGGCATGGTTTTCCGCAGATGAGAACATGGGATTTATTGGACATCTGACGGTTGTACCCATCGGCATATCCCAGGGGCGCAAGGGCGATGCGAGAGGGGCGCGTGAGGGTGTATGTGCCGCCGTAGCTGAGGGTTTGGCCGGCAGAAAAATTTCGCACTTGTGCGATCCTCGCTTTGATGGATAGCGCGGGAGAAAGCGAGAGCGCGCCTGCACCTTGTGTGGGGGGAATGCCATAGGCGAGCAATCCCACGCGCACGAGGTCAAAATGCGATTCGGGCATGTGAACGGTCATGACGCTGTTGGCTGCGTGACGATAGGGAACAGAAATATCTGTGAGTTTGGACAGGCATGCGGCAAATGTTTTGATCTGATGGCGCGCCTTGTCCATGTTCTCTGCGCGTTCCCACGCCACATGTGTTGCGATGCCTTCGAGAAAGAAATGGGGACTCCGGCCGATTTTTTTTGCAAAGGTGAGTACCTCATCGGCTAATAGGCCAAGACGCCCCATACCAGTATCAATTTTGAGATGTATGCGGGCGCGTGTGTTGTGGCGTTTGGCTGCGGCTTCCAGCGGTGGTATCGCGTCGGGATGGCCGATGGTTTGAGACAGGTTGTGGGCAACGATGCTGTCGGCCTGTTCGGGCATGGTGGGGGCGAGTACGACAACGGGTGCTGTGATGCCCGCGCTGCGAAGGGCAACGCCTTCTTGTAGCAGGGCAACGCCGAGTGCAGACGCGCCGCCTTTGATGGCTGCTCTGGAAGCGGGTATGAGGCCATGGCCGTAGGCATTGGCTTTGACAATGGCCATGACCTGTGTTGTTGACGAGACGAACTGACGGACTGCGGAAATATTGTTCGCAATGGCTGATAGATTTACTTCAATCCATGCGGGTCGGTCGGGTTGGGGCATTTAGTAGAGTACCTCAAAGCGCGATCCCAGATCGGGATATTTGGTGACTTCGATGCGTACGGGAAATGCCTGTTTGAGCGATTCGACGTGGGTGATGATCAATATTTTTTCAAAATCCCCGCTGATGGCCTGGATGGCTTCTACGAGGTGATCGAGCCCTTCGGCATCCTGGGTGCCAAAGCCCTCGTCGATGACCAGGGTTCTCAGGCGGGTGCCCGTGCGGCGAGATAGGAGTTTGGACAGGGCAATGCGAATGGAAAAATCAATGCGAAAAGCTTCCCCGCCCGAATAGAGTTCATAGCTGCGTTCGCCGAGTTCGTCGCTAATTTTAATGTCGAGGGTTTCGCGCGTTCCCCCGGTTTTGAGGTCGCGCAGAGATTCCAGGGCGATTTGGGTGCGGTTGTCCGTCAGGCGCGCGAGAATGCGATTGGCTTCTTCTTCAATTTCCGGAATGGCCTGTTCGATGATGAGTGCCTGAATGCCGTCTTTGCCAAATGCGGTGGTCAGTTCTCGGTAGATGCGGATATCGCGCTCGCAGGATTTGATTTTCTCCTCGACGGAATTTTGTTCTGTGCTGAGTGCATCGCAGTGTTCAATTTGGGATTGCAGGGCGGCATTTTGTTGGAGCAGGCCATCGCGCTGGGCACGCATCTGTGCAATATTTTTTTCCAGTGCATTAGCTTCTTCGAGGGTTGATTCGGCGCTGTTGATGGCTGCGTCGATTTCCGTCAGGCGTTGTCGCGCTTGCTCGCTGTGCTCTGTGTGTTCTGTCAGGCGTTTTTTTGCAGTGTCGAATTGCGTTTGTGAATTTTCAAGGTCGCGTTCTGCCACTTGCAGGCGTTCGTATTGCGTGGGCGCATCTTGCAGGGCGGCGAATTGCTGGGAGATGCGCTGGTGGTGTTCGGCATTGTAATTCAGGGTGCGGATGCGCCGATGCACTTGTTCGCGTTCTGCCCGTTCGTTGGGCGCGTATTTGGCTTCGTCCAGCCATTGTTGTGCGAGGTCGCGTTTTTCACGAAATTCGGGTAATTCCACGAGGACTTTTTCACGCTGTTCTGCGGCGAGTTGAAGTTGGGCATTTTGTGCCTCAACAGCGTCGAGTTCTTTGAGTTTTTCGCGCAGGGTGCGGTGTTCCGCAGGATTATAGGTCAGTTTTTCGAGTTCGCTGCGGGCCTGGGATAGGGCGCGCGCATCCGGGCTATTGTGGGTTTGTTCGCGCAATCGGGCTTCCAGTGCGTTGATTTCGTCCGACAATGTCTCGCGGATTTGCACGGCATTTTCGGCTTCTTTTAGTGCGGCTTCTGCTTCGGCGAGGCGTTGGGCGATGCCTTCGCGCTGTGCGAGTTGGTTTTTAATCTCTTGATAGCGATGTCTGTGTTGTTCGCGTTCTGCTTCGGCTTTTTGAATATCTGATTCCAATTGTGTGATCTGCGTCTGTTGTTCTCGCAACTGCTTTGAGAGCTTTGCCCCTACTTCTTCGCGGTGGGTCTGGTCGAGTTCACTGCCGCACAGCGGACACGAAGCATCCCGAACATTTTGCAAGACTTGCTGCTGTTGGTCAATGTCTTCTCGGGTTTGGTGCAGGGTGTCGAGGCGTTCGTCGTTGTTTTCAATCTGAATTTTTAGGGCACTGCCTCTGTTGCGAATCTCGTCGCGTTTGGCTTCGAGGGATTGGATTTCTTCGGCTTGTGCGCGAAGGGATTGCCGCGTTTCTCGTCGCGTTTCAATGGCGGCTACCAGCACATCGGTTTGCTGTTTGTGATGTCTGTGGGTGTTAATCTCTACTTTTATATTTTCAATCGCACTGTCTATTTGTCGCTCGAGGTCCCGGATATTGCGCTCAACGCGCTCCCGGTTTTCGCGCATCTCTTCCCATTCGCGGTCCTGTTGCCTGGCTTTGTGCAATGCTTCGAGTTGTGTTTGAATGGTTTGGCGGTCGGAGAGAAGCGCTTCTGTTTCCCGCAATGTGCGTTCTGAATCTCCAATGCGTATTTGCCATTCGCCAAGGCGGCGTTCCACTTCGTGACGCTGGTCCGCGATTTTTTGTTCGAGTTCTCCCGCGCGTTTTTCAAGTGGTCTTAGCGTGTGCAATTTTGTTTGCAGGTCTGCGTCTTCTTTTTGGAGTGCCCTATATTTTTCGGCGGCATTTGTGATTTCGGCGCGTCTGTCGAGGATTTCGCGATAGGCTGCCACGTCTTGTTGCGCTTTTTCACACGTGGTTTGTTGTTCCCGTATGTCCGATTCGATGCGCGATATGTCTTTTTGAAGCGCCTCGCGCTCGGCTTCATGGCGTTCGCGTTGGGTGCGTATTTTTCGCAGTGATTCGCGGCGATTTTCCGCGTTTTCCAATTCGCTATTACAGGCCTGGAGTTGCGCGTTGACGCCATCGCGCTGTGCCACAAATTCATCGCGTTTTTCAATGGTCTGCGCGATGTCATCTCTTTTGGCGCGAGCGGTTGCGAGTTCTATGTCCATCTCACGTGCGTGCTCTCGCGCCAGGGAAGACAGATCGTCGTAATGCGATAGGCCGAGAATATCTGAGAGAAGGGCTTTTCGCTGGCTCGCTTTGCAGCGCGTAAATTCGTCTGCGCGACCCTGAAGGAGAAAGGCCGAGTTTATAAAGGTCTCGTATGTCATTCTCAACAGGGTGTCAATACTGGCCTGTGTTTGGCGCACAGCACTTTCTTCCGAGAGGGTTTTGTATGCGTTTGTTTCCGGGGAGTAAATCTGAAATTCGAGGCGGGTGGTCGCACTTTTGCCGGTTTTGCGAAAGCTGCGGCTGATGCGATAGCGGTCATTTTCGAGGAAAAATTCAAAATCGACCCGCATTTCAGTGGCGCCAATTCGGAGCAGACCGTCGTTGGGACGGCGTTCACTGCCGGATTTGCGGGCTTCTCCCCACAGTGCCCAGGTGATGGCATCGAGCAGGGCGGATTTGCCGTGCCCATTGCGACCGGATATGCAGGCGACGTGAAAGCCCGAAAAATCGAGGGGGGGCACGTTTTCGCCGTAGCTGAGAAAGTTCTGCAGGGAAAGGCTTATGGGAATCATTCGCCACCTCTGAGTTCTGCCTCGAGTTGCGCGCCGTAATTCTGAAGGTCTTTTTCGATGTCTTTGAGATCGGGATGATTTTGCAAGTATGCGTGAAGCGCGTCTTTTATGCCCATATCTTCAGAAATATTGGCTCTGCGCTGGTGTTTTTGTGCCCTGGGTTTGGGCGCAATGCTGGCGATCATGAACGCGTCTTTGAGCGCGTTTTTGATGGCTTTGAGGTCAACAGTATCTGTGCGGTCACCGGGCAAATCGTATATGACGCGCACGATGGCATCGGTCAGCGTGTGTTTGCCGATGGCTTCGAGTATGGCTGTTGTGGGGTCCTGATCTGGGGCGATATCAACCGATATTGTGCAAAAGGGGCGGGCTGGTGTGCTCACAAATTTGTAAGATGTCGTTCGCCCTGTTTCCTGGGTCTCAATTGTGGCCAGAACAACGCCTTTGGTTTCTCGTTCTTCGCCAAAATCAATGCGTTCAATGCTGCCAGAATACACGACGGGAGGCTGGGCATCGGCATTGAGGTCCTGAAATTTGTGGATATGTCCCAGGGCGACGTAGTCAAAGGCGGGATTGGCGAGTGTGCTGGTGAGAAAAACGGGATCGCGTCCGATTATTGCGGTTTGTTCAGAGCCGGACAAGGCGGCGTCGGCAGCAGCGATATGGCCCACGAGAATAGCGGGGATATCGGGATTGACCTCTGCGGCCAGACGGTCAATCAAGAGGGCACCCAGGTCTTGAAGTTTTTCGACGACTTCTTCTTGCGACAGGTTGTGATAGGGACCCTGGGTCAACAGGCGGCTGCGGTGCAGCCAGGGCAGGCAGGCAACTTGAATGGGTCCAGATTTTGTGTCAATGGGGATGAGGCGGTCTTCGGAGGCAATGTGGACACCTCTGGTGCCCAGGGTGCCAAAGATGTCAACAGATGAAGCTTTGCCGTAAGATACGGGGCTGTCGTGATTGCCCGTGATCATGACAATGGGGATTTCGCGGGCGCTGAGCATGTGAATGAGGGATGCAAATTCTCGCTGGTGCGTGGGCGTGGGGTCGCATGAGCGATAGGCATCACCTGCGAAGACGACGAGATCGACCTCTTCTCTTATAGCTTCTTCAAAGGCAAATCGCAGACTTTTGATAAAGTCTTGCAAGCGCGTGTGAAGGCCCGTACCCGAGTCGAGGCGGCCGTAGTTTTCAACGCCAATATGGGTGTCGGCAATGTGTAGAAATTTGATGGACATAATAAGAGAGGTTATTATGGGGAGGGAGAGGATAGGGGAAATTTAAATAAGAAATGAAAACGTGGAAAGAGCAAAGTTGCACACAGCACAGGCTTATGGGCTTACCTCTGGCGTGAGTTTCACTTTAATCTGCAGATTTGTGACGTCTGTGAAGTGGATCGCCAGTTTTCTGCGGCCTTCGTTATCGGCTTGTTTGGGATCGGGGGAGGTAGGCAAGGGGGTTGCGTCGAGGACTGTGAATATTGCGTCGGAGGGCGATAAAATTTCCGCTTTGAGATGTTTGCCCCTGCGCGTTAAAAGGGCGGTTTGACCGCCGAGTTCGATACTGGCTCTCGTGTGCATGAACCACCAGAGTTCGGACGGGGATTTGGATTTAATGTCGTCGGTGATTACGACCTGGTTTTGGTCTATCATCTCAAAGGTGCGTTGCGCGTGTGTTACATCATCGGCATAAACGTCGGTGAGGTCGAGAATAGCTGTCGCGCGATTGGGCGTAGCGTTGAAGGTGGTGATAGGGCATTCGGCTTTGGGATTCTGGTCTGGACCGTTGCCGGGGTTGAATACGAGGGTGTTGTGACCTTCGGCGCGGATGCGATAAAATTCCCACCGTTGACGTTTGTTGCGGTGTCTTTGATAGGTTTCGCGTTCTGTGCCCGAGTCGATAGCCCATCGCTCGCCAAGGGCTTCGAGGATGAACGTGCCCTGATCCAGGTGCCGGTGCATGCCCAGATTGTAATTGCCTCCGGCCTGAATGCCCAGCGCGAGGGCATGGGGATCGGTCCACGATGTGCGGAAGGTGGCAACATCGGCTTTGCGAAAATGTTTGTTGAGGGGTAGGGTGCTGGGATCAAAGTCTTTTGCGCGGTTGTCGAACCAGAGCAAGTCGAGCACTGTTCCCCTGTCGTGTCGCCTGAGCGTATCGTAGCGAAACCAGCTGTAGTGTCGTATGTCGTAGTGCTCGCCCATCCAGAAGTGCATGGGGGTACTCATGCGCCGCAATCCGCAATCGGCAAAGTCAAAGCTGTAGCGATCTGCCCCTGAAATGTAAATCTGATAATCCCCACTTTCTTTGAACCCTGGGATGGATGAGAGATCAAAATCCGTGCCGAGTGCGCTGAACAGGCTGGATAAAAATAGCACGTTATAGCGCGTACCATAATCCCAATAGGTCACGCCTTCGATACCCGCGCCATCGGGCGCGTAGAAATTCATTGCTATGGGAATGCCTTTGATGCCCGCGTGGAGAATTTCGCTGGCGAGTTCTGGTTCTTCATCGGCGATGGCGAGCGCGCCCATGCCAAGCCCGCCGTTGCAGACCTGGTTCCAGTTGTTGTGACTGCGCGCCCACCAGGCGTTTTCGCGATAGCCTTTTAAGCCGGGTTTGAGACCCTTTTCGACGATGGCGTTGCGAAGGATGCTACGCTGGTCTTCTGTCCAGTGGTCGTATAACCAGTCGTATCCAACGGCAAAGGCATAAGTCATTTCTGCGGTGTCGAGAAAGTGATCGGGATTCCAGTCTTTGAATTGCGCTGCGGCTTCGAGTTCGGCCCAGGCGCGTTCCAAATGGCGTTGTTCGCCCTCCAGGAGATAGAGAAAGGCGAGTTGGCGCACGCGCTCTTTCACGCGACGGCTGGTGGAGAGCAACCGCCTTCCGTCCGGGATGCTGTATTTCGATGGTTTTTGCGCGAGTATTTTTTGTGTTTCTCGCTTGACCCGGCGGTAGATTTTAGCGGCGACCGTATCTTGAGCGATTTGTTTTTTGATGCGCGCGATGGTGTTCGCGTCCATCATCAGACGCGGGTGGCCGGGTTTCAGGGTCGTTAGAATTTGATCACTCTCCGGGGGGGTGAATGCTTCTGTATGCGTACTTAGCAGGAGGATAATTATTGCAATGATTGATTTCATGATGTGTTTTTAACGACAACGAGTTCGTCCGGCATTACCGAACGAACTCGTCTGGTTATGACCTGAGTTTTACAGGCATTTAACTGTCGGTATTTACCTTAACGCCTTTTTTTGTCAAGGCGGGAATATGCGTCTTCATCGATGCCTCGTCCAGAGCGTTGCGCCTGATACTCAGTGTTGCGAGATTGGCCAGTCCAGCGGCCGGTGCGAGGTCTGCAACTTTATTGTTGCTGAGGTTCAGGTTTCTCAACTCTGCCATGCCTGACACGGCTGAAATGTCCGCGACTTTGTTGCCAGAGACATTCAGCGTTCTCAGTTTGGTCGCCCCAGAAAGTGCCGAAATATCAGAAACGTTGCGGTTCGCACTGAGATTCAGGTTTCTCAGGTTGTTTAATTTAGCAAGTGCCGAGACGTCGGATACATTATTGCGAGCCAGATTCAGCGTTCTCAGTTTTTTCAAACCGGCAAGTGCCGAAAGGTCTGAGACGGCGTTGCTGTTGACGACCTTTTTTTCTACGCGCGTAGTACCGAGGTTCAGTACTGTCAAATTTTTTGCATGTTCGAGTCCGCTCAAATCGCTGATGTTTGCATTTTGCGCGACAAGGCGTCTCAATTTCGCCATGTCAGCCGTGGTAATCACCGCATCGCTCGCCATGTTCAGGGAATCCGCAATGACTGCCCGCAGATTGGCGTCGGGGATCATGACTGGTTTTGGCTCCATTTTTTTAGCGGCGCTCTCGCTTTTTTGCTCGCTCTTCAGGTGGTGCCCTGCGTCACTCACGCCATAGCTGCATGCAATGAGGAGTGCGAGGACCAGAGGGAGATGTCGATACTTCATGGTTTTTCCTCCAGATGGGGGTGAATGAGACACGCAAAGTGCCCGTACTGAATTGATGAGATACAGAGCACAGGTGACAATAGCTTACCTGTGGTTTCCTCCTTTCGGGCGTTGGTTCGTGTTATTTTTGTGCTCTAATCAGGGGAATAATAACACGTAAGCGTTTAATTATCCACTAAAAAATGATATGTAGGAGAAGAGAAGGGAGCTAACGCTTGAGGTCGAGTTGTGCCGACCAGGAGGAGGTGCGGTGGTGGCTGTAGCGCGTTGACAGGCGGAAATGCGCGGTTGCCCAGGTGAGGCGTATGCCGCGATTGGTGCCCTCACCCGAGAGGGTGAGCAGGCGTATGCCACCCCAGACATCGGGTTCAACGTCGTAGATACGCGCGTTATAGGATGAGATTTTGTGGTGGGTAGCCCATAATGCGAGGGAGAAGCCCGTTGATTTGCCGAGTTGAAGGCGAAGTCCGGCGGCGTTGCCCGATGTACCGGCGCGAGCGCGTTGGAGCCAGGCAGTCATGGCACGGGCGGAGCGTTTGTAGGTGAGCACAAGGCGCAGGCTTTGGCGAGATACGCGATTTGTCGCGCTTCTGGTATCTGCAGTTAGACGCGCAGAAAGTCCCCTGCTGAAGCGGTGGGTAAAATTGAGCCTCAGGCGATTGCCCCGTTCTGGCAGTGCGCTTTTCTCTGGCATGATCTGACCGTGACGGTCGAGGGCGATATCGAGGCGTTTGCGTTTTGATATGCGATAGGTCAGGCCAAAGAATGCGCCCCATTCGTTGTTGGGGGGAGAGCTATAGGCGGCATAAGGTGCGCCGTGCAAGCTGTGGAAATTGGCGCCATAGCGTCTGCCAATGAGGTGGAGACGCAGGATGGGCGTGCCGGCAACGAGACCGGTAATAAAAGCTTCGGGAGTGATTTCGCCAAAGAGGGCGATGCGGTCGGTGCGGTAGAGGGCGTTGAGGCTGAATAACATGCCTGCCCGGGCGTTGCGCGGTACGGCGGATTCTCCGACTGTGTCAGACGCGACAGGAGAGAAGGCCGTGTTGAGGATTGTCAATCCAATGTGTTTTTGCGAGGAGCCAATGGCTATGTTTGTGCCTGTGAGGCGTTCGCGAAGCGCGTTTTTGCGCGCTTGTGAGGTTTCGGTATTGTGAAGGCCGCTGGTGTAGATACGCGTGTCAGAGCCAAAGGTCGCATCCCATGTCATTCGGCCATACATCAGGTTCCAGAACAGATGGGTGTGTGAGCCGCTCAGATAAATGCCGCGCAGGGCACCGTGTTCTGTGCTGGTGCGGTTGCCCAATCGCGTGGTATTGCGGGTGCGTGCATAGCTCAAGCCGGTCGCACTGCGGGTGCGGCGGGAAAAGAGCAATCCCTGTCCCCATTCGGGACGTACGTCTCCTATGATGATGTTGACGCGGGAAAGGGGCAGGGCAATATATCCTGTGACGTAATCGGTGAGGGCGGGTTCTTCCGGGTCTCGCTCGGTCAGAAAAAAGGCGGAGAGACGTGCGGGCGAAACGATTTGGAGCCGCTGATAGAGGCGCAGGTCATTAAAGCTATTGGCGCGTTTGGAAGGGCGCGAGATGCGGGATGTGTATTGTAACCGCCAGGGGCGCGGGGGGGCAATGGTCAGGTAGGGCGCGATGAGATCGATGTGTTCTTCAGATAAGCCCTGCACATAGGCGAGTTCTTCGAGGTCGCGATAGGGGCGATGGGAGATGATTTGTCGGGCGAGTTCTGGGGTGATACCGGGCAGAATGAGCAGGTCTTTCGCATTTGCGCGGTTGAGCTCGAGACGTATGCCTTCGAGGTCGCGCAACAAGTCGTTAAATGCTTCGGCTTCGCTTTCGGTGTGGATAATGGGCGGTTGTGCGAATAGGAGCGCGGGGAGGCTCAGGGTGAACACAATGTGCCATGCGAGCGTGCGGATGTGAAAGATATGTTCTGACATTGGGACCGTTTGCGATGTAAAAGTCTGTATTTACAGTGAGTTGCTTTATTACTGCAATAGACCTTAAGCAAACGGTATGCCAGAAGAATTAAAAATTAAAAATTAAGAAGCTCCCGACCAGCCCCCAGTCTCTCTTTTTTATCTGCGTCCATCTGCGTCCATCTGCGGATTCTCATACAGTTCTATTCTGCGATTTCGGATGGTGAGCATATACATCCAGGCATTTTCCCTGTGGCCTTTGCCAAAGGATATTTGGCCGGTTGCACCGGGTATTTCCGTGAGGGTTTCAAGGTGCTCTCGCAGGCGGTCTCGGGTGGTGCCGCCCGCGTTTATACCGTGCAGGATGGATAGCATGGCATCGTATCCGAGGGCAGCGACGATATTCTGTTCTTTGCCAAAGCGCGAGCGGTACGCGTTGACGAAATTTTGTACGGATTCGAGATGGCTCTGGTCGTAATATTTCGCGACAAAAATAGCGCCATCGACATAATTTCCGCCATCGCGAGCCACTTCATCGTGGTTCCAGCCATCGCTGCCGAGTACCTGAGAAGAGACGAGGGCAGAGTGAAATTGGGGGGCAATGAGTAAGATGTCTTCAGCACCACCGGCAATGAGGATGCCGTCCAGGGCTTCGACGACTTCGAGTTGCACGGTGTCGGGATCAACTGCGACGGGTGGGGGAGGGGCGACGTGTATGTTGCCGAGGACTAAGGAGTCAATTGCCGAAACGAGATCGTCGGGCGCTTGAAGTGCCAGTCCCGCGCTGCGGATGCGTTCAAATTGGCGGCGATAATCCGTAGTGCCCGGTTCGTACCATTCTTGAATGAGCACTTCGGCGCCGAGGTCTTCGGCTCTGGTGGCAAATTCGCGGGCGATGCTTCGGCCATAATCATCTCGAGATGCGAGTGAGGCCAGCGTTCGCAAGCCCTGTTTATTCACGGCATGTTCTGCAATGTGCCTGCCCTGTGCGCCCGGCGTTGCATTGACTTGAAAAACATAGGGACTGAGGGATGCAATGCCATCGTCTGAGGCTGTTGGAGCCATTAGGGGTACTTTTTGGGCACTGAGCATGGTTGCGATGGGCGTGGTTACCGCGCTTGTGAGTGCGCCGATGATGGCGAGCACATCGCGTTCTTCAACGAGGCGCTGCGCTGCGCGTGCTGCGCGAATGGGGTCGCCTTCGGAGTCTTCAAATATCAATTCGATCTGGTCGTGAGACGCGAGTGGATTGCGGTCTCTCGCAAGTGTGATGCCGTTGCGAAGGTCTTCGCCGCTTGGGGTGCCCAATGGGGCGATGATACCAATTTTATAGCGCGCATTTTGGGGGCTGGGAACTGGGGGCTGGGGGCTGGGGGCTGGGCGCGCAGACAGGAGGATTTGGCGCGCGAGCGCGGCAAATTGCCCATTTGGGTGGTGTTCGAGAAAGAGACTCAGGTATTTGTTGCCCTTTTCGAGATTGTCGAGTTTGATGTGCCAGTGCGCCTTGCCAAAGGCAATGGCTTCGTCAATGATGGCGCGATTAAAATCGGTTTTCAGATTTTCGACCTCGCTATCGGGCAGTTTTTCGCTGCCCGATAGTTGGCCCAGGCGATCGGCTGCACGCGCTTTGAGGCGTGTGTCGGCGCTGCTGGTGAGTACGCGCGCATATTGTGTGGCAGCGTTGTAAATCTGGTGCTGGTGGAAATAACAGTCACCAATGATCAGATCGGTTTCAGAGATGTATCGGCTGCGCGGGTAGTGGTGTTGAAGCGCGATGGCCTCGGTCAGAGCCAGATCGTATGCTTTCAATTTGTAATGCGATTTTGCCAGCATGAATCTCGCTGCAGAAGTGCGCTGGTTGGGGGGGTGTTGTTCGATAAGTTCTATAAATCCGTCCCGGGCGTCTGACAAATTGTCTTGATTATAATGGGCAATCGCGCGTTGGAAGAGGGTTTCGGCTTTCTGGCTGTACATCTCGCCCGATACCTGGGTAAAGAAGAGGAGGAGAAACAGGAGTGTAGATAATTTTTTCATTGAACAAAATTGATAAAATCTTCTGGATGCAGTTTTTGAAGTCTCTGTTGAAGGCGTTCAGGGGGATGGTTTTTGGACAATTCGGCACTTTTTTTCACGACTTTTTCATCGATGTATATTGGCGCGTCAAATTTGAGTGCCATCAAGATCGCGTCGCTGGGGCGCGCGTCGAGTTCCAGAGGGATTCCAGGGGAGGTGAGATGCAATTGCGCGCGATAGATGTGGTCTATAATGTCTGTGATGAGCGCATGTTGAACGCTGGCTTGCAGGTTTTGAATAACTGTTTTGATCAGGTCGTGTGCAAATGGACGCGGCGGTTTGAAATTTTCGCCTGCAATCTGAAGGGCAAGGCAAAACATTTCGCCCATTTGAATCCATATTGGTACGCGGTGGTCGCCGTCTTTTTGTTTGAGCATAACAACCGGCTCTTCGAATTGGCGGTCGATAAATATGCCTTCGATTTGGGCTTCATAGACCATGGACGCGACCTCTATTCGTTTTTTCAAATATAAAGGAGGGCAATGGTAGGGTCAAGGATCAGTTCTTAGATTTAGTCCAAAACGAGTGAGACCGCGAGCCAGCCGCCTACGGGGATGATGTTGGAGATGAGTTTGGGATGGTCGGCTACGCGGCGGTTATAGTCCTGTATGCCGCGGCGACCATCGCCTTCGGGCAGTGCGCGGTGTGCATGTCCGTGTCCATTGGCATTGTCGGCGATGATGAGGCCGCCCGGGCGCGTGTTTTCAAGGGCAAATTCGAGGTATTTGGGATAGCTTTCTTTGTCTGCATCGATAAATATGAGGTCAAAAGGTCCGTCCTGGATCGCGTCTTGCATGAGTCTTGTGCCGTCACCTAATCGCACGTCTGTCCGGTCGGATAGTCCGGCTTTTGCGTAGTTGCGCCGCGTGATCTCGGCGTGTTTGGATTCAATTTCCAGGGTAATGAATTGTCCGTCTTCGGGCAGTGCGCGGGCGAGCCAGATACCCGAATAGCCAGCGAGTGCGCCAAATTCGAGGATTTTTTTAGCGCCGATTGTTTTGGCGAGCAAATACAGGGTTTGCCCTGCTTCGGGACTGACTGAGATTCGCGGGATACCCTGTTCGGCAGCATCGGGCATGATGTTTTTGAGCAGGTCGTCTTCGCGGGCGAAGACTTCCCGTTTGTATGTGTCGAGATCGGGATAGGATTGTTGCATTGGGTTATCCTTTAAAGGTGAGACGTGAGATGTGAGACGGAAGAGGAGATTACACCACCCAACTCACCAGCCCCCAGTCTCCAGTCCCACGTTTTTTAGAATGTGACTCTTCTGCCTTCTTTTGCCGATTGATACGCGCCGAGGATCATTTCAACGGAGATGCGCCCCTCTTCTGGGGAGACGCGCTCGTCACTCAGGCCGCGGATATAGTTGATGAATGGGCGGGGTATAGCGGCGATGCGCTCGCCCTGCCCTTTGGGTATGTCCATTTTGTATTCGGTCCAGCGGTCATCACCGCGACGGATATATTTAAGTGGAATGGCGTCTTCCGATCGCGGTGCAGAGGTAGAAGGCGCATCGCCGTAGTCCTGAACAATGGTTCCTTCGGCGCCGTAGATTTCAGTGGTGTTGACGCCTGCGGCAGTGGTGGAGCCATTGAACAATATGCCCATCATGCCGGTTGCAAAACGGAAGATGGAGACGCCGTTATCGTCGGGCGCTGTATCTGTTACGATGTTGTCGATTTCGGCCATTACTGAGACGGGGCGGCCAAAGATCCAGTAGAACCAGTCGGCGGCATGGGTGGCGTCGTCGAAGTACATTCCAATATTGGCAATGGGATCGACGTGCCATCTGGATGCGCCAGTGACAAAGTGGGGATTGAGCAATACGGGGATACAATGTCTTCGGCGAACAACTGCGATATTCCCGACGATGCCCTTGTCAACGAGTTCCTTAATTTTTCGGTTGACGGGGTCCTGTCTCATCTGAAAGGCCATGCTGAATTTGACTCCCGATTTATTTACGGCTTCGATGATGCGGTCGCAATCTTCAAGGGTGGTGGCCATGGGTTTTTGAAGCAGGATGTTTTTACCCGCCTGAGCGGCCATCAGCGCGTATTCTGCGTGGCGATTGGTTTCTATGCCGATCATGACGGTGTCGATGTTTGGGTCGTCGAGTACGGCGTCTGCTGATGAGCGAAATTCCATGTCGAATTTTTCGGCGTTTTCGCGCCCGCGGTCTTTGTTATCGTCCCATGTGGCGATGAGTTCGACATCGCGATAATGCTGCATTTGTCCGCAATATGTGTTGATGTGTCCGTGTGCGTGGCTGATGACGCCAACTCTGACTTTATCCATAAATATTCCTATTTTACGTAAACAACGGTTTCGGTGTCGAGCGATTCAATGGCTGCGGCGATGACTTTTTGCGCGGCGAGACCCTCTTCGCCCGAGCCGTCGATGTCTTCGGGTGCAACCCCATCGCTGACTTGGCGGAGAAATGTGCCGATGCGATCTCGAAAGGTGTCGATAAAGTCGCCAAATCCTCCAAAGGCCGGGTCTGTGTACACAGTTTTTTCGAGGTTGCCCGCCGGGTAGAGCGTGAGTTCGTGCCACATGTCTTCGAGTACGAAGCGGCCGCCTGTCCCGGCAACTTCACAGCGTTCCATAGGGTGTCCGCGCTCGATGTCGTAACTGCCGGTGAGTGAGCCGACCACGCCGTTTTTAAAACGCATATTGAACTGTGCGGTGGACCATATTTGGCGTCCCGGTGCTTTGGTGGCGAAACATTGAACCGCTTCGATGTCGCCGCAGAAATAGCGCATGACGTCAATGGTGTGTGGGTGAAGTGCTTTGAGATGATAATACGGCGAACTTTCCGCCGGGTTCATGATCCACATCGCCATATTGATAAAGAGCAGATGTCCCAGGCGCCCTTCATCGACCCATTTTTTTGCAAGACGGGCAGCCGGGGTAAAGCGGTGGTTGAGGTCAATGCCGTAGCACACATCCATTTCTTTTGCTTTGGCGACCATTTCTTCGCCGTGTGAAATATTATTTGAGATGGGTTTTTCGCCCAGGACGTGACAGCCGGCTTCGAGGGCTTGTATCGTGGGTGCGTAGTGATCGCTACTGTATTCATATCCGCCCGTGGCTACGCTTACCACATCGGGTTTGAGTTCTTCAAGCATTTTGGGGACATTGTAAAAAGCGGTGACGCCCAAGCGTTGGGCGGCCGCATTGGCGCGGGTTTCGTCAATGTCGCATACACCTACAAGCTCGGATAGTGGGTTTTCAACATAAATATCAGCGTGCCGGTTGCCAATAGGTCCCAGCCCGATGACACATACACGTAGCATAAGGACTCCATATTTGGGATTGGTGATCAATCGTCCAGTGTTTTGTCTTTTTATTTAAGCATAAATTATTTTTCGTCAAGATGTTTGCGAGGTGGGCACAATTTTAATAGAAATGTAATTTCTGGCTTGTACTAAGGTATTTTTTCTTGCCAAGTGGGGGGGAAAACGCTAAATTACGGCGTCCTGATTTTCGAAAATTTACGAGGTTTATCACTTTTACGAAATGCTATGAAGCGCGAAAGAATACATTATAACACGGTGCGAGAGATTTGTTTTGCGCCAGAAGATATCGCTCGTCTTTCCGATAGTTTGCAGGAAAATGGCGCGCCGTGTCATATCTCCCATTTAATGCCCGGCGAGGCAGATCCCGTGCGTTTGGCTCAGGTTAAAGATGTCATCGAGACGGTGTTGGTAGGGCGCAAGTACGAGGTTTTGCTGCTGCGCTCGCAGGGCAAGACTTATGCAGAGATTGCGCTGCTTTTAGAGATTTCAAAAAGTGCTGTACAAAGTCACTATCGTATCGCTATAAGACGGGTGCAACGCGCCCTGGGTATAAAACCCGGACAGAAGGCCAAACCCCCATCACCAGCGACGTATTCCATAGTCTAATATTTCCCTTTGCTCTGTTTTGCCAATCAGGTTCCGCTTTGTGCGCAACCTGTTTTTTTGTTTTAGCCCCCAGCCCCTTCTTTGTCTTTCTCTTTATCTCATTCCTATGTATCTTAGATAGTTATCACAACAGTTGTAAATCGCATTTTTCATTTTTCAAAGGAGTTTACCATGGCTGTATTTCTTCATACGCGCATTCGCGTGAGCGATTTGGATAAGTCGATCCAGTATTATTGCGATCATTTTGGTTTTGTAGTGGCGAGTCGTTCGGAGAAGTCGCCAGCGGGCAATCAGATTTGCCATCTGGAATTGCCGGGCAACGAGCATACGCTGGAATTGACGTATTCCGATGATTACGAGTTGAATGTGCCCGAAGATTTGATGCATTTCGCGATCGGCGTGCCCGATTTGATTGCCTTTTGCGATGAGTTGGAGAAAAAAGGACTCGAAATTTGGCCCGGCGATTGGCGAGAAACATTCCCCACGGGTCGCAAAATGGCGTTTGTCGATGATCCCGATGGGTATGAGATTGAGTTGTTAGAGAGATAAGTCTTGAGGGATTGTCCGAAGACGTCAGGGCAATCCCTTTTCCCTTTTTCGGTTACTTTCAGATAGAGGAAAGCAATGGATGATTTGGAAAGGTTGCGGAATGCCTGCAACACGCTACAAAATACCACAGGGGAATGGGAAGAGGACATATTCGATCTGTTAATAATGCGAATAAAGAGTTGAAAAGATCGCGTTCTTGCCAGATGATTGAGTAGTCAAAGCAATCATCAACCCTTAAAAAGGAGCAAGAACGCGATGGATTGGCAAGATAGACTCATCGGTTTGTATCTGTATATATGCC